>NZ_JBPFDM010000013.1:0-162848 GCF_059414945.1 Arthrobacter sp. SAFR-179
CAACCCCGGCCGCCAGGAAAGCATCCTCGCAGTCCAGCGCATCGAGGGCAGCAACAGAGGAGTGAACACCCTCCAAAACCACCCCACCACCGCTGCCGATTCCCATGGAAACATCATCCATCGAGGGTCCGACAATCGTGGTTCCCAGGCATCAAGCCGCGGCCAGAACGACCGGGACTTGCCGTATCGGGGCACTCAGCTTGGCGCGGTGGCCCAAGAACCCTTTCGCAACACCCCGGCCAGGTTCAGTTCCTGATCAACCAGGACCACATCGGCGGGCATTCCAGGCCGCAGATCGCCTGCCCTAGCTGAAAGACCCAGCACGGCGGCGGGGACGGCGGTCGCGGACGTCACCGCATCCCGCAGGGAAACGCCAGCAGCAACGGTGGCCCGGACAACGTCCAGCAAAGTGCTGGTCCCGCCGGCGATGGCCCCCGTGCCATCCACGCGCGCCACGCCTCCGCTGACTGTCACGGAGAGGGAACCCAGCCGGTACCGCCCGTCGTCCAGGCCGGTGGCGGCCATGGCGTCGGTCACCAGGGCGATGTTCTCCGCACCCACAAGGTCGAACACCAGCTTCACAATTTCCGGGGCCAGGTGCACGCCATCAGCAATCAGTTCCACCACTGCTTTTCCAGCTTTTGCCGCGCTGAGGCTCGCCGAGACAGGGCCGGGGGAGCGGTGGTGCAGGGGAGGCATGGCATTGAATAAGTGCGTTACCGTCGGGCGGTTCCTCCCGGTGGAATTGGCGGCCGAGTCCAAAGCGGCCGCCGCGCGCGCCAGGAAGGCTGCCGAGGTCGTATGGTCCGCCGCGGTGTGGCCCAGCGAAGGAATGATGCCGCGGGCGGTGAGCAGGTCAGCAAGTTCGGAGGCGCCGGGCAGCTCGGCCGCCAAGGTCATGGAGGCCAAGGTTGGCCCTGCCGCGGCCAGCATGCGGGCCACCACATCCGGGTCGGGGTCCAGCAGCAGCGCGGGATTGTGGGCTCCGCACTGCTGGCCCGAGAGGAAAGGACCCTCCAGGTGCGATCCGGCAATCAGCCCCAGTCCTGCCAGCTCCCGCAACACCCCAAGGTTCCGGACCAGGTCCCCTGGCTCTCCGGTGACCAGGCTGCCCACCAGTGTGGTGGTTCCACGGCTGTGCAGGTAGCGTGCAGCCCGCTCGGCGCCGTCGCGATCGCCCTCCGAGAAATCCGAACCATACGCGCCATGGCAGTGCACGTCCACCAGGCCGGGTATCAGGACGCGGCCGGCGGGTGCGTCCGGCGGAACTACCCCGGGAAAGTCCCGCGCAGGGCCCGCGAAGGTGACTAGGCCGCCGTCGGCCGCCACCACCCCGTCCGCAATATCCAGCGACGCGGTGACGATACGCCCGCGAAGAAACAGTTCATTGCCCATCGTTTACTGTCCTTCATTCGTCGGTTGCATCAGCGGTACGGCGGCCACGGCGGCTGCCATGCGGGCGGCCAAGCCTTGGTCCGCGGCGCCAGCCCGGTCCCCGCCCCCGTGCCGGGGCCGCGCCGAGGTGTGTACGGCATGGACTCCCACTTCAAGGAGCGACGGTACCAGCGCCAGGGTGACACCCCCGCCTGCCATGATCTGGACCGAAGGAGCGCTCCGGCGTCCCTGCTGCACAATCCTGCCCAGCATCTCCAAGCCCGCGGCGCAGTTGGGGCCACCACCACTGGTGAGGACCCGGTCCACCCCGGCCTCCTCCAGCCGGGAGAGCGCCTCGGCGGGGTCCAGGCCGGCGGCCAGGGCTGCGTCGAACGCGCGGTGGAACGTGACTTCGGCGTCCGGCCTCACGGCCCGCGCTGCTGCCACGACGCGCCGGATAGCCTGGACATCCGGGCCGCCGTCGGATGCCAGGACACCAACCACCACGCCCGCCGCTCCGGCACCCAAAGCCGCAGCGGCATCGCGCTCAATGACATCGAGCTCGCCGGGTGAATAGGTGAAGTTGCCCGGCCGCGGACGCACCAGGACATGGACGGGAAGGCCCAGCCCGCACGCCTGCTCGATGGTGCCGATGCTTGGCGTGATGCCCTCCGTCTCCGCCAGGGCGGCGCAGAGTTCAACCCTGGCCGCGCCCACGGCGGCGGCCAGCCGGACGCCGTCGGCGTTTTCCACGGCAAGTTCCAGCTGCGGGCAGCGGACAGCAACCACCGGCGTGCCCTGGCCCGTGCTCAAAGCCCCTGCCACGCCGGCTTCCGTCCGAACGTATCCGTGTAGTAGTCCCGGTGGGCCAGCCGCGAGGCTGCGGCCTCGTCCACCAGGACCGAGACGTGCGGGTGCAGCTGGAGCGCGGATGCGGGGCAGTTGGCGGCGACCGGGCCCTCGACGGCGGCCGCGATGGCTTCCGCCTTGGCCTCGCCCATGGCGAGCAGCAGCAGGTGCCGGGCCTCGCGGATGGTGCCCAGCCCCTGGGTCAGGACGTGGTCCGGCACGGCGTCCGCGGAGTCGAAGAAGCGGGCGTTGTCCTGGCGCGTCTGGCGGGTAAGGGTCTTGATCCGGGTGCGCGAGCCGAGCGAGGACATCGGTTCGTTGAAGCCCACATGCCCGTCCGTGCCGATGCCAAGGATCTGGAGATCCACCCCTCCTGCAGCTGCAATCCGCGCCTCGTACTGCTCCGCCTCGGCCTGCAGGTCCTTTGCTATGCCGTCCAGGCCATGCACCGCGTCGGCGCCGAAGTCCACGCTTGCCGTGAATTCCTCCCGGATGACCGAGTGGTATGACTGCGGATGCCCGGCGGACAGTCCCACGTACTCGTCCAGCAGGAACGCCCGGGCCTCTGCGAAGCTCAGGCCGCCGCTGCGGTGCCGTTGGATGAGTTCCTGGTAGGTGCCCAGTGGTGTGGACCCGGTGGCCAGTCCCAGGACGGACGGGCCGCGACGGACCTGGTCCTCGATGGCGTCCGCGGCCGCGCGGGCGACGTCGGCAGGGGTGGGCAGAATGATGATTTCCATGCGGTCTTGGTGCTTCCGGTTGCAGTTGCGGGAGGTAAGGACGGAGGCCGCTACTTCGCGGCGTCTGTCTCCACAGTGACTTCGTCGTCCTCACGGCCAGGGGTTCGCAGGTTCCAGCGCTTGATGACGAAGGAGAAGAGGAAGTAGTAGATAACTGCGTAGCCCAGTCCTATGGGGATGAGCAGCCAGCCGTTCTGTGATTTGCCGAAGTTGAGGACAAAGTCGATCAGGCCTGCTGAAAACGTGAACCCGTGATGGATTCCCAGCGCGTTGACCAGGGCCATGGACGTTCCGGTCAGGGCGGCGTGGACGATGTAGAGCGGGAAGGCCACGAACATAAAGGAGTACTCAAGCGGTTCGGTGATGCCGGTGAAAAAAGCGGTCAACGCGGTGGAGAGCATGATGCCGCCGACGATCTTCTTCTGCGAGGGCTTGGCGTGGCGCCAAATGGCAAGTGCTGCTGCAGGCAGGCCGAACATCATGATGGGGAAGAAACCGGTCATGAAGATGCCCGCGCTGGGGTCCCCGGCGAAGAAGCGGTTGAGGTCGCCGCGGACCAGGTGGCCCGAGGCGTCGGTGTAGTCGCCGATGAGGAACCAGACGCCGGAGTTCAGGATGTGGTGCAGCCCTGCGGGAATCAGCATGCGGTTGGCGAAGCCGTAGATGCCTCCGCCGGCCACAGCGTTGCTTGCCACGGCCTGGCCCACCGCGGAAAGGCCGGCGTTGAAAAGGGGGTAGGCCAAGGCAAGGACGACGCCGGCTACCAGGCTGGAGACGGAGGTCAGGATTGGCACCAATCGGCGGCCGCTGAAGAAGCCAAGGAAGTCCGGCAGTTTTGTGCGGTAGAACCGCTGCCACAGCGTTGCGGAGAGCAGACCCACCACAATGCCGGCCAGGACGCCGTAGTTGATCATCGCTTGCTTGCCGGCCGGGTCAACCTGTCCGGCCAGGACCAGCGGGGACATGGCCTTGAAGACCCCGTCGATCACCATGTAGCCAACGACGGCGGCCAGAGCAGTGGAACCATCGGCCTTCTTGGCCCAGCCGATGGCGATGCCGACTGCAAAAATGAGCGGCAGCCAAGTGAAAACGGCATTGCCGGCTGCGGAGATGACGGCGGCGCCACCTTCAAATCCAGGGATGGCGCCGAGCAGGTCGGCCTGGCCAATGCGCAGCAGGATGCCTGCGGCGGGAAGAACAGCGATGGGCAGCATCAGGGTGCGGCCCAGGCGCTGCAGTGTGGCAAACGCCTTGTTTGGCTTCTTTTCGGGAGCCAGGGCGGCGGTCTCGGATGTTGACATGGTTGCACCTCTGCGGGTTCTGGTGGGGCTTGTAAAGGAGGGGTTCCAGCCGGTACTGTCTGGTTATGACCAGTTCAGTGTGATCCATCCCACGAGCGCCTGTCAAGGCAATGGGAAATCCTGCCGGGCCATTCAAAAGGCCGGTGGTGGAAGCCATAATTGGTCGCACTTGGGCCGCCGGCCCGGTGAGGAAGCAGTGCTCCGAGTGGGCACCGTCAGAAAGGGCAACCATGTCCAAAGCAGAAAAGATCATTGAAGGACTGGGCGGAGCCGGCAACATCGTGGAGATTGAAGCCTGCATTACCCGCCTTCGCACTGAGGTTAAAGATGGTTCCCTCGTGAACGAGGCCTCCTTGAAGGCGGCCGGAGCCCACGGCGTGCTGGCCTCCGGCACGGCTGTCCAGGTCATCGTTGGCCCCGAGGCCGATACCCTGGCCGAAGACATCGAGGACCTCCTCTAGTGGCGCAGCCCCTGGTGGTCCTGGCGCCCATCGCCGGCACCGTGATTCCCCTTGCCGAGGTCCCGGACCCTGTTTTCGCCGGCCAGATGGTGGGTTCCGGCGCGGCAGTGGAACCGCCTGTAGGCGAGATGTTCGACGTCGTGTCCCCCGTGGCGGGAAAGGTGATCAAGCTGCTGCCGCACGCCTTTGTGGTGGTTGAGTCCTCAGGGCGCGGCGTCCTCACCCATGTGGGCATAGACACGGTCAAGCTCAAAGGCGAAGGCTTTAAGCTGCTGATTACCCAGGGAGAGACTGTGGACGCCGGCGCTGCCGTGATGCGCGTCGATCCCACCGCCGCCCTCGCGGCCGGTTACTCGATGGTGAGTCCCGTCGTCGTCCTCGACACCAAGCCGGACACGGCAACCTTGGTCGGAGCCGGCACTGTCACCGCCGGGCAGCAGCTGTTCTCGCTCGATTAGGGCTGAGCGCTAGAGCCGGACTTCCATGTTCAGGGAGTAGCGGTCGGAGCGGTACCACGAGCGTGAATGCTCGATGGCAAGGGGCCCTGAATAGGACACCCGGTCGAAGGCCAGCACCGGCGCCCCTGTGCCGGTTCCGAGGAGCGCCCCCACGTCCGCGGGGGCGCCCTCGGACCTCACGCTCTGCCGGGCCCTGTCGATCTGGTGCCCGAACTGCGCGGCGAGGGCTTTGTAAACCGAGCCTGTCAGGTCGATATCCAGAAGTCCGCGGGCATGCTCAGGGTTGTACCAGGCGTCATCCACGCTGACCGGCCGGCCGTCTGCAAGTCGGAGGCGCTTCAGATGGATGGCCTCGGAGCCCGGTGGCAGGCTGAGCGCTTCGGCCGTATCCGTGGGGGCAGCGCCGGCTTCGGCCACCAGCACCACCGTGCTGGGCACGTGTCCCATCGCCTCCATTTCCTGCGTGAACGAGGCAAGGTGCAGTGTTGACTGCACGGGGGAATCCGCCACAAACGTGCCCTTGGCCGGAACCCGCACCAGGTGCCCCTCGTTGACCAGGCGGCCGATTGCAGCGCGGACGGTTATGCGGCTGACGCCGTAGGAGTCCATGAGCGTTCGCTCGCTGGGAAGCCGGGCTCCGGGCTCCAGTTCCTCTTTGGCGAGCTTGAGTATGATCAGCCGCAGTTGCTCGTGCTTGGGGACCTGGGTGTTATTGATGGCCGCGGCCGCTGCTCCCGCGGTGCTCCTTAATGTGGCGGACAATTGACGCCCCTCCTGCTGCTGGATAAGTCCGGTCCGGACCACCTGCTTGGATTATTCCACAGGCGCGGGCCGTGGGGAGCCGCCCGCCCACCTTTGTCGCGGGCCGGGCGTCAGCCCACCAGCTCCGCGTCCTGGGCAATGGCGGGCCGGCGTACTGCCCTGGCGCGCAGGGCGAGCATGAGCATGGCGCCCAGCAGTGCCGGCGCCGCGAATGCGATGGCGGCTACGGGGACGCCGCCCCCGAAGCTGACCAGCAGGGCGCCGTAGGTTGGGCCTGCGATGGCCCCGATGCGTCCCACGGCCAGCGCCCAGCCAAGGCCGGTGGCCCGCGTGGCGGCAGGGTAGAACTGTGCGATGTAGTCGTTAATCATGTTTTGCGTCCCCAGCCCGCCAAAACCTGCGACGGCGGCGAGTATGGTCATGAGCGCGGCCGGCGGGTTGGTGGACATCAGGAGCAGGGCCGCCGCTGCACTGACGAAGCCCACCACGACCAGCGGCCGAGGCCCGAACTTCTGGCTGGCAACAGATGCAAGGACAGTGCCGACCACGGCACCCACCGAGTACGCCAGCAGGAATGACACGGAGGATCCGACGCCGAACCCGGCGGTGCGCATGATCTGCGGCAGCCACGTGCTGACGCCAAAGATGGTCAGCAGGCTCAGGACGGTGATGGCCCACAGCAGGACAGTGGTTCCGGCGGTGCCATTGGCGAAGAGGGCGCGGGTGGGGGAGACGCGAACGGCAGCGGCCGGGACATCCAGGGTACGGGGCAGCCCGTAAGCGGCCTCGATCCGGTCTGCCTCGGATGTGCGGAGCTGGGTCCGCAGGAACGAGGGCGACTCCGGCAGCAGGAGCCAGGCGAAGGGAACGATCAGCAGGCCTGCAGCTCCGATCGCGTATACCGGGCGGAACCCGCTGGACTCCAGGACAGCCAGGGACGTCAGCGAGGCGGCAACAGTGCCCGTCGCCGGCCCCGTGAGCACGGCGCCCAGGACCAGCGACTTCTTCCCGGGCGGGGCGAACTCATTGGTGAGGGCCACCGCCGTCGGCAAAAGGCCGCCCACGCCGAAGCAGGCGATGAAGCGGAACGCTGCGAAGAGTTCCCAGCCCGGTGCCATGGCGCAGGCAAGCATGGCCAGCGAAAACAGCGCCAGCGCGCCTACAAAGATCCGACGGCGGCCCAGCCGGTCCGTCAGAGTACCCACGATCAGTGAGCCGAGCAGCATTCCCACCAGCGCCAGGGATCCCACCGCCCCGGCCCCGGCAGGCGTGACATTGAAGGGTGGCTGTCCGATCAGGGCGGGCAGGGTTGCACCGTAGACATAGAGGTCGTAGCCGTCGGCAAGCAGGCCAAGCCAGCACAGCACGAAGATTCCGGCCAGGGATTTGCTGGGGGCATTGGAGTTCATCATTGATTCCAATCGGGTCAAGGGACGCTGGCTGGATGCCTGCGGGACGTCCTTCAGCTTCGCCCCACGGTACTTGCCCTGTGGCCGGTCTTTTCACTGGGTGAAAATCCTCTTTGTGGCGGAGCCCACATTGTCCAAGCTTGATAGAGGCAACAGATGGAGGCGGACATGGCCGGAGCAGGCAGGCAAACAGCAGCCGCGCCCAGCGACGCTGCGCCTGCACTTCCCGGCACGCCCGTGCTGGTGCGGGCCCTGAGCCTGCTGGCCCAGTTTACGGAACAGCGCCGGGCCCTGAGCCTGTCCGAACTGTCCCGCCAGGCCGGCCTTGCCCCGGCAACGGCGCTGCGGCTGGTGAGGCACCTGACCGAGTGGGGTGCACTGGAGCGCCTCGAGGACGGCCGCTACGTGGTGGGGTTACGCCTCTGGGAAATCGCCTCGCTTTCACCGCGGGGCCACGGGGTGCGGCAGATCGCCCTGCCGTACCTTGAGGACCTTTACGAGGTCACGCGGCATCACGTGCTGCTGGCCGTCCGCGAAGGCACGGACGCAGTCCTGATCGACAGGCTCTCCTCGCGTACCGCGACTGAGGTGGCTTACCGGGTTGGAGGCCGAATGCCTTTGCCGACCACCGCCGTCGGGCAGGTCCTGCTTGCCTCCGCCGGCCCGGAACTGCTGCAGGAACTGCTTGCCCAGCACACGGAATCGCACGCGGTCGCGGGCGGAGTTCCGGATTCCGGCAGCCTTCCTGCGGCCCGGCTTCGCGGCGTCCTGGCAAACGTCAGGCAATCCGGCGTCGCAGTGGTCCGCAGGGACCATCCGTCCCGCACTGTCTCCGTTGCCGCACCCATCTACGGGGCGGACGGCGGCGTGGTGGCTTCATTGTCCATTGTGGTTCCGGATGCACAGACGCCGGCCCATGAGCTGGTGCCGCTGGTCCGCGCCGCCGCGCGTGCCATCTCCCGGAGCCTTGGCTACCAGGCGAAAGCCAGCGGAGCCTGGCGGCAACCGCAGCCCCTGCAGCCGGGTCACTTCCCCGTCTGAGCCGCGGTCAACGGGGGGGGGGGGCGAGTCCGCCAGATTTGAAATCATTCCGTTATTTCCGTCCCCGCCTTTCACCCTTTACGCTTAGAACTACTAAGCATGCTGTCTATTCTGGAGGGTAATCCTGATGCGAAAAGTTTCTGCGCTTGGAGTTGTGACTGCGGCGATGCTTGCTTTGGCAGGCTGTTCCGGAGGAGGCGGGGGTACTGCCACTCCGTCAGGCACGGCAACGACGTCCGCTTCTGCTTCCGCCACACAGACCGCAAACGCCAAGGTGTATTCGGAGGATGAGCTCCGCAACCTCATCTCAGGCAAGAAGGATGAGGACGGGAACGAACTCAAGCTGTACTCAAAGGAACAGGTTGACCAGGGTGGAAACATCGCCAACCTGCTCATGAGCACGGCAACTATTGACCCCAAGGACTGCAAGGACATCGCCACCGCCGGTCTGCTGGACAAGGTGGAAAGCGGCGACGTGGCCGTGGCACTCTCTGAGGGCAACCAGCCGCGCACACTGTCCGCCCAGTCCGGCAGCGCGGGCCCTGACGCCGTCAAGACGCTGAGCGACATCAGCGGCAAGATGAACCAGTGCGCCAAGTTCTCGGTTTCAGCCCTGGGCCAGAAGTACGACGTTTCCAGCCAGGAACTGAAGGCGGACACTGACGCTGAAAAGACCTTCGCTACCGTCAGCACCCGCAGCGGCGACAACCAGCAGAAGCTGATGCAGGTTTCCGCTGCCGAAGGCCGCCTGCTGGTGGTTGCCACCAAGAGCGGCACGGACCTGGGTGACCAGGACCAAAAGGAGCTTGAGGAGCTCATTAACGACGTGTTGAAGGCGGCCGAAAGCGGCGCAACGTCGAGCCCCACCTCCACCAGCTCGTCCGGTTCGGCCGGTATGTCCTCGCCGAGCAGCTCGGCTTCGTCCACCGCCTCATCCACCTCGTCGGCGACGATGTCCTCGGGCAGCGGCTCGTCGTCGTCGGCCTCTCCCACGGCATCGCGGTAGCGGCACCCACTCCGCAACCTTTGAAAGGGGGCGGGCCGGGACTTTACTGTCCCGGTCCGCCCCCTTTCTGTGGGACTACGGCGCCTACCCGGATAGAGCCGAGTCTGTATCCACGCCCACGGCGGCCAGCCGCGAGAGCATCTCCGCCAGCAACTGCTCTTTCGGGGCGGAGGCGTCCACCTTCACGAACCCCGCGTACTCCGGCAGATCGCGGTACCCGGCCTGGAATGCGGCGAGATCGTCAAGGCTCTCGGAATCCGTTCCACGCGCAACGATGCGGCGGTGTGCCTCGGCGGGGTCGATATTCAGGTGGATGACGGCGTCCGGCTGCGGCAGGCGGGCCAGCAGCCAGGGCAGGAACCGCCCGCGCGGCAGTCCGCTGGCGGAACGCAGCGCCAGCTGGCAGTGGAGGTGCCGGTCCATCACCACCAGGCCATCGAAGCGGCCGGCGCGCAGGTGTGAGACCAGGGCGTTGCCCACCCTGAGGGCGGTTTCGACGGCGTCAGAGAGTCTGGCGGGCAGGCGCACTCCCAGCCTGGCAGCCACCAGGGACATGACCCGCCGGCCTGCATGGTTGCTCAGGAGCAGGGCCCTGCCGCCCTTCGCCCGCACGGACGACACCAAGGCCTGGTCCGCCGTCGACTTTCCCGATCCGTCGATGCCCGTCAGCACAATGATCACGTGGCCTCCTTCCGCCGTTCCGTTTTAACGCCGGGGGTGGGCGCAACGTCCCGGGTGGGCTGCAATTCACAGGCAGGAGACAGAATCGGACCGAGGAGCGGAACAGCCAAACGGCCCGCCAGCACATGCTGACGGGCCGCCGGTGGTGAAGAGCCGACTTACATGATGCCGGTGGGTACCAGCAATGCCCAGGCCAGGGCGGGGGCTACCAGCACCACGCCGCCTGCGTAGAACATCAGCTGCTTGTAGACGCGCTGCCGGTCGTCCTCGCGGGCGTTGGCCACAACAAGTGCACCATCCGTGGAGAAGGGGGAGACGTCGACGACGGTGGCGGCGATGGCCAGGGCGGCAACGGTTCCGGAGGCGCTGAGCGAGCTGGTGGCCAGGAGCGGGCCGGCCAGCGGGATGAACGCGGTCAGCAGTGCGGTGGACGAGGCGAAGGCGGAACCAACACCGATCACGTAACAGAGGACCAGTGCGATCAGCAGCGGAGCCCCCAGGGCCAGGGCCTGCTCGGCCAGGGTGTCGATGACGCCCACGTGCTGCAGCAGGGACACATAGGTGATCATGCCGGCCACCAGCAGCACGGTGGACCAGGAGATGCCGCCGATGAACGTCTTGTGTTCCTTGATGTTGATGAAGGCGAGCAGCAGGCCTGCGGAGAGGGCCACGAAGCCGATGGGCATGTGGAAGCCGAGGGTGCACACCAGCATTGCCGCGATCAGCGCCAGGGTCAGGATCTGCTGGCCGTGCGGGCGCCCGGTGGAGGACGTATCGATGTCCACGTGCTGCCCGCTGCCGTCGCGCAGCTTGCCGATCAGGGCGAACAGGACGATGGTCAGCACCGACAGGATCAGGTTCAGCGCGAAGCTGGCGATGAACAAACCACCCTGGGAAATCGGGAAGTCATTCTTCAGTGCGATGTCGTGGACCAGGACGCCGGCCACGGACAGCGGGGAGAAGCCGCCGGCGTGTGCGCCGTTGATGATGAAGGCGCCCATGACCACCGGGTGGATGCGCGATTCGTACGCGAAACCGATGGCGGCCGGTGCCAGCAGGGCGATGGCGGCAGGGGAGAACGTTCCGAGCGAGGTCAGTGCGGCGGCGATCAGGAAGAACACCCACGGCAGCAGCAGCGTCTTGCCGCGGACCATCCGCACGCAGCCCTTGACGATGATGTCGATGGTGCCGTTCCGCTGGGCCATGCTGAAGAAGTATGTGACGCCGATGATGGTCAGCACGATGCTGGCAGGGAACTCTTCGAGGATCTGCTTATCGGACATCCCCAGCATGAAATATCCGACGCCGAAGGAGGCCACGAGCCCCATCACGCCAATGTTCAGCGGCCATTTGGTGGCCACGACGAACATCACCACGAGGATCACCAGCGGGATGATCTGGACAGCGGTCATGGTCGGCTCCGGGTCCGTGACGGCTCCCTGGCTGAAGATGCCGCCGACAACGAGGGCAATCACACCCAGGATGGCCAGGCCGGCCACCACCCACAGCAGGATACGACGACGCCGGGAGGAAGCGCGCGCGGGGCGCCCGTCCGGCGTTTCCGGCACGGGGGCAGCACCGGTCTTTACGCCCTTGGCCAGCGGGTCTTTGGTTTGCGGGTCTTCGGCCAGCGCATCTTTGGTCTGGACAGTGTTTGTCATGACAGTCTCCTCAGAGGGTAGCGCCCACGAGGGCTGCAGCGGCGGCGCTGCCGGAGACCTCGGGGAGATGGATGATGGTGGTGGCGATGGTGCGGGCCGTGCGGTCGACGCCGACGAGCAGGCTTCCGTCGTGGTCCTCGGTCCACGTTTCGATCACCCCGGCCGGGGTGCGGAGACGCAGTGCGGCGCCCAGGTGGCGGCCGGTGATGGCGTGCAATACAGTTCCGGGCGTCCGGGCAGCCAGGGTCAGGGCGATGCTCCCGGTGATGGCCAGTGCGGGGTGCGGCTTGCCCATCGAAAGCATCATGACGTTCACATCGCTGGCCGGGTCCCGGTCAGTGGGAGGTCCGACGACGGCGAGCTTGGGGATGGCGCGGGCCGCACCGGCGATGGTGGGAGTCAGTCCCATCCGCACGGCTGCCTGCCGCCGGATCTGTTCCAGGACCTCGAGTTGTTGTTCGATGCCGGTCTGCCAGGTTTCGTAGCGGTCCAGGTCCAGGCCGAGTTCAGCGGCGAGAACCATCACGACAGGAGCCCCGGCATCCACCATGGACACCGTCCAGCGGGTTCCGCCGGCAGTGATGGTGTCGGTTGCGGCCCCGGTGGGCAGCAGGGCCCCGGTGGTCTTCCCAGCGGGATCCTGGAAACCCAGCCCCACCAAGTGGCCGGGAAACGGTACCCCCGGCATGTGCGCCGACGGTACGTCCGGCAGTTCTCCGGACGGAGTGGCCACACGCTGGACGATGACCTGGCCGGTGTTCGTGTTCCGGGTGACAACGCGGGTGACGTCGCCTTCCGGAACCACCCACCCCTTCTCGATGGCGTACAGGCCAACCACTGCTGAGCAGTTTCCGCAGTTGCTGCCCCAGTCCACAGTGGCCTCTTCTATGCCCACCTGGGCGAAGGTGAACTCGATGTCCACGCCGTCCCCGGCCGGCCGATGCAGGATCACAGCCTTGCTGGTGGTGGACGTGGCTCCACCCACGCCGTCTATTTGCCGGGAATCGGGACTCCCGTACAGCCGCGGCAGCAGCACATCCAGGCTGGCGCCGCCTTCCTGAAGGTGCCCGGCCTCGAACACCCAGCATTTGCTGGTGCCCCCGCGCATCCATTCCGCTTCAAACTTCATTGCTTCCCACATCTCCTTGTGCCTGGTTTTCGTTGTGGCGCCTGAATCGAGAATGAGCCAGATCACAACTGAAGACAATGTTCAATAGTTGAAGAGGGATGTAGTGTTGCTTCAATCACTTGCAGTAAAAGGCGTCGGGAGCAGTAAAACCTGCGCCTGGTGCTGTGGAAGTTCCGCAGCAGTCAGGTTTTTATCGAGCAATTGCAGTTGGTGAATCAAATCCGTGGAAGGGTTAAGAGTTGCTTCAGGAAGAAGAGGACTATTTATTCGACATCCGGCGGCTCGCCCTGCTGCTGGAGGTGGTGGAGCAGGGATCCATCACCGCGGCAGCCGAGCTGAAGATGTACAGCCCGTCAGCCGTGTCCCAGCAGCTCCGGAAGCTGGAGCAGGAGGTGGGCCAGCCACTGTTGAACCGCCGCTCGCGTGGGGTGGTTCCCACCGAGGCAGGACAGATGCTGGCCGGCCATGCACGCAAGATCGTGCGCCAGATGCGGGCAGCGCAGTCCGACCTGAACCAGCTGGCAGGACTGAACCGCGGCTCCCTGACGGTAGGTACCTTTCCCACGCTGGCGGGCTCCTTCCTGCCCCTCGTCATCCGTGCCTTCAAGAAGCGTTACCCCGCAATCGGACTGTCCCTCCGCAGCGCCCGCTTCGACGAACTCGTCGCGGACCTCGAATCCGGGGTTACCGGGCTGTGCCTGCTCTGGGACTACCCCTGGAATCCCTTTCACGACGACGCCATCCGCGTCACAGAAGTGTTCCGTGAGAGCACTGTTGTCCTGGTGGCCCGGGGGCACCGGCTGGCGGACCGGGAGGAGGTCAGCATGGAGGACCTCCGCACCGAATCGTGGATTGTGCGGGCGGAGGCGCACCCGGTGGTGGAGGTGCTTCAGCGCTCCGCCCATGACGCCGGGTTCGAGCCGGTAATTGCCTTCCAGGCGAACGACTACCAGGAGGCGCAGGCGATGGTGAGTGTGGGGATGGGGGTGGCAATGGTCCCCAAGACTGCGGTGGCACTGCAGCATCCCGATGTGCGGGTATTGAGCCTGGGTGAGGCTGCGCCGCTGCGGCGAGTATTGCTGGCGCAGCGGCAGGACAAGGTGTACGCCCCGGCTGAGGTCGCCTTCCACTCAACGCTGCTGGAAATCGCGCGGGAACGGGCCGGCGACTACCTGTAGACCGTAGGCTGGAGGCCGGGCGGGGTTATCCGGCCGGTTGCACAGCAGTTCCCAGGTGAAAGGCAGGACCATGACCGTTTCCAGCGACGATCCCCAGAACACCGCAGACCTTCGCGGACCGGGCGACCCGGACGAGGCCAGGAACGAAGCGAAGGAGGCGCCGCAGGCCGGCATGCACCCGGAGCAGCCCGGTGCGTCGAACATCCGGGAGGAACAGCAGGCGCATGCTGCCGGAACCGTCCCGGCGTCGTATGTGGGCGGCGAGGAAGCAGCCCGGGAGCCCGAGCCGGAAGACGCACTTAAGGAGACGGGTACCTGGGATGACGAAGTCTGACGGATGATCACCCGCGCTGACGTCGACCAGGCCGCACAGCGGACCGCGGGCCTCATCCGCAGGACCCCCGTCATGGAGGCGGACCCGGGCGCGTTCAATGGCCCGGTCTGGTTCAAATGCGAATTCATGCAGCACACGGGCACGTTCAAGGCCCGCGGTGCGCTCAACCGGATCCTGGCCAGCAAGGAGCGGGGTGAGTTGCGGGCGGACGTGGGCGTTGTTGTGGCGTCGGGCGGGAACGCAGGCCTGGCCAACGCCTACGCGGCCAGGCAACTCGGCGTGCCCGCAACCGTGTTCGTTCCTGAAACCGCGCCGGCAGTCAAAGTCAGCAAACTGAAGGCGATCGGCGCCACGGTGGTCCAGGGCGGTGCGGAGTATGCGGCCGCCTACCAGGCCGCTGTGGTGCACGCGGAGACCACCGGCGCCATCTACTGCCATGCCTATGACCAGCCGGAAATCGCCGCGGGTGCCGGGACGGTTGGCTCCGAGTTACTGGAACAGGTGCCGGCTGTGGACACGGTCCTGGTGGCCGTGGGCGGTGGCGGGCTGATGGCGGGAGTTGCTGCCGCCGTCGAAGGCTTTGCCAAAGTAGTGGCCGTTGAGCCCGAAACCGCCTCCACCCTGCACGCTGCGCTGGCAGCGGGGAATCCGGTGGACGTCCCGGTATCGGGCGTCGCCGCCGACTCCCTGGGTGCCCGCCGCATAGGGGACATCGGGTTCTCCGTCGCGGTCCGCTGCGGCGTCGAAAGCGTCCTGGTGACCGACGAACAGATCGTTGCCGCTCGTTCGGCGCTGTGGAACGACTACCGGATCGTGGTGGAGCACGGCGCCGCAGCTGCCTACGCAGCGCTGACCTCCGGCGCCTACGTGCCGGGGAAGGATGAACGGGTTGCCGTCATCCTGTGCGGCGCCAACACGGATCCGGCCACGCTCTAGGCCTGGACACAAAAGGGGCCGGCCGCATGTCCGCAGGCGGCCGGTCCCCTTTGCAAGTGGATTGTTTAGCCGCCGGCCTGGCCGCAGAACTTGCTGTACGTGCTGCCTGCCTCCTGGTAGCCGGACTGGAGATCGGCCAGCTTGTCCTTGTCCGGGTTTTCCTTGGCCTGCTCGTCCGTGTACGCAAGGATCGAGGCCAGGGCGGGCTTGAGGTCGTCCGAGGCAACCGCGTGGATGGGGCGGATCTGGTTGGCGAGGTTGTTCATGCCCGTCTTGCCGGCGTTGTTGGCGGGGTTCGACACAACGGCCTGGATCCGCTCGCAGGTTTCAGCGGTGGACAGTTGGTGCGTGGCGGAGCAGGCCGTGGCGGAAGCAACGAGGCCGGCGGCAAACAGGGCTGTGGCGAATTTCTTCATGGGTCCCTCAGTAGTGGTCAGAGGTTTCGATTGTAAGCAGATTGGGTAGCCCCATGCCTTCGCAAGCCCAATACGGGCGCTTAAACTGGCAGCACCAATCGTGCGGAGCTTCCGCAGATGGGCCCCGCGCGCATCGACCCAGACTAAGGAACCAGCATGCGCCAAACAGTACGCCGCCGTGCCGCCGCCGGGCTCGTGGCCTCATTTTCATTGCTTCTTCCCACGGCCCTTCCGGCGCTGGCCGCGCCGGATCCCAGGGAGATAGTGCTCGACGGCGCCACCTCCGCCGAGGGCATCGCGGCAGGGGAGGGCAAGACTTTCTATGCAGGTGAACTCACCACCGGCGACATCTTCCGCGGCGACATCCGCAAGGGCACCGCAAGCCGCTTCATCGACGCGCCCGCAGGTCGCGCGGCCGCCGGGATGAAAGCCGACACCTGCAACGATCTGCTGTTTGTGGCAGGGGCCAACACCGGCAAGGCGTTCGTCTACAGCACCGAAACCGGTAAGCCCATTGCCGACTTCAACCTGGGCAAAGGGTTCATCAACGACGTCACGCTTACCGGCGACGGAGCCTGGTTCACCAATTCAGCGGCGGCGGAACTCTACTTCCTGCCGGTGGAAGACCACGGCCAGCTGGGCAAGGTGAAGACCCTCAAGCTGAGCGGCCCGGCGGCAGAGCTCACGCAGGGGTTCAACCTGAACGGCATTGCCGCGTCCGAGGACGGGAAAGTCCTGATCGTGGCCCACTCCATGAACGGAGCCCTGTACACGGTCAATCCCAAGACCGGGGAAAGCGCCGCAATCAAGGGCGTCAGCGTGCCGTTTGTGGACGGCATCCTGGTGCGCGGCGACAACGTATGGGCGGTCCAGAACCAACTGAACCAGATAACGCGCCTGGATCTTTCCAGTGACTTGTCCTCCGCCGAGGTCAGGAACACCATCAAGAGCGACGCCTTCAATATTCCCACCACCGTGGCCCTGTTCGGGGAGGGTACTCTCGCTGCGGTCAACGCCCAGTTCAACCAGCCGCCCAGCCCGTTCGAAGTGGTGCTGGTACCCGCCTGGAAGTAGTGCCTCGACACAAGACTGGCCGGCAGTAGGAACTGCCGGCCAGTCTGGGTGGGGCGAAAGCTATGGATGGGATGGATCAGACGGTCCGCGGCGCCTTGGCCAGGTTGTCCTTCAGCTCCAGGGCGTTCTGCCGCTTTACGTAGGCAGGGCGGTCCCGCTCCACGCGCCAGCTCTCGGACAGCGGCCCCACGTCCACGGTGTCGAAGCCGAATTCGTCGTAGAGGCGGGTGACCAGGTCCGCTGCTTCCGGGTAGTTGCTGGAAGTGGCCAGGGCGCGCCGGTCTTCGGTGCCGGCCGGAGTTCCGTCGGTGGTGATGTCCTTGGCCATGATGTGGTTGAAGCCCTTGGCCACCTTGGACTGGGGCAGGTGCTCCTGCAACAGGCCCGAGGTGGTGGCTTCGCCATTGTCCAGGGCGGGGATCCTGCCGTCCCGCTCCCAGTAGTAGTTGTTGGTGTCGATCACAATCTTGCCGGCCAGCGGCTCCGCCGGAACGTCCTTGTAGTTCTTCAGCGGCACCGTGACCACGGCGAAGTCCCCGGCCGCTGCCGCTTCAGCTGCCGTAGCCGCGCGGGCTTTGGGGCCCAGCTCGGACACCAGGTCCTGGAGGGTTTCCGGGCCGCGGGAGTTGCTGATGACTACGTCGTAGCCCAGTTCCACGGCCTTCCGTGCAACCTGGCTGCCAATATGTCCTGCACCGATAATTCCGATTGTTGTCATATGGGCCCCAACGCAGGTCCCCGCGCAGATATTTCAGCCGGCTGCGGGGAATAAACGGCCGGCCGGCTGCCTACTTTCCCAGGTAACGGCCGGGCCGGTGGTTCAGGGCAAGGATGAGGTTCAGGAGGGTGGCGCCGGCCGCGGACAGCAGCACCATCATCGGCGCCACGAGGATAAGCGATGCCAGGACGATGGCCACGTCCAGCACCATCTGCACATACCCCGCCCGCCACTTCAGTTTTTCCTGCAGCAGCAGGGCCAGGATGTTGAAGCCGCCCAGGCTGGACTGGTGCCGGAACAGGATCAGGAGGCCGACGCCGGCGAGCAGGTTTCCGCCCAGCACGCCGTACGCCGGGTCAATCTGCAGGGCCCCCAGGGCCGCGGGGTGCAGGCTGGCCATCGCCGAGACCAGGGCAATGGCGGCGCCGGTGCGGAGGGCGAAGTTCCAGCCCTTCTTCCACACCGCCAGGGCGAAGAACGGCAGGTTCACCGTAAAGAAGATGACGCCGAAAGGCAGCGCGACCGAATAGCTGAGCAGCAGCGCCAGGCCTGCGGTGCCTCCGGTCACTGCCCCGCTGGACTTGAGCAGGAACAGCCCAAGAGACGCGGCGAACGTGCCAGTCAGGATGCCCAGGACGTCCTCAACCACGGAATGACGGACGGCCGACGGCGGTACTGAAGGTGCCGCCGTCGGCCCTTCCATGTGCCGGGCCGGGGCAGCGGGGGTTTCTGTGGAGGTACTCACCGGGCTGTGCCCGCCTCACCAAGGAACCGCCCGCGATCGGCCAGGACGGCAAGGACACGGTTGTTGGTGGCTTCATCGGCCAGGGTGATTCGTACCCCGTCCAGCGCGTAACCGCGCACTAAAATATCGGCGTCGGCCAGCGCTTCCAGGAGCCGCATCCGCAAATCGTCGTCGGCCCGCAGCCAGTAGAAGTTGGCCTGGCTGTCCGGCACATCCCAGCCGTAGCTTCGCAGCGCCTCGATGACCCGGGTGCGTTCCCGGGCTACCGCCTCGGTCCGTTCAAGGACCTCGTCCCCGGCTGCAAGCGAGGCAACCGCGGCCGCCTGCGCCATTCTGTTGACGCCGAAGGGGACGGCGGTTCGGCGGAGGCCTTCGGCGATGTCCGGGCGGGCTATGGCGTAGCCGATCCGCAGGCCTGCCAGCCCGTAGGCCTTGGAGAAGGTCCGCAGGATGCAAAGGTTGGGGTAGCGGCGGTAGAAATCGAGCGAGTCAACGCCTGGCCCGCGCTGGAACTCGATGTAGGCCTCGTCCAGCACTACCAGCACGCGTGCCGGAACCGAGCGGAGGAACTCCTCAAGCGCAGCTTCACTGATGGACACGCCGGTGGGGTTGTTGGGCGAACACAGGATTACCAGGCGGGTTCGGTCGGTGATGGCCACGGCCATGGCGTCCAGATCGTGGTGTTCATTGGCCAGCAGCGGCACGGGGACTGAAGCGGCGCCTGCCACTGCCACCAGGATGGGGTAGGCCTCGAAGGACCGCCACGCATACACCACCTCGTCGCCGTGGCCGCAGACGGCGGAAATGATCTGCTGCAGCACACCCGAGCTTCCCGGGCCGGCGGCAATTTCGTCAGGGCTGACACCGAAGTGCCCGGCAATGGCTTCACGTGCCTCCACCGCACCCGTGCTGGGGTACCGGTGGATCCTCCCGGCCTCGGCCGAGATGGCTTCGATGACAGATGGCAGGGGAACGAAGTGGCTTTCGTTCGAGGCCAGGGCGGCGGTCAGGGCAGACTGCGCGCTCTTGCCGGCCACGTAGGCGGGAAGCTGGGCGACGACGGCGCGGACCTCGGGTGCCGCGGCTTCGGGAAGGGTGCTGGTCATGGACAGCATGGTGCGCGGATTCGGGACGTTTGCGCAACACAACGGTTTGGCGGAGGACAGATCAAGCCCTGGGAACAGGCCGGGATGGCAAAATGCTCAGTATGCACCTCATTGATGCTCTTGACGCAGAGATCCTCCTCACACTCGACCAGGACCCCCAGGCCACCGTGCTGTCCCTCTCGAGAACGCTGGGAGTGGCGCGCAATACTGTGCACGCCCGGCTCCGCCGGCTGGCCACCGACGGGAGCCTGGCGCCCTTCAGCCAGCGGGTGCGGACGGAAGCGTTGGGCCTGCCGCTGCTGGCCTTCATTTCAATTTCGATCAGCCAGTCCTCCAGTGACATTGCCGTGGCGGCGCTGCAGACCATTCCGGAGATCATCGAGATGCATGCCACCACCGGCGACGCCGACCTGCTCGCCAAGGTGGCCGCGAAGGACCCGGCTGACCTTCACCGCATCACCAACGCGATGCTGGCGATTGACGGCGTCGTCCGTACCAGCACCGCCATGTCCCTGGTGGAGGTCATGCCCACCCGCACCCTCCCGCTGCTGCAGGCGGCAACCCGCAAATAGCGGACCAACGCCCGCTCACCTTTGGCGCGTTTTGAGGCAACGCCCGCTCACCTTTGACCCGTTTTGAGGCAACGCCCGCTCACTCCAGGGGTTGAGAGTGAGCGGGCGATTGGGCAATAGACGTCAAAAGTGAGCGGGCCTCCAAGGGGCGTAGAAGCAAACGCAATAGAACAAATTCTCCCAATAACTTTCGGTCAAACTGTTGACGGACTTTGTCAGGCGCTGATAAACCTGAAGGGCAGAAAGCGTTTCCTCACAGACCAAATCCCTCGAAATTACTCCCGTGGGAATGCTTGGCCAAACGAATGAAACGTTACAAAACTGTCGTGCGGCAGACTCAGCTGCCGCCGCATCAAAGGAGATGTTCTTTTGGCACACCGCTCAATGTGTTCCCCGAAGTCCCCAGCGGGCAGGGCCTGGAAGGCTGCGCCCGCCGCAGCCGTGGCCACTTTCACCGCAGCGGCGCTCGCTTTCACCGGTGTCCCGTTCGCCGCTGCTGATCAAGGCCAGCCAACCCCGGCAGTGTCCGGACCCACGCGCCAGGTGGAAAACCTGGACCGCGCCCCGGTGGCAGTGCTCACGGACCAGGGCGTCACCCTGGGCTGGCGGATGCTGGGCCTGGACAAGGACAGTGTGGGCTTCCATGTCATCCGCGACGGCGTCCAGATCACCGACGAGCCCATCCGCAGCACCACCACCTATGTGGACCCGGCGGGAACGGCCGCCTCCAAGTACGTCATCAAGACGGTGGGGAACGGCAATGGGCAGGACAAGCTCAGTGCCGAGTTCAGCCCGCTGGCACAGAACTACCTGCCCATCAAACTGGACAAGCCGGCCGATGGCGTCAGCAAGGACGGCAAGCCGTACACCTACACGGCCAACGATTCGACCGTGGCGGACCTGGACGGCGACGGCGCCTACGAAATCATCCAGCTGTGGAACCCTTCCAACGCGCAGGACAACTCCAAATCCGGCTACACCGGCAACGTATACGTGGACGCCTACAAGATGGACGGCACCAAGCTGTGGCGCATCGACCTGGGCCGCAATATCCGCGCCGGGGCCCACTACACCCAAATGCTGGCCTATGACTTTGACGGCGACGGCAAGGGGGAAGTGGCCTTCAAGACCGCCGACGGCACCACCGATGCGGCAGGAACGGTCATTGGCGATGCCGCCGCAGACTACCGCACCAGCGCCGGCTACATCCTCTCCGGGCCGGAATACCTCACGGTATTCAACGGCGCCAGCGGCACCATCATGGACACCGTTCCCTACGACCCGCCCCGCGGAAGCGTTGCCGCCTGGGGCGACAGCTACGGCAACCGCGTGGACCGTTTCCTGGCAGGCGTTGCCTACCTCGACGGCGAGCACCCGTCCCTGATGTTCAGCCGCGGCTACTACACCCGCACCGTCCTGGTCACCTACGACCTGGTCAACGGCAAGCTGGTCAAGCGGTGGAAGTTCGATTCCGACGTTGCCGGCGCCGAATACAAAGGCCAGGGCAACCACAACCTCTCCGTGGCAGACGTGGACCAGGACGGCAAGGACGAGTTCGTCTTCGGCTCCATGACCATCGACGACGACGGCACCCCGCTGTACAACACCAAGCTCGGCCATGGCGACGCCATCCACACCGGCGACCTCGATCCCTCCCGCCCGGGCCTGGAGACCTTCGCCGTCCACGAGAGCATGTCCGCCAGCGGCAACCGCGGCGCCACTTTCCGCGATGCTGCAACGGGCGAAGTGCTGTGGAGCATTCCCGCCGTCAAGGACACCGGCCGCGGTGCCACCGGCGACATCGACCCCCGCTTTCCCGGCTCGGAAAGCTGGGCCGTGGGTGGCGACGCCGCCTGGAACTCGCCCGTCGGGTACCTGATGTCGGCCAAGGGGGAGCGGATTTCGGACAAGATCCCCGCCGCCAACTTCATGGCGTGGTGGGACGGCGACCTGCTGCGGGAAGTCGTAGACCACGACTTCAACGCCGAGGCCGGCGTGGGCGTACCCACCATCTCCAAGTGGAACTGGGAGACCGAAACCAGTGACAGGCTGCTGACGGCCACCGGTGCCCGCACCAACAACCACACCAAGGGAAACCCGTCACTTCAGGCGGACCTGCTGGGCGACTGGCGCGAGGAGCTGGTGTTCCCGTCCGCGGACAGCACCGAGCTTCGGGTTTACACCACCACCTCGCCCACCGAGATCCGGCTCCGTACCCTGATGCACGATCCCATGTACCGGACCGCGGTAGCCCGCGAAACGGTGGGCTACAACCAGCCGCCGCACCCGAGCTTCTTCATCGGCGAGGGAATGCAGACCCCGGCCATGCCGGCTGTCTTCTACGCCGGAAACGCCAAGTAGGCCCAGTCCAACTATCGCGGGACGGCTGGCAGCAATGACAACGACCGTGGCCAACCGCCACGGTCGTTGTCATTGTCTCGACGGTTCTCGGTGGCAACGAAGGCCCAAGGACTCTGTGTTGGGCGGACAGCCAGCGACAGGAGCGGAATCGTTTGCCTACTCCTACATCTCCATTTCGAAGATCTCCTCTCTGACGTTTTCATCAACGTCCCGTAGGTGCAGCAGTTAGTGCGAACTCTTCACCTCGTCGACAAACTGCTGCGCGATCTGCGACATCAGGTTCAGCGCCTCTTCCTCAGTTATCGCCAGCCCTGTGTTTGCGCCCATATCGAGAGACACCGTTCCGGCCAGGACGCGGAGCCCGACCCCAGCAGTGTTCCCGCTAAAGGATTCCTTGGTGACGTAGGCCTTCTCCCCGATGTCCGGACCAGGGAGAAGCTGGATCGTTATCTTCTGGGGCCCGGTGGCTCCGAACACCGTCTGGTCGAACGTGGTGCAGCGGACCATCAGTTCCGGGCTGTAATCAAAGTCGGCTCTGGCAAGAGTCTCCCGGGGACCGCTTCGGACATCGAAAAGGATCATGCCGGTTCCATGGGCGCCAACGTTAAAAATCTCGGCCAGCGCGAAGCCCATGGAGGGATCCAGTTGTGCCTCGTGCTGCCACGACCTATGGAAGACGTTGCACTCACCCGGCTCGGTCGGACCCAGTATCGAGGATGCTGATGCAGACATTGGCGGCTGCGTCATCAAGGCGTAAGACTTGCGGGCCATGGCTGTGTCTTCGGCCCTTCCGCCGTGCGGCTCCAGCACTTTGCTGCTGATTGCCATGAGCTCCTGGTCTGTGAAGACCTTCGGCGGCGTGGCGGTGGCCTCAGCCGACGGCGAGGCGGTACTGCTTGCAGCCGTTGTGGTGCTGCTGCCGCTGTTGGATGCGGTATCACGAGATTGCCCGGCTCCGCACGACGTGAGGATTAGCGCTCCGGCAGCCAGCATGAGGGCTCTGCCAACCCGACTGGCAGGCAGGAGCTTCCGTACGGATTTTCCGGCTTCTGGATGCATCAGAGTGTTCCTCAGGATTCGTTTCTTCCAAGAGCCTGGCGGGCGGCGAGCACGGGCTGGCTCAGAAGTTGATCCCCTTGACCAGGGTGACGAACTGTTCCTTGACCTGCTCTTCGGTGGGCCCGGCTGGTGAGATCAGGATCTCTGCGACAAATATGGCCATGTTCTGGCCGCGGGCCACCATCAGTGACATGTAGGTGACCGGGACATCGCTTGGCGGCCGGAGTGCTTTTGGTCCGCCCGGATCTGACCGGATAACCAGGATGGCTTTGTCGCCGACACCTTCGATGCTTTGGCCATCAGGGGGCAGAACTCGCGAGAGCGCGGACGCGCCGCCCTGGTGGAGCTCGATGGCGAATTTGAGTGAGTCAGGCCCTGGTGTGCCCAGAGCGCCAAATAGGTATCGGCAGTTGCCCTCGCCGGGGAGAACCTGCGCCTGGGTTGTGGCCCCGAAGGCCTGCTTGAGTGCGTCGGCGCTGACCAGGGCGCAAACGGGGCTGTCTGTCTCAGTCTGGGGACCGACAGGTGGCGCGGCCGGAACATGAAGTTCAGCGCCGTTGCCCCACCCGCCCTCGACAAGGGCCTGGGCAAGTGCTCGCGCTGTGGCGTCACCGTCCGGTACCGGGAAATCCGGCGTTATTGGTGGTGCGTCGACGATGCGCAGGTCGAGGGACTCGTTGCCCCGGACTGCCTTCAGGACAGTGTTGGCCGACGCCCCTCCGGGCTCGCCGCGGAACCACCCCGTCCACTGCATGCAAGCGAAGTCACCGATGCCCTCCACTGCTGAGCAGTCCGGAGTATTTTTCGTTTCCGCAATCTGCGGCGCCGAGGCGGGCGATGTCAACGAGACGGAAAGAGCCCGGCTTTTGCTCGATTTACTCATGTAGCTGCAGACGTACGCGGGGCTCCCTGCCGGCTTGCCCCCCGTTCCCATCTGGGCAAGCCCAGGATCGATCTTCGCGGCGATGTCCGGCGCGATGAGGTCACAGGCAGGGCTGCCCGACACGGGTGGGGGAGGTTCGGTTGGTCTAGTTGAGGGGGACTGCGTTGGTTCGGATGAGGGTGATGTTGTTGGGGATGAGGGCGTGCCCCCTTGCGTGCAGCCGCCAAGGAAAAGGGCCAGTGCCGCGGAAAGCATAAGAACTCTCCGAGGGGCAAGCTTCCGGTGAACGCGCATTGCTTCCCTCTCATCCTCCAAAAGCTGCCCCCCGAAGGGTGCCCCTGATGCGCTGATGCTACGGAGGCGAACGCCGCTTCAGAAGAGGCTTAGGACCCGCTGAGGAGCAGGCGCGCAGAAGTGGAGCCTCATCGCACTGCCGCCGTGAAGGTCGGCGTCTTCGTAGGCGCGATCCTGAGCCCTGGCCTCGTGGGCGGCGCTCCCTTGTATGAGCTGGACCTCGGGTGCATGATCCGCATCTGGCCGATCATCTTGAATTCGTCATCCGGGACGGGGCAGTCATCACAAGCGCCGTCATCTGAGCGATAACGGCAAAGCGCCGCCCGCCTTGGGGGAAGGCGGGCGGCGCTAGTTTTGCGGGTGGCGGTCAGTGTCCGCCGAGGTTGCCGCCGACAGGCGGCAGGCCGCCGTCGTTGCGGTCGTCCCCGCGCCGTTCGCCGGCGCTCAGGTTCTCGCCTTCCAGCGTCTCGTCGGACTCACCCGTGGTGTCCACCAGGCCGTTGGTCTGGTCGAACGTGTGGCCGATCCTGCCGTCATCCAGGTCTGCGAGGGAGCCGCTGGAGCCTGCAGCCGAGGTCGTACCTGCCGCTGTGGTGTCAGCCGTCCCCGTGCCCGGGTAGGCGCTGCCGGTGGTGGCGCCGGTGGTGAGGGGCTCGGCCGGGACTGCTGTGGTCGTGTCCGTCGTCAGCGGGGTGACGGTGGCCGGCTCGCCGGGAGCTACCGGCGTTACCGTTTCATCGGCGGCCGCTGTTTCTCCCTTGTTGCCGCTGGCAGCCATGGCTGCTGCTGCGCCGGCCGCCGCTGCAATGCCCACGCCGGCAGCAACCTTGCCGGAGACACCGGCCTTGCCGGAATCACCGCGGGATGCACCTGCGTGCTCGACACCGGGCGTGCCCACGGTGGCGCCGGGGTTGACGGAACCGCGCCACGCGCCGCTGGCATAGCCTTCATCCTCGATAAATTCCTTGAACTTCTGCAGGTCCGACTCCGCCTGCCGGTCCACGACGTTGAGCTTGTCGCCCACCTTTTCGATGACGCCTTCGGGCTCGTATTCGAGGGTCAGCTTGATGGAGGTCTGGCCGCCGCCCACGTCTTCGAATTCAACAGCGCCGGCGTTCGTGGCACCTTCGGTAGCGGCCCAGGCAACCTTGCGGTCCGGAACCTGCTCCAAAATCTTGGCTTCCCACTGCCTGCGGACCCCGCCGATCTCGGCCACCCACTCCAGGCGGTCATCACTGAGCTGGGTCACGCTCTTGACGCCGCCCATGAAGTGCGGAAACTCCTCGAACTGCGTCCACTGGTTATAAGCGGTGCTCACCGGTACGTTGACCAGAATGCGTTTTTCGACCTTCGTGCTCATAACGTCTCCTTCGCTTTGCTACCGGGAACTGATGAGTAGGAAAAATCATCAGCATGCTTACCAACATACCTTTTGGGTGCTGATGTTTCCAGAGCCTCACTTCAGCGGGTATGGGAAAACCACGACGGCGGCACCTGAGTGGGTGCCGCCGCCGCGGTCTGTTTAGGGCTGGAGGGTCAGTCCAGGTACTGGCCCACCAGCGCCAGGTTCTGGATGACTGCCAGCCCGAACTGGGCGGTGTCGTTGGTGGAGACGGTGGGCGCTTCATCCACCGGCAGCAGCACGTGCGGAGGCTCGATCCTGCGGAGCGTGAAGGCGGATTCGTGGTTCAGGTGCTCGCCGCCTTCGGCAAAGCTTTGCCACGCCCGGGCTGCCAAATCCGGATCATTCAGCTTCGACGCCGCGTAGGCCGTCAACCGGCTGTGTGCCTGGGTGAGGTAGATGCCGTCGAGGGGCTGGCCCACGGTGTCCACCTGTTCCTCCTTGCCGGCCAGGAACAGGCGGCAGTACTGCAGCCACGCCCGCTCGAATTCCGGATCGTCCACCAGGTCCACCAGTTCGCTGCAGATCTCCACCAGGCCGAACACGGCGCTCAGGTGCGAAACCGAGATCATTTCCCGCCCCGTATCGAACCGGCCCTTGTCCAGGTGGTACAGCGCTTCGCCCGTGAGGAATCCGTACTTGAGCTTGCCGATGTCCGCCATGGTGCCCAGCAGCCGGTCCCGGGACCGCGGGTTGCCGGTGCGTTCCCAGTCTGTCAGCCAGGTGGCGGCGAGTGAGCCCCAGTCCGTCCCCAGGCCCACGCCGAGTGCGTCGCGGTTGGGACGGTAGGTGGCGGCGTCGGGCCGTACTTTGCGGACCGGGTCCAGTCCCAGGAAGTTCTGGTCGCTGTCAACCAGTTCGGTGAGCAGGTCCCCGGTGCGCTCGTCTGCGGTGAGGTAGTAGTAGAAGCGGCGGTAGGCGGGCGTGCTGATCCGCAGCTGCTTGGCGCTGCAGCCCCAGTGCTGGACGTTGTGCCGGGAACCCAGTCCCTCCCAGGGGCCCAGGTGGTAGACGTCCACCTCGCCCGTGTGCCGTGTCATGGCCTCCGCAAAGCGGAAAATGTCCGCCCGGCCGGAGCGCAGGTAGGAATACCACAGCCACAAGTCCGGGGAGAGCTCCGAGTTGTCCCACGCGTAGCCGCCTACGTCGTACCGCCACACGTGCCGGTCAAAGTCGTAGGTGTGCATCACGTCGCCGTAGTTCCAGAAGCCGTACCAGCGCCGCTGCTCCACCTGGCCGGCGTAGAAATCGAACAGGAAGTCCAGCCGGTCCTCCAGCCGTGCCCGCGCCGGGGTGCTGCGGTCCACCGGATCCCAGTCGCCGAAGACGCCCGCCGCGTGCAGGTATTCCGGCGTGGCCTGCAGGAGGGCGGGGGTGGAGGCGGCCGCAGCGTCGGCGGCGAGGTTTTCGGTGGTGGGGGTCGCGTCGTAGGCGAACAGGGTCAGCTCATGCGTCCGGGCGATTCCGGTGGGGTTGCCGAAGCCCGGCTCATAGTCCTCATATGTGATCTCCAGGCCTTCGAGCTGCTCCTCGAACGTGTCCTGGCTCAGGCCGTCATGGTAAAAACGCAGGTCCATCGGCTGCGCCTCGGGGGAGTAAAGCCAGGCGGTCAGCGATGCTTCGTCCGTGCCGGCGCCGCGGATGTCCAGCTGGCCCGGGTGGGACTGCCAGAAATCCTTGATCCCCACACCCAGGCCGCCGCGGGTATCGCTCAGGGAGCAGAAGCCGCCGGCGCGGGTGCCCCCGGAGATCCCCACCCACCCGTGGCCGGCGGCGGTGCGCTTGCGCAGCTCGAATCCATCAGCGCTTAGCTGGCTGAGGGTGTAGTCGCCCCAGCTGGGGATCAGGTGCAGGCGGTTTGAGACTTCCGGATTCCAGCTGTCCGCCGGGGGAGTGGGGCGGCCGGCGATCTGGGCGTCCCGCACCTCCGCGCCGGGATCCCGCCGCAAGCCGGTAAGGCCGCGGACCGCTTCGGTAAGGAATCCTCCATCGGCGCCCGCGATGCGGATGTGCCGGTCATGCAGTTCAGCCTCCAGCGGGACCGTGAACTGCACGCCCAGCCCGGCCAGGAAGTCCCGGTCCGCGTCGCCGTCCCAGATGAACGAGTGCACCATCCGGACGCTGCGGGCGTTGGCGTGGAAGTAGAAGCGGATTACAAATGGCAGCCAGTCCCGCTTTTCACTCCCCGGCACGTCCGGGCGGTGGTGGCCTTCGATCCGCACCACGGCACGCACGGGACCGCTTTGTTCCAGCACGATGGCGTTGACCCCGCCAGTGAAGGCATCCCGGCCAACCGTTCCCGCGCCCTCGGACACGCTGTCCTGCAGCAGGCTCACCAGCCGGGCGTCGCGGGCGACTTCCCGCCCGTCCCGGGAAAGGCTGCTGAACAGGGTGGACCCGCTGCGCTTGATCACCATCTGCAGGACGCCGGTGTCCACGGTGAGAGCGTCGGCACCCTCGGTGACCGTGACGGACAGACCCCCGCCCGGCGACGGCCAGCCGGCGGCGGAGGTTGTGCCGCCGTCGGCCGTCACGTGGTAGCTGGCCGACGGCGTATCCGTGGCCGGGAGCGCGACGCCCGCCCACTTCAAGGAGCCGTCCGGCCATGTTGCCAGTGGCCAGGCCTGGCTGGAGACCGGCGTGCCGGTGCTATCGGCAACTGCCAGCGCCTCCGTGCCGGGCACGGTCCCGCGCGGGAATGGCATGCCCCACGTGGTTCCGCTGCTGATTTCTGCTGGTGCCTGTCCATCGATCCACCTGATGAGGGTGCTGTCCGTCATGTCATCCAATTCCACTGGTGATTGCTGCGCGAAGAAGTCCCGCCGAAGGCGGGAAAGCGCTTTCTCGATTTGAACTACAACGTAGTAGACCAGTGGCGTGCGTGCAAGGGGATTTTGCCAGGCGGTCCCGGCTGCCGGCAGGAAAGGCAGCGGGGAGGGAGCTTACTTTTTGGCCTCCCCGTCGTCGTCCGGCCCCTCGGCCGGGTCCTGCGCGTGTACGCTGAGATCAGTGGGGTCCGCGCCCGGATCGCCCTCGGCCGGTGATTCGGCATGGATCCGGTCGTCGTCGTCCCTTGAACGATTTTCAGTCATGACTGCTCCTCGTGGCCGTGTTCGCGGTCCCCTCATTGAGCGCCCCGGTCCCTGACCTGTCAAGGACTTCCAGCGCAGTGGGTCGCGGCCGGGCTTGCTGTGCCGGGCTGGTACGGCTGTGAGATCAACCGCCGCCAAGCTCTCCCGCTGATTCCCCGCGGTCTTCATAAGGCGTACGGATGCCCGCCGTCCCAGCAACGGCGGGCATCCGAGTCTATTGAGCCGGCATGGTGGGCCGGAGGGTCAGTCAAGCGGCAGTGTCACCGTCACGCTGGTGCCTTGCCCGGGCGTGGAACTGATGTCCATCGCACCGCCGGCTTCCTGCACGGCCACCGCCATGAGCCGCAAGCCGTACCCGTGGTGCCGTCCGCACGTGGCCAGATTACTGTCAAAGCCTGTGCCGTCGTCGGCCACGATCAAGCGGATGCCGTGGTCCACGGCTGCCAGCTGGATGTTCAGTGTGGACGCGGACGAGAACTTGAACGCGTTGCTGAGGACCTCGCGGGCGGACTGGTACAGGAGGGACGCGCAGTCCGCCGGGATCTCGATGCCCCAGTGCGGAGTATCCCAGTGGACCGCGGTCCCGCGCTGCCGCAGGGGTGCGGTGAGCCGGTCGATGCATCCGGCGAGCCCCAACGTGTGGAAGTCCAGCGGCTGTTTGTCCGTCAGCACGCCTCCCACGGTTGTGACTTCGTTGTCCAACGCTGTTCTGCTTCCCATGACGTCCTGCTCCCCACAAGCTGGTTGTGTCCTATGGCTTCAGCGTGGACCTGTAAGGTCTAGGGATCGCAAGGTTTGCCTCAAGATCGCATCAATTCTGCGCGCGGATGGTGACGGGGTGCACTGCCGGCCTTTGTTTCAGTTCCGCCGCACTGGGGACGGAAGACGTATGCCTGCTTGGTTGATGTCACTTGTTTGGGGCACCGGTGCCGGTGCGGCCCTGGTCCTGGGAGCTGCCGTTTCCTGGCGGTGGTCCATCCCGTCCAAAGTTGTTTCCACGATCATGGCCTTCGGAGCCGGCGTGCTGATCTCGGCGCTTGCCTTTGAGCTGGTGGACGAGGCCGTGAAGGGCGGCGGGCTGTGGCCCACGGTGGCGGGCTTCCTGGCCGGGGCGGTGGTGTACGTGGGCGCCAATATGCTCCTGGCGCGGGCCGGCGCCAAGCACCGCAAGCGGTCCGGAGACCAGCAGCCGTCCGAGAAGGACGATCCCGGCAGCGGCACGGCGATAGCCGTAGGCGCCCTGCTGGACGGCGTTCCGGAATCAGTGGTTCTGGGTGTCGGCCTGTTGGCCGGGGGAGCGGTGAGTCCTGCCATGCTGGCGGCTGTCTTCATCTCCAACGTCCCCGAGGGCCTGTCCGGTACGGCCGGCATGAAGAAGGCCGGACGGAGCAGGGGCTATGTGTTCGGGCTCTGGGGCGGCATCGCGGTCCTCAGCGGTATGGCGGCGCTGCTGGGATATGTGGCGCTTGAAAACGCACCGGAAGAACTGGTCGCGTTCATCACCTCCGTTGCGGCTGGCGGCATCCTGGCCATGCTGGCGGACACCATGATTCCCGAAGCCTTCGAAGAGCACCACAACCTCACCGGGCTGACCGCTTCCGTGGGGTTCCTGACCGCGTTTACGATTCACCATCTGGGGTAGGGAACCGGGCCTAAGTAAATGGCACGACGGCGGGGTGCGGCGCAGTGCCGCACCCCGCCGTCGCGCTTTGCTGCAGGGCATACGCCTGCCGGACGCCCTTACACCCCGGCAAGGACGGGTGCCGTCAACCGGCCGTCCCGCATGGTGGCCACGGCGTCCGTCAGCGGCACGAACTCGGTGTCATGCGTGACCATCACCGTTGCCACCCCGAACTCCGTTGTTACCTGGCGCAGCAGGGCAATGATCGAGGCGCTGCGCTCGTGGTCCAGCGCGGCGGTGGGCTCGTCCACCAGCAGCACCTTGGGACTGCCCATGAGTGCCCGGGCGATGTTCACCCGCTGCCGCTGTCCGCCGGAAAGCTGGTGCGGCAGCTTCCGGGCGCTCGCGGAGAGGCCCACAAGGTCCAGCAGTTCTTTTGCCTTGGCACGTGCCAATTTGGCGGGCTTTCCGCGCAGGTGTTCGCTGATGATGAGTTGTTCGACGGCGGTGAGCGAGGGCAGCAGGTTGGGCTGCTGGAAGATGATGCCCACTTTGCCGCGGCGCAGGGCGGTGAGCTCCCTGTCCTTGAGGGCCGCGGTGTCGGTGCCATCGATGATGACCTGTCCGCGGGTGGGGCGGACCAGGGTGGCGGCCACGGCCAGGAGGCTGGACTTGCCGGAGCCTGAGGGGCCTACGAGTGCCACGAGCTGGCCCGCGCGGGCGGTCAGGCTGACCCGGTCCAGGGCTGTGGTGGTTCCGCCGCCGTCCGGATACTCGAGGGTGACGTCGAGGAGGTTTAGGGGAGCAGGAATAGGGGACATGAGGGTGTTCCTTTCGGGGAGGGAGGAGTTAGTTGCCGCCGAGCGCCAGGAGCGCATCGACCTTGGTCACGCGGCGGACTGCCAGGGCGGCGCCCGCCAGGCCCAGGGCAACAATCCCGACGACGGGAAGCACCGTGGTGCCCGCGTTCAGCAGGAACGGGGCAGCCTGCGCGGCCAGGGAACCGGCGGCCACGCCCACGGCCCCACCCGCTCCAGCGCCCGCGACGAGGACAATCGCGGCCTGGGTCAGGGCGTCGCGCAGGATGTAGGAACCGGGGGCGCCCATGGCCTTCAGCACCGCGATGTCCCGGGTGCGCTGGATGGTCCAGACGGTCAGGAAGGCCACGATCACCAGGGAGGAGATCCCGTAGAGGAAAGCCTGCATCAGGGTCAGGGAGCCGTTCTCGCTCTTGAAGGAACCCAGCGCCTGGAACGACCCCGTACGGGACTCGCTGACCGTATGCGCGGTTGTATTGGCCGCGGCCTCGTCCACCCTGGCCCCGTCCGCGTAGGTGACCGCGACGACGGTAGCCAGCTGGCCGCCGTCGGACACGTGCGCCGCTTTGGCCCAGGCGGGCAGCGCCGTCCACACCACGCTGGTATGGGCATACCACTGGTCCGGCACCACGGCGGCGACCGAAAGCTCCACGCCTCCAAAGGACACCCTGTCCCCCTGGCCCACGGACAGGGCCTCCGCAACGGTTGTGCCCAGCACGGCGGTGCCGGTGGATACCTCGATGGGCGCCAGCGAACTGCCCGGTGAAACACCGAAAACCGCCACGTTGGCCGTTCCTGAACCACCGGCCGTCTGGGCCCGGGTCTGGGTGATGCCCAGCGGCTCGGCGGACTCGACGCCGGGCTGGTCCCTCCACGTCTCCACTTGGGCGGCAGTCACGGAGCTTTCCGTGTAGGACGCCTTGGGGGCGGCTGACCCCGGTGCCCCGAAAACGATGGTGTCCACCGGTTTGGTGCCGGCCGCACCCAGCCTGTCGATGGCGGATGTCGACTGCTCGGCCAGTCCCGCGGTCAGGCCGGACAGCATGACCAGCAGGAGGGTGATCAGGGCTACGACGCCGCCCATCATGGCGAACCGGCCTTTGGCGAAGCGGATATCGCGGATTGCCAGGAACACGTTGTTTCTTCTCTCAGCAGGGGTGGTTGTTCTTGTCCTTCCACTCTCCCGGGAAGGGTATGGAGCGGCATCGCGGGGACGGTTGATCCGCACGCGTGGAAGGGTGGAGCCGGGAGTCAACCTTTCGGTTGATCCCCTGCGGGCGGTCCCGGCATAAGCTGAGTGAATGCCTGCCACGCCCCCGCCGCAAACACTGGAAAAGGCCGGCGGCATCCCGGCGAAGGGGCCATTGGCTGCCTTGGAAAATGCCTCGTCGGCGGCCATCCTCCGGGTCCTGCGGGTCACCCTGCACACGGGGTTTGCCGTGCTGCTGGCTGTGGCACTGGTCCGGATGCTGATGGCCGGAGGCCCGCTGCGCTGGTTGTGGGCGGGGGCCGCCGTGGTCCTGGCTGCTGTGTACCTGGCCGGAACGGTCGTCGAAAAACGACATGCCGAAGCCCGCACCGGGTTCAACCCCCGCCGCTACGGCCTGCTGTGGCTGGGCCTGGTCACGGGACTGTGGGCGTTCCTGCTCGCCGGGAGTGCCGACTTCGCCTGGCTGGCCTTCCCCATCTTCTTCCTCCACCTCCACCTGCTGCCCCGCCGCGCCGCGCTGCTTGCGATTGCGCTGATGACCGTGGCTGTGGTCGCGTCACAGTGGGCTGCCGCCGGCACACCTGTGCCGCACGCGGCGGCCATCGTAGGGCCCGTTCTGGGCGCGGTTTTCTCGGTGATCACCGGGCTTGCGTACGCCGCCCTGTACCGGGAAGCGGAGAACCAGCGACGTGCGGCGGACGAACTGCGCCGCACGCGGGAGGAACTGGCCAGGTCCCAGCATGAGGCCGGGGTGCTGGCGGAACGCGAGCGGCTGGCCCGGGAAATCCACGACACCCTGGCCCAGGGGTTGTCCAGCATCGTGCTCCTGGGGCGGGCGGCGGAGAAGTCGCTCATGGACGGGGATACTGCCATGGCTTCCGAGCGGGTGGCGCGGGTGCAGCAGACCGCTACGGATAACCTTGCGGAGGCGCGCAGCTTTGTCCGCGGCCTCTCTTCGCCCCAGCTGGAGGGCACAACCCTGGTGGAGGCCCTGCGCCGGCTGTGCGGGACCACGGAGACCGGCGCCGCGGCTGCGGGAGTTGCGCTGCGGTGCCGGCTCGAGGTGGACGGCGAGCCGCAGGAGTTGCCCCAGCCGGTCCGCGTCACCCTGCTGCGGGCGGCGCAGGCCAGCCTCGCGAACGTCCGTGAACACGCCCGGGCCGCCAACGCCGTCGTCACCCTTGCTTTCCTGGGCAGCGAGGTGACCATGGACATTTACGACGACGGCACGGGGTTTGATCCGGCCGGTGCGGCCGGTGCCGCGGACACAGCGGACGGCAGCGGGTTCGGGCTGCGCTCGCTGCGGGAGCGCGTCAATGCGCTCAACGGCTCGCTGGCAGTTGAATCCGCGCCGGGAGAGGGCACTGTGGTGGCCATCCGGTTGCCGCTGGGAGGGGGACCGCGTGGGTGAAGTGCGTGTCCTCCTCGTGGACGACCACCCCGTGGTCCGTGCCGGGCTGCGGGCCATGCTCACCGGGTTCGAGGGCATCTCCATTGCCGCGGAGGCCTCCGACGGCGCGGCTGCGCTGAAGGAGCTGGCACGGCTGAGGACGCTGGGCGAGACGCCGGACTTGGTCCTCATGGACCTGCAGATGGGCAGCGGAATGGACGGGGTCACGGCCACCGCACAGATCCGGAAGCTCGCCGCGCCGCCGCCGGTGCTCATCCTCACCACGTACGACACCGACGCGGACATCCTGGCCGCGGTGGAGGCCGGGGCCAGCGGCTACATGCTCAAGGACGCGCCGCCGGAACAGCTGCGGCAGGCCGTCCTGCAGGCCGCCGCGGGCGGCACAGCACTGGCGCCCCGGGCCGCTGCCCTGCTGATGCAACGGATCAGCAATCCCGGCACCTCCCTCACCCCGCGGGAGGTGCAGCTGCTGGAACTGCTGGCCACCGGCCTTTCCAACCGCGCCATCGCCAAGCACGTCTTCATCTCGGAGGCTACGGTGAAGACCCACCTGGTGCACATTTACGGCAAGCTTGGCGTGGACAACCGCACGGCCGCCATCGCCGTGGCCACGCAGCGGAGGATCATCCGGGCGCCGGGTTCCAAGGGCTGACTGTGCAGTAGGTTTATTCCACTGCCCCAGGCCCATTGTTCAAAGGAGAATGAATGTCCCGTCCGGTTCCAGCCGTTGATGCCCTTCTTGCCACTTACGGTGCTCCTGATGCCTGCGCAGCCGAGCTCCTGTGCGACAGCCACGATCCCAATGGTGTTGCCTTCACGGTGGTTGCCGCAGACCTCTCCTCGGAGGACATCACCTACGGCGAGCTCCGGGAGCGCTCGGAACGGGGAGCGGCTGCCCTGGCAGAGCTGGGGGTGGGGCCTGGAGATGCGGTGGCCACCCTGATGGGAAAGTCGGCCGACCTTGTGGTCATGCTCCTGGCCATTTGGCGGCGCGGGGCTGTCCATGTGCCGCTGTTCACTGCCTTCGCGTGGCCGGCCATCGAACTTCGCCTCACCGCGTCCGGCGCAAAGGTTGTGATTACTGACGCCGACCAGCGGGCGAAGATCCAGAAAACCACGGCCGCCGTGGTGGTTGCCGGTGCAGAAGCCTCCAGTCCGGACCTGGCGCTCACGACGCTCCTGGCCGGGCAGCAACCCGGAATCGTGGCTGAAGCTGTGGGAGGTGACGGTGACCTGGTGCTGATCTTTACGTCCGGCACCACGGGTGCTCCCAAGGGTGTGCCGGTGCCCGTCCGGGCGCTGGCCGCGTTCCGCCAGTACGTCGAAGTGGGCCTGGACGTCAGTGAAGAGGACGTCTTCTGGAATGCCGCAGATCCCGGCTGGGCATATGGCCTGTACTACGGGATCCTGGGGCCCATGGCGGCAGGGCGTCGCAACCTGTTGCTGCGGCCGGGGTTCTCGCCGGAACTCAGCTTCAAGGTGTTGGAGGCATTTTCGGTCACCAACTTCGCGGCTGCTCCCACGGTGTACCGCACCATGCGTGCAAAAACCGACGCCGGAACGGGACCTTTCCGGCTGCGGCGCGCCTCTTCCGCCGGCGAGCCGCTGACCCCCGAAGTGATCAGCTGGGCCCGGGAGGTGCTGGGCGTTCCCGTCCGGGACCACTACGGACAGACCGAACACGGAATGATGATCATCAACGCCTGGCACGACGACGTGAGGACGGAGCTCCGTTCCGGTTCCATGGGCCGGCCCCTGCCGGGGTGGAGCTGCGCTGTCCTCAAGGACAACGCCGACGAGCCGGCCGCGCGGGGCGAACTGGGCCGCGTCGCCGTCAACGTGGCCGAAAGCCCCATGATGTGGTTCAGGGGGTACCGGGACGCCCCGGACAAAACGGCCGAAAGGTTCAGCGCGGACGCCAAGTGGTACCTGACCGGTGACGCGGGCATGGTGGACGCGGACGGCTACTACTTCTTCTCTTCCCGTGATGACGACGTGATCATCATGGCCGGATACCGGATTGGCCCTTTCGATGTGGAGAGCGTCCTTGCCACCCACCCGGCGGTCCTGGAAACTGCCGTGGTGGGCGCCCCCGACGAACTGCGCGGAGAACTCCTGGAGGCCTATGTCGTGCTGGCGGAAGGGACCAACGGCAGTGACGCCTTAGTGGCCGAACTCCAGACCATGGTCAAGACGCAGTTCGCCGCGCACGCCTACCCGCGCCGCATCCACTTCGTGGCGGACCTGCCCAAGACGCCGTCGGGGAAGCTGCAGCGCTACATCCTGAGGCAGCAGCGGGCCGCGGAAGCGGGCAGCTAGCAGGCAAGAGATTTAGGCGGTTCCTGTTCGCCGGCAAAAGTGATGCCCCCTTTACCGGCGCCTTTTGCCGTTGGGGCTGTTAGCGTGGAGGCCCAGCCACAGAAGGAGGAGCGATGTCCGTCAATTCACCTGATTCACTGCCCGAGGATGAGCCGCAGGAAGGGTCCACGGCCGGCAAAGGGAATGCCAACGGCGGGATCCCCGGGGGTAAGGACGGCGTCGGGATTTCCGATGGTGCCGAGCCCAACACCTTCGAACCCGAGGAAGATCCTGATGCCACGGCGGGGCCTGCTGATTGAGGTTCCTTGAAGAACTCCTTGAGGCCCCTCTCAAGGTTGGCTCAAGATTGGCCGAAGGTGCCCGTTTTGGCACTTTGGCCAACCTACTGACCGGTAGTTTGTAACTGCTTGCCCGCCATTTCCCCCGGCAGGGAAGCAAGAAGCCCTCGCGCTGGAGCTAGACTCGCGCGGGGGCTTCCCCCATGTTCCGGCCGCGTCAGTGGTTCGGCAAACTCACGCGCTCGAAGTGCTCCACGGTCGGGAACGGCTCATAGAACCTGTGCAGCAGGGTCCGCCACTGCTGGTACTCGGGAGAGCCGCGGAAACCGAGCGTATGATCCTGCAGCGTCTCCCACTCGACCAGCAGTAGGTAGATGCTGGGGGATTCGATCGACCGGGACAGCGACAACGACATGAAGCCCGGCATCGAGGCAATGATGGGGCGGGCCTGGCGGAACGCGGCCTCGAATTGCTCCTCGCGGCCAGGGATGACGGGAAGCAGCGCATGTTCGGTAATCACCGGGCAAGTCTTTCAGACCGGTGGCGGGGAATATGGCTGGCTAGGGTTTGTTGATCCAGTAGCGGCGCTTGCCGTTGCGCGTGTCCTCATACCGGCCACCGTTTTTCTCGATGGTTGCCCGCGATCCGGCGTTGTCCTCGTCGCAGGTCAGGAGAACCCGGTCGATCCCGAGTGACCGCGCCACGGGAAGCGCGTCCGCAAGGGCTTGCGCTGCATGGCCCCGCCGCCTGGCAGCGGGCCTGACGCTGTAGCCGATGTGCCCGCCTTCGTTCAGGAGGTAGTCGGTCAACTCATGCCTGATGGCCAGCGAGCCCACGAACCTGCCGCCGTCGACAATCCAAAGGTAGGTGCAGGGCACAAAGCCGGGCTTACGCACGGTTTCGGGCAGGGCGTCCTAGACGAGGGCATCGACGAAGCGGCCAAACACCTGGGCGTCCTTTAGTTCGTCCAGGGACCAGCCGTCGGCACCCGCACCGTCTTGGCGTGCGCCGGCAAACTCACCGGCTGCTTCAAGCCAGGATTGATGGAAACTGACGTTTGGGGCAATGAGCTGGGCCATCACACGCCCGGGACCCTAATGTGCGGTCTGAAAGGGGACAATTAATGGCGCACACGCTCATGGCATCTGCAGCCCCCGGGGATCCGATCGGGCGGGACCAGCTACTGCAGGAATATGGTTTGGCATCGCCAACCGGGGAGGGCCTGCTTGTCACCTGTGATGAGCAGTCAATGGAACCCCTTCAAAACCTCGTTGAGCTGGCCGCCAAACTCTGCGGCGTGCCTTACGGGGTGATCAACGTTGTCACGTCCGACGAGCAGCGCCAGGTGGCCGCTGTCGGTTTTGAAGCCGCAGTCTGTTCGCGGCAGGACTCCATGTGCGCCAAAGTCTTCCTCACCGGTGAAACGACTGTTGTTACGGACGCCTCGCTGGATCCCCGCTTCGCAGCAAATCCGTTTGTCACCGGGGAGATCGCCGCCGTACGGTTTTACGCCTCGGTACCGTTGGAAACCGCATCAGGATTCGTGCTCGGCTCCTTGTGTGTATTTTCCGATTCGCGGGCGGTGCCTGATGCGGACCAGCTGGACATGCTGGAAATCCTGGCCCGCCAGGCGGTGCAACTGCTTGAGCTGCAGCGCCGGACACTGCAGCTGAACAGCGCCCTCCACGAAGTGCGGGAAAGCAACGCCAAGCTGGCAGAGTTTGCAGGCCGCGTCAGCCACGACCTCCGTGGGCCGCTTACCACCATCCTGGGCTATGTGGAGATGGGTGAGGATGACCCCGGGGTGGACAGCACCCACCCGGCCGCTGAGTATTTTCAGCTCATCGGCGCCAGCGGCCACCGGATGCTTGCCATGCTCCAGGACGTCCTGAAGTACTCAAGTGTCGGCGGAGCCATCCAGCGGCAGCGTGTATCACTCCAGGCTGTGGCGGGCGAAGTGGCGCATGATTTGGGCCTGTCGTTCGGGCCGGGCGCGGTCCTGGACAGCGAGGACTTGAAGCTGCAGGTTGATCCTGGCCAACTGCGCATCCTGCTGCAGAACCTGGTGGCCAATGCAGTCAATTACCCGAGCCCGGACCGGAAGCTTGAGGTGCGGATCAGCGGCATGTCCAACTATCACGGGACCACGGTGTTGGTGGCAGACAATGGCAAGGGGATCGCCCCGGAGGACCGGCAGCGCGTGCTGGAACCCCTGGTCCGGCTGCACCGGGAGGGCGACGGACAAGGTTCGGGCCTGGGCCTGGCCACCTGCCGGCGGATTGCGGACGCCCATGGGGGAGAGCTGAGCCTGAAGGAGACGCCCGGCGGCGGCACCACCGTGGTGATCAGCTTTCCCGCTGAACACTAGGCGCCTTAAAGGGGTCCGGGCCGACTGAAGTTGCAGCCGGCCCGGACACACCGGTTCAGTTCACCTTGGTCACTTCAGGTCGAAGCGGTCCAGTTCCATGACCTTGGTCCAGGCGGCCACGAAGTCGTTGACGAACTTCTCCCTGGCGTCCTCGCTGGCGTAGACCTCGGCAAGGGCCCGCAACTGTGAGTTGGAGCCGAACACCAGGTCCACCGGGGTGGCCGTCCACTTCAGTTCACCGGTGGCGACGTCGGTGATCTCGTAGACGTTCTCCTCCGACTCGGATGCCTTCCACTTGGTACCGGGCGAGAGCAGGTTGACGAAGAAGTCGTTCGTCAGGACCTGGGGCTTGTCCGTCAGCACGCCGTGGTTGGAACCGCCCACGTTGGTGCCCAGGGCACGCATGCCGCCCACCAGCGCCGTCATCTCCGGTGCGGACAGGTCCAGCATGTAGGCCTTGTCCAGCAGGAGGGTTTCGGGCGGGAGCTTCGAGCCGGGCCGCAGGTAGTTGCGGAACCCGTCTGCCCGCGGCTGCAGGTACTGGAAGGATTCGACGTCGGTCTGCTCCTGGGCGGCATCGGTGCGTCCCGGGCGGAACGGCACGGTGACGGGGAAGCCGGCGTCGGCAGCGGCCTTTTCCACCGCGGCGGCACCGCCGAGGACGATCAGGTCAGCGAGGGAGACCTTCTTGCCGCCCGTCTGCGCGGCGTTGAATTCCTCCTGCACGCGCTCAAGGGCCTGAAGGACGGTGGCCAGCTGCTCCGGCTCGCTCGCTTCCCAGCTGCGCTGCGGCTCCAGCCGGATCCGGGCGCCGTTGGCACCGCCACGCCGGTCCGTCTTGCGGTACGTGGCAGCCGAGGCCCAGGCCGTGCCTGCCAGTTGCGGGATGGTCAGGCCGGAGTCCAGGAGTTTGGCCTTCAGGGAGGCAATGTCCTGCTCGTCGATCAGTTCATGGTCGACGGCGGGAACGGGATCCTGCCACAGCTGCGCCTCGGGAACCCAGGGACCCAGCATGTGCGGGCCAACCGGGCCCATGTCACGGTGCAGCAGTTTGTACCAGGCCTTGCCGAAGGCCAGTGCGAACTCGTCCGGGTTCTTGAGGAAGCGGCGTCCGATTTCCTCGTAGACGGGGTCGAAGCGCAGCGACAGGTCCGTGGTCAGCATGGTGGGGCGGTGCTTCTTGGCGGGATCGTGGGCGTCCGGGATGATCTCGGGGGCGTCCTTGGCAACCCACTGGTGGGCGCCGCCGGGGCTCTTGACCAGTTCCCATTCGTACTCGAACAGGATCTCCAGGAAGCGGTTGCTCCACTGGGTGGGCTTGTCAGTCCAGGTGACCTCAAGGCCCGAGGTAATGGTGTCCCCACCCTTGCCGCTGCCGTAGGTGCTGAGCCAGCCCAAGCCTTGTGCCTCAAGGTTGGCGCCCTCCGGTTCGGGACCCACATGAGCATCGGCGGGGCCGGCGCCATGGGTCTTGCCGAAGGTGTGGCCGCCGGCGATCAGCGCGAAGGTCTCTTCGTCGTTCATCGCCATGCGCTTGAACGTCTCGCGGATGAAGGCGGCAGCAGCCACGGGGTCCGGGTTGCCCATGGGGCCTTCGGGGTTGACGTAGATCAGGCCCATCTCGGTGGAACCGACGTCTTCGGACATCTGGCCTTCGCCCACGTAGCGCTCGTCGCCGAGCCAGGCGTCTTCAGGGCCCCAGAAGATCTGCTCGGGCTCCCACACGTCCTCGCGGCCAAAGGCGAAGCCGAAGGTCTTGAAGCCCATCGATTCCAGGGCAACGTTGCCGGCCAGGACCAGCAGGTCGGCCCAGGAAAGCTTCTGGCCGTACTTCTGCTTGACCGGCCACAGCAGCCGCCGGGCCTTGTCCAGGTTGGCGTTGTCCGGCCAGCTGTTCAGCGGCGCGAACCGCTGGCCGCCGTCGCCTGCTCCACCGCGGCCGTCTTGGACGCGGTAGGTGCCGGCCGCGTGCCAGCTCATGCGGATCATCAGGCCGCCGTAGTGGCCGAAGTCCGCCGGCCACCAATCCTGCGACGTGGTCAGGACCTCGGTGATATCACGCTTCAGGGCCTCGAGGTCGAGCTTCTGGAATTCCTCGCGGTAGCTGAACGACGGGTCCAGCGGGTTGCTCGCCTTTCCATGGGTGTGCAGCACGGAAAGGTCCAGCTGGTTGGGCCACCAGTCCTGGTTGGTCCGCGGCCGGTGCCCCTTGGGCTGCGGCGAATCGATCGCCGGGTTTTCGCTTTCGCTGCCCTGGGCCGTGGCGCTGCCATGGGCCACCGGGCACCCGCCCTCAGCTTTGCTGTCCAGGCCTTGGGCGCTACCCGGCGTGGGGACTGGAGGGTGTTCCTGGCGGTCGGTCATGTGCTTCCTTCCATCGGGTCGAGGCCGTGGAGCGGACTCGGGGGGGGCCGGTTCAACCTTCCCATTTGAACATAGGCGGGCCGCCCGGGGGAGGTCCTCTTTGTCCGGAAAATCTGCAGGAACTTGTTCGGGAAAATTGCAGGAACAATGGGAAACGCATTGCGTCGAGCGCTTCCCCTGCCCGTCTACCTGTGGATGGCGCGGCCCGCGGACTCGGACAACCCCGCCGTGCCGCCGGTCATCGCGCTCGCCGAACGCGTCTGGCCTGGCGTTTCCGGGGCGGCCACCGCATAGGTGCGGAATATCTGCCTAAGGCTGCAGCTTGTCGCTAGGAGGCCGTCGTCGGAATTAACATCCCGGCCCAACCAGGCACCCACGAGAAGGAGCACTATGACCATCGGCGCAGGAATAGCAGCGGGCAACGGACGGACGGCCCTCGTCGTCGGAGCCACCGGAATCGCGGGGTCTGCCGTGGTGGATACCTTGGTTGGGGAAGGCTGGGAAGTCCTTGCCTTGTCCCGCGGGTCCGGAGCCAAGCGCCCCGGTGTCAGGTGGCTCTCCGCAGACCTGACCTCGGCTTCCTCCCTGGCCGCCGTGCTTGGTCCGGAGAACCCCTCACATGTCTACTTCACCGCATGGTCGCGGCGGGACACCGAGGAAGAGAACATCGCAGTGAATGCCCGCATGGTGCGTGACCTCCTCGCCGCACTGCGGGGAAAGGAAGTGGCCCACGTTGCCCTGATGACTGGCCTTAAGCACTACCTCGGACCGTTCGAGGCATACGCCGCCGGGGAAATGCCGGACACACCCTTCCACGAGGAGGAACCGCGGCTTCCGGTGCCGAACTTCTACTATGCCCAGGAGGACGAGCTCTGGGCGGCAGCGGCGCAGCAGGGATTCACCTGGTCGGTGCACCGCGCGCACACGGTGATCGGGCATGCGGTGGGCAATGCCATGAACATGGGCCTCACGCTTGCCACGCAGGCCACCCTGTGCCGGGAAAGCGGCGAGCCGTTCGTTTTCCCGGGATCAGAAACACAATGGAACGGGCTGACCGACATGACGGATGCCGGTCTGCTGGCCGAGCACATGCTGTGGGCCTCCACCACTCCCGAAGCCGCCAACGAAGCCTTCAACATCGTCAACGGCGATGTGTTCCGCTGGCGGTGGATGTGGCCGAAACTCGCAGCTTACTTCGGCGTGGAGTGGGAGGGATACCAAGGCCAGCCCCGTCCCCTGGAGCTGTCCATGGCGGACCGTGAAGACCAGTGGCGGCAGCTTGCCGCGAAGTACGACCTCAGCGAACCGGAGCTGGACCGGATGGCATCCTGGTGGCACACGGACGGTGACCTGGGGCGCGGCATTGAGGTGGTGACGGACATGGGGAAGAGCCGTGATGCCGGGTTCACGGGGTACCGGCGGACGCTGGACTCTTTCACCGCACTTTTTGACCGCTACCGTTCGGAAAAACTGATTCCGTGATGGTGGCGCTCTTCGTCATGCAGCATTCATACGGCCCTAGTGCACCGCGCCCAGTTCGATGAGCAGGACGCCGCCGATGATGAGGCCGAGGCCGAGCATCATGACGGGGGTGATGGCCTCCTTGAAGAAGACCCGGCTGGCCAGGGCGGTGAGTGCGACGCCGGCGGCGGCCCAGATGCCGTAGGCAACGCCGAGGCTCATGCCTTGGTCCAGGGTCAGCGTGAGGAGCGTGAACGCCAGGACATAGCCGACGCCGACCGGGACGTACCAGCGCCGCTTACCGGTGGAAGCGACCCGCAGGAGGAGGGTGGCGCTGACTTCAGTGAGGATTGCCGCTGCCAGCAGCAGCCACATCATGAGTTGACCATTTCTTTGGCAGGTTCCTCCGCCGGCTCCTTGTGCGAGCCGAGTTCAACGCAGAGCACGCCGCCAATCACCATGGCGACGCCGATCATCATCACCGGGGTCAGTGCTTCGCCGAAGATGACGGCGGCCAGCAGCACGGTGAGTGTCACGCCCAGCGCCGCCCAGATGCCGTAGGCAACGCCGAGGCCCAGGCCTTTGCGGAGGACGCCGGCGAGGAAAGCGAAAGACGCCGAATAACCGAGGACAACCACGATGAAGAAAGCAGGATTATCAAGGGCCGCCTTCAGGGAGAGGGACGCTGTTACCTCGCTCAGGATGGCGCCGGCGAGGAAAATCCATTTCATCTAAACAGTTCCTTGAAATTTTGTTACGGGCTGGTTCCCGTGGATGCAACGCCGCGATTGCTGCTGGTGTTCCCGCACTTCCCGCCGGTAAGGACAGGCGGGAAGTGCGGGGCGCTGGCTAGGTTTGCGGGGCCAGTTCCAGTCCGGCCACCGCGGAGCTGCCGAGGTCGCTGCCGGTGAGTGGCTGCTGCGCACTCAGGGCGTTGGCCCAGGTGTCGGTATCGGCTACTGCTGCCCAGTTCGAGTTCAGCAGCGCGAGCAGCGTGGTGTGCACTGTTTTTGCGTCGGCGGAGCCTGCATCATTGGCGAGGTTGATGGCGCCGGTGGCATCGGAGAGCACTTCGGTGCTGAAGCCGAGGAACTCTGCCTCAACGGCGGAGGCGAGCACGCAGTTGTTGGTCATATAGCCCACCAAGGTGACCGTGTCGACGTCGTGCTTCCGCAGCCACTCGGCGAGGTCCGTACCGGCGTATACCGAGCCATACTGCTTGACCAGCTGCTTCCATCCACCCGTCCTGCGGCGTTCGATCTCTGGGTGCAGCTCGAATTCAGGGGTGCCGGGCGCAAACACCGGCGCGCCTTCACCGGCGGAATGCTGGATCACGGCGATGGGGATGCCTGCGGCGGTGGCGGCGTCAACCGCTTTCGCAATTGCGGGCAGCGACTCCTGGTGCAGCGGGTACTGGATTTCGAGGGGGCCGCTGAAGTACTGCTGCTGCACATCGATGAGGATGAGGGCGCGGCGGGGGCTGCTCATTGGTCTTGGTTCTCCCTGACGTTGATTCGGCTGCCGGGTGGCGACCGTTCCAGTCTTCCTGCCGGGGATGCCGCTCAACAGTGGCACGAAGGCTAACGTACGATGGATTCGGGCCAAAAGTACGGAAAGAGGCAGGATGAGGATCGCGGTGTTCGCATTCGATGGGGTGACGATGTTCCACCTCGCCGTTCCGCAGATGGTTTTCGATGAGGTAGCGCGGCAGGGCCTTGCCGGCTGGACGACGGTTCTATTTTCCGACCAGGAAGGCGGGATCACCACCGCTGAGGGATACCGGCTGGGGGAGGTGGAAGGGCCGGCGGCCGCAAAGGAAGCGGACATTGTGGTGGTGCCTTCATGGTTCGACGACGGGCGCATGCTGGGCGATAGGCTGCGGCAGGTGCTCCAGGAGGCGCACGGGCGCGGGGCACCCATTCTGGGTTTGTGCCTTGGCGCGATTCCCGTGGCCGACGCCGGACTGCTCGCCGGGCGCCCGGCTGTCACGCATTGGCAGGCGTTCGACTCCCTTGCTGCGCGGCACCCGGATGTCCCGCTGGACCAGTCTGTCCTCTACATCGACCACGGCGATGTGCTGACTTCCGCCGGCACTGCTTCTGCGCTGGACGCCTGCCTGCATGTCGTGCGGGCCCGCCTGGGGGCGGAGGCAGCCAACCGGGTGGCCCGCAGCCTGGTCATCGCGCCGCACCGGGAGGGCGGACAGGCGCAGTATATCGAGCATCCGGTGCCAGCGCGCTCAAACGATGACCCGATCTCGCGGCTGTTGGAGTGGAGCTTGGCGCGCCTGGGGGAGCCGCTGACCATCGACAGGTTAGCGGCGCAGGCGCACCTGAGCCGCCGCACATTTGTCCGCGCCTTCCGGGCCGCAACCGGGACCACACCTGCCGCGTGGATCCGCGCCCGCCCCCTGGATGCCGCCCGGCGGCTGCTCGAAACCACGGACCTTGCGATCGAACAGATCTCCGCCGACTGCGGATTCGGCAACGCCGTCACCCTGCGGCAAAACTTCGCAGCCGCCTTTTCCACCACCCCCACCGACTACAGGCGGCGGTTCGACGCGCGGGCCGACCCGGCTCCGGCCATCACCTGACGGCAGGACGCCAGAAGGACAGCCACGGCACGTTCCATCGCATCGCCGTCGAAGGTCATGCCCGGGTGGTGCAGTCCGGGTTGGACGTTCGCGCCGACTGCCAGCATGGCGGCCTGAAGTGCAGGGTTCCGACGGGTGTAGAAGTGGAAATCGTCGGAACCGGATGTCACGATCCTTGGACGCAGGTACGCGCTGCCCAGTGCTGCTGTGATCGACGAAGCCAAGGCCGCCTCGGCCTCCGGACCTATGACTGCAGCAGGCACTTCGTCACGGAAGTCCAGGCGGATGCCGACCCCGGCGGCGGCGGCCACCGAGCGGCACACTTCCACGAGTCCGGTCCGCAGCGTGTCCATGGCCTCGTTCGTTTGGGCCCTCATATCTACCCCGAAGTGCCCGCTGCCGGGGATGACGTTGAGGTTGCTTCCGCCGGCGTGCAGCATCGTCATTTTGGCGGAACTCGGCACCTGCGGATCGATTTTCAGGCGCCGCAGCCCTGCCGAGACTTCAAAGGCAAGTTCGACGGCGTTCGCCCCGAGGTGGGGCCGCGCGCCATGGTGGTCTTCACCGGTGATGGTGCCGTTGGCAAAAAGGCAGGCGCCATGGGAGATGGCAGGCGCCAGGCAGGGTGCCGGGAGTTCCTGCTGCGGACGCAGGTGAACTCCGAAAAGGTACTCGAGCCCGTCCGTGACACCGAGTGCCGCCACGCGTTCCGCCCCGTTGCCCGCTTCCTCCGCCGGTTGAAAGATGGCGCGGACAGCACCGTCCATCGGCCCCGCCTGCTCCGCCAGTTCGAGCATGACGGCAGCAACGATCGCCATGTTGGCGTCATGGCCGCACGAGTGGACCACGGTGGGTTTCCCGTCCACCTCCTGCACCAACGCATCCATGTCCGCCCTGAGCCCTATCGTGGGAACGCCCTCCCCGACGTCCACGGTGAACCCGGGGAAGGCGCCGAATTTCCGAGGTTCCAGGCCTGCCCTCGTGAGCATGCCGGCCAGGTAATCGGAGGTGGCAAATTCCTCCATGCTCGGCTCCGGGTGCTGGTGGAGGTGGTTCCAGATTTCATGAAGACGGCGCCGCGCTGCCTCATTGATCACGCAGTTACTCCGCACTCGCTGACCGTCAGGTCGGCCAGGACATCGAGGTCCACGTCCACCCCCAGCCCTGGACCTTCACCCACTTGGACCTCGGGCAGGACGTAGGCCAGGTTGCCGGGTTCCCGGGCGAACTTCACGGGTCCTGAGAGTTCAGTGGACACAATGTTGGGGTGGGACAAGGCCAAATGGAATCCGGCGGCTGAGCCAATGCTGGTTTCCAGCATGGAACCGATCTGGACCTTGAGGCCGCCGAGTTCGGCCTGCGTGGCCAGGCGGTGGCAGGGCGTGATCCCACCACTCTTCATCAGTTTGAGGTTGACCATGTCCACTGAACGGTCCCGGACAAACCGGACCAGGTCGGCGGCATCAACCACTGATTCGTCAGCCATGAGCCGGGCACCGGTGGCCTGGCGCAGCAGTTTGAAACCGTCGATATCGTCGGCGTGGAGCGGTTGTTCCACCCAATCGATTCCGTACGGTTCCAGGGCGCGGATCATTTCACGTGCGGTGGCGGGATCGGCCCACCCCTGGTTGACGTCCACCCGGATGGCGAGGTCCATGCCGATCGCTGCCCGGACAGCCCGGACGCGTTCAATATCCAGGCCGTCACCGCCGCCGAGCTTCATCTTGAGGTGGCGGAAGCCCTGACTCCGGGCCTGGACTGCCTGTTCGGCCAGGACCTCCGGGGCAAGGATGCTCATGACCCTGGCGATGGTGGGTTGTTCCGGGCGGCGTCCGCCCAGCAGGCCGTAGATGGGGCGGTTGGCCGCCTTCCCGGCCAGGTCCCAGCAGGCAATGTCGACGGCGGCTTTCGCGGCTCCGCAGCCTTTGAGCGCCTTGTTGAGGTGCTGGTGGACGGCCGTGATGTCGCGGGGGTCCAGTCCCAGCACGGCGGGAACAAGTTCCGTCCGCAGCGCTTCAACCGTTCCGGCGGGCGTCTCTCCGGTGATGTGCCCGTCCGGGACGCTTTCGCCGTACCCGGTCAGGCCGTCGTCGGTCTCCAAAGTAAGGATGACGCTGGGCATCGAGGCGTAGCTGTCGTAGGAAACCACGAACGGTTCCAGCAGCGGGAGGTCGACAAGGGTGATGGTGGCGTGGGAAATCTTCAAGGCTGGGCTCACAGTTCACGAGGGGGAGGACGGTGCGGAGGGAGGGGCGAAGCGGGACTACATCACGCTTTCGAGGAAGGAGATGGTCCGGGGGTTTTGCGGGTTGTCCAGCACGTCTTCGGGAGCGCCGGACTCCACCACCACGCCGCCGTCCATGAACACCACGCTGTCGCCCGCTCCGCGGGCGAAGCCGATCTCGTGGGTGACAACGATCATGGTCATACCGTCCGATGCCAGGGTGCGCATGACGTCCAGTACGTCTCCCACCAGTTCGGGGTCAAGGGCGCTGGTTGGCTCGTCGAACAGGAGCAGCTGCGGATCCATGGCCAGCGCGCGGGCGATGGCGACGCGCTGCTGCTGCCCGCCCGAAAGCTGTGCCGGATAGGCCTTAGCCAGGTGGGCCAGCCCTACGCGGTCCAGTAGTTCCATCCCGCGCCTGACGGCCTCAGCCTTGGCTACCCTCTTGACGCCCACCGGGGCGGCCCAGATGTTCTCCAAGGCAGTCATGTGGGGGAAGAGGTTGAAGCGCTGGAACACCATGCCGATGCCGCGGCGCTGCCTGGCAACCTCGCGGGGGCTCATCTCGAAAATCTTGTCCTGGCGCTGTGCGTACCCGATCAGGTCCCCGCCAACGGAGATCCGGCCGCCGTCGATCCTTTCCAGGTGGTTGATGCACCGGAGGAAGGTGGATTTGCCTGACCCGGAGGGGCCCAGGAGGCACATGACCTCACCGCTGTTGACAGTCAGGGAGATGCCTTTGAGGACCTCGACGCCGCCGTAGTGCTTCCGCACGTTGCTGGCCACAAGGAGCGGCTGCGCGGCCGGGCGCTGGTCAGGATGTCTGGGGGAGGCCAGTGCCTCGGTCATGACTGGTGTCCTTTCGGTGCTTTCGGGGCCATTGCCGGGCCGGCCGGCTGCTTGCCGAGCATGGCCCTGATCCTGGCAAGCGGAGTGGGAGCCTGCTGCCGGGCGTTGCCGCGGCCGTAGTGGCGTTCCAGGTAGTACTGGGGCACGGACAGGACGGAGGTGAGGAAGAGGTACCAGCAACTGACAACAATGAGCAGTTCCACCTGGCGCAGGTTCTGCGAAGAGATCTGGGTGGCCACGGTGTAAAGCTCGAGCACTGCGATGACGGAGAGCAGGGACGTGTTCTTGAGCATCGAGATGGTCTCATTGCCCATTGGCGGGATGATGACCCGCATGGCCTGGGGCAGGACCACCCGGAACAGCGTGAAGGCCGGGGACATTCCCAGGGAGGAGGCGGCTTCGTGCTGGCCGGCATCGACAGAGAGCATTCCGCCGCGGATGATTTCCGCGGAATAGGCGGCCTGGTTCAGGGTCATGGCCAGCAGGCCGGCCGTGAAGGCGGGGACCAGGGTGTTCGTGTCCATGGAGAAGACGGTGAAGTCCGTAAAGGGAATGCCCAGCGAGATTTGTGAATAGAGCAGGCCCAGGTAGCCCCAAAAGACCACCTGGATCAGCAGGGGAGTGCCCCGGAAGACCCAGACGTAGAACCAGGCGAAGGCGTTCATGACGGGATTTTTCGATAGGCGCATCACTGCGAGGAACACGCCCAGGACCGTGGACACCACCATGGACACAACGGTGAGGACAATCGTAAGGCCTACGCCCCCGAGGATCCGGGGATGGAACAGGTAGCTGCCGATGGTGCCGTGGTCGATGTTCGGGTTGGTCCAGAGCGATGACGCCAGCGCGGCGGCGCTTACGGCAAGCAGGGCAGCTCCCACCCAGCGCCAGGGGTGCCGGAGCGGAACGGCTACGACGTCGTCCTGGCCGCCTCCGTTCGCAGGCGCGGTTCCGGCCGCAGCAGTTTGCTGGCGCGGGGTTGTGACGGCGGGGTTCATGGTTTGGTACCGCCCAGGTTCAGTCCTGTTTCCTTGACGGTGTAGTCAGAGAGGTTGTACTTCGCCAGGATCTGGTCGTAGGTGCCGTCTGCGACGAGCGACTGGAGGGCGGCGAGCAACGCTTTGGAGAGCTCCGCGTCCTTCTTGAGCACGCCGATACCGGTGTAGACCGGGTTGTATCCGGCCGGGTTGGCAGGGTCCTTGACCAGGTCGAAGATCTTGCCGCCGCCGGCGGTCGTGGCGGCGTAGGCTGCCGCTGCCGAATCGACGACGTCGGCGGCGGCTTTTCCTGAACGGACGGCAGTTTGGACGTCAGTCTCCAACGGGAGTTCGGAAATCCTGATGGGCTGGGATCCCTTGTCCAGGCACTGCTGCTCGTAGGTCCGGAGGATTTCGGCCTGGACGGTGGCCTTCTGCACGGCGACGTCCTTGTCGCAGAGGTCCAGGACGGTGGTGATGTTTCCGGGATTGCCTTCGGGCACCAGGATCGAGAAGCCTGCGTGGAAGTAGTCCACGAAATCCAGGGTCTCCTGGCGCTCGGACGTATCGTTCATCCCGGACATGATGATGTCGTTCTTGCCCGATTGCAGCGAAGGAATAATGCTGTCGAACGCCTGGGTCCGGAGCTCCAGCCGCACGCCCAGCTTGGCTCCGAGGGCCTGGGCAAGGTCGTAGTCGAGGCCCGTGAGCTGCTGGTTATCGTCGAACATCTCCATGGGTGGATAGGGAATGTCGGAGGCGACGTTGATGACGCCTGCGCTCTTGTAGCGTTCGGGAAGGGCGGCAGCGGCCGCGGGGTCCACGGCGCCTCCCGAAAAGGTGTTGGCGTTGCCAGCAGGTGTTGTGCCTGCCGAGCAGGCTGCCAGGCCTGTGGCCAGGGCGACGCCGACGGCCAGGACGGCTGTGCGGGCGGTTACAGCACGGGGTGTGATGCGCATAGGTACTCCTCTTGGGGTGGGGGGTTAGGCCTGGTCTGGGGCGGTCAGCCGGTACCAGCCGCCGCGTGTGACGCCGGATGCCTGGCGGCCGGAGGCGAAAGCGCCTTCGAAGATCTCCCGGAGGAGTACGCGCCACTGGGCAGCGGTGCCGGGGTCCGAGCTGCGGAGTGCCACGATGTCTCCCGGAGCGCGGCACCACAGGGTTCCGCCTGATTCCAGGAGGACAGGCAGCGAGTCGGGACCGTATTCGAGAACGCCGGCCAGGTGGGCAGGCGGGAGTTCGATTTCCGCCTGGATCCCGAGTCCCGCGTCCAGGCTCCGTTGCGAGGTCAGGGGCCATACCGCCACGAGGCGGTCGCTTTCGTCGTTGGCGTTGATTTCGTCCTGCATCTCACCGTAGAAGTTGCGGGCATACTCTGACGCGTAGGCTCCCAGCTTGGTGAGGTTGAAGCGGGCGTTCCGGCTGACCAGCGGGTCAAAGGTCCAGGTCATGGTGTCGATGCCGCGGGCCAGGGACCATGCCCGCTGGTGTTGTTTGAGGGCGAAACCGACGCCCTTGTCGCCTGTGCCGGGAAGCACTCCGGCAATCAGGGAGTAGGTGGACCGCCCGCCGGGGGAGACGATGCCCACCGCTGCTCCGCAGAGTTGCCCTGCTTGGTTGTACGCGGCGGAGACGTTGCAGCCGGCGTGGGAAATGCTGCGCAGGAGGTCGAAGGGGATGGGTGCTCCGTGCGGGGACATGCCCCAGATGGCAATGAGCAATGCCTCCACGTCCCGGAGCCGGTCGCGGTCGTGTTCGTCCACCACCAGGACACCGGCCCTGGATGCTGCTGCGGTTGCTGATTCTGCGGCCTGGAGGGCGGCCGGGCCGGCATCAAGAGTAAGTGACATGCGTCAACTATCTGCTGTGCCAGCAGGCGGGGGCTTCAGTGCGGCCAACGAAGGTTGCTAGCATTTGTTGTGTTCCAGCACTAAGAGTGGAAAGCTTTGGCGTTATGACCGAGACCACTCACCTCAACGACGGCATCCACCTGGCCCACCTGCTGCGGTTGCTGGAGAACACGGGACTGGTCCTGCATTCAAGGGCGGTGCCGCCCAGGTTGTCCCTGATGAGTCCATCGCTCTATGACCCGTTCGTTCCGCTTGAAGGGCTGAGCGGGGGTATTTTGCTCGGGATCGGGCTGCACCCCGCGGACGCGGGCACTGCCGGCGTCATCCGTGATGCGGCGGAGGCCGGCTTTGCGGCCGTGGTGCTCAAGAAACTCCGCCAGGACATCGAACCCCTTGCAGAGGTGGCGGACCATGCCGGCATTGCCCTCCTGGTGGTGGACGACGAAGTGGGCTGGCGCCACCTGAATGCGCTGCTGGATTCTGCCCTCAACGCCTCGGCAGATGCCGGCAACCCCATCCAGCCGCTGGGAGTGGGGGATCTTTTCGCGCTGGCAAATGCCATCGCGGCGATGGTCGGCGGGGCAACCACCATCGAGAACCTGCAGGAACAGGTATTGGCGTACTCCACGCTCGAGGACCAGCCCATCGATGAGGACCGGCGCCGGGGAATCCTGGGCCGGCAGGTTCCGTACCTGCCCGAGAACGCGGGCCAGTACGCGTCGGTGTTCCGTTCCTCCGGGGCAGTCCGGATCGAAGGCGTCCGGCCGGCCATGGACAGGATGGCGATAGCGGTCCGGGCAGGCAAGGAGCCGTTGGGGTCGATCTGGGTTGTTGATGTGCATGGCGATCTGGACGGAGATGCCGAACAGGCCTTGGAGCGCGCCGCGGACATCGCAGCGCTCCACATGCTCCGCGCCCGCAACAGCCATGATCTTGCACGCCAGCAGCGGGCGGAACTCCTGCGCAGGCTGCTCGAAGGAGGTGACGACGCCGTCTTGGTGGCAGAACAACTGGGGCTGCGGCACTCCGGCCCTTTCGCCGTCGTCGCTTTCCAGCCCGAGGTTGGCCAGGCAGCCGAGACCACACTGGTCCGCGTTGTGGACCTGGTGACCACGCAGTGCGAGGCCCACGGCCAGGGTGCCCAGTGCGTTCAGGTGGGCCCCACCATCTATGCAATCTTCCTGGCGGCAGCCACGTCATCCCTGGGCTCGATCGAAACCCTTGTCCGGCGGCTCAACGATCGGGCGAGGGCCTCGCTCGGGGTTGAGCTGCGGGCCGCGGCAGGTCCCGCCGTCGGCACCGTCTCGGACATCAGCCGTTCACGGCATGATGCTGACCTTGTCCTGCTCATGCTTGCCTCGGACGGCTCCCCGGTCACGTACGCCAGCGCAGGGGAGGTCCGCAGCCGGCTCACCCTCCTGGAGCTGGCCGCGACGTTCCGTGCGGCACCGCACCTTCTGTCCGCTGCCGCACGGAGGATCAAAGAGTACGACGCCGAGTTTGGCACCGGATATGCCCTCACGCTGCGGACATACCTCGACTGCTCCCGAGATTCGGCAAGGACGGCAGCGGCGTTGTCCCTGCACCAGAACACCCTCCGGTACCGCCTCAAGCGCCTGCGCGACCTCTTCGGCGTGGATCTGGATCAGCCTGCGGACACGCTGGTGCTATGGCTCAGCCTGCACGTGCTCGAACTGAACTAGCTGGGCGAGCCGGCCGGAGAGAACGCGCGATACGTGGATTCCGGCAGCCACTGAAGGGCACGCCGGCCCGCCAACGGGCGCTGCAAGGGTCACAACTACGCCCTCGGTGAACCGCACCAACTTCCCCTCCGCGTGCACTGATCGTTCCCAGCCTCCGGACGTACACTGACCTTCGCACCACACGTTTGTGGACACTCCGTCAGGTTGGAGCCCGGCCTTGCTCTGGAAGTTGCTCGTCGAATACCTGCGGCCGCACCGGCCGCTGCTCGCCGCCGTCGTGGTGTTCCAGCTGGCGCAGTCCATCGCGTCGCTGTACCTGCCCACGCTGAACGCCGACATAATTGACCAGGGCGTGGCCAGGGGCGACACCGGCTACATCATGTCCACCGGCAGCTTCATGCTGCTCATCACGCTGGCCCAGATCGTGTGCGCCGTCATCGCCGTATACTTCGGGGCCAAGGCCGCCATGGGCCTGGGCCGGGACCTGCGCGGCGACATCTTCGAACGCGTGGGCCAGTTCTCCGAGCAGGAAGTCACCCGCTTCGGTGCCCCGAGCCTCATCACCCGATCCACTAACGACGTCCAGCAGGTCCAGCAGCTGGTGCTGATGTCCGCAACGCTGATGGTCGCCGCGCCCATGCTCAGCATCGGCGGGGTGATCATGGCCATCCGTCAGGACGCCCAGTTGTCCTGGCTCATTGCCGTGTGCGTCCCTGTGCTGCTGATCGCCGTCGGCCTGATCGTGACGCGCATGGTGCCGCTGTTCCGCAAGATGCAGGCCCGGATCGACACCGTGAACCGCGTCCTGCGCGAGCAGCTCACCGGCATCCGCGTGGTGCGGGCGTTCGTGCGCGAGGACATGGAAACGGCCCGCTTCGCCCGCGCCAACACGGACGTCACGGATGTTGCCCTGCGCGCCGGCCGCCTGATGGCCCTCATGTTCCCCGTGGTCATGCTGGTCCTGAACGTCTCCAGCGTGGCGGTGATCTGGTTCGGCTCGTTCCGGATCGAGGACGGGTCCATGCAGGTGGGCACCCTGATCGCGTTCCTGAGCTACCTGATGCAGATCCTGATGTCCGTCATGATGGCCACCTTCATGGCGGTCATGATCCCGCGCGCGTCGGTGTCCGCGGACCGCATCGGCGAGGTGCTGGGCACCGAGTCCAGTGTGCGGCCGCCCGAGAACCCGGTCAGTACCAAGGTGCGGCGCGGCGAGCTGGAAATGCGCGACGTCGGATTCGCCTACCCGGGTGCCGACCAGCCCGTCCTGTCAGGGATCAGCTTCACCGCCAAGGCAGGGCAGACGACGGCGATCATCGGCAGCACCGGCTCCGGCAAGACCACCCTGGTGAACCTGATGCCACGGCTTTTCGACGTGACCTCCGGGGCGGTGCTGATCGACGGCGTGGACATCCGCGAGCTGGACCCGGACCTGCTCTGGGGGCACATCGGCCTGGTCCCGCAGCGGCCCTACCTGTTCTCCGGCACGGTGCGCAGCAACCTGCTGTACGGCAACCCGGACGCCACCGAGGACGAGCTGTGGACCGCGCTGGAGATCGCCCAGGCCCGTGACTTCGTGGAGGAGATGGAGGACGGGCTGGACGCGGCCATCTCGCAGGGCGGCACCAACGTCTCCGGCGGGCAGCGGCAGCGGCTGGCCATCGCCCGGGCCTTGGTCAAGCGGCCCGAGCTGTACATCTTTGACGATTCGTTCTCGTCCCTGGACACAGGCACCGACGCCCGGCTGCGTCAGGCCCTGAAGCGCAGCACCGCCGGGGCCACGCTGGTGATCATCGCCCAGCGCGTGTCCAGCATCGTGGATGCGGACCTGATTCTGGTGCTCGACGACGGCAGGATCGTTGCGCACGGAACGCACCATGAATTGCTGGAGACTTCGGAGACGTACCGCGAGATTGTCTCGTCCCAGCTGGCAGCGGAGGAGACGGTATGAGCCCGGAACCCACTCGCGAGGCAGGCACCAAGGCCGGACCTGCGTCCAAAACTGCAAGTGCCGACGTCGTACGCATTCCCCGCCCGGCAGGCGGTCCGGGAAGGGGCGGACCCTTTGCCGGGATGAACGTTCCGGCCGAGAAGGCGATGAACTTCAAAGGCTCGGCCAAGCGGCTGCTGGCCACCCTGCGTCCGGAGCGTGCATGGCTGATCCTGGTGCTGTTCATGGCCGTGGCGGGCGTGGTGCTGCAGGTGATCGGGCCGCGGCTGCTGGGCGAGGGCACCAACCTGATTTTCGCCGGGGTGGTGTCCAAACAGCTGCCGCCGGGCGTGACGCAGGCGCAGCTGATCGCGCAACTGCGGGCGGCGGGGGAGAACCAGAAGGCGGACATGCTCAGCGCCATGACGCTGACGCCTGGGATGGGGATCGATTTCGGGGCGCTGGCCAGTGTGCTGACGTGGGCGCTGGTGCTGTATGTGCTGGGGTCGGCGTTCATGTGGGGGACGGCGTATGTGCTGAACGGCGTTGTGCAGCGGACCGTGTTCGGGCTGCGCGAGAAGATCGAGGCGAAGATTAACCGGCTGCCGCTGCGGTATTTCGACTCGATCCAGCGCGGTGAACTGCTCAGCCGCGTGACCAACGACGTGGACAACATTTCGCAGAGCCTGCAGCAGTCCATCAGCCAGGCGGTGACCTCGGTGCTGACGGTACTGGGCGTGCTGGTGATGATGTTCATCCTCTCGCCCACGCTGGCGCTGATCGCGCTGGTGACCATTCCGCTGACGCTGGGCATCACGGCGTTGATCGCCAAGCGCTCGCAGAAGCTGTTCGTGCAGCAGTGGAAGAACACGGGCGAGCTGAACGGGCAGATCGAGGAGACCTACACGGGGCATGCGCTGGTGAAGGTGTTCGGCCGGCAGCGTCAGGTGGGGGAACGGTTCCGGCAGAAGAACGTGGAGCTGTATGAGGCGAGCTTCGGGGCACAGTTCATTTCCGGGCTGATTATGCCGGCCATGACGTTCATCGGGAACCTAGTGTACGTGGGCATTGCCGTGGTGGGTGGCCTGCAGGTGGCGTCCGGGGCGATGCAGCTGGGGGATGTGCAGGCGTTCATTCAGTACTCGCGGCAGTTCACCCAGCCCCTGGCGCAGCTGGGGTCCATGGCCAACCTGCTGCAGTCCGGTGTTGCTTCGGCCGAGCGGGTGTTTGAGCTGCTGGATACGGAGGAGCAGTCGGCGGATCCTGCCGGGGCTTCGTTGCAGAGCCCCGACGGTGCGGCGCGGGGGCGGCTGGTGTTTGAGGATGTGTCCTTCTCGTACTCGCCCGACAAGCCGCTGATCAGTGGGTTGTCTTTGGTGGCGGAGCCGGGGCAGACGGTGGCCATTGTCGGTCCGACCGGTGCCGGCAAGACCACGCTCGTGAACCTGATGATGCGGTTCTACGAGCTGGATGCCGGGCGGATCACTTTGGACGGCATGGACATCACCACCATGACCCGGAACGACCTGCGCTCGCGGATGGGGATGGTGCTGCAGGATACGTGGCTGTTCGGCGGGACCATCCGGGACAACATTGCCTACGGGCGGCCGACTGCTTCTTCGGACGAGATTCTGGAGGCAGCAACGGCAACGTACGTGGACCGGTTCGTGAAGTCCCTGCCCGAGGGGTACGACACCGTGCTGGATGACGAAGGCGCCAACGTTTCCGCGGGCGAGAAGCAGCTGCTGACGATTGCCCGGGCGTTCCTGGCGCAGCCGTCAGTGCTGATCCTGGACGAGGCGACGTCTTCGGTGGATACCCGCACGGAGGTGCTGGTGCAGAAGGCGATGCGCGCGCTGCGGAGCGACCGGACGTCCTTCGTGATCGCGCACCGCCTGTCCACGATCCGCGACGCCGACCTCATCCTGGTGATGGAGAACGGCCAGATCGTGGAGCAGGGCACGCATGCTTCTTTGTTGGCTGCCGGTGGGGCCTACGCGCGGCTCTACGAGGCTCAGTTCGCGGCGCCTGTGGCGGAGGTCTAAAAGGCCCTGCAGATTTTCTGAGTGCTCATGCACATGCAATTTCTCCTATTGACCGGTGCAAGGCCATTAGCTGCCCTGCATGTAACATTCGAATACGTACATTTCAAAGGGGGAACGTGGATACTTCAGCGCACCTAGCTAGCGCCTGGACTGCGGTGGAAAGTTCGGGGGTGCCCGAACATCTACACGAAGTGGCATTTAAGGCTGCTTTGGCCATGCAAGGAATCATATTGACGCCGGCCGCTTCGGCCCCTCTGACTGTGCAGCAACAAAGTTCTCAAGACGACATCGAGCCGCAGGAGGTCGTGGATAAGGACCAAACGCTTACGTCGACTGACTTCTTCCGCGACTTCGCGCATGGGACGGGCATCGATCAAAACGCGCTCGAAGATGTGTTTTACTTTCACGACGGGGCACCAGGGCTTAACGTTCCCGCGAGAAAGCTTGGAAGCTCCCGGGCAATCCAAACTCGATCGGTGACGCTAGCTTTGACTGCTGCCTACCACTTCGGCGTGAATGACAAGGCAGACAGGGTCTCAGCCATCAGGCGCGAATGCGAACGTTTGAGATGTATCGACGCGTCAAACTTCACGAGACACCTTGGCTCCACGAAGGGTGTTAATTTCACCGGACCGCGGACAGCTAAAGAACTCAAGACGAAGCCGGACACGCTAACCGAATTGAAGGAACTGATCGCTTCCATTCGCGGCTCCGAAGAGTAACAGCCCTTGAAGCTGGATTATGCCGAAGTTCATAGCGGTTTTGCGGCGGCAGGCGTACCTGATGAACTTGTAAGAGAGTTACTCGAGTCCTTCGCGGAGGCGAAGCGCAGGTTTCATCTCGCGGACTACATGCCCAATGCCGTCGCCGGGGGCCGATTTTCTGAGGCTGTCCTACGAATCTTGGAATGGACCACATCCGGGTCGTACGTTTCATTATCAGATCCGAAGTTCAAGGCCGAGACAATTATCAATCGTCTCTCCGCTTTGCCTTCAGGATCATTCTCTGAGAGTGTTCGTCTGCACATACCTCGCGCGGTCCGGGTCATTTACGATATAAGGAATAAGCGCAACACTGCACATTTGTCGGATGGGATTAGCCCGAACACTCAGGATGCAAGCTTAGTTGTTTCCACCATGGGGTGGATTTTGGCGGAGTTGGTTCGTATCCATCATTCCGCCACCGCAAAAGACGCGCAGGCTACGATCGAAGCAATCGTTACACGTGAAGTTCCAATGATTCAGGTATTCAACGGACACCCTAGGCTGCTAAAGACTCTCGGCGCTAGCGACCATGTTCTGGTTTTGCTTTATTGGGCTGCACCTGATGAGCTTTCCAAAGCAACTCTTGCTGACTGGTTGCCTGTTTCGATGCGCCAAAATCTTACACGCACTCTCAAGGGTCTACATCTAAAGCACTTAGTGCATTGCAGTGCTACCGGAAGTCAGATCACTATTCTGGGCCAGAGAGAAGTGGAGCGAAAAGACTTGATAGCACCGCTTTAGCTCCTTCTTGGCAAGATATTTTGATACTGGCATCCGCGCTTGCTGTGCTTCAAGCAGTAAATAGATTCCGGTGGAACTCTTTTAGAATTCTGAGGTGTACCCTCCTGCCGCATTGCATTGGTGTTCCCTTTGAAAGGCGGTGGATCACGCACGGCCGGAACGGAGTGGAAATGTTCCAGCATTTGGAAGTAAAGCGTTCGGCGAGAAAGCTCGTCGAACGCTTTACTTCTAAGAACAGCCCACAACGAACCCAGTGCCACAACCCCAGCGCGAACTCGGCGATCACGGTGGACAGCAGGAACGACGCCTTGATAGCCACCAGCCCCACTGGGATGATCTTCGAGCCGATGTTCTTCAGCAGCGGGATGTCATTGCCCAGGGGCAGGCCGGCCAGGGTTAGCATCACGGTGGCGATGCACAGGAAGTCCACTGTCTTGACGGCATCGTTCAGCGCCTCCGCGCCGAAGAACCACAGGCTGGAGATGTTCGCGCCGATGGTCGTGATGAACACGATGGCAGAGATCTTCTGGGTGACCTTCGCCAGCGCGATGCCTACCAGGACCAGCGCCAGCAGGACCACATACCCCAGCACGACGGACAGGCTGAGCGCCTTCGCCGCCACCGGACGCCGTGCCACTACACAGCATCGTCAGGATGGACAACGAGTGGCAGCTGAAATCAAAATGTCGGACCCTCCTGGCACACTTTGGGTATGGAAACCGGAGCGGTTTTGGACGCAAGAGACAGTGCCGGGTTGGCCGCTGCCGTTACGTCCATAAGGGGGCTGGTGGACGAGATGGCTGAAGTCCTTGGCCGGTCTTCAGGGGATTCGGATGGCACTAACCGGGATGATCATGATCCGCTGGGGGACCTTGCTGATTCGTGCCTGGACGGCTTGGGTGTTGTAGCCCGGATCGAAGCCGCCGCCGCAGCGGCAAAGGTCCACTTCCTCGCTACATATGCACAGGCAACAGATGCCGTGGAACCGCCGGCTGAAAGCCCGTATGAGTCCTCGGCGCGGGAAATGAGCCAGGTGGCGGAAGTTGCCTGCCTTCTCACCATCGGAGAACGTGCCGCAGCCGCGCTGCTGGGGGACGCGCACGCGCTGACAACAACGTTGCCGGCCGCATTGGATGCGTTGCAGGCGGGGAAGATTTCATGGCAGCACGCCAGGATCCTCGTCGATGAAACCACGGGCTTGGACAAAGCCGCAGCCTCAGCAGTGGAGGCACACTTTTTGGACCCGGACGCACCGAACGGTGCCAGGGGTGCCGCGGCGGGGGAGTTAGCGCCAGCCCGCTTTCGGCGGAAGGTACGTGCTTGGCGGGAACGCCACCATCCGGAATCCCTCGAAATCAGGCACGCGAAGTCCGTGGAAGACCGACGGATGGAATACTCCCCGGACCGCAACGGGATGGCCTGGGTCTCTCTGTATATGCCTGCAGACAAAGCCTGTGCCATTTGGAACAAAGCCACTGCCCTGGCGCGCGGCCTGCAGGGACCGGACGAACCGCGGACCCTCACCCAAATCAAGGTGGACGAGGCCGCCAGATTGTTGCTGGGCACCGCCGGGAAGAACGCCGGGGCAGGACCATCCCTCAAAGCGGACGTCCTGGTCACGGTGCCGGCCCTCTCCCTCTTCGGCGCCACGGACGAACCCGCCGACCTTGACAATTACGGACCCATCCCAGCATCAATGGCACGCAAACTCGTTTCGGAAGGCGCCGGATCGTTTTACCGGGTGCTGGTGGACCCGCGGGACGGGGCACCGCTGGAAATCGGCCGGACCAGCTACCGGCTTCCGGAATCACTGAAGCGGTGGCTGCGGATGCGCGATGGAAAATGCACCTTCCCTGGATGCAGCAATTCCAGCCCAGACAATGAAGCAGACCATCTCATCGCATGGGAGCACGGCGGAGCCACCGGGATCAGCAACCTGGGTCAGTTGTGCCCCAAGCACCATCGGCTGAAACATCGGACCGGCTGGAAGCCGGGACCGGCAGCAACGAATTCGCCACCTGGCTGGGTCTCGCCCACCGGGCGTCGATACAACGCCGAACAACTGGACGGGGAACCAACACTCTGGCCCCCGGGCCTCCTGCAGGAAGAAAGTAGTCCGTTGGAGGCACTCATCGTTGACTATCTCGTTGCCTAGCAGTCGTCCGACTTTGCCCGGGTGCAACAAGTCGCCGCTTCCCCCGGCAGCGCGAGTGGACAGGTCTCGCGTTTTCCTCTGCCGCTCGCGACCTGTTGGCGCGGCCGCCGATAGGCCCGGCACTTTGTCCCTTGCCGTTCACCCGCCGTCAATCAGCATGCCCCGAACCGTTCCACCAGATCCACCAGTCTTTTCAGGCACCCTCCCGCCCGGCGCACCCCCAGCCGGGCGGACATCCCCGAGGTACCAGGAGTACTCCGTGTTCGTGAAAAGCACCCTTGCCGCCGTCGCCGTCCTCACTTCCCTGGCCGGGACAGCCGTAACCCCCGCCCAGGCCGGGGCTGAGGCACCCAAGCCGGCTCCCGTCGTCGTCGGCCAGCCCCTTGCCGGGACGCACGCCCACAACGACTACGAACATGACCGGCCCCTCTTTGACGCTTTGGAGCACGGTTTCACCAGCGTCGAGGCGGACGTGTGGCTGGTGGACGGCGAGCTGCGGGTGGCGCACGACCTGGCCGACGCCAAGCAGGGTGTCACGCTCGAAAGCCTCTACCTCGACCCGCTCCAGGACCTGGTCCGCAGCCAGCCCGGCCACAGCGTCTACCCCAAGTGGGACGGCAGCCTGCAGCTCCTGATCGACATCAAGAGCGAGGGCGAGTCAGCCTACGCAGCCATCGAGCAGGAACTGGCCGAACACCGCGACATCATGAGCCGCTACACCAACGGCAACACCAAAACCGGTCCGGTCACCGCGGTCATCAGCGGCAACCGACCGCTGGCCACCATGCAGGCACAGACCCAGCGCTTCAGCTTCTACGACGGCCGCTCCACAGATCTCGCCTCCGGCCTGCCCGCCGCCCTCATGCCGCTGGTCAGTGACAACTGGACCAAGCTCTTCATCTGGCAGGGCATCGGCCCCATGCCCGAGGCCGAGCGCACCAAGCTGCGCGCCTTCGTCGCGACGGCGCACGCCGACGGTTACCGCGTCCGCTTCTGGGCCACTCCGGACCAGCCCGGCACCGCCCGGGACGCCGTCTGGACCGAGCTCGCCGACGCCGGCGTGGATCACATCAACACCGACGACCTCGCCGGCCTGCAGCAATTCCTCACCGCCCGCGGCGCCTGAGCCCCCACGAGAGACAGGACCATCCCTATGCCTTCGAAGACCGTGAAAATTACGACGGCGGCACTCGCCCTGGCGCTTGGCCTCCTTGCGGCCCAGCCCGCCCAGGCAGCGGACAGCACGAACGAGGGTAACCAGGCCTTCACTTTCGCCGCCATCGGTGACATCCCGTACGGTGCCGCCGAGATCGCGAAGTTCCCGTCCCGCATCCAGGACCTCAACGCGGACAAAGACCTGAAGTTTGTAGCACACGTGGGCGATATCAAGAACGGCTCCTCCGTCTGCTCCGACGAGTACTTCTCCTACATCCGCGCACAGTTCGACACCTTCACCCACCCGCTGGTCTACACGCCCGGCGACAACGAGTGGGTGGACTGCCACCGGACCAACAACGGCGCCTATAACCCGCTGGAACGCCTGGACACGCTGCGGGAAATCTTCTTCAACCAGCCCGGCAAGACGCTCGGCGCCACCATGCCGGTCAAGAGCCAGGAAAGCCTGGGCCTCCCCGAGGACGTCCGCTTCACCCAGAACCGCGTGGCCTTCTCCGTCCTGAATATCCAGGGCAGCAACAACTCCCTCCTGCCATGGACCGGGCTGGGCAAGACAACCGCCACGCCGGAGCAGCTCGCCGAGGTGCAGCACAGGACGGACGCCGTCATCGCCCAGATCCACCAGACCTTCGCCGACGCGAAGCGCAGCAATGACCGTGCCGTGGTCCTCATGCAGCAGGCTGACATGTTCGATCCGTCGCTGCTTGCCGCCGCATCCGCTGACCCGGCCACCGTTTCAGGCTTCCGCGAGATCGTGCAGGTGATGGTGGACGAAACCAACCGCTTCGACGCTCCCGTTTACCTGGTCAACGGCGACAGCCACGTCTTCGCGCAGAACCAGCCCCTCGCCGCGGGCTCGCCCTGGCTGGACATCTACGGCTCGCCCGCCGCGGACAACCTGCAGCGCATCACCGTGGACGGCGCCAACAACGCCGCCGATTACGTCCGCTTCACGGTGGCCGGCAACGGCGAAGCCGGTGCGGACGTCCTGAGCTGGGAAAAGGTCCCCTTCAGCGGGTAGCCACCTATCGGAAACGGTCGACGGCGGGTGCCCACCCGCCGTCGACCGCTTCTCTGTGGAGGTCTGGACCCCGGCAGCGGCCGGATTTATCGTGAAAGGGTGGCGGCTGCCTGACTGGCAGGATGGCAAGCTCTGCCGGTCCGCTGTTGCAGCCGTCCGTCTTGAGGAGGCAGAAGATGGAACACGTAGAAGAGACCGTTGACGTCGCCGTACCGGTGCACACCGCGTACAACCAGTGGATCCAGTTCGAATCCTTTCCGCAGTTCATGCCCGGGGTGGAATCCGTAACCCAGCTCACCGACACCACCAACCACTGGGTCACCAAGGTGGGTGGCGTCCGGCGCGAATTCGACACTGAAATAGTTGACCAGGAGCCGGACGACCGCATCGCCTGGCGCAGCACCGACGGCAAGTCCCACGCCGGAATCATCAGGTTCACGCCGCTGGATGCCAACCACACCAAGGTCAAAGTCCATTTCGAGTGGGCGCCCGAAACCGTCACCGAAAAAGCCGGCGCAGCCCTGAAAGTCGACGAGATGCAGGTGAAAGCGGACATGCGGAAGTTCAAGGACTTCGTCGAATCGCGCGGTACCGAAACCGGCGGCTGGCGCGGCGAAGTCAAGGACACCGGTCCCACCGGGCAGTTCTAGAAGTGGGAGAGCCAGCAGCTGAGAAAACGACGCCCAACAAACAGGAAGCGGACGACGGCGGGTGCCCACCCGCCGTCGTCCGCTTTCCATGTGTGCCCGGTACGGTGCAAAATCAGCGCTACCGCCGGGACAGGGTTGCCGTGAAGCTGTCACCCTGGTCGCGCACGGCGGCGAGGTCCTCGAACCTGCCGATCGGGACGATGCCGTTGTAGCGCCCCACGTATTCGTAGTAGAGCACCAGTGCCTGATCGGGGGCGTAGTAGCCGATGGTGAGCGGCGGGGCGTCACTGGCGGCCGGCATGCCCTCGATGGAGAGTGGTGCCGGGAGGTCCGCGATCTTCTCCTGGCCGCCAAAGTCCTTGAACGTCAGAGTGAGGGGCAGCTGGTCGAGCAAGGCCCGGGCGGTGGTGTTGCTGTCAAGGACGCCTCGGACCGGCTGGCCGTTGATGTCGATGCTGATCGTCGCGCCATTAGTTGCCGGGGAGCTGGTCATCGTGGCAGTACCTTCGGTGGTTGGTGTCGCTGGTGCCGTTCGTGTCGCCGTCGTCAGCGGTTGGTCCGCCGGACGGGCCCCGTCCCGGCCGCTGCAGGAGGTGATGGCGGCGGCGAACACGAGGGCCAGGAGGGGTACCTTGAGCCGCGGCAGCCTGATTGCGGGTTGCTTCATGGGGTGAGCTGCTCCCTGTCTTTCCGGCGTCCTTCCATCCAACGGTCCGTGCCCGTCGGTAACAAGGGCCCTGCCAAGACGGGTTACACCAGGACCTCCCTGCACGCCCCAAGCCGTTCGTGGCCGAAGCTAAAGCCGAAGCTCCATGAACAAGCTGTTGGGGTCCAGGACGTAGTCGGCAAAGGGCGGGCACTTCGTGAAACCGTGCCGGGCGTAAAGGCGGCGGGCGGGAGCGAAGTAGTCCTCGGTTCCCGTCTCCAGATAGACGTGCTCAAGGTTCCGTGCACGGGCGTCGTCCAGGATATGCCTGAGCATGAGGGTGGCCACACCCCGTCCCCGCGCAGTGGCCCTGGTGCGCATGGACTTGATCTCGCCGTGCCTTGCCCGGCCGGTGGGGGAGTCCAGGAGCTTGAGCGCGCCACACCCCAGCAGCTTGCCGTCTTCCCTGGCCGTCCAGAACGTAATCGAGGGGGCGGACAGCGCCGAGTGGTCCAGGGCGTGGACGCTCTCGGCAGGCGATGTAGCAAACATGTCTGCCAGGTGCTCGCTGAGGAGGAGGTGGACGTCGTCACACGTGGGGCTGTCCCGGTCTATGCGAATCATCGCCCTCAAATGTACCTGTTGCGCCCGCTTCACGGCTGTGCCATGATTCCCGTGATCGTGACCCGACCGCAGGAGGTGAGACCCATGAATGCTGTATCCGCAATGGGTGCTCCCCGCAGCCCACGATCGCGCGGCTGACCCAGCCGCCGCCGGGAGTGCCGAAACAGGCTATTCGCGAAAGGCGACTCCCATGAACCCAACACCCTCTTCAACTCCTCACCCCACCCCGACGGCGGCTTCCGGGCGCGCACTGGTCCTTGGCGGCGGCGGATCAACCGGCAATGCGTGGCTGATCGGCGTTCTCGCCGGGCTGGCCGATGCCGGCCTGGACGTGGCGGACGCGGACCTGGTCGTCGGCACCTCGGCCGGGTCCACCGCAGCGGCGCAGATTGCCGGCGCCGGGCTCACCGACCTCTATGCCGCGGTCCTTGACACGCCCCTGCCCCGGACTGCTCCGCCTGCACCCGGCAATGGACCCGCTCCCGCCAGGCCGGTCTCTGATCACCTGGAACGGACGGGCAGGATCATCGCCTCCTCCGACGATGCGGCGGACATGCGCCGCAGGATGGGTGCGCTGGCCCTGGACCTGGCCTCAGCCTATGACGCCACCGCACGCTGGCGCGAGACCGTGGCCGCGCGGCTGCCAGGCTTGGATTGGCCGCACCACAGGCTGCTCACCACGGCCGTTGATGCCCGAACCGGCGAACCGGCGGTGTTCGACCGCAGCACCGGGGTGGACCTGGTGGACGCCGTCGCCGCCAGCTGTGCGAGCGGGTTCGCCTACGGGATCGGGGACAGGCGCTATATCGACGGCGGGTACCGGCGCAACGAAAATGCCGACCTTGCGGCGGGACACGGACGCGTCCTGGTGCTCTCGCCCTTCAGCGGCAGGACCCGGATGCCGCTGGAGTGGGGCATGCAGCTCGCGGCGCAGGTGGAGGAGCTGCGGGCGGGCGGGAGCAGGGTGGAAACGGTCTTCCCGGACGGCGACGCCGAGCACATGTTCGGCGCCAATGCGATGGACATTTCACTGCGACCGGCAGCCGCACGCGCGGGGTACCTCCAAGGCGAAGTGCTTGCCCAGCAGCTCACCGGGTTTTGGTGCTAAGGCCGAATATTTTACTGCGGGATTTGCGGAGCCAAGCAGTGGTGACATTGCGTCGGAAAACCTGTTCATTAATGTTTTTGTTGATATTCCTGGAAATGACAAGGAAAGCCTGGAGATCCCTACTGGCCGTCAATTGAGGAATTTTTCGTAACCGGATCCGTCATGCTATGAGTGCCGTGCCAGCAGGCAAACGCCCCGAATAGCGGGACTCCCGTAGGGCTGGCTAAAAAAATAAAAGGGCGTAGGGTTGCGGGTACGCGAGCAAGGAAAGGCGTGATTCCGATGTCCGGAAAATCCCCCAGAAGCAGCGCCGCAAAGAAAGTCGGCAAGTCGATCCTCGAAAAACGGGCTGACAAAAAAGCAAAGCATGAGAGTGGCGAACTCAATGTTGTGAAGCCCCGCAAGAATCGGCGCTGACCGGGCCAGCGGGCGGCTGGAACTCCTAGCCTGGCCGCCCGCCCTTAAGCCAGTAACAGCAATGACGCAGGAAGGACGACGGCGGGTGCCCACCCGCCGTCGTCCTTCTACGTGCGCCTGCTAGTCCTCGATGGTGACGCCGCGCCAGAATGCGATCCGGTCCTCGATGTGTTTGGCCTTGTCCTTGGGGTCGGGATAGTACCAGGCGGCGGCGTCGTTCCGCTGGCCGTCCACTTCCAGCGTGTGGTAGCTGGCCTGCCCCTTCCATGGGCAGAAGGTGTTCTTGTCGCTGTCCCGCAGGTAACCGGGGTTGACGGCGTCCCGCGGGAAGTAGTGGTTGCCCTCCACCACCACCGTGTCCGCGGACTCGGCGATGACTTTTCCGTTCCAGATAGCCCTGACCATGAGGTTCCTTCCGTCGCTGCCGCCACATGGAATGCGGCAGGTGTCGTACGGTTGCCAACGGCCTGGACGGCGGGCTTGTTCCCGACGGCGGTTCTACCGAGGGCTTTTGTCGATGACGCAGAACCGATTTCCGTCCGGATCCTCGAGGACCACGAAGTCGGGGTCATCGGGGTACATGTCCCAGTCCACGTGCTTGGCTCCGAGGGATACCAGTCGCTCCACCTCCGCATCCTGGTCGTCCGCATAGAGATCCAGATGGATCCGAGGGTAGGCCTGGACCGGGGTTTCGCTGAGCATGAGGGACAGTGACGCGCCCGGGCCCGACGCCGGCACAAGGGTCACCCACGTGTCGTCACCGGGTTCCCGGGGGACATAGCCGATGGCCTCCTGCCAGAACTTGGTGGCGGCGGCAACGTGGTTGACGCCGAGGACGATCGTTCCAATGGTCAACATCCGCCCAGCCTAACCCCGGTTCCGGCGGCCTGTCCTGCTTCTGGACAGGGAAAATGCCCGGCTCCATCCCGGAACCGGGCATCCCCTCAAGAGCTAGGCAACCACCTCCGCCGGCACCACGCTGCAGTCCGCCCTGGTACCGGCGAGCTGCGGCGCCCACCCGTCCATCCCCTGCAGGTACGCCCTGACCGTGTACTTGCCCGCCTCAGCTTCGGGCAACTGCGGACGGTCGGGCGTAACCTGCGCGCCGGGGCCGCGGTTGTTGTACTCGTGGAACCGTGCCTCGCGCCAGGAGAAGCCGCTCATGTCCGTCCATGGCGTTCCGGAGATATGCGCGCCGAGCCAGGAATCCCGCACCAGGACCTGGGCAACGGCTTTCGGGTCGCCGCTGGGGTGCCACGGCCTGCCGAGATGAACGGTGTCCCTTGCCGCGTCCGAGACCAGCCGGCATTGGTCAAAGAGGTAGCCGTACGTGATGGACAGGTCCTGGCTGCCCGCCGTCACGTAACCGTTGTTGGTGGCGGAGCCGCGGTCCAGCGACGTGATCTCGCAGCCACTGAACACGGCGGTTCCGCGGCCGAAGATGAAGTCCACGTCGCCCTCCACGTAGCAGCCCTCGAAGTAGAACCGGGCCTGGACGCCTGCACCCGGTGAATTCACCAGCAGCGTGTCCTGGTTGCCCAGCAGCCTGACGTTGGACAGCACCGACCGGTCCCCGGTGATGTGCAGCGCCACGGCCTGGCGGTCCTTCATCCCCATGTTGGCGGCCTCGTCGAAATCATTGCTGATGGTCAGGTTCCGGGCCACGAAGTCCGGCCCGTCAATCCGCACGGACGCGCTGCCGGAGGTGCCGAAGTTCCCGCTGCCGTCCGGCTTGGGGGTGCCGGAGGCGTTATTGAAGACCAGCAGCACGTCCTCCGGCCGCCCACCCTGGCCAATGAAGGAGATCCGCGGCTTGTCCGCAGGAACCCGCACAGCCTCCCGGTAGGTGCCGGGCTGGATCCGGATGACCGTCCGCTGGAGGCTGCCCGAGGGGACGGAATCGATGGCGGACTGAACCGTTGCGAACGCCCGGCCGGGGCCGACGTCGAGCGTTACCGGGACATCCACGGGCCGCTCGGCCGGCCAATACATTTCCAGCAGGGGGTCCGCGACGGCGTCGATGTTCAGGAAGTAGCCCGGCGGGACGATCTCCTTGGACTGCAGTTCACTGGCCACCAGGCGGGCCACGGCCACGGCGCCGGCGGCCTGGAAGTGTGTGTTGTCCTCAGAGCCCTGCGGATACTGCGGGTGCTCACCGGGAGCCAGGAAAAGGAACTGCGTCTTGGTTCCTTCCGGCCCGAGTTGCTGCCAGAGGTCCTTGGAGGACGCCGTGAGGTCCACCAGGGGAGTGCCGGTCGCGGCGGCGAGCTCCCTGACAGCCTGCGGATACGCTCCGTGGGAGTCCTTCGCATTGCCAAGGGAGTCGAAGCGGCGGCGTTCCACCGGGGTGACAAGAACAGGCTTGCCACCGCGCGCCCTCGCCCCGTCGATGTACCGGCCCAGGTACTCCTTGAAGGTGGTGTCGGGAAGCGTTCCGCGGGCCGGGTCCGCCACTTTTTCGTCGTTGTGGCCGAAGGAGATCAGCAGGTAGTCACCCGCCTGCATCAGGGCCAGCACCCGGTCCAGCAGTCCGGCGTCGGCGAAGCTCTTGGAGGAGGCGCCGGACCACGCGTAGTCAAAGACCGTTGCCTGCGGGCCCAACAGGAGCGGCAGGGCCTGTCCCCAGCCTGCACGGGGGCGTTCGGACTGCTGGTAGGCCGACGACGTCGAGTCCCCGACAACGAAGATGACGGGCTTGGTGCGCGGTTTGGTGGTGTCGGGGCCGGCTTGGGAGAGCGCGTTCGCCATGCCCGTTCCTGGGAAGGCCGCGGCCCCGGCGGTGAGTGCCAGCGCGGTCAGGACGCTGCGGCGGCTAGGCAGGATGGCAGCCATTAAAGGTCGCCTCCCGCCGTGAAGACCGGTCCCGTGGAGTCCTTGAGCAGCGCCGGCACGGCCTGGGCCGGATGGACGTGGGTACGCAGGGTTGGGGTCCAGGACGTGTCCTCGGCCAGCTGGTCGGCGGGGGCTGCGGCCGCGTTGTACTCCGCGCGCAGATCGGTGATCTTGCCGTTGACCGCGTTGGCGATGGTGGTGATTGCCGTTCCCTTGTAGCGGCCGATGATGTCCGCGGCGCTGATCCCGTCCGGGAGCGTGAAGGCGTTGGCCTCGGCGTACAGGTGGGAGCTGAATCCGGCGCCCAGGCTGTACTCATAGGGGATGGCGCTGTCTTCAGTCACCTTGAAGTGGTTGTTGTACACATCCACTTGGCCGAACCGGACGCGCGGCGCGCGCTGGCCCACGTTTTCGAAGACATTGTGGTGGATGGTGACCCGCAGCTTGCCGGGGTCTCCACGCGTGGGTGAATCGGTGGAGCCGATCAGGAGCAGCTTGTCGTGCTCGGAGAACCGGTTGTAGGACATAGTGACCAGGTCCGAGCCGTTGGTGACATCCACGGCACCGTCATGCACCTGGTAGGGGCGGCCGAAGTAGAGCGGCTGCGAACTGTCCAGGTTGGGAGCGTCCGTGAAAGCGGAATGGTCAATCCAGACGTGCGTGGCCTTGTTGATGACCTGCAGCAGGTCGTACTCGCTGTTCCAGTTTCCCTCGGTGCCGTCAGTGGGGTCCCAGGCGGGGAAGCAGTCGGCGGAGTCCCTCAGCGTGAGGTTGCGGAGGATGACGTTGGTGGCACCGTTGATGCGCAGGGCCGCGCCGGTGATGCTGCTGTCCGGCATGGCGCCAACGATGGTGGTGTTGCTGGGAATGTCCCACCGGATGGTCTTTGCCTGCTTGGCGGCGGCCAGGCGCCTGGCATTCTCCTGCGGACCTGCCGGCTCCTGGTCCCGCCCGTAGGTGGCGGGATCAAAATCCTGGAGGTACTGCGCCAGGCTGTAGCCGGTGCCCGCGGCGTAGTCTTCGCAGGTGAGCGGGGAGCCGTCCGGCGCAGTGTTGGCGTCGATGCTGCCGTGGATCCGGATAATCTTGGCCTGGTTTCCGGCGGCGAAGGCGGCCAGCAGTTCTGTCTTGGTGGAAACGTCGTATACGTTGGCGGCCTCGGCTGCTGACCCGCCGGTGGTTCCGGTTCCTTCGGAGGCCCAGCCGTTTCCTGCCGGCAGTACCTGGCGTTCAAGGGGTGTCTGGGTGGTCTGGGCGGTGGAATCGGCCGCCGGGTTTGGGGAAGCCCCTGCCGGTCCGGCAACGAGGAGTGCTCCTGCCACGGCAATGGCTGCAGACATGGATAAGTGCGTACTGCTTTTCCGCATGTTCTCTCTTCCGTCATTGGAATGAACTGCGCCCCGTTCCGGGGCCGCTTTGCCGCCGGGTGCTTGTGAGCGCTGACAAGGACCATATCGAGAAAGCGGTTTCTCAGCAATAGGAGAGGCAGATGTTTCTCACGTGGCGGGAGTACACCGTTGGCGCTTCCCGGCTGGCGGACGCTCGCGGCTAGACTCACCTGCATGGGGGAAAACACCACACCTGAAGAACGCCCACCGTCCGGGCACGCCAAAGTTCCTGCCGCCGTCGTGCCGTTGCTGGGCGTCGCCGCGGTGCTGGTCGGTTGCGTGATTGCCTACTTGAACCGGGATTTCACCGGCTGGGTTGCCTACGCCCCGCTGAGCAACCAGCCGTTCAGCGCCAATGGCGCGGCCTTCGTTACGCGGGGGACCCAGGCCGGCCTGGCAATGATCGCGGCTGGGCTGCTGTTGCTCGCTTTTTGGGTGGGTTACAGGCTGGGAAGGCGGGCTAAACCCGGCCTCCGCTAAAGCCTGGAGAGTCTGTCTCTGCCCGGCAGGGCGCCGGGCGGACGCTAGCTCCCGGGTTTGTTGATGGGCCTGTCCAGCGCCACGCTGATGGTCTGGCCCGGAGCCAGCTCGCCGTTGGGCAGGTCGGTGAATTCGTACCATGCGCCGCCTGTGCCGGTGCTCGGGCGGTTGGCCGAGCGCAGTTGGTCGATGCCGAAGCGGAAGGAAACCTGGCGTTCGGTGTCCCCTGGTGCGGTGGTGTAGGTCAGGGGGATCCCTTGGTCGTCGGCGGTGAAGGTTCCCTGGGCGCCCTCGATTTTCAGCTCGCCGGGTATCAGTCGAAGCTTCGTGCCCGCGGGGATAGGTTCATTTGCTGACAGTGCAGGGTTGTACAGCAGGATCTGGGCGGTGGTTGAGCGGAACTTGTAGCCCAGGCCGTCGAACGAGTCTCCTTGCACGGTTGTGTAAAAGACTGTCTGGCCGAACGAATTGTTGACCGAGGCGCCTGCACCGGACCTGCTGTCCACCGGCTTCTTTTGAAGCTGAACGACTTTCCCCGCCTGAATGAAGTAGATGCTGCCCCTTTCGTAGGTGAATGGAACCTTGTTCGCCTCGGCCAGCTGCTCTTCAGTCAGGTTGAACCGGTAGGTAATGCCGCCCAGGGTGTCATCGGGCTCAACCGTGTAGCTGGTGGGGATTCCGTCTGCATCAACGGTGGCGGGGCCCTTTGCTCCGGGCATCGGCCCGTCAGGGATCAGGCGGAGTCGGGTGCCCGGAGTGAGGCCGGTTCCGGGCCCGAGTGCATTGAATTGCATAATCTTCCGCTCGGACAGCTTGTAGGCGGTGGCGACCCCTGCCAAGGTGTCACCTGCCACCGTGGTGTAAAAGTCCGCGTTGCCAAACGAGTCCCGCACGGTTTCTCCGCCGAGGAGGGATTTGGCGGCGGAGGCCGAAGCTGCCGGAGTGGGCGTATCAGCGGCGGCGGGCTGCGCTGCGGTTGGGGGATCGGCGTACGTGCATCCTCCCAGGCCCGTTGACAGCAAAACGGCTACTGCGGCCGTAGGCCACGCCCGAGCCTTCCGCTTACCCGCCCTTGAAACGCCACTGGATCCGACCACAATTTCCCCCAAGAAAAATCATTCGTAGCCGGGCCGCGGTGGCGGTCGACCAAAAGTGAGCTTAGTTGATGGACTTCTGCCTGCTTACCGCCCGATTCAACGAACGCTTGATACGTCGGATATTTCCGACATATAGTGTCCTGGTGCTTCCCGATGTCTTTGCCGCCGTTGCCAACCCGGCCCGGCGCGTCATCCTGGACGAGCTCCGTCAGGGATCCAGGACGGCCGGTGAACTCACCGGTCTGCTGGACCTTAGCCGCCCGGCAGCGTCCGAACACCTTGCCGTGCTCCGCGAAGCGGGGCTGGTGCGGGAGGAGCGGCAGGGCAGGAACAGGGTTTATCACCTCCAGCCTGCCGGGCTTGCCGAGATCGGCGGCTGGGTGAAGCACTTCGAGCACTACTGGAACCAGCGGCTGGACGCGCTGGGAGACCTTCTGGATGAGGAGAATCCGTCATGACCGAGAACGCCATCCGGCTGGAACGCCGCTTTCCGCACCCCGCCACGGCGGTGTGGGCCGCATTGACCACGCCGGAACTGCTGGCCCGCTGGTGGGCGCCCGGCGACATCGCACCCGTGGTGGGCCACCGCTTCACCATGGACATGGATGTGTGGGGTCATCAGCAGTGCGAGGTCCTCACCGTGGACCCGGGAAAGTCCATCAGCTTCCTCTTCTCGGAGGGCATGCTTGACACCACCATCACCTGGCGGCTTGAGCCGGCCGACGGCGGGACGATCCTCCACCATGAACACGCAGGATTCCGCCTCGACACCCCCATGGGCAGGCAGGCCATCGAAGGCATGGGCAACGGCTGGCCGGGCCTGCTGGCCCGGATTGACGGGATTCTCGCCGACGTCTCCTGACACCCAACGGAAACGGACGACGGCGGGACGCGCCCGCCGTCGGCCGTTTCCATTGGCTCCTACTGCCCGTTTACTGCCGGACAGCGAAGGGTAACGATGGAGTATGACTGATTCCGGAGCTGGCGGCGCCAACGACCCCTTTGACGGCAACGACGAGATCGTGGCCGGCACCGAGCACCATGAGACGCCTGAAAGCATTGCCGAGGATGTTCGCCACGACATCCAGCTGGGCCATGTCCAGGACGATGTGACACACGTCCTTGAGGAGCGCTTTGAGGAAGCGGGCATTGAGGCCCGGCCCGAGGAAGTGGAAGATCTCGCGGATGAAATTGAGCGGGACGCCTCAAGCTGACTCCTGGCTTCGACGCCAGGGAGCAGGTGTTTGGCGAAGCCGGGCGGGCCTGAAACGGCGGGTAACGACCTGGACCAGTGTGCTGGCCGTGTTGGGCACATGGCTCCACTGAGTCATACCGGTGGTCCAGGTGGCCCGTCCCCGGCCGGCGCGATCCCCGTTTAGGGCCAGTCGGCCCGGATAAAGCGGATGGGACTCTTGAGTGTGAGAAGGCAGTCAGACGTCCACTCGGTAACGTTGCCTTGTGAGTCCATGGAATTCGGCGCTGCCACCTGCTGCGTGTCCTGGATTGCGGCGTCCTGAGGACCTTCACCAGTGCTATTCATTTATCCCCCTTGGCAAGTATGTGTGCCACACTAGGCACCCCGCAAAGCCAAAGGAAGAGGATTAATCCAATAGCAGGATAAACTTGGCAAATCTTGAGGATGGTTTCCATACTCCCCGCTTCCCGCATCTCAAGTTCACTCCCCGGCTCGTTCGAAAACAGCGCCGAAGAAGGCCGCCTGCGCGTCCGCCTTGGCCTGCGTTTCGGACTGGGAAGCCGTCCGGCTGCTGGCCTCGATGGACAAGGTCCCCCTGCGCGCTCCGCTCTGGACGTGCCACTCCCCGGTCCCGTCGGAGAGCTGATAAGCCACGGCGTAGCTGGAATCGGCTGCGATGGTGGTGGTAAGGGCGGAAACCGATGACCAGGGCCGGCTGCCGCCGCCGAACGATTGTTCCTCGATAGTGGTGCACCCGCGAAGCCGCTCTGCCCGGGAGTCAAACGGATACGGTGCCGCCATTGCCGAGGGCATGCTGATGGCGGTGAAGTCCGTGTAGTCGATTTTGCTGGCTCCCCGAATCTCACCCTGGCCTGATACCGACCCAATCAGCGACGCTGCGTACGACTCCTCATTGAAAGAGCATGCAGTGTCGGGCGGCCGTGAAAAGCCAGTGGGAGTGGAGCCGGGAGGCGAGGCGAGCACCCTGGCCTGGGGCAGGCTCGCAGGCTCCCCGTTGGGGCCGGTGATGCCCTTGAAGAGGGCCACCATCTGGTCCGGCGACAGGGAGTTTGGCGGCGGCGCTGCCAGTGACGGAGCGCCTTTCCGCGCCTGGTCAATGAGCTCCCTGGCAAGTCCGGACATGGCCTCAAGGGCCGACTTCGCGTCCGACTCCGAGTTGAGATTTGCCACTGCGAGGCTGAGGGTGACGGACAGCGTGCCGTCCAGGACGCGCAGCCCCACGGAGCCGAAGTCGCCGGGGCCCTTCGGCTTGGTGACCTGCATGAAGGCGTGCTGCTTTTCCGCGATCGTGGGAGCTGCCAGCAGGTGGAGGGCATGCGTGGAGCTTTGGCCGGGCGCCGTATAGGTCAGGTCGAACTGGCTGCAGCGGGACACCAGGTCATCCGGGTAGCCGAAGTCAGCCTTGGCGACGGCATCCTTTTCCGCGCTCCGCAGCACAATCATGACAGTGCTCGTCGGAGTGGACTGACCGCCCGCCGGAGGCATGGTGCCCTCGGCAAAAGCAATGTCTTTGTCCGCCCAGCGGGTGAAGGGGTCCTGGGGGAGGAGAACGAGGCAGTCCCCGGGGGTCGTTTCCATTGTGGTTGGGGGAAAGGACCCGCTTACGGCGCCGCTTCGAAGCGAGGCCGAATCAAAGGCTGTGGGAAATTGCAGGTTCCGAATCCGGCCCACGGCGTTGATCATGGCCTCGAGTTCAGCGTCAGAGAAGGGCTTGGACGGCGACGCCGCGGAACCTGAACCCGTGGCTGGTGATGCTTGAACCGGCTCTGTGCTGACCGCGGGGCTGCTGCTCGGAGTGGTGGTTCCGGAGGAACATCCCGCCACGGCGAGCAGGACGGCCGTGATGCAGCCGAGCCAGCGCCGGCTCGTTCTTCCCGGAGCGGAACCGCGCTTCCCGACTGCCCGAGCAACCATCGCCGGCCTCCTTTGCCAGCACCAACGCTAGGCTTCCGCCTGTGGGCCAGCTAGGGCCGTAGGACCCGGCCAGGCACGGTGTGGCCCGGGACGGCAACGCCTTCGGGGGCAATCAGCGGGAGGGTTTCCAGCCGCGTCCCCGGCCCCGCAATCACCAGGACATGCCGGGCCGTTACGCCCTCCAGGGCCGTTGCCACCTGCCGGATGACCTCCTCCACCCCAGGTGGAAGGACTGACGACGGCGGAAGTCCGGCGCCGTCGTCGTCCGCCCTGAGCCAGGTGCTCACCCTGGCGCCGCCGGTGGCATCAGCAATGCCGCGCGCCAAAGCGTCGGGGTCCACCGCGCCCGGAGCGTAGCCGCTGATCAGCGTGACCTGGTCAATCACCCGCTGGTGCACCGGGGCCGCGGCAGCAAGCAGGGCCCGGTCGTGCCGCCACAGTGCAAAGTGGTAACCCGCCACCAGCCCGGCGGCCACCAGGAGTCCCAGTGGCGCCCGGATACGGTCCAGAAGGCTTCCGCCCGACACGTCACCCAGCAGGAATTCGAAGAGCCGGTAGCCAATGACCAGCAGGGTAATGAGCGCCACCACCGCGCTGACGCCGAAGAATGCCACCAGGTAGAGGCGCCGGCCTGGCGGGATGTCGGCGGCCGTCCGCGGCTGGTGCCTCGGCTTCCAGGCCAGCCACCAGACAGGCGCTCCCACCACCAGTGAACTGATGCCGCCCAAGAGCAGGGTGCGCGTCGCCCCGCCGGCCAGCGGCGACACCGCAGCCGCCAGCAACGCGTTAACCACGACCCCCACGCCGGACGCCGCTGCGGCAAGCGCCACGGCGGAGGTCACCAGAAGGCTGGCGCGGCGAGTCCGGTTGGACCGGTGGACGGACACGGTGCGGTGGTACCGCCACACCAAAGCCCCGATGACGGCGGCCGCGATGGCCGGGGCGAGCGGTTCGAGCAGATCGTTCATGGGCTCGCTGCGGTCGAACGCCAGCCTCAGGAGGACAAACAGGATGACGCCCAGCCCGGCCAACGCGGTGATGCCGGCGACAAAGATTCCTACGGCGATGATGGTGACGTCAACCAGTGCTGTGTGGAAGCGCCGCCCGCCTTCCCTGAACCAGTGCCACCACCACACCACCGCGCCGCCGGTTGCCCAAATGAGTGACCGGAGGATGGGAAACCACCAGGGTTCGAGCGTGGCAGTGGACATGAAGCCGCGGATGGCGACGTCCAGCAGTGCGCCGAGGGCGGCAATCGCCGCGCCTGCGCCCAGCAGCAAGCCAAAGACCCACCCGATGAGCACCCGGATATCGTCGAGATGCCGCGGGGATTTGAGCGGGTGCTTCCACATCCACCGGTGCCACCACCAGATGGCTCCCCACACAAGGCCGTTGGCCAACGAAGACGACCAGTCGTTTCGTTCCATGCCAATCAAGGCAGCGGCCATATTCAACAGTGATGTGGTGGCGATGATGAGGGAGATTGCGTATATTCCGGTCAGGTAGAGCCCCCAGCCGGCGGCTGTCCGCTCCGCCGCGTCGTCAAGCCTCTTCCATACGAACCACCACAGCAGCAAGGCCAGCGGGCCGCCGATCAGGGTGAAGGCCAGGGACAGGGCCAGCCCGGCGACGTCGCCCGCGGCGAGGGTGGACGCCGTCCGGAAGAGGCGTTCCAGCAGTCCGCTGAGGCCTGACGCCGTGATGACCACCAACGCAAACAGCAGGACGTAAAGGATCAGCCGGCGGAGGGTGGCCAGGCCGCTGGCTGGCGCGGGGGCCATGGTGGCTGCGGGCGCCGTCATGGCTTCACCGGCATTACGGTGCAGGCCATCAGGGGGTACGGCGCCTGATCAATCATCCACTTCCCATTCACTTTAAGGAGCAGGAAGGTCTCCTCCATCTCATACTCTGACGGCCCGAACGGTCCGCCTTGGGATGACTGGACGATCGAAACCCTCACGGTGGCTGAATCGGCGCGCTCCGTCGTCGAAATGAACACCACCCGGGCGGGGCGTGGCTCGCCGGAATAGGAGCCGCCGCACCTGCTCCGGGCGCTCGCGGTGAGGAAGGATTCCGCGGTGGGGATGTCACCGTCGATCACGGCCTTGCTGTACTGCTGGACCACTCCGGCGGGGCTGGACTTATCCAGCGGGGCCGGCTCACCCCGGGTGAACACCACAGCCAGCGCAATCACCACCAGCACCGCCACCACGCCCACAAGCGCGAGCAGGATGCGGTCCGGTTTTCGCGCTGCAACGTCCATGGCGCAAGTATGCGGCAGAGGCGGGTTTTTGGCCCGTGTCTTAGGACCCGTCTTCCACTGGCATTCGCTCGTGTCAACAATGTTGCAATAGCTGCAACAGCGTGAAGGAGGGCGTGCCCTCCTCGTGGTGTAGTGCACTGGTGTTGCCATTGGTTATATCCGGGTCGGAAATCTGCGCGACACCTATTGACTGTGGTGCGCATCACGACCTATCTTGAAACAACCACGTTGCAACAGATGCAACTCCTACTTTCACTGGTGGTTCCATTGAGTAAAGAATCAACCTCACCCCTCGCAGGAGTCGTTGCCAACGACGACAATGCTCCTGCCCGGGCAGGGCATGGCGTGGACAATACGGTGCCCAGCAAAGACGTACGACGCCGGGTGGTCACCGCGAGCTTCATCGGCAACTTCGTCGAGTGGTTCGACTACGCCGTGTACGGCTACCTCGCGGCCGTCATCTCCTCCGTCTTCTTCCCCGAAGCCGACCGTCAGACCGCACTCCTGGCAACTTTCGGCGTCTTCGCCATTTCCTTCTTCGTCCGTCCCCTGGGCGGCTTCTTCTGGGGCCATATCGGCGACAAGCTGGGCAGGCGCAAAGCCCTGTCACTGTCCATCGTTATCATGTCCGTCTCCACCTTCTGCATCGCCCTCATCCCGGGCTACGCCACCATCGGCATGCTGGCTCCGCTCCTGCTGCTCCTGGTCCGCGTGGTCCAGGGTTTCTCCGCAGCCGGCGAATATGCAGGCGCCTCAGCCTTCCTGGTGGAATACGCGCCGGCCAACCGGCGCGGACTCTATGCCGCAGTGGTGCCGGCCAGCACCGCGGCCGGCCTGCTCCTGGGCTCCCTGATCGCTGCGCTCCTCAGCTCGGTGCTCAGCACCGAACAGCTGCACGAGTGGGGCTGGCGGCTGCCGTTCCTCCTAGCCGCGCCCATGGGCCTGATCGGTCGCTACATCCGCACCAAGCTGGAAGACACTCCTGCCTTCCGCGCCCTGGCTGACCAGGAAGAATCAACACCCAAAGCCCCCGCCCTGGACATGTTCCGGACCTACCGCAAGCAGCTGGTCATCGCCTGCGGCGCAGTGCTGCTCAACGCCGTCGGCTTCTACGTCATCCTCAGCTACATGCCCACCTACCTCTCCGAGGAACTGGGCTTCGGGTCCACCGAATCCTTCCTGGCCACCACCATCGCCCTGGCCAGCTACATCGGCTTCATCTTCCTCACCGGCATCGCATCAGACCGGTTCGGCCGCAAGCGCATGCTGATCACTGCCTCCGTGCTGTTCATGCTCCTGACCGTCCCGGCCTTCATGCTGCTGGACACCGGCAACTTCCTGGTCATCGTCCTGGTCCAGATCCTGCTGGGCGGCATGCTCACCCTGAACGACGGAACCCTGCCCAGCTTCCTTGCCGAACTGTTCCCCACCAAGGTCCGGTACAGCGGCTTCGCCGTCAGCTTCAACCTCTCCAACGCGCTGTTCGGCGGCACCGCGCCCTTCATGGCCACCCTGCTGATCGGACTCACCCAGAGCAAGCTGGCCCCCGGCTGGTACCTCGTGGCCGCCTCCGCCGTATCCCTGGTGGCTGTGCTGTTCGCCGCCGAAACGTCGCGGAAGCCCCTCAAACACCTCTGAGCAACCAGAGGCCCCTAAACCAACCTCACTACGCAAACCAACACCGACTGCACCAACAGCAGCTGGCATCCATTAGAAAGGCACCACCCCTGTGACTATCACTGCCGACAACGCCTCGTCCATCGCCGAACTCGAGCGCCTCAAGGTCCTCCACATCGGCTCCAAGGGCAAGCTCACGTTCTCCGACGCAGAGTTCGAGCGCCGCCTGGGCGGGCTCCGCCGGATCATGGCCGCCAAGGACCTGGACGCCGTCATCCTCACCAGCTACCACGGCATCAAGTACTACTCCGACTTCCTGTACACCACGTTCGGCCGCAACTACGCCCTGGTGGTCACCGCGGACGACTCCGTCACCGTCACCGCGAACATCGACGCCGGCATGCCGTGGCGCACCTCTTACGGCGAGAACATCGTCTACACCGACTGGCGCCGCGACAACTTCTTCTTCGGCCTGCAGGAGGCTCTGCGCCAGCGCGGCGTCAAGGCCTCCCGGCTGGGCGTCGAGGACGACTTCCTCCCGGGCCTGACCCGCGAGAAGATCGCCGCCGCCTTCCCGGGGGCAGAACTCCTGGATGTCTCGCAGGACGCCATGCGCCAGCGCATGATCAAGTCCGCCGAGGAAATCGAGGTCATCAAGCACGGCGCCCGCATCGGCGACCTGGGCGGCGAAGCCATCCGCAACGCCATCCGCGAGGGCATCACCGAGTACGAGGTGGCCTTGATTGGCACCGAAGCCATGGTGCACGAGATCGCCCGCACATTCCCGCACCGCGAGGTCCGTGACACCTGGGTGTGGTTCCAGTCCGGCATCAACACCGACGGCGCCCACAACTGGGCCACCACCCGGAAGCTGCAGCAGGGCGATATCCTCTCGCTCAACTGCTTCCCGATGACCTCCGGCTACTACACCGCCCTGGAGCGCACGCTCTTCCTGGGCCAGCCGGACGAGCGTTCCCTGGAACTGTGGAACATCAACGTGGAGGTCCACAAGCGCGGCCTGGAACTCATCAAGCCCGGCGCCGTCTGCAAGGACATCGCCGCCGAGCTCAATGAGATCTACATCAGCCATGGCCTGCTGGCCAACCGCACCTTCGGCTACGGCCACTCCTTCGGCGTCCTCAGCCACTACTACGGCCGCGAAGCCGGCCTGGAACTGCGCGAGGACATCGACACCGTGCTGGAACCCGGCATGGTGGTGTCCATGGAGCCCATGATCACGGTGGCGGACGGCCTGCCCGGCGCCGGCGGCTACCGCGAACACGACATCCTGGTCATCGGCGAGGACAACACCGTCGAGAACATCACCAAGTTCCCGTTCGGCCCGGAACACAACATCATCCAGGGATAGCCAACTGAACAGCCAAAGCGGCGCCGTGGGCCACGGCGCCGCTTTCGGCGTCTGCCGTCACCGATAGGGAAAGATGGTGTCCACCATGACTCCTGCAACAACCTCCGACAGCAACGGCAGCGGCACCAACGGCGGGACGGACGCCAAAGGCGCGTCCGTCGTCGTCAATGCCATCGCCGTTCTGCGCACCTTCACGGCCGACGAACCGCTGCTGGGCGTCACCGAAATCGCCAACCGGGTGGGCATGCACAAGAGCAGCGTTTCCCGGATCCTGGCCACCTTTGAGCAGGAAAACCTGGTGGAACGGGACCCGGAAACCAAGCGGTTCCGGCTGGGACTGGGGCTCATCGCCGTCGCCGGACCGTTGCTGGCCGAGATGGAGGAACGGCGCGTGGCGTACCCGGTCCTGCGGCAATTGACCGAGCAGACCGGGGAGACCAGCGCGCTGATGCTGTGGAACGGGGACGAGGCGATCTGCGTGGAGCAGATCGCCAGCCACCACCAAATCAAGCACACCACGCCCCTTGGCGCGCGCTACCGGGACGCCATGAGCGCCTCCGTCCAGGTGTTCCTCTCCACCCTGCCGGCCGAGCGGGTGCGGGAGCTGCTGCGCAGCGGAACCATCACCTTCCCGGGACTGGACGACGCCGGGCTGGCGGCTTACGAAGCCAGGCTCGAGGACGTGGCGCAACGGGGATGGGCGGGAAACTACGGCGAATCGTCCATGGACGAAGTGGGCGTTGCTGCCCCCGTCCGGGACCACCGCGGCGATGTAGTGGCTGCCGTCCTGATCCCCGCCCCGCGCTTCCGGGTGTCGAAAGAGCAGTTCGAGAGCCTGGGCGAGGCCTGCGTGGCCGCCGCGGGCAAGGTGACCACCCGCCTGGGCGGCAGGCCGGCAAACTGACGCTGGCAGGTCTGTACAACCACTGCTGGCCCACGGGAGACTGGCGCCATGCGCAAACTGGCCTTTGGCATGAACGTGAGTCTGGACGGCTACACCGCCGCGCCCGGTGACGACCTCGGCTGGAGTACGCCGAGTGACGAGCTGTTCCAATGGTGGTCCGACCGGGTGGGGTCGACGGGGCTGGCACTGTATGGGCGCAAACTATGGGAGACGATGAGCTCACACTGGCCCACGGCCGACCAGCAGCCGGGCGTCACACCGGCGCAGGTCGAGTTCGCCCATCGCTGGCGGAAGATGCCGAAGGTGGTTTTCTCCTCCACGACCCGAGCAGTCGACTGGAACACCCGCCTGGTCACCAGCGACGCGGTCGCTGAGATTTCCAGGCTCAAAGCCGAAGGAAGCGGCCCCATTGATATCGGCGGGGCCACACTCGCCGCGGCAGCCATGCGGGCCGGGCTGATCGACGAGTACGCGATGGTCACCCACCCGGTCCTTGTGGGCGGCGGCACACCGTTTTTCACAGCCCTGGACAACTGGGTGAACCTGAGCCTGGTGGAGACCCGCACCTTTCCGGACGGTGTGGTCCTGACCAGGTACCGGACCAGGCGCTGAGCGCCCTGCGGCCAGTTACGGCAGCCCGGCCATCCGGGCCGCCAGGTGCAGTGCCGCCAGCCGGCCGGTGCCCCTTGGATCACCGCCGCACAGCTCGAAAATCCGCTGCAGCCTGTGGTGCATGGATTGCCGTTCCAGGTGCAGTTCCCGCGCGGACTGCGCCGTGTTGCAGCCTGAGTCCAGCCACACCTGCAGGGTCTCCAGCAGCTGGGACTGCCGCTGCGCATCATGCTCCAAAACTGCGCGCAGGTGCCGGTTGACGAACGCCTCGCGCGCCGAGCCGTCGAGGCAGGTCAGGGAGAGGCTCTCAACGGCGGCGTCGTCGGCGTCCACCACCACCAGGCCGCGGGCCGGAAACCGCCTGCGTGCCGACGCATTCCGGCGCCGGATCTGGCGCACCTCCAAGGTGCGTCGGGCTTCGGCCAGGGACCAGGCCGCGTCGGCCACCCCACCCGCCACCGGACCGACGGCGATCACCGCATCATGATCCCCTTCCAGACCGCGGAGCGATTCCAGGAGCTGCCGCCGTTCACCGGCAGTGTCCGTGCAGGGCAGGCCGATCATGACCACCAGTTCGGCGTCGTCCAAATACGCCGCGCACGGAATGCGTTGTGAGCTCAGGAAGGTTTCGACGGTGCCACGCAGCTCCTGCGGTGATGCCGCGTGGATGGCCGCCACCACGGCGGGGGAGTCAATGGGGAAGCCGGCAGCCGGCGCGAGCTGCTCCAGGCGCCACTCCGGGGCAGAGTGGAGCACTGCCCGCATCAGTTCGGCGCCGGCCAGGGCATGCAGCCCGGGAGGGGTGTGCTGGAGCAGCGCCAGGCCCAGGATGTCCACAGCGCGTTCCCCTGCCACCTGCGCCAGGGCCAGGTCCGCAGCATCCGGCACGCGCACCTCCAGCCGGCCCATGAGGACCCCGCGCACAGGGATGTCCACGCTGACCACTGTTTCGCCGGCCACCTTGGAAAACGCGTCCTGACCGCCTGACTCCGCATCGCCGTCGTCCTCCCAATCCTCCGGCACGGCGCTGCCCATGATGACTCCCCACGGGGAGGTGAGCGTCACGGCGGAGCCGGTAATGCCGGCCAGTACGCCCAGGATTTTGTCGAGCGAGGCACCGTGGGCCAGCTCGGCAGCCATGGCGCGCGTGCCGGCGTCGGCCTGCTGCAGGTGCCCCACGGACTCGCTGACCAGCATGGAATTGATGGCCTGCATGACACCCACAAAGGGCACCACCTTGCGCAGCTCCACCACTGGTAGGCCGAATTCCTCGGCCTTGGCAAGCATGCCGGCCGGGATTTCCGGCAGGGCGCCGCCGGTCTCGATGGCGAGCGCCGCAATCCCGCGCTGGGCCAGTTCGCGAACGTACTCTTCGCGCTTGGCCGGCGTGGCCGTGGCCAGCGTAATCCCGCCGCAAAGCAGCAGTTCGCCGCCCCGGAGCAGGGGAGCGATGTCCAGCACCTCGCTGGAGTGGACCCAGCGGACCGGCTGCGCGTCGGTCACCGCACCCAGCGGATGGACCAGGGGGTCGGCGGCGGCAAGGGCTGGGTGGGCGAGTATTTCGCCAAGAAACACTGACACGACGTTCCGTAACGTAGTAGGAGGATCTGCTCGACACATCGTATCTTGTTACTTGTGATGGGGGCCACATAGCCTTTTGGTACTTATCCACCTCACGGAGGCCCCCATGCAAGAAAAGCTTTCACCAGCCACGCACGGCCAACCCGCCCAGGGCACGCAGGACCACAACGTCGTGGACCACGAAGCCTGGCTGCAGCCCATTCCTGAATCAGCACGAACACGCAAGGTATCCGGCCAGTTCTGGATCTGGGCGGGCGCCAACCTGGCACCCATCAACTGGGTGCTGGGGGCACTCGGCATCCAGCTGGGACTCGGACTTGCGGACACCGTCACAGTCCTGGTCCTGGGCAACCTGATCGGCATGCTGCTCTTTGGCTGCTTCGTCCTCCTGGGCCAGAAGACCGGCGCCACCGGTATGGTCCTGGCCCGCGCGGCATTCGGCCGGCGCGGCAACTACCTGCCGGCCGCCATTCAGGCCCTGCTGGTCATCGGCTGGTGCGCGGTCAACACCTGGATCATCCTGGACCTGGTCATGGCGCTGTTCGGAACCCTCGGATGGGTTGACCCGGACGCCCCCAACTACGGCTGGAAGATCGGCGTCGCCACCTTCATCATGGCCCTGCAGGTGGCCATCGCCTGGTTCGGCTACAAGGCCATCGCAGCCTTCGAAAAATGGACCGTACCGCCCACCATCCTCATCCTGGCCGTCATGTCCGCCGTGGCCTGGTTCGGCATGGACATCGACTGGGGCTACGCCGGACCCGCCGGCGCCATCCTGGAAGGCTCCGAGCGCATCGCCGCCATGAGCGCCGTCATGACCGCCATCGGCATCGGCTGGGGCATCACCTGGTTCACCTACGCCGCTGACTACTCCCGGTTCGTCAGCACCAGCGTCCCCAAGAAGAAGGTCTACCTGGCCTCCGTGCTGGGCCAGTTCATCCCCGTGGTGTGGCTCGGTGTCCTGGGTGCCAGCCTGGCCACCAACAGCGGCGAAATCGACCCCGGCAAGCTGATTGTCCTGAACTTCGGCGCCATGGCGCTGCCGGTGCTGCTCATGGTGCTCCACGGCCCAATCGCCACCAACATCCTGAACATCTACACGTTCTCCGTGGCCACCCAGGCCCTGGACATCTCCATCAGCCGCCGCAAGCTCAACCTGTTCGTCGGTGTCTTCTCGCTCGCCGCCGTCGTCTTCTTCATCTTCCAGGAGGACTTCGCCGCGGTGCTCGATGCCTGGCTGATCGGCCTGGTGGCCTGGGTGGCCGCCTGGGGCGGAATCATGCTGGTGCACTACTTCTGGCTGGACAAGCGCTGGCCCGGTGAGCCGGAGCGCCTGTTCGACGCCGTAGGCACCAAGCGGCTGCCCGGCGTCAACTGGGCCGGTGTCATCGCCCTCCTGGCCGGCATCTTCGCCACCTGGCTGTTCATGTACGGACTGATCCCCATCATGCAGGGCCCCATCGCCGTGGCCCTGGGCGGCTGGGACCTGTCCTGGCTGGCCGGTGGACTGACCAGCGCCGGGGTGTACGCCATCCTCGGGCCGCGGCAGCACATCCGCTACCTCGCCCTGGAGCCACGCACCTCCCAACAGGCGGATGCCGCTCCCGGAACAGACGGCAAGGCGGCAGAGAGCTCTCCCGCCCTTCCCGCCCTCTAATCTCCTCTCCCCGCACACCCTGGCGGGCGCCCACAGCGCCCGCCGAAAGGATTTCCCGTGAACCAGCCCGCCATCGCGGACGCCCTGCATCCCATTACCTGGCCAGACGGCGCCAATGCCGCCGCATCCTTCACCTTCGACGTGGACGCCGAATCCTGCACCATCGCCCACGATCCCACCAGTACCCGGCGGATGTCGCTGATGAGCCACCAGTCCTACGGTCCGAAGGTCGCGGTGCCGCGGCTCCTGGCGATCCTGGCCCGCCAGGACATCCAGGCCACCTTCTTCATCCCCGGCTTCACCGCCGAGTCCTACCCGGACACGGTGCGGCAGATTGTTGACGGCGGGCACGAGGTGGCGCACCACGGCTACCTGCACGAGCCCATGCAGGGCATCGACGCCGCCACCGAAGCCGGCTACATCGACCGCGGCCTGGAAGCCCTGGCCAAGGTGGCCGGAGTCCGGCCGGTGGGCTACCGGGCGCCCTGGTGGGAACTGAACTGGCACTCCCCGGGGCTGCTGGCGGACCGCGGCTTCCTCTACGATTCCAGCCTGCTCGACGGCGATGCCCCCTACCGCTTTGCCGTCGCCGCGGACGATCCCCGGGACATCGTGGAAATTCCGGTGGACTGGACCCTTGACGACTGGGAACAGTACGCGTTCTACCCCGGCGTGACGGGCAGCGGCGTCATCGAAAGCCCGGCCAAGGTCCTGGAGATGTGGACTCTCGAAGCGGAGGCCCACCACTCCCAGGGCAGCTGCTTCGTCCTGACCAACCACCCGTTCATCTCCGGCCGGCCGTCCAAGGCGGTGGCGCTGGAGCAGCTCATCGAGCGGGTGAAGTCGATGGATGGTATGTGGGTGGCCACCATGGAACAGATTGCGCTTCATACCAAGGCCACGGTCACGGAGGTCCACACCCACGCGCGGATTGACGTGCCGGTATTCCCGGGCGCGGGTGCCCAGTTCAAGCCGGCTGTGGTGCGGCAGGGGGTGCTGGCCTAGCGTCCGCGGGCAAGGAAGCGGCCGGTGGTGGATCTCCCGCCACCGGCCGCTTCTTGCTGCTCATGGACACCATCGGCCGGCGCAGCCTATGGTGGCCGGAAGGGCCGGTGCAGCCCGCCGGGAGGAGCCTTCGATGGAAATTTTGCGCAGCGGTACCGACGGCATCGAGCGGGAGCTATCCTGGCAGATTCCGCTTTACGAGCAGTTCCACCGGCACCCGGAACTGGGTCTGGCCGAACACCAAACGTCCGCCGCCGTCGCGGCAAAGCTGGCCGGCTGGGGCTTTGACGTCCGGCACTTTGGCGGGACCGGCGTCGTCGGCGTCCTAACCAAGGGCGCAGGTCCCTGCGTCCTCGGCCGGGCAGACATGGATGCCCTCCCAGTTACCGAGGCCACAGGGGCGCCCTACGCGTCCACCAATCCCGGGGTGATGCACGCCTGCGGGCACGACATGCATGTGGTGGCACTGCTGGGCGCGGCGAAGTACCTGGCTGAACACCTTGATCCCTGGCAAGGCACCTACATTGCCCTGTTCCAGCCGGCGGAGGAGACGGCGGCGGGCTCGCAGGTAATGCTCGACGACGGCCTGGCCGCCGGCATCCCGCGGCCTGACGTCGCGCTGGCCCAGCACGTCATGCCCACAGAGGCGGGCACCATCGGCACCACGCCGGGCCCCGTCCTGTCGGCAGGCGATTCCATCCGGATCACCGTCCACGGCCGTGGAGCCCACGGTTCCATGCCGCACAAGTCCGTGGATCCGGTGGTCCTGGCCGCCTCGATTGTCCTCCGCCTGCAGACGGTGGTGTCCCGGGAAACTACGCCGGGGGAGTTCGCGGTGCTGACCGTCGGCTCCGTGAACGCCGGTGCCACGGCCATCATCATCCCGGACCGCGCCGAACTGCTGCTCAACCTGCGGACCTATGACGTGGCGCTCCGAAGCCAGGTGATTGCCGCGATCGAGCGGATTGTCCGCGGCGAGAGCGCGGCTGCCGACTCCCCGCAGGAACCGGAATTCGAGTACTACGACCAATACCCGCTGACCAGCAACGATCCGGAGGCCAACGCCCGGGTCACGGCGGCCTTCACCGGGACGTTCGGTGCGGACGCCGTCTACCGCACCGCCCCACAGACAGCATCCGAGGACTTCAGCCGCATCCCCGACGCATTCGGCATCCCCTACGTGTACTGGGTGGTCGGCTCCGTGCCCCCGGAAACCTACCGGCGGGCAGTGGCCAACGGCACGTTGGACGCGGACATCCCGGCCAACCACTCGCCGTCGTTCCTGCCCGCCGTGGACCCCACCCTCGGCGTGGCCACCCGGGCCCAGGCCGCCGCCGCGCTCGCGTTCCTTGCGGGGACTGTTTAGCCGGCCACGGCCATGAGTGACGTCATCTGCGCTGCGGCGTCGCTGCCCAAGGCCGGTGTGTAGACAACGATGTGCAGGTCCGGCCGGTCTGAGGGGGAGACCTGGTGGTGTTCCAGCTGGAGGACTCCCACTGCCGGGTGGTGGAAGAGGCGCTCGCGGGATTCGAAGCCCAGGATGTCGTAGAGGTCCCAGCCCTGCCGGAACTCCGGGCTGGCTTCCTTGAGCCGCTCCACCTGGTACTGGATGTCCGGATCTCCGAGCCGCTGCCCGGTTTCGGCGCGGAACTCGGCAAGGAACCGCTTGCTGGTGGTGTCCCAGTCCGGGAGCAGGTCCCGGACATAGGGGTCCGTGAACACCAGCCACAGCAGGTTCCGGTCTGCCGGAGGCACCCTAGCGATGTTCGGGTACAGCGCCGCATAGGCCTTGTTCCAGCCGGCCACGCCCCAGTCCGGGAACAGGGCAAAGGACGGATTCGGGTCCAGCGCATCCATCAGCCGCTGGATATGGGGTGGGGCGGTGTCTGCCGCGGGGCCGGCAGGGGCGGCGGATGCGTAGCCGCCAAGGGAGAGGACATAGCCAAGGCCGGTGTTGGAGAGATGCAGCGCGCGGCTGATGGCTTCCAGGACCTGGCGTGACGGGCTGATGTCCCTGCCCTGTTCAAGCCAGGTGTACCAGGTGACGCTGACGCCGGAGAGGAAGGCCACCTCCTCGCGGCGGAGCCCCCGCTCCCGGCTGCGGCCGATCGGCGGCAGACCGTAGTCGGCCCGCAGCGCCTGATCCCGGCGCGCCCGCAGGAAGAGGCCAAGTTCTTTGCGCCGTCCAGGATCACTCACTCATAAATACTATTACTCTGGTACTCCTACTACTAGTAGCAGCGCTGTCTTCCACCCGGCTGCCCGGCCCAGCAGGATGGTATGCATGCCTGCACTCCGCTCTAAAACAGTCACCCATGGCCGCAACATGGCCGGCGCCCGCGCACTGCTGCGCGCCTCCGGCGTCGCCAACTCCGACATCGGCAAGCCGATCATCGCCGTGGCCAACAGCTTCACCGAATTCGTTCCCGGCCACACCCACCTCGCCCCTGTGGGCCGGATCGTCTCCGACGCGATCCTCGCCGCCGGCGCGGTGCCCCGCGAGTTCAACACCATTGCCGTGGACGACGGCATCGCCATGGGCCACAGCGGCATGCTCTACTCGCTGCCTTCCCGCGATCTCATCGCCGACTCCGTGGAGTACATGGTCAACGCCCACTGCGCCGACGCCCTGGTCTGCATCTCCAACTGCGACAAGATCACCCCGGGCATGCTCATGGCCGCGCTGCGCCTGAACATCCCGGTGGTCTTCGTCTCCGGCGGCCCCATGGAGGCCGGTCGCGTGACCTTGACCGACGGCTCCGTTCGCTCGCTGGACCTGGTGAACGCCATTGCCGACGCCGTGGACGAGTCCATCTCCGATGCTGACATCAACCTGATCGAAGAGAACGCCTGCCCCACCTGCGGCTCGTGCTCCGGCATGTTCACCGCCAACTCCATGAATTGCCTCACCGAGGCCATCGGCCTGTCTCTGCCGGGCAACGGCTCGGTGCTGGCTACCCACACCGCGCGCAAGGCGCTGTACGAGAAAGCCGGCCGCACCGTCGTCGAGCTCGTGAAGCGCTATTACGACGGCGACGACGACTCCGTGCTGCCGCGCTCCATCGCCACCGCGAAAGCCTTCGACAATGCCATGGCCCTGGACATCTCCATGGGCGGTTCCACCAACACCATCCTGCACCTGCTGGCGGCTGCCCAGGAGGCCGGCGTGGATTACGGCCTGGCTGAGATGGACGCCAAATCGCGCCAGGTGCCCTGCCTGGCCAAGGTGGCACCGAACGTGGCCAAGGACAAGACCTACTACATGGAGGACGTGCACCGCGCAGGCGGCATCCCGGCACTGCTGGGCGAGCTGAACCGCGGCGGCCTCCTGCACAAGGACGTCCACTCCGTGCACTCCGCGGACCTGGACGGCTGGCTGGACGACTGGGACATCCGTGGCGGCAAGGCCACGGAGGAAGCGAAGGCCCTGTGGCATGCCGCTCCCGGCGGCGTCCGGTCGTCCACGGCGTTCTCCCAGTCGAATGAATGGACCTCCCTGGACACCGACGCCGCAGAAGGCTGCATCCGCTCCGTGGAGCACGCCTACTCCAAGGACGGCGGCCTGGCCGTGCTGCGCGGCAACGTGGCCATCGACGGCGCAGTGGTGAAGACCGCCGGCGTGGACGAGTCAATCTGGACCTTCTCCGGCCCGGCCGTGGTGTGCGAGTCCCAGGACGAGGCAGTGGAAAAGATCCTGAACAAGACCATCAAGGAGGGCGACGTGGTGGTCATCCGCTACGAAGGCCCCAAGGGCGGTCCGGGCATGCAGGAGATGCTCTACCCCACGTCCTTCCTCAAGGGCCGCGGCCTGGGCAAGAAGTGCGCCCTCATCACCGATGGCCGTTTCTCCGGCGGAACCTCGGGCCTGTCGATCGGGCATATCTCCCCGGAGGCTGCCTCCGGCGGCGCCATCGCCTTGGTGGAGGACGGCGACATCATCAGCATCGACATCAGCCAGCGTTCGATGCAGCTGGAGGTCTCCGACGAGATCCTGGCAGAACGCCGCGAGAAACTGCTGGTCAACGGCGGGTACAAGCCCAAGGACCGGGACCGCCAGGTGTCCGCTGCCCTGCGCGCCTACGCCGCCATGGCCACCTCCGCGGACAAGGGCGCCGTCCGCGACGTGTCCCTGCTGGAGCGGTAACGCGGCTGCCGGCGGGGGGAGGGGAGAGGCAGGTCCTTCAGCCCTCCCCCGCCCGGGCATGCCGCGTCACACCTGAAGCGCGTACGGGGACGTCATGACGTCCCATGTCAACGGGCCAAAGGTCCGGTTTCAGCCTCCTGCGGTGACGGTACCCTGTTGACATGGTGCAGGAATTTTCCGATTACCGTGCGGAAGGCATCCTGCTTGCTGGGGCAGGTCGAGCCATCCTGCTGCAGCTTGCCAATCCGGCCATCGGCAGGGGCGTGGCCGAACACAGCACGTTCACCGAGCGCCCCGTCAACAGGCTTAAAGGCACACTGACCTACGTCTACGCGGTGGTCTACGGAAACGACGAGCAGGTGAAGGAGGTCCGCCGCAGGGTAAACCGGGCCCACGTTCCCGTTCGACGGCCCGCAGATAAAGCCTCCGCCGGATACAGCGCCTTTGATCCGGAGCTGCAGCTCTGGGTGGTGGCCACGCTCTACGACACCGCACTCACCATCATTGAGAAAATCTACGGCCCGCTGGACGACGCCGCTGCCGACGCGATGTACCGGGACTACGCGCGGATCGGCACCGCCCTGCAGCTTCCGCCGGGCATGTGGCCGAAGGACCGGGCCGAGTTCGGCCGCTACTGGGCAGAACGCGTCTCCACCCTGCGGGCGGAGTACCCCGGTGTGAGGGTTGGCCGCGGCCTGCTGTTTCCCAGGCACACCGCCCTTTGGTACCGCGCCATCATCCCTCCGGCCAGGTTCCTTACCGCCGGGCTCCTTCCCGAGCAGCTGCGGAAAGATTTCGGCCTGGCCTGGAGCGACCAGCACGAGCGCCGCTTCCACCGGACGTTCCGCATCCTGGCCGTGGCCTACCCAAAGCTGCCGCCGGGCATCAGGTACTGGTTCAAGGATTACTGCCTGCGCGAACTCGACAGGGACCTGAAAAGGAACCCCCAGCCAAGCCAGCATCTGGGGATCAGTGCCTAGCCCAAAACCCGGTTCACCACCGGTTGAGCGGCGGATCGACGAACGGGCCCGCCGTTTCCTGGCCGCAGCCCCGGCCGGCGGCGGCAAAGCAAAAATGGTCGAGTTCGCGGTTTTCGGCCTCAAACAGGGCTGGGCCTGCATCTTTGGCGCAGCGCTTTTGGCAGCGCTCATGGCAGCAAGGCTCTGGTACCCGGACACTGCCGGCCTGGCGCGCAACGACTTCCTGACGATCACCGCCGTGATCATCCAGATCCTGATGGTTGCCTTCAAACTGGAGACGCTGCGGGAACTGCGGGTCATCGTGCTGTTCCACCTGGTGGGGACCATCATGGAGCTGTTCAAGACGGACGTGGGCTCCTGGTCCTACAATGCCGAAGGCGTCCTGCGCATCGGGGCCGTACCGCTTTTCAGTGGCTTTATGTATGCGGCCGTGGGCTCCTACATGGTGCGCGTCTACCGGCTTTTCGACCTGAGGTTCACTGCCTACCCCCGCCGGTGGATCACCGCCGTCGTCGCTGCCGCGATCTATGCCAACTTCTTCACCCACCACTACATCTGGGACCTGCGCTGGGTGCTGCTCGTCGCCGTCGTCCTCGTCTATGGCCGGTGTGTGATGCACTTCCGAGTGTTCCGCCGGGTGTTCCGCATGCCGCTGGTGGTCTCGTTCCTGCTGGTGGCGGTGTTCATCTGGCTGGCTGAGAACATCGCCACCTGGTCGGGTGCCTGGCTCTACCCCAGCCAGGTGGAGGGCTGGCACCCCGTGGGCCTGGAGAAACTGGTGGCCTGGCTCCTGCTGATGATCATCTCCGTGGTGCTGGTGGCCTGGGTCTACAAGCCCCAGCCCCTGGCAGTGGATGAGGCACGACGGCGGGAGGTCCCGTCGTCGGCTGCCCTGCGGTAAGGGGGCCGTAAGGGGGGTCTGGCAAGACCCGTTTCAGCAGGGCCCTCGCTAGGGAAAGGGGAGCACGGTTTGATAGGGAACATGCCCCCCGAAACAACAGTCATCGATTCCAGCAAACCGCAGCCGGCAGACACCCGCGGACACCACCAGGCCCGCTGGGGCGGTGTCTTCGCGATGTCGCTGTGCGTCTTCGCGCTGATCGCCTCCGAGTTCATGCCGGTCAGCCTGCTCACACCGATGGCCGCCGAACTCCAGGTTTCAGAAGGCATGATTGGGCAGGGGATCGCGATTTCCGGCGTCTTCGCCGTCCTGACCAGTCTCTCGGTCTCCACCCTGGCCGGCAGCATGAACCGCAAAACACTGCTGCTGGGCCTGACGGCGCTGATGGCGGTCTCCGGGGCGCTGGTGGCCACCGCACCCGGGTATCTGCTGTTCATGGTGGGCCGCGCCCTCATCGGCGTGGTCATCGGCGGCTTCTGGTCCATGTCGGCAGCCACCGCGATGCGGCTGGTTCCGGCGCACCAGGTGCCGCGGGCCCTGGCGATCTTCAATGGCGGCAATGCCCTGGCCACTGTCCTGGCCGCACCCCTGGGAAGCTACCTTGGCTCGCTCATCGGCTGGCGCGGCGCGTTCTTTTGCCTGGTGCCCATAGCGGTGCTTGCCCTGGCTTGGCAGTGGATCAGCCTGCCCTCGATGAAGGTCCAGAAACGGGCATCCGGCAACGTGCTCGGGATTTTCGCCGGGCTTAAGAGCCGGCCCGTCGCCTGGGGAATGGCTGCGTGCGGATCCTTCTTCATGGGGCAGTTTGTCCTGTTCACCTACATCCGCCCGTTCCTGGAGACCGTGACCCGCGTGGACGTTGCCACGGTATCCCTCGTCCTGCTGGTGATCGGCGTGGCGGGCTTCGCGGGAACGCTGCTGATTGGCCGGTTCCTGGGCAAGGGCCTGTACCGGACGCTGGTCATCATTCCGGTGCTGATGGCGGTCATTGCCGCAGCGCTCGTTCCCGCCGGCGGCTGGATCGCCGCCGTCGTGGTTCTGCTGGGCCTCTGGGGCCTGATGTCCACGGCCGCGCCCGTCGGCTGGTGGAGCTGGCTGGCGGAGGCGATGCCGGACGACGCCGAAGCCGGCGGCGGCCTGATGGTCGCGGTGGTCCAGACGTCCATCGCCATCGGATCCACGCTCGGGGGCGTGCTGTTCGACTCTGCGGGCTACCAGGCCACATTCCTGGCCGCCGCGGCCAGTCTTTCCATCGCCGCCGTCCTGTCATTCCTGACATCCCGGGCCACGGCCCGCCAGACCACATAACCCATCCCTGAGGAGGAGAAGATGAAGTACACCAAGAGCGGCGGCCAGACAGGAACCGGCCCCAAGGAATGGTTTACCGGAACGGTGCAGATTGACGGCATCCGGAACCCTGACGATCAGTCGGCCATCGGCTGCGCGCACGTCCGGTTTGCCCCCGGCGCCCGGACTGCCTGGCACCGCCACCCCAAGGGCCAGACCCTCTACGTCACGGACGGGATCGGGCTGGTGGCCCGGCGCGGCGGGGAGGTCCAGGAGATCCGTCCCGGCGATGTGGTCTACATCGAGCCTGGCGAGGAGCACTGGCACGGGGCCACACCGGAGCGGTTCATGGCGCATGTCGCCATGCACGAGGCCGACGAAAACGGCGAGGTGGTCACCTGGCTCCACCATGTGACCGATGAGGAGTACGGCGCCTGACCAGGCCACTGCGCAAAGGGGAGCGGACGACGGCGGGAGGTCCCGGCGTCGTCCGCTCCCCTTTTGCGGGAGTCAGGTCAGTCGTCGTAGGTGTTGGCGATGTAGACATCGCACGGGGCGTTGTGCGCCACGCTGTTGGCGACGCTGCCCAGGAGCCTGCCGATGCCGCGCATCCTGCGGTTGCCCACCACGATCAGCCGGGCATCGAGGCGGATGGCTTCTTTGATGAGCGAATCGGCAGGCTTGCCGCGCGAAGCGAAGTGGGTGATTTCCACTCCCGGATGCGATGCGCCGAGGGACCTTGCTACCATTTCCGAGCTGTCCGCGTTGGAGATCCGTACCTTATCCGAGCCCACCCCGAAGGTTTCGGCGTTCTCGACGTCAAAGGCGGTCACCACATGGAGGGATGCCCCCAACGACTCCGCCAGGCCCAGCGCCACTTCCGCGGCCTTCCGTGCCGACGGGCTGGCGTCCACACCTACAACGATTACTCCGCTCATTCCTGCTCCTTTATCCAGTCCTGGCATCAACGTTCAGCTGCCAGTCTAGGCAGTACCCTCCGGAAGTCCTCGAATCACAGTCCTGATCCGATGGAGGCGAGTCCAGTGGCAGCGGTGGCCGCATACCGGTTGGCCGGCCGCGGCAGGCCATAGTGCTCCCGCAATGTCCGGCCCGTGTACTCGGTGCGGAACAGACCGCGCTCCTGCAGGATGGGCACCACCTGGTCCACAAAGGTTTCCAGCCCGGACGGGAGCACCGGCGGCATGATGTTGAAACCGTCCGCGGCGCCGCCGTCGAACCATTCCTGGATGGCGTCCGCCACCTGGACGGGGGTGCCGGTGAAGGTGCGGTGCCCGCGGCCGCCGCCCAAGCGGCCGATCAGCTGCCGCACGGTGAGCTGCTCCCGGCGGGCCAGCTGCACGATCAGCGTGTAGCGGCTCTTGGCGCCCTCGATCTCGTCCTCGCTGGGCAGGTTGTCCGGCAGCTGGCGGTCCAACGGCAGGTCCTCCGGGTCCACGCGCAGGGTCTTGGCCAGCTGGATCCGGGCGTACTCCGGCTTGAGCAGGCGATCCAGTTCCCATTCGAGCTCCAGGGCTTCCGCCTCCGTGGCACCGATGACGGGCACGATGCCGGGCAGGATCTTGATGGTCTCCGGGTCACGACCGACGGCGGCGGTACGGGCCTTGAGGTCCCGGTAGAACTCCTGGGCGTCGGCGAGGGTCTGGTGGGCGGTGAAGACGGCGTCGGCATAGCGGGCGGCGAGATCCTTGCCGTCCTCGGATGAACCCGCCTGCACGATCAGCGGGTGCCCCTGGGGTGAGCGGGGGACGTTGAGCGGCCCGCGGACCTTGAAATGCTTTTCCTCGTGGTCGACGGTCCGGATTTTGCCGTCATCGCCCCACACGCCCTCTGCCTTGTCCGCGAGGACGGCGTCGTCCTGCCAGCTGTCCCACAGCTTCTGCGCCACGTCGATGAACTCGGCGGCACGTTCGTACCGGACGGCGTGGGCGGGCTGGTCGTCCACGCCAAAGTTACGGGCGGCGTCCGGCCCGGCGGTGGTCACCACGTTCCATCCGGCACGGCCTCCGCTGGCCCAGTCCACGGAGGCGAAGCGGCGGGCCAGGTTGAACGGCTCGTTGTAGGTGGTGGACGCGGTGGCGATCAGCCCGATCCGTTCGGTGGCCCCGGCAATGGCGGTGAGCAGCACGGTGGGCTCGAGTTTGCCGGCCGGGCGCCGGCCCACCTCGCCGAACAGCACAGGGGAGTCGGCGAAGAAGATGGAGTCCAGCTTGCCGCGCTCGGCGGTGCGGGCCAGCTGCTGGTAGTGCCCCACGTTGGTGCCGGCATGGGGGTCGCTCTCCGGCAACCGCCACGAGGCTTCGTGATGGCCCGTGCTCATAAGGAAGGCGTTCAGGTGCAGTTGGCGCCGGGAAGGGGTCTGGTCAGTCATGGGAGGGCTCCTTGCAAGTAGAGGTGGGTTAATGGCCGACGGCGGCGGGTTCAGCAGTGCGGGTTGGCTTGGCGCCTGCTGCAGTAAAGACACCCAGCGCGGCCAGCAGGTCGCGGCGCAGGGCTTCGTGCCCGGCGGCGTTGGTGGAAGAGCGGATCTCCGGCGACACCGGGCGGACGGTGGCGATGCGGCCGTGGTCCAGGACCACGATCCGGTCCGCAAGCGCGATGGCCTCGTCCACGTCGTGGGTGACCAGCAGGACGGCGGGCCGGTGGGCGGCCACCAGGTCCTGGAGCAGCCCGTGCATTTTGATGCGGGTCAGCGCGTCCAGGGCGCCGAACGGTTCGTCGGCCAGCAGCAGTTGGGGTTCGCGGACCAGGGAACGGGCCAACGCCACGCGCTGCTGTTCGCCGCCGGACAACTGGTGCGGCCACGCTTTTTCACGTCCGGCGAGCCCCACTTCGGCGAGGGCCTTGCGGGCCCGTGCCTCGGCGTCGGGCTCCCGGACACCCAGGGTGACATTGCCCAGCACGCTGTCCCAGGGCAGGAGCCGAGAGTCCTGGAACACCACCGAGACGCGGTCCGGGACGCTGATCACGCCGCTGCCGCGGACCTCGTGGTCCAGCCCGGCGAGGGCACGGAGCAGGGTGCTTTTGCCGCAGCCGCTGGGTCCCAGCAGGGCCACGAACTCGCCGGGGGCGATGTCCAGGTCCACGCCGTTTAGGACTCCCTTCGGGCCGAAGCCGCGGACCAGGTTCCGGACGGAAACGGCTGCAGACGTGCCGGCAGGGCTGCCGGTTGGACGGTTGTCGACGGCGGTCAGCCCGCCAGGGTGCGCTGCCATGAGAGGGCCTTTCGTTCGATGAAGCGGACAATGCCGTCGGAGAGGAGTCCGAGGATGCCGTAGACGGCCAGGCCCAGGACGATGATGTTGGTTTGGCCATAGGTTCGGGCGAGCTCCATCATGTAGCCGATGCCGCTGGTGGCGTTGATCTGCTCCACCACCACCAGGGACACCCAGGCTCCGGTGACCGCGAAGCGCAGTCCCAGGAAGAAGCCGGGCAGCGCACCGGGGAGGACAACCTTGCGGATGAACCCGGCCCGGCTGAGCCCCACGGTCTGCGCGAGTTCCACGAAACGCAGGTCAATGCCTCGCAGCCCCGCGTGCGTCTGCAGGTAGACCGGGACAAAGACACCCAGGGTGATGGTGAGGACCTTCATGGTCTCGTCGATGCCGAACCACAAAATCAGCAGTGGAATCAGGGCCAGGCCGGGGATGGCGCGCTTGATCTGCACGGGACCGTCAATGAGGGCCTCGCCTACCCGGCTTAGCCCGGACAGGAGCGCCAGCATGGCGCCCACCAGGATGCCGAAGAACAGCCCCAGGCCGGCGCGCTGCGCGGAAATGGCCAGGTTCTCCTGGAGCCTGCCGTCCGCGATGAGCTCACCGGCGGTGGCCACCACGGTCCACGGCTCGGACAGGATCCTGGGGTCAAGGAGCCCAGTTGCGGAAGAGGCTGTCCACAGCAGCAGCAAAGCGGACGGGCCCACCCAGGCGAGCTGCCGCCGTCGTCCGGGCCCCAGCCTCTTTCCGGCGGGCCGCACGTCTGCCGCCCCGGCCAATGCCGGATCCTGGTGCGGGGCCAGCACGGGCCGGTCCAGGACGGCGCTCATGCTGCTGCCTTCCCGGCGGAAGCGAACGCCGTGCCGGCGATGGCTTCGAACCTGGTGTCGTACAGGTCTTCCGCCGTCAGCTGCGGCTTCTTCTGCTCGCGCGCCAGCAGGTCGATGGTTTCCTGGTGCCGCGCGATTGCCCCGGCCCAGTCGGTCGGCAAGTCACGTTTGCCGGTGGCGTCGATCAGGTACTGGCCGTCCTCGCGGGACAGGCCCTGGTCCTTGACGTAATAGCCCTCCAGCCACTCGGCCGGGTGGTCCTCGATCCAGCGCTGCGCCTTGCCCCAGACCTTCACGTAGGCGGCAAGGGCGGCGGCTTTGGCGGGATCGGCCAGGACCTTGGCGGGCGAGTAGAGGAGGCTGGGATCGTCGCGCAGCCCATGGCGGATTGTGGTGGCGCCGTCGGCCCTGTACTTGGCCAGGTAGCGCTTGATCTGGACCCCGCCCAGGGGAGCGGCGTCCACCTGCCTGCTGGCCAGTGCCGTGGCATACGCGTCGCCGGTGCTCGGCAGTTCCACAAGCTTGACGTCCTCCTGCTTGAGCCCGGCTTTGTCCAGGATGCGCAGGACCAGCGCGCCCTGGGCCTGGCCCGGGCTGTACGCCACCTTCTTGCCGCGCAGGTCCTCAAGCCGGCTGATGCCGGCTCCGGGCGCGACGCCCAGTTCGTAAATGGGATGGTCCACGGCGTCCAGGCGGTAGCCGGCGGCGATGATGCGGACGTCCAGGCCGGTCCAGGTGGCGTGGATGGGCGGAATGTCAGCCACGGACCCCACGTCCAGGGCGTTGGCCCGGAACGCCTCGGTGGTCTGCGGTCCGCCGGAGATGTTGGCGAACTCCACCGTGAAGCCGTCCAGTTCCTTGGCCAGGCCGGACAGTTCCAGCGCCACTTTCATGCTGGGATCGCCCACCTTGATGGTGGCCCCGGTCGGCACGGAGGCAGCCAAAGGTTCCAGGGCGGCTTGGCTGATGCGTTGGCTGCCGGCGGTGGCGGACCCGCCGCAGGCGGACAGCAGGCCGGCGGCGGGAATCGCCAGGAGTGCGCCCAGGGCACGGCGCCGGGTGAACCCACGAGAGCCGGGGCTGCGGGGCGGGGATGCTGGGAAGGGCATGGAGTTCCTTTCGGGGAAAGATTCCGGGTACGACGAAGACACCCGGGGTGTGTGCCCGGGTAGGCGTGGGAGGTGGGTGGGACCGCCTGCGCGGCGGTGTGCGCGTACTTCTGGCTGGTGCTCGGGGGTTCTGCTTACGGCCTGGCCGGTGCCGTGGAAACACCTAAACACGGCGGCCACGGCGTTGGCCAGCAGCGCGCAATGGAGCCTAAACGCGGCGAAACGGCGCTACTTATGGCGCCATCCAGGCGACAAAACAGGCAATGCTGCGCCACGAACCGAAACCTGGGTTAAGGGAACCGCAACGGCAGTTCATGTGACTAAAGCTTCCCGGGAGGTGATCCTTTGGAGGCACCGGTTCTTGCCGCCGCGGATGCCGCAAACGTGTCTGTAGGCTGGGCGCATGAGCGCACCCCAGATCTATGTCAGCTTTCCCGGCACGGCGCGTGAGGCACTGGGCTTTTACGCAGCCGTTTTCGGCGGCGAGCTGTCGCTCCACACGAATCGGGATTTCGGCAGGACCGACGGTGCTCCGGACGCCATAGCCCACGGCGAACTTAGAGGCGCCATTGCGCTGGCGGGCTCGGATACCCCGCCTGGTGGAAAGAGTGTCCGGCTTGAAGGGGTCATGCTGTCACTGCTTGGTACCGCCGAGGCCGGCGTCCTGCACGAGTGGTTCGACAAACTCAGCTCCGGGGGCCGGGTAGTGGACCCCCTTGCCCCCAAACCTTGGGGCGCGTCCGACGGCCAGGTAATTGACCGTTTCGGACTCCACTGGCTCATCGGCTACGAGCCCGGCGCCGACTCCTAGGACAGGGCAGTTTCCTAGCTGCCGACCTTTGCCTGCGCCGTTTCCACAATGTTTTCGGTGACCGCCCAGGAGGCCAGGAGCTTGAGGGCTTCCTCGGAGGGGCTGCCGGGAGTGGCTGGATAGACGGTGAGGGTGTGCCCCGGGTCCTCTTCAAGGCCAAGGACCTGGTAGTTCAGTTCCAGGAGGCCCACTACCGGGTGCTGGAAGAACTTTGTCCCCGCGTAGTGGCGGCGGACGTTGTGGGCGGCCCACAGGGTGCGGAACTCGTCGCTGCGCATGGACAGTTCACCAATGAGTTCGGCGATGCCCTTGTCATGGGGGTTGCGGCCGGCCTCACGGCGGAGGATGGCCACGTTGGTGTTGGCGGCCCGGTCCCAGTCTGTGTAGAAGTTGTGGGCGCGGGGGTCAAGGAAGATGAACCGGGAGTGGTTGGCCGGCCGGGACGGGGCGCGGTACATGTCCGAATACAGGGCGTAGCCCAGCGTGTTGGCGGCCACGATGTCCAGCCGGTTGTTGCCGATGAAGGCAGGCGCCCCGGTGATGGTGTCCAAAAGGTACTGCAGTTCCGGACGGACCTTCGAGGGCGCGGAACCGCCCGTGCCCGCGGCCCTCTTGCGGCCCGAGGTGTTGGCGGCACGGGCCAGGTCGTAGAGGTGGTCGTGCTCGGCGCGGTCCAGTTCCAGGGCGCCGGCAATGGCGTCCAGCACGCTGTCCGAGACGCCGGAAAGATTGCCGCGTTCCAGGCGCGTGTAGTAGTCCACGCTCACGCCCGCCAGCCGGGCCACTTCCTCGCGCCGCAGCCCCGGCACCCGCCGCCGGCCGCCGTACGGTTCGATGCCTGCCTGCTCCGGGGTAATGCGCCCACGGCGGGAGGACAGGAACTGTCGTACCTCGGCTCGGTTATCCATAGGGAACACGTTACGACGGATGGTCCAGCCCGAAGGAGGTTCTGCCAGAACCAGTTACAGCAGCACCCTCGCTAATGGGTCCCGGGCCGGGTTTGATGGGATTGTCCGCTTTCAGTCATTCACCACTTGGAGGACCCAGCATGCGCGCAACCATCATGCACGCTCCCGGAGACGTGCGCGTGGAGGACCGTGACAAGCCCGCCATCAAGCAGCCCACGGATGCGGTCATCAAAGTCGTTGCCGCCTGTGTCTGCGGGTCCGACCTGTGGCCCTACCGCGGCGCCGACAAACTGCCCAAGCCCGTGCCGATGGGACACGAGTACGTGGGCGTGGTCGAAGAAGTGGGGGCGGATGTAAAGAACGTCCGGCCAGGCCAGTTCGTCGTTGGTTCCTTCTTCGCCTCGGACAACACCTGCGAAATCTGCCGTGCGGGCTATCAGAGCGGCTGCGTCCACCGGCAGGGCGTGGGCGGCGCCCAGGCTGAGTACCTGCGCGTCCCGCTCGCGGACGGCACCCTGGTGGCCACGCCGGACATGCCCGACGCCGGCATGGTTCCGTCGCTGCTTGCCGCCTCCGACGTGCTGGGTACAGGATGGTTTGCCGCCAAGGCGGCCGAGGTGGGACCGGGCAAGACCGTCGCGGTGGTGGGCGACGGCGCCGTGGGCCTTTTGGGGGTCCTGGCAGCACAGCAGATGGGAGCCGAACGGATCATCGCCATGTCCCGGCACGCCGACCGGCAGGCCCTCGCCCGTGACTTCGGGGCCACCGACATCGTGGAGGAGCGCGGCGACGCAGGGGTGAAGAAGATCAAGGAACTGACAGATGGGCTCGGCGCACATTCGGTCATCGAGGCCGTGGGCACGCAGGAATCGATGCTGCAGGCAATCCACGCCACCCGCGCCGGCGGCCACGTCGGCTTCGTGGGCGTGTCCCATGATGTGGCGCTGCCCGGCCGGGACCTGTTCTACTCGCACGTCCACCTGCACGGTGGCCCGGCTCCGGTCCGGCAGTACCTCCCCGAACTGATCGACCTGATCCTCAGAGGTGAGATCAACCCCGGCAAGGTGTTCGACCTCGAACTCCCGCTGGACCAGGCCGCAGAGGCCTACCAGGCCATGGACGAACGGCGCGCCATCAAGGTGCTCCTCCGCCCCTGACCAACCGTTCCATCCGCGTGGCCCTGGCTGCCGCCAAGGGTAGGACTCCGAAGACCAGGTACAACAGGGCCACGCTGGCCCGCCCTTTTCCGGGGTTTGCGCCGAACAACCCCGGTAGCATTTCAATAATCCCCCAACAGATCAGAGGAGAACCATGACTACCGTCAAGGCTTATGCATCCCCGTCCGCCACGGAGGACCTGGTGGCAACCACCATTCAGCGCCGCGAGGTGGGTCCCCATGACGTCATGATCGAGATCAAGTTCGCCGGCATCTGCCACTCGGACATCCACACTGTCCGCGGCGACTGGGGCCCGCAGCAGTACCCGCTGGTTCCCGGCCACGAAATCGCCGGCATCGTCACCGAGGTGGGTTCAGCGGTTACCAAGCACGCCGTTGGCGACCGCGTTGGTGTCGGCTGCATGGTCAACTCCTGCAAGGAGTGCGTCAACTGCCAGAAGGGCGAAGAGCAGTACTGCCTCAAGGGCAACGTGGGCACCTACGGCGCCGTTGACCGCGACGGCACCGTCACCCAGGGCGGCTACTCCACCCACGTTGTGGTGACCGAAGACTTCGTGGTGACCATTCCCGAGGGGATCGAGCTCGACGTCGCCGCACCGCTGCTGTGCGCCGGCATCACCACCTACTCCCCGCTGCGCCACTGGGGCGCCGGCCCCGGCAAGAAGGTCGCCGTCGTCGGCCTCGGCGGCCTGGGCCACATGGCCGTCAAACTCGCCCACGCCATGGGCGCCGACGTGACGGTCCTGTCCCAGTCACTGAAGAAGCAGGAAGACGGCCTGAAGCTGGGTGCGGACCACTACTACGCCACCAGCGACGAGAGCACCTTCAGCGACCTCGCCGGCAGCTTCGACCTGATCATCAACACCGTGAGCGCCTCGATCGACATCAGCTCCTACCTGGGCCTGCTGAAGCTCGACGGCGCCCTGGTGAACGTCGGTGCCCCCGCCGAACCGCTTCCCGTCAACGCCTTCGCGCTGATCGGCGGACGCCGTTCCTTCGCCGGGTCCATGATCGGCGGCATCCGCGAGACCCAGGAGATGCTCAACTTCTGCGCCGAGCACGGCCTGGGCGCAGAGATCGAGGTCATCCCGGCAGAAAAGATCAACGAAGCCTACGAGCGCGTCCTCGCCTCGGACGTCCGGTACCGCTTCGTGATCGACACCGCAACCCTCTAAGCACCACCCACGCACCGCGGGCCGGCTCCGAAAGGGGCCGGCCCGCCGTCGTTCATGGGCTGTGCAGCGCCCTTACGGCGCGAGGCTTTTCAGGACCGCGGCAGCAGGGCCTTCCTTGGCATGCCGGTAGTTGATGCCGGCCCACAGGTTCAGCCAGTCCGGCTCTCCAGCCGCTGCGGCCGCGGCGCGCAGGGGAGTGGTCAGGTGGTGGATCTCCGGGTATCCGTACGGCGCGTCCGCGTCATGGCGCCGCATGAATTCGTTGTACAGTCCGCGGGCATTGCGTCCTGAAAAAGCGCGGGTGACGGCGGTGGTGGTGAAGCGCCCGGTCGGCGACAATGCGGCACGATGCGCCGCCTTGGTTCCTGCTTCATCGGCCAGGAGGAAAGCCGTTCCCGACTGGACCGCAGCCGCACCGACGTCGAGCGCAGCCCGCGTATCCTCCCGCGTCCCAATTCCGCCTGCTGCGATGAGCGGCACCTCAGGATCGGCCAGCTCCTCGAGGATGCCGTGCAGGGGCACTGTGGGAGGCGGAGCAGCCGCTTTGAACGTTCCCCGGTGGCCGCCGGCTTCCGGGCCCTGGACGCACAGGGCATCGGCGCCTGCCGAAAGCGCCCGGAGTGCTTCCCCGCGGTCCGTCACCGTGGCGATCACATAGACACCGCGTTCGTGGAGCGCTTCGACAACCCCGGAACCGGGAACATCGAAGGTGAACGAAACAACCGCCGGTGCGAGCTCCAGCAGGACCTCGAGCTTCTTGTCCCAGTCGTCGTCGTCATGCCGTGGCTCTCCCAGGCTGACACCGAAGCGTTCGGCGTCGGCGGCCAGGGACGCCGCGTACTGCTGCAGGGACTCCGGGCTGATGACCGACGGTTGGGGGACGAACAGGTTCACTCCGAAGGGCCGGTCCGTGAGCGACCGGACGGCTTCGATCTCGGAACGCATGGCGGCCGCAGTCTTATAGCCCGCCGCGAGGAACCCCAGCCCGCCGGCGGCACTGACGGCGGCGGCGAGTTGCGGTGTGGAGGGTCCGCCGGCCATCGGCGCCTGGATGACCGGGACGGCCAGTGACCCGGGATTGAAGCGGCTGGCGTTGTGCTGGGTATCCACGTGTCCTCCCCGTCCTGCTGCGCGTACCTGACGAATGCTACGCCGTTCCAAGGGCAGAAAAAGAGCGGACGACGCCGGGTGGTGTCCGGCGTCGTCCGCTGCCTTTGGTGTTGGAGTGCTAGAGAACCAGTGCCGGCTCTTCGCCGCGCACGCTCAGCGTGAACGTGTTGGGCCCGCTGCAGGTGACGGCGATCCGGCACGTTGTGGTGTTGTGGCGGGATGAAAGATCGGTAACCGCGGAATCGAGGGTCTCGTGGAGTGCGGCACGGTCCCAGATCTTCAGGGTCACGGATTCGGCAGTGTTAAACGTCATTGTTCAGTACTTTCCTGTATCAAGCCGGGGTTGAATCCGGTCAATGGCCTGTCCGCGCTCGGAGGGTCGGTGGCCTGTGCTCACCGGTGGGCCTCGTTGCGTCACCAGGATGTCAAGGGCGGATGTTTCCGGCCCCGCTTATCCATAGTGCCCATGGGGGAATAGCCGGCTCAACCAAAACGCTCAATTATTGCGAGTGATTCTCATCACCTGTGACGGGTACCACACTGCTAATCGCAGAAATGGGTTGGGATTTTTTCTTCCCCGGAAATCGACGAGATGACTGACGCGGCCACGTCCCTGAGCTTGATGTTGCGCGTGCTGGAAGCCCGGGTGAGGATGTTGAAGGCCTCTTCCCGGCTGCACCTGTTTTCAGCCATGATGGCGCCGATTGCCATGTCAATGACCGTGCGGGACTGCATGGCCGCGGACAGGTCCTCCCGTGCTTCGCTCAACTGGGTAATCCGCAGGATCAGCCGGATGGAGCCGGCGGCCTGATGGGCGAACGCCTCCACGGTGCTGATGTCCTCGGCCGTGAACCCGTTGCTGCAGCCGGAGTAAAGGTTGAGTACAGCATCTGCATCCCCGGCAAGATCCAGTGGAACGGCGAGGATCGACGAAACCCCCTGCTCCAGGGCGGCCCTGACATAGGGCTCCCAGCGCTTCTCGGTGGCGAGGTCGGGAACCAGGAGTGTGGTCCGTTTTCGGAGTGCCGTGAGGCACGGGCCGTCACCGAAGCCGTTCTGAAGTTCGTCAAGGGCCCTGGCCGCGGCATCGCTGGCAGCCACGGCCTGGGGCCTCCTGTGCCGGATGACGGTCACTCCACTGTGAACCTTGTTGCCCGGCGAGGACAGTCGGGAAGCTGCCCGGACGGCCAGTTCCGCAAGGAAGTCACGGACGTCGCGGCTCTCCAGGACCAATCGCTGGAAGGACTGTTCGGAGTCAGAATCGGCCAGGCCGCCAGGTTCCTGCAGCGGTCCCATATTTTCCGTCATTCGGCATCATCCAACGTCAGTTCGGTCAGAGCCGTGGTAACGAGCCCCACCTGGGCCGCCGGCAGGTGCAGGGCTTCGTTGAGGTAGGCGTCGAGGGACAGTTCGTCCACGTCCCCGCCGATGCCGTAGTAGTACGTCCACAACTTCAGGAGTGGAACGCCGGTGTCCTGGAATTGGCGTGCTGCTCCGTGCCGCTGCTCGTCGGCTTCGATCAACTGGTCCGGACCCCCGGTCCATTCGGCATTCATGCTTCACCCTTACCCGGACCAGCGCTGAAGCTTCCCCTTGCCACGATCTCCTGCGCAATTTCCTGGATCCGGCGGTTGCCCGACTTGGCGGCGGCCTGGAGGAGCTCCAGTGCGCCATCCCGGCTGCCGCGGGCCTGGAGCATCACCAGCGCAATGGCAGCGTCCACCACCGCGCGGGATTTCAGCGCAGCGCGCAGGTCCTCGGGGAAAACTTCAGGGGCGTGGAGCCGCAGGGCGAGCCGAAGGATGCGGGACATCGACGCGGCCTGGTCCTCCACCAGCTTGACGGTGTCCGGGCCGAACGCGTGGACGGTATGCGCGTAGCAGTTCAGGGCCGCCTGGGAAAGGGGGTCGGTGTGGATGGGGACCGCCAGGACCGAACGGACGCCCAGCTTTGCAACGGCATAGGTGTACGGGGCCCACCTCTGGTCCAGCTGCAGGTCCTCAATTAAGACCGTGTGCTGCTCACGGAGGGCGGTGAGGCAAGGACCGGTACCAAAGGCGTATTGCGTCTCATCCAGCCGGCGGCCCTCTTCGCTGCTGTAGGCAAAGGTGGACAGCGCACCGTCGCGCTCCACCGTGACCGTGCATTCCACCGGAGCGCCGTCACCCCCCAGCTGCGATGCCGATATGGTCGCCAGGCCCAGGAGGAACTTTGAAAATTCCGGAGTGTTGAGCAGTAGGTCCTGGTACTCGTCCGCTGTGGTGAGTGCATCGTTGTGGGCCATAGGGCCTCGATCCCTAATTTGCGCCAGTGACCGTTGCTGCTGGCTGTCGGCCTCCTGCTCTCGGTGCGGAAGGCCCGGAATTCAATGTCCGGATGCTGCATCCGGAGATCTCCTGTCTTCGACACTACGCCTGTGCAAGGGGTTCGGAACAGGGCCTCATGTCCTTCTTGCGCTGCACCTAGGGGCCAGGTGTGGCGGCACCTGGCTGGCTCCCGCCGTCGTCATTCCCTTCCGCGGCCCGCGGCTCGGCTGTGAAGTCATTGGAGTACGGCGCCCGTGGCCGGGGCCGCTCGTCAATGAGCTCGTTCGCGGCGAGCGCCAGCAGGTCACGCTGGACCGGCGGCAGCGAGAGAAGGCCCTGCAGGTAGGCCTCCACCTCGTACTCTCCTGCATCCCCGGACATGCCGAAATACTTCAACCACAGCTCCGGCACTGAGATGTCTGCTGCCCTGATAGCTGCACGGAGCCGGCGTCTTTGTTCCGGTTCATGTGGATCAAAACCCATCCGTGCTGCCTAAATCCCGGACGCCGGCGTCCCGGCCAGGATTGATTCGCTGACATTCAGCAGGGTGGTGCGCTCCTGCCGCGCCTGGTTCATTAGCTGCTCCAGCGCCGCCTGGTGGCTCGTGCCCAGGCGCTCCATGAGGACGCCGCAGGCGCGGTTGATGATATCCCTGCTGTGGAGCGACGTTCGCAGTGCCTCCGTCATCTTGTGCGGAGCCTCGGTCCCCTGGATATGCGACAGGAGGGTGGCCGCCGGTGCGGCGAACAGTTGAAGCAGCCGCACGCTCCCCGCGTCATAGGCGGATGGGGTGGCCGAGTACAGCTTGATGGCGCCGAGCGTTTCCTTGCCGGCTATCAACGGCACGCTGACCACTGACCGGATGGGCAGGTCCCGCACGGAATCCCGCCACAGCGGCCAGCGCGGGTCGTCATGGAGGTCCTGGACCAGGACAGGAGTCTCTGCTGCCCAGGCCGTCAGGCAGGGGCCTTCACCGTGCCGGTACTGGGCGGCATCCGCTTGTTCCACCACCCTGTCCGTGTAGCCGCTGCTGGTGCGGCGGCCCCTGGAGTCCAGCAGGGAGACACCGGCGCCGATGGTGCCGGGGACTGAGTCCTTGGCCGCTTGGGCCAGGAGGCTGACGGCCGTACCCACTTTTTCTTCCGTCAACAACAATCCCTGGATCCGGGCAATGACGGTGCTGAGCTCGTCAAGCGGGAGGTGCTGGGGCATTTCTCCAGCATATGCCAACCTGTCAGTCCCCATGCGGCCCTGAGGATGTGACAGTAGGATTGCCCCATGTCGAGTTCAGCAGATAACGAGTCCGTGCGCCAGCTGCAGGAAATCCTGGTGGGTGCGGAGGGCATTGTGGATTTCCTGTCTGGGCTCTCCGGTATGGCTGCCGCGGCTGTCTCCGAAGCTGCGGACGACATCATCGAGTGCGCCGTCACGCTTAAAGTCCGGCGGCGTCCAGCCACCGCAGCGGGCAGCAGCGCGCGTGCCGTGGAACTTGACCACATTGAGCAGGTCCTGGGTGATGGGCCTTGCGTCCGTGCCCTCCGGGAAATGACTCCCATCATGATCGATGACGTCGCAAAAGACCCGCGGTGGCCTGAATTCAACGAAAAGCTGGCAGAGCACAATGTGCGCAGCTCCCTTGGCGTGCCGCTGGAAATCACGGGCGATGCCAGGGCGGCGTTGAACTTTTTCGCCGCCAAACCGCACGTGTTCACCGCGGACGTCTATGACAAGGCAGTGGGTTTCGCTGGGGCGGCGCACAACACCATGCAGCTGTCCGTGCGCATCAACACCATAGAGAATCGGGCCGAAGATCTCGAGGCGGCGCTTGAGAGCAGGACCGCCATCAATCTTGCCTGTGGCGTCATCATGGCGCAGAACCGGTGCTCACAGGAGGAAGCGATGGAAATCCTCACCAAGGTCTCAAGCAACCGCAACCGCAAGCTTCGGGATGTTGCCAGGGAACTCATTGAGCAGCTGTCCGGCAGCAGCATCCGCACCCACTTCGACTCCTAGCCGTATTTGCGGGTCAACCTCGTCGGCCGGTCAGCACCGACCGCACGGACACGGCCGCGGCCCCTCCGGTTCGCTGGATGTCCCAGCAATTCCCTTTGCCAATGACGCCGTAGTCCTGGTCACCTGCGGCAGCCAGCACCATGGCTGTGTTCTCGTCGATGGCCACGGCCCGTTCCACCAGGCCCGCCGCCACGGCGCCCACCGCCCGGCTCAGCGTTCCCGCCTGCGCGGCGTGGACGTCCACCGAGAACCCCGCCAGTCCAAGACCCTCGCGGATATCCACTGAATCCAGGCCCTCCGAGCATTCCTCGGCACACACTTCCACTCCATTGATCCGGTATCCGCCAACCAGTGCCCGCTGGGGTGCCACCATGGCGCCGGCAGAAAACCCAAGGTAGGGCGCGCCGTCGGCCACCAATCTGCTGATGACTGCGGCCACAGGATGAAGAGCCTCCCAGTAGGCCGGGGTCAAACCGCCGCCCACCACGATCGCATCCACTTGCTCGAAGGCGGCATCGGCACGCTTTACGGCTGGAGGCGCCACAGCGATTATTTCGCACCTGAGCCTCGCCTGGAGGGGTTCCGCATAGGCCCCCACGAGTTCCGGCAGGTTTCCTTCGGGGTCATGCACTGCGACGGCAATGCGGGCAGGCCGGCCCCGTTCGGCATGCTCCCGGACGTCGAGGGCGAACCGGTCAAAGACTTCCGGAAATCCCAGGGGATCAGGCCCCGCACCGGCAAGGAGGATGCTCATAGGGTTCAAACTACCCGGCTTCAGCAGGGCCACGGCGGCCACTGCGGCAGCGCCGAACGGTCGCCTTACAAAACCCCATTGACGGGCGTCCACGCGAGGACTAATCTACAACCAAATGGTTGTAGATAAGCTGAGTGAGACCGAACTGGACCGCCTCTTCCAGGCGTTCGCCGATTCCACGCGGCGGGACATCGTCCGCCGGGTCACTGTCGGCGAGTACTCCGTTTCGGGCCTGGCAGCCCTCTACGCCATGAGTTTCGCGGCCGTCCAGAAGCATGTGGCCGTGTTGGAGCGCGCATCCTTGGTGACCAAGGAAAAACGCGGAAGGGAGCAAATCGTGCGGGGCAATCACGATGGACTGCAAAAAGCCCGGCGGCTGCTCGATGAATATGAACAAATCTGGCGGCAGCGCGCCGCCAGGATGGCAGACATTCTCGCTGAAGGTTAGGAAGGCATTGCCATGACAGTCATCAGTACGGATAAGAACCCCGAGGCCCTGAGCCTCACCCTGGTTGCCGAGTTCGACGCCGGCGTGGAACGCGTGTGGCAGCTCTTCGAGGACCCGCGGCAGCTGGAGCGCTGGTGGGGTCCGCCCACCTACCCGGCCACCTTCTACAAGCATGAGTTCGTGCCGGGCGGCAAGGCCAGCTACTACATGACAGGTCCTGAAGGGGATAAGGCGCACGGCTGGTGGGAGTTCACCAGCATCGAGGCGCCCCGCCAGCTCGAGTTCAATGACGGCTTTGCGGACAACGACGGCAATCCCACCGGGGAATTTGGCATCAGCCACGCCACAGTCACCCTTGAGCCCGCGGGGGAGCGGACCAGAATGACCATCCTGTCCACATTTGAGTCCGAGGAACAGCTGGAGCAGGTCATGGCGATGGGCATGGAAGAGGGCCTCAAGGAGGCCGTGGGCCAGATCGACGGCATCCTCGCCGAGCACGCCAACGCCTGACGGGTCGCCGCGAACCTTCGCCACGGCGCCAGGTGGGTGGACGACGGCGGGACGTCCCGCCGTCGTCCACCCGCCTTTGGTCGTTGATAGAGCAAGCCCGCCGCTGAAATACTGGAAGGCAGGCAGCCCGAGGGAAGGCGGTGGCAGCGATGAGCGGCGGGGCAGGGAATTTCCGGAAGCGCCTGGAGAGGGCGGTGGAACTCCGTTCGCACCGCGGCGCGGGCATCAGCGCCGAGGAGGAAGCCGCGCTGGATGCCCTCGACGCCCAGGAGCGGGAGAAGCGCAGGAAAGTCAGCGACGCTGCCCGCGCCGAATACCTGGTCCGGGACGCCATGGCGCACGGCAAGTTTGACAACCTCAAGTACGCGGGCAAGCCGATCCCCGGCCTGGGCGAATCGTACGATCCCGACTGGTGGGTCAAGGGACTGATCCAGCGGGAGAACATCAGCGGCCTGGGCCCGGCCGCCATCCTGCTCCGCACTGAGGACGCGGAACTCGATGCCAAGCTTGACGCCCAGTATACGGAGCAGCAGGTCCGGGATCTCCTGCAGGATTTCAACCGGCGGGTGATCGATGCCCGCCGCCAGTTGCAGGGTGGCCCCCCGGTGATCACCAAGACCCGTGACGTGGAGGAAGAAGTGGGGCGCTGGCGCACCCGGCGTGCTGCGCGGGTTGTGGAGCTTCCTGCCGAGCCGGAGCCCCACCGCTCCTGGTGGAAGCGGCTGTGGAAGGGGACAGGCTAGGACAGGGGTTCCACCCAGGGCAGGTAACCGGCCCTAGGGTTTGTAATTGGGGTTGGGGCCAATCATCGACGCGGGAGGCGGCGCGAACGGTGCAGCGGGATAAAGCGGTGCCACCTTGAGCATGTAGTTGGCCCACTGCGGCCCAGCGATCATGAACCCATCGAGGCGCGGGTAGAAGGTGCCGTTGATGGTCACGTTCTGTCCTGCCCGCTTTTGGCCTTCCAGGGCGTCGCCGAAGAAGGACGCGGTGACCAGGCCGGTGGTGTACCCCACCACCCAGGTGGAACCGTTGTTGTTCGAGGTGCCGGTCTTGGCCGCGGTGGGAACCTTGTCATGCACTTTGGGGTTGATCCAGACGCCGGAGCCCTTCTTCAGGACATCCTGCAGCACCGAGTTGACGCCGCGGGCCACGTCCGGTTTGACGGCGTCGTGGCAGTCCGGAGCCTGGGCAGGCAGTTTCGCGCCGGCCGCATCCGTGATCTCGGCCAAAGCAATGGGGGCGCAGTAGCGGCCGTCCGTGGCGAATGTGGCGAACGCGTTCGCAAGGGTGAGGGGGGCAACGCCGGTGCCACCCAGCAGGTTTCCCAGCTGGTGCATGTTGACAGGGCTGCTGTCGAGGCCGCTGTGCAGGCCCACGGCATCCACCATCTTCTGGATGCCGCAGAAGTCCAGCTGGGAGGCCGATGCGAAGGTGGCGGTGTTGATCGAGTTGTACAGGCCGTAATTGACGGGCATGCGCCGGTAGAAGCCCTCTTCCGCGTTCTGCAGGTCGTCGGCAGCGCCAAGGGCAGGGTTTGCCTGCGCAGTGCTGTAGGCTCCCAGCACCTTTCCGCAGCTGTCCTTCCACGGGAAGCCCAGGGGGTAGACCCGCTTCGATGCGTCCACTTCGGCGGTGATCGGCTTGCCCTCGTTCAACCATTCCGCGAAAGTGAAGGGCTTCATGGTGGATCCGGGCTGGAATCCGCCGGCGCCGTTCAGGTCATTGCCCTGCGCGTCCTTGGCATCCACGTTGAAGTTCAGGTTGGTGTCGAACTTGCCGGGTTGCGGAAGGAATGTGGTGTTTTGGGCCATCGCCAGGATCTTGCCGCTGCCGGGCTGAACGGTTATCAGCGAGGCGGCCCACCGGTCCGGATTTGCGCCTGCGGTCCCGTCCACCTGGGCCTGCGCGGCCGCCTGGAGCCTGCTGTCCAAGGTGGTGATGATGGTGAGGCCGCCCCGGTACAGCCTGCGCTCACGTTCAGGCTCCGTTGGGCCGTAGGCCGGGTTGTTCAGGATCAGGTGCGAGATGTAGTCGCAGAAGTACGGTGCAATGGCGGCATTGGCACAGCCTTGCTGCTGCGGCGTGATCTTCAATTCGATGGGAGCGGCCACGGCCTCATCGTGTTGGGCCTGCGTAATCTTCTTCAGGCGCAGCATCTCGGAGAGGACCTGGTTGCGGCGCACGATCGACTTGTCCGGATTGGTGGCGGGGTTGTACAGGGTGGGGCTGTTGACCAGCCCGGCCAGAAGGGCTGCCTGGGGAAGGGTGAGGTCTTTCGCGCTGGTGCTGAAGAAGTAGCGTGCCGCGGCTTCAATCCCGTAGGCGTTGCTGCTGAAGAACACGATGTTGAGGTAACCCTCGAGGATCTGGTTTTTGGTGTACTTCTTCTCCAGGGTGACGGCGAGCTTCATCTCCCGCAGTTTGTCGCCGAGGGTCTTCTGCCCGTTCAGGACCACCTCGTCCGGCCTGTCCTGTGAAAGTTGTGCCTCGTTCAGGACATTGGTGACGTACTGCTGGGTGATGGTCGATGCGCCCTGCTCGCCGCCCTTGGTCAGGTTGGACACCAGTGCCCGCAGGATCCCCTGCGGATCGACCCCTGCGTGATCGTAAAACCTGCTGTCCTCAATGGCGATAATGCCGTCCTTGATGAAGGGCGACATCTGGTCCAGCGGCACACGCACACGGTTTTCCGCGTAAAACGTTGCGATTGGCTGCCCGTCGGAGGTCAGGACTTTCGTAGCCTGCGACGGCGGTTGCACCGTCAACTCCTCCGGCAGGCGTTCGAAGTAGCCAATGGAGGAACTGACACCCATTCCCGCGGCTGCCACCGCCGGGACCACCAGGCTGGCCACCAGCACGCCGCACATGACACTTGCTGCAAGGAACCCCAGGATCCGTCCCAGGGCAACGCCAAAGCCGCGCCTGCGCTTCCGCCTCTTCACCATTCCTCAGCCCTCGTCCTTGAAGGTGGGAACAGAATACGCTCCTGACAAGGGGGGAAACAGGGGCTGGAAGGTCAGGTTTTGGTCACGCTAAACCGTTGACCAGCGATAGTTACCGACATATCGTTAACTATCGCTGATGAAGCAGCGAAGACCTCAAAAATGAAAGGACCATGCCACCATGAAAGGCATATTCGACGACAGGAATCCGGGCCCCGAGTTTGGCAAGGGGCGCTTCGAGCGGGGGAGGGGCCACAGGGGACCGCACGGGCACCGGGGCCCGGGCTTCGGCCCCGGTTTCGGACCTGGATTTGGGCCTGGATTTGGACCCGGTTTTGGCCCGGGATTCGGGCCCGGTTTTGGTCCGGGTTTCGGACGGGGAGGCAGGCGCGCCAGCCGCGGCGATGTCCGCGCCGCCATCCTCTCGCTCCTGGCGGAGGCGCCCTCCAATGGTTACGGACTGATCAAGACCATCGCCGCAAAGACCGGCGGAATGTGGCGGCCAAGCCCGGGCTCCATTTACCCCACGCTGCAGCAGTTGGTGGACGAGGGCCTGATCGAGGCGCTGAGCGAAGGGCGCGGCACCGAGTTCGCCCTTACCGACGCGGGCAGGGCCTACGTGGCGGAGCACGCCGAGGAGATGGAGAACGCCTGGAACGCCGAACCGGACAGCGCGGACAGGGACTTCCACCAAAGCATCGGCAAGCTCCTGGGCGCCATCCACCAGTTCCGCACCGGTGTGACGCAGGAGCAGCGTGCTGCTGCCATGGAGAAGATGGACGAAACCCGCCGCGCGCTTTACAAGATCCTTGCGGACTAGGACCTACGCGAAGGAATCTTCCTTGGCATGCCGTTCTGCGGGAGCCGCTGCGGTGGGGATGTGCGCCTGTGCCTGGCGCAGGGGATTGAAGCCTGCTCCAATCTCGCCGAACGCATAGGCGGTCTCGGCGTGCTCGGACAGGTCCACGCCGGCGGTCTCCGCCTCATGGCTGACGCGGAAGCCCACAGTGTTGTTGATGACCCGGGCAATGACCGCCGTGCCAATGCCTGACAAGAGCAGGGTGATGACGACGGCGGCAGTCTGGGCGATGAGCTGCTGGACACCGCCGCCGTAGAAGAGGCCGCCGCCCTGGCCGTCCACAGGCAGGGCGATGAAGCCCAGCGACAGGGTGCCGATAAGGCCGGCACCGAGGTGCACGCCCACCACGTCCAGCGAGTCGTCAAGGCCGAAGCGGTACTTGAGGTCCACGAAAACGCAGCACGCCGCTCCGGCCACCAGGCCCAGTCCGATTGCTGCAACCGGGCTGATGTTGGCGCAGGAAGGCGTGATGGCCACCAAACCTGCCACAACACCTGAGGCGGCACCCAAGGAGGTGGGGTGCCCGTGGCGGACCTTCTCGGTGATCAGCCAGGTGAGCATGGCTGCGGCAGGGGCCACCAGGGTGTTGATCCAGATGAGGCCGGCCTGTTCAACGCTTGTTGCGGCGCCGCCATTGAAGCCAAACCAGCCGAACCACAGGATGGCCGCGCCCAGCATGATGAACGGCAGGTTGTGGGGGCGGTGGTTGGGGTCCTTTGCGAAGCCATGGCGCTGGCCCACGATGACCGCCAGCACCAGCGCGGCAGTTCCTGAACTGATTTCCACTACAGCGCCGCCGGCGAAGTCGATCACCTGGCCAAAGATTGCGGTGACGGCTCCGCCGGCACTCATCAGGCCGCCACCCCACACCATGTAGGCGAGGGGGCAGTAGATCAGCGTGATCCATACGGGCACGAACAAGGCCCAGGCGCTGAACTTGGCGCGGTCTGCGATGGCGCCGCTGATGAGGGCCACTGTGATGATGGCGAACGTTGCGCTGTAACCGGCCTTGAGGAGGTCCGGCGAACCCATCAGGTTCTGCAGGCCGAAGCTGGTGAAGGGATTTCCAAAGAGCCCCAGGAAGCCGTCGCCGGTGGTCATCGAGTAGCCCCAGAGAACCCAGACCACACCGACGATTCCTGCTGAGATGAAGCTCATCATGATCATGTTCAGTGCAGCCTTGGCACGGGTCATGCCGCCGTAGAAGAGGCCAAGCCCGGGGGTCATCAGCAGTACCATGGCGGCCGAAATCATCAGCCAGACGTGTTGGGCAGTGATTTCCACCGGTGGGTCCCTTCGCAACGTGATCTTGGCCCAGGGTCCCTTTTGGCCCCGGGGCATTTCCCCCGGGATCCATTTTTGGCGCCGCGTGTTTCAGCCAGTGCCGCTTAAAGTTGCGGCCACGTTACACAAATTGCTCCGGCGTGAAGTTCACGTGTCCGGTATGTTTCGGGCATGTAAACGGCTCCTCAGGCCGCAGGCGCCCGCGGCAGCAATTTCCGCGGAGGTTCCCCTTCACGACGGGCCACCCGGCCCGCCCAAGGTGAGAAACGCCGTCGTACGCTCCTGTGCCTTCTGTTTCAGAGCCGTGAACGGCGCCTCACGGGATTAGAACCTGCGGGCGTTGGACAGCACCGGCAGCTTGGCCCGGACGTCATCCACGGTTGCGGGATCAATATCGACGACGGCGAGTTCGGGCTTGCCGCCTAGTGCCACCAAAGGTTTGCCCAAGGGGGTGACAACAGCGCTGTGGCCTACTCCAGTGGGAGCCGTACCCGCCGGACCGGCGCCAATGCTTTCGGGATCACCCTGGCCGCAGGCAACCACAAATGTTGTGCTGTCCAGCGCCCGGGCGCGCACCAGCAGGTCCCACTGCTCCGCCTTGCCCTCACCGGCGCCCCAGGAAGCACACACGATATTCACCTGCGCACCTGCATTGGCGTTCGCCGTGAAGAGGCCGGGGAAGCGCACGTCGTAGCAGGTGGCCAGGCCGAGCACCGTCCCGTCCAGCTCAAAAGTCACCGGCGCTTCCCCTGCATCAACCGTCTTGGACTCTGTAAATCCAAACGCGTCGAAAAGGTGGACCTTGTCATAGGAAGCCTCCACCCCGGGACCGGTGACCAGCAGCGTATTGCGGACGCGGCCGTCCTTCCCGGGAGTGAACATGCCGGCCACGATCGTGATGTCCAGGTCCTTGGATATCCTGCGCACCTCGCTGGCCCATGGGCCGTCAAGCGGCTCGGCAATGTCCTTCAGGGAGTGGCCGAAGGCGCGCATCGTCGCCTCGGGAAAGACCACTAACTGCGCGCCGGCGTTCTTCGCCTGGGCGGCGTAGTCCCATACCAGTTCAAGGTTGGCGGCGGTATCGGCACCGCTGATGATCTGCGCTACTGCGATCCGCATTACTGCCGGTAGCCCTCAACCTCGCTGATGGGGCGGGCCTCGGCGTCGTTCGGGTTTTCGCCCGACTCCTTCTTGGCCCGGCGCTGGCGCAGCAGGTCCCAGCACTGGTCCAGGCTTTCCTCCACGTACTTCAGGCGTGCCTGGTCCGGTGCCTGCCCGTCCCCGGAACCCTCGCGCAGCGAGTGCTCCTCCTCCACCAGGGCCTGGATGTGCGTCAAAATATCCTGATCGTTCATGGCTTCCCCTTTACTCCGGTCCGGTCTCCTTCAGCGTACGGATCAGGTGCTGAAGCCACCAGTCCCCGCGCTGTACCATCAACTTCATGCCCACTGCGCTCGATATGGCAGGTCCCATCCTGGAAGTGCTCACCTGGTTGTGCCTGCCCGCCGGATTGGGGCTGCTGTTCTACACCGGTTTCCTCCGCCGCTTCGTGCATCCGTGGGAGGTGGCCGAGGCCGTGGTGTATTCCGATTCCACCGGGGTGGGGTTCCGCTGGTTCGACCGGAAGCACCAGGTGCACAACGCACCCATGTCCCCCTACGACATCCGGGACATGGCGGTGGGGGACACCCTGCCCATCTATTACCACCCCAAGCGCCCAACGCAGTGGCAAACCACCACTCCGGAGGAAGCGGGCAGGACGGCCTCGGTCCTGGGCCGTTGCCTGACGGCGATCGGTTCGGTGGCGCTGCTGGCCGGCTTCGTCCTGCCGATGTTCTAGCTGACTGATGTTCTAGCTGACCAGGACCACCACAATGCCCAGGCCGCCGAGGACGACTCCGGCGAAAGCGGTCCAGAGCACCGCAGTCAGGTCGGCCTCGATACTTTCGCCCGCCAGGCCGTGCGACCTCGCCTGGTACCGGCGGCGCTGCGTGAGGTAAATGGCAAGGGCGGCGCTCCCGGAAATCACCGGCAGCACCAGGATGGGCGGCCCGTACGTGGGAAGCCAGCGCAGGAAGAAGGCGCTCGCCGTCACCAGCGCCAGCATGGTCCGGCCCCAGGCGAGGGCGGTCCGTTCGGGCTGCAGGCCGGGATCGCCATGGTGGCCGGGGGCGCGGGATGCCACAGGCTCAGCGCCAGAGGATAAAGACCAGTACGACGGCGGCAGCCAGCGCGCCTGCCCCGGCCAACAGGGGCACGAAGAGCGGCAGGGGCAGCGGGGCATTGGTGCGCATGCTCCGTTCCACCCGAAGCCACCGCACGGCGGCACCACCACTGAGCATCATGCCCAGCAGGAGCAGGAGGACGGCCAGGCCTTTCCGGACCGGCTCGATGAAAAGGCCGGACGTGAACGCCTCGATGGCGATGCCACCCGCCAGCAGCGCGAGCGACGTACGGATCCACGCCAGGAAGGTGCGCTCGTTGGCAAGCGTGAAGCGGGGGTCGGGTTCCTCGCCGCCGGGCAGCAGCCGTTCGGCGATTCTTCCGCGCGGCGGCGGCCCTGCCGGTCCGGGCGGCTGCTCACTGTTGGTCACCGGGCCAGTTTAGCCGTGGCCTATGCGCCGCTCCGCGGGGCAAACATGATCACGGCGACACCCAGCAGGCAGACCAGGGATCCTGCGATGTCCCACCGGTCGGGGCGGAAGCCGTCAAAGGCCATGCCCCATGCCAGGGAACCCGCCACAAACACTCCGCCATAGGCTGCCAGGATCCGGCCGAAGTGCGCGTCCGGCTGCAGGGTGGCCACGAAGCCGTAGGCCCCGAGCGCAATCACGCCGAGGCCGGCCCACCACCAGTCCTTGCCTTCCCGGACGGCTTGCCACACCAGCCAGGCGCCGCCGATTTCCGCTGCAGCCGCCAGCACGAACAGCCCAATGGTCTTGAAAATACTGACGGTTTCTTCCGGAATACCCACGCAGCCATCATGCCAGCCGGGAATGCCGCCGCCGGCCGCGCAGTTGGGGAAGGTATGGAGCGCATAGGATTCCTTTCATTCGGCCACTGGGGCCCCGGCCAGGGTTCCCAAACCAGGACAGCGGCGGACGCCCTGCTCCAGGGAATCGAACTGGCGGTTGCCGCTGAAGAACTTGGCGTGGACGGCGCATTCTTCCGCGTCCATCACTTCGCCAGGCAGCAGGCATCGCCTTTTCCCCTCCTGTCGGCCATCGCCGCCCGCACCAGCCGCATCGAAGTAGGCACGGGCGTCATCGACATGCGCTACGAAAATCCCCTGTACATGGCGGAGGAAGCTGCCGCGGCGGACCTGATCAGCGGCGGCAGGCTGCAGTTGGGCATCAGCCGTGGTTCACCCGAGCCCGCCCGGGAGGGTGCGTCAGCCTTCGGCTTCCTGCCGCATCCGGGGGAGACCGATGCGGACATGGCCCGGCGCCACACCGCCGTGTTCCGCAAGGCCATCACGGGGGCCGGCATGGCGGAGGCGGACCCCCGGTACGCCGGCGGTGCCACCGGCCTCTTGCCCATCCAGCCGCAGTCTCCGGGCCTGTCAGAACGGATCTGGTGGGGCGCCGGCAGCAGGAAGACCGCCATGTGGGCGGCGGAATTGGGCATGAACCTGATGAGCTCCACGCTGCTCACCGAGGACACCGGCGTTCCCTTCCATGAACTCCAGGCCGAACAGATCCAGCTGTTCAGGGACGCGTGGGCGGCGGCAGGCCACGCCCAAACCCCCCGCGTTTCGGTCAGCCGCAGCGTCCTTCCCATCGTGGACGAGGAGGACAACTACTACTTTGCCGGCAGCGCGCTCCGGGACGGCCGCGACCAGGTGGGCGTCATCGACGGGCTGACCGCCAGGTTCGGGAAGAGCTACGTGGGCGCGCCGGACGTCCTGGCGGAGCAGCTGGCCGCCGATACGGCCGTGCAGGCGGCAGACACCTTGCTGCTGACGGTTCCCAACCAGCTGGGCGTGGAGTTCAACGCCAAGTTGCTGGGCAGCATCGTGGAGCACGTCGCCCCCGCCCTGGGCTGGAGCCGCAGATAGGGGTGTGGGAACCAATTGTGAGACCGAACCGTTACTCTTAGAGTGCGGCGTGGGGGCTTCGCGCCTACAACTAGTGTGTGACTGCGGAACGGTCATATGACGGAGAGAGAGATATATGGCTCACACCGCCCTAGGCTTTAACGCATGATCCGGCTACGTCAGCTGGCCCAGGCGGCCTCAGTGCTTACTACCCCTTTGGCGCCCGAAGACATTCTGGCGCTGTTCAACCCCGTCTACTCAGCCAGGCAATTGCGCGGCGTGGTGACCCGGGTGGTCCAGGAGACCGCCCAGTCGGCCACCATCTTCTTCCGCCCAGGCCGCGGCTGGAAGGCGCACCTGGCAGGACAGTGGGCGCGCATAGGCGTCGAACTCGACGGCGTCCGCCACTGGCGCTCCTACTCCCTCAGCGCCCCGGCCGGAAAAGACCCTGCCATCACCGTCACCGACGTCGGCGCGGTCTCCGGCACCCTGGTGCGCACCACCAAACCCGGCGACGTCCTGTTCCTGGCTCCGCCCCAGGGCGACTTCGTGCTCCCGGAGCACCCCCGCCCCCTCCTGATGGTCACCGCGGGCAGCGGCATCACTCCGGTGATGTCGATGATCCGTACGCTCGTGCCGCGGCGCCCGGACGCCGACGTCGTACTGGTCCACTCCGCACGTACCCCAGGTGACAGCCTGTTCCGTGAAGAGCTGGCCGAACTCGCCGACCAGTTCCCCAACTTCCGGCTGGCGCACTGGTACACCGGCGAACAGGGCCGCATGGACTTCTCCAGCACCAAGGAGCTGGACGAGATCTGCCCCGACTGGAAGGACCGGGCCGCCTACGCCTGCGGCCCCGACAGTTTCCTGGACGACGCCGAAGCCCTCTGGAAGCGTGCCGCGCTGACCACCCGGGCGCCCGGGACCGACGTCGCCGTTGCCGGCGAGGCCGGCAACCTCATGATCGAACGCTTCAACACCACCTTCAATGCCGGCGTAGGACACGACGGCGGCCTGGTCACCTTTGAAGCGTCCGACCGGGAAGTGGAAGCCGACGGCGACACCCCCATCCTGGATATCGGCGAGGACGCCGGGGTGCTGATGCCCAGCGGCTGCCGCATGGGCATCTGCCACAGTTGCCTCACACCGCTCCTGGCCGGGCAGGTCCGCGACCTGCGGACCGGGGAAATCCATGGCGAACCAGGCCAACTGATCCAAACGTGTGTCTCGGCAGCCGCCGGGCCCGTCAACCTCGAACTCTGAGGAGCAGTACGTATGTCTGTCATCTCACCCACCAAGACCACTGCCGCCGGAGGAGCCAGCGCCGGTACCTCACGGACGCGGCCCGGCAAGCTCGCCGAATCCGGCAGCCCCGCCGTCCGGCCGCCTGCCGCCGCGCACCTCACCGACGAACAGGTTGCCGAGCTGGGCCGCGAACTCGACGCCATCCGGGACGAGATCCTGGGCAAGCGCGGGGCCGAGGATGCCGCCTACATCCGCCGGATGATCAAGATCCAGCGCGGCCTGGAAATCTCCGGCCGCGCCGCCCTCCTGGTCAGCAAGAACAAGGCCGCCTGGGTCACGGGCACCACCCTGCTCAGCCTGGCCAAGATCCTGGAAAACATGGAACTCGGCCACAACATCCTGCACGGCCAGTGGGACTGGATGCGGGACCCGGACATCCACTCCACCACCTGGGAATGGGACTTCGTCACCCCCTCACGGTCCTGGCAGCATACCCACAACGACCTGCACCACCGCTGGACCAACGTGGTGGGCAAGGACAACGACGTCGGATACAACCTCCTCCGGATGGACGAGAACCAGCCGTGGAAGCCCATCAACCTGGCCAACCCGCTGTTCAACGCCATCCTGGCGCCGGTCTTCGAGTGGGGCATCGCCATTTACGACCTCGAGCTGACCGAGTACAAGGAAGGCACCAAGTCCAAGGAGGCCCTGCTCAAGGACCTCAAGGCGCTGGGCAAGAAGGTTGTCACGCAGTTCACCAAGGACTATGCGGCCACCCCCGCCGTCGCAATGCTGACCGGATCCGCCAAGCAGGCCCTGTTCGGCACCATCACTGCCAACGCCGTCCGCAACGTGTGGGCCCACGCGGTCATTTTCTGCGGCCACTTCCCGGAAGGAACCGACACCTTCACGGAAGAGATGGTCGACGGGGAAACCCGCGGGGACTGGTACGTGCGGCAGATGATCGGCTCGGCCAACATCTCGGGTTCCAAGTTCATGCACCTCATGACCGGCAACCTCTCGCACCAGATCGAGCACCACCTCTTCCCGGACCTGCCCTCCAACCGGTACGCCGAGGTGGCGCCCAGGGTCCGCGAAATCTGCCAGCGCTACGGCCTGAAGTACACCACCGGCCCGCTGCTGAAGCAGGTGGGGTCGTCCTGGGCCAAGGTCTTCAAGCTGGCACTGCCCGGCAAGGCTGCCCGGGCCTAGGCAAGACCTGGACAAAAAATGCACCTCCGGTACCGGGAACCACCCGGGACCGGAGGTGCATTTTTGCCGCATAATTGATCCCACAGCCGCCGCGGCCATGGAGGAATCATGCGGATTCTCGGAACACTTATCGTCATCTGGCTAATCATCGGCGGCGTGGCCGCCTGGCAGCGCGGTTACTTCGGCTCGGCTCCGGGAAATTGCGCCGAGGCCAGCACTATAGCGTTGACCATCGCAGCCGGACCGTTGAACTACATGGGCGCCAACCCCCGGATATCATGCGAGCTTCCGACGCCTTCCCGGTAGCGCGCGGCATGGCGGACCACCCTAGAGTAGGAACTGCAGGGCCAAGCACTGCCCGGCTCCCACCGATTCCACAGCCTCGAAAGGACCGCCTCCATGGCTTTCATCACCGTAGGTACCGAGAACAGCACTGACATCGAGCTCTACTACGAGGACCACGGGTCGGGCCAGCCTGTCGTGCTGATCCACGGCTACCCGCTCGACGGCGCCTCCTGGGAGAGGCAGACCACCGCGCTGCTGGATGCCGGTTACCGCGTGATCACCTACGACCGCCGCGGGTTCGGGAAATCGAGCAAGACCACCGAAGGGTACGACTACGACACCTTCGCGGCGGACCTCAACACGCTCCTGACTGCCCTGGACCTCAGTGAGGCCGTGCTGGTGGGCTTCTCCATGGGCACCGGTGAGGTGGCACGGTACCTGGGCAATTACGGATCGTCCCGGGTTGCAAAGGCCGCATTCCTCGGATCCCTGGAGCCGTTCCTGCTCAAGACGGATGACAACCCGGACGGCGTCCCTCAGGATGTGTTCGACGGCCTCAAGGAGGCGGTCACGGCGGACCCATACGCGTTCCTGGGCGACTTCTTCAAGAACTTCTACAACTCCGACGCCTTCCTGGGGACCCCGCGCCTCAGCCAGGAAGCCGTCAACGCCAGCTGGAACGTGGCCGCCGGAGCGGGGGCGACCGCCTTGGTTGCGGCACAGGCCACGTGGGTCACGGACTTCCGCGGCGACATCCCCAAGATCGACGTTCCGGCACTAATTCTGCACGGCACCGCGGACAACATCCTGCCCATCGACTCCACCGGCCGGCTGTTCGCCAAGGCCCTCCCGAGCGCTGAGTATGTGGAGATCGAGGGTGCCCCGCACGGCCTGCTGTGGACCCACGCGGCAGAGGTCAACCAAGCCCTGCTCGGTTTCCTTTCGAAGTAGGGATCGGCAAACGCGGATGGCGACGGCGGGATCCCGCCGTCGCCGTCTCCGTTTGCCCCGTTAACAGCAGGATTTGCCCGTGGTGTGCGGCTCCTGTGAAACCGGCGGCGCCGGCGCTGCGAGCTGTCCGGCGAGCTCCCGGAGCTCCCGAGGCCGGAAAGGCTTGGTGAGGTAGCCCGCGGCCCCCGAGGCCATGCCCGCCAGCACGTCGTCGCCCTCGGAACGGGCCGTCAGGAACAGCAGGGGCGCGCTGCTGACCTCCCGGATGGCGCGGGCCACTACATGCCCGTCAATGTCCGGCAGGCCAAGGTCCAGGGTCACCAGGACAATGGCGGGATCGGCGGCGGCGGCGATGGCCTCAGCCCCCGTGCCCACGGTCCTGACCTCAAAGCCCGCTTGTGTGAGGACCACTTCGATCAGTCCGCAGATATCGTCGTCATCTTCCACGACAAGGCAAACACGTTGCTGTTCCATCAGGCCCCCCGGCGAAAAGTTGGCATCAGTCTACCGGCGGAAACGCTTGCCGCGGACCGCCGCGTCCATTGTGGAACTAGCCGTCGTAATGCGTCCGTGCCGGTCCCTGTCCCAAGGCGTTGACCACGGCGGCTGCCACGTCATGCAGCTTCGTGTTCCGGGTGCTGGAAGCAGTCTTCAGGATGTCGAAGGCGTCCTGCTGGCTGCACCGGTTCTGGGCCATGATGATGCCCACAGCCATGTCGATAACTGTGCGGGACTCAAGGGTGGCCCGAAGGTTCGCGGCCGTTTCGCTGTAATGGGCAAACCGCACCGCCAGGCGGAGGGCCAGCGAGGTCTGGCTGACGAAATCCTCGGCGAACTTCAGCACCCGGCCTTCAAACCGGTGCGCGCGGCGGGAGTACAACAGCAGGGACGCCTTGGTTTCCCCTTCAAGGCGGAAAGGAACGGCTGCCACGGAGCGGACCCCTTGGGCAACGGCGGCCCGGGAGTAGTCTGGCCAGCGGTCATCGGCGGTGAGGTCCGGGGCGTGGACAATCTCCTGGGCGGTGGAAGCCGTCAGGCCCGGGGTATCGCTGAAGCTGTGTTCAAGCCCTCCGATCGACTTTGCCTCCTGGCTGCTGCTGGCCACAGTGGCGGCTTTGCGTTGCCGGAGAAGGGCGATGGCGCACAGCATTTCGTCGCCGGGTTCGGAGAGATTGCGTGCGGAGACTTGTGCCAGTTCATTAAGGAAGTCCTCAACGTCGGAGCTGTTGAGGACTAGTTCATGCAGGTGCTTTGTAATCGATGTATCAGTTTTTGCTGTTGACTCGCTGGCCACGGTTTTCTGGTGCCATTCGTTCAGGTCAAAACGAGCCGGCAACACGCGAACCCCCAACTGGGTGGGGAGCCGGTGATGGTCGCTGGATCGACGAACTTTCCAACGGCCTGCTGCTAAACCGATAACCAGAAGTATATACATTCCCCGGCCGCCCACACTGTCAGATTCGCTGCCTCCAAATGCGCTCAGGCTGGCGCAGGGCCAGCCATGACCGGCACAATGAAGCAGGCGCCGGTGCTGCTGCGGGCTGGCCCTGGGACCAATGGCTGCCCGGCAGCGGAGGGACGGGAACATGACCAGGCTGCTCATTATTGGCCCGCCCGGGTCCGGCAAGGGAACGCAGGCCGAACACCTGGCGCGGCATTTCCGGGTTCCGGCCGTTTCCACGGGGGACATTTTCCGCAGCAACGTCACCCAACAGACCGAGCTGGGAAACCAGGCCGCCACGTACCTGGACGACGGCCATTTCGTCCCGGACCATCTCACCAACGCGCTGGTCAGGGACCGACTCCTGGAGGGCGACGCGGTGCAAGGGTTCCTGCTGGACGGCTATCCGCGGACAGCGCACCAGGCAACGGAACTCGACCGCATGCTTGCGGCCCAGGGGCATGTGCTGGATGCCGTGATCGAACTGCAGGCACCCGACGCGGAACTGGAGCAGCGCATGCAACGCCGGGCCCTGGAGCAGGGGCGCACGGATGACACCATTGACGTCTTCAGGCGCAGGCTGGACCTCTACCACCGGCAGACGCATGAAGTAGTCTCGGTGTACGCGGGCCGGGGCATTCTTGTGTCCGTCAACGGCAGCGGGGACCCGGGCGGGATTACTGCACTGGCGATCGCCGCCGTCGAAAAGTTCCTTGCAGCCCCACGGCCCCCGTCCTGACCGGAACACGCACGGTGAAGCACTCGAGCAGAAGGAAACACTGATGAGAATTGCCGTTACAGGCGGAAGCGGAAAACTCGGGCGGCACGTGGTGCGCCGGCTGGCCGACGACGGCCACCAGGTCCTCAACCTGGACCGCGCGGGCGCCCGCAGCCCCGGACTGCTGGTGGTGGACCTGCGCAACTACGGCCAGGTAGTGGACGCGTTGCTGGGCGTTGATGACCGGCACAACGGGTTCGACGCTGTGGTGCACCTGGGTGCCATTCCCGCCCCGGGCATCCTTCCGGACGCAGCCACCTTCGAGAACAACATGCTCTCCACCTACAACGTCTTCCAGGCCGCACGGCGCGCCGGCATCAAGAAGGTGGTGTACGCCTCCAGTGAGACCGTCCTGGGGCTGCCGTTCGACATCGACCCGCCCTACATCCCCGTGGATGAGGAATACCCGCCGCGCCCGGAAAGCACCTACTCGCTGGTGAAGCGCCTGGAGGAGCAGATGGCCGTGGAGATGACGCGGTGGGACCCGGAGCTGAGCATCACGGGCCTGCGGTTCTCCAACGTCATGGACGAGGCAGATTACGCCAAATTCCCCTCCTTCGACGCCGACGCCACCCTGCGGAAATGGAACCTGTGGGGCTACATCGACGGCCGGGACGGCGCGCAGGCAGTAGTGCGGGCTCTTGAGAACGCCCAGCCGGGGTTTGAAGCCTTCATCATCGCCAACGCGGACACAGTCATGAGCCGGTCAAGCGCCAGCCTGGCCGCCGAGGTCTTCCCCGACGTCAAGGTGACCAAGGAACTGGGTGAGCACGAAACGATGCTCTCCATCGACAAGGCGCGGCGCCTGCTCGGTTTCGAGCCCGAGCACAGCTGGCGAAACCACGTGGGCGCCGCCGCCAGCGCCGGAGGAAACCAGGAATAGATACCGGTCCGCAGGAACCGCCAAGGGTTGGCGAAGGATCATCCAAGGAGCCGGAAGCCGCGTGCTTCCGGCTCCTATCCTTTTGGTACAGCCACCCCTTTCCCGCCTCCTGAAGGACCCCAAAATTCGTACCCGCTTCCTTGCGCTGCCTGCCCTCACGGCGCTGCTCTCCGCCGTCGCCCTTTCCATGGCATCCCCGCCGGCGGCCGCTGCTCCCGCTCCTGTTGCCGGTGCCGGCCGTTACATCGTCCAGTACGCCGCCACCGCTGACGTCGCAGCAGAGGTTGCCGGACTGCGCGGCCAGGGACTCGCCGTCGGCCGTACCTTCGAACATGCCCTCCGCGGCGCCGTCATCACCGCCAGCCCTGCCCAGGCGGCGGCACTGGCCAAATCCGGAAAGGTCCTGTCCGTGGAGGCCGACGCCCCGGTCAAGGTCTCCGGGACCGAGCAGCCTGCGCCCTGGGGCCTGGACCGCGCGGACCAACGGGCCCTCCCACTCTCCGGTTCCTACTCCTGGACCGCGGCCGGTGCCGGCGTGACCGCGTACGTGGTGGACACCGGCATCCTGGCATCCCACACCGACTTCGGCGGCCGGGTGGCAGCAGGCTGGACCGCCGTGGCGGACGGCAACGGAACCACCGACTGCAACGGCCACGGCACCCACGTGGCCGGAACCGTGGCCGGCACCACGTACGGCGTGGCCAAGAGCGCCACCCTGGTGCCGGTCAGGGTGCTCGATTGCGCCGGGTCCGGCTACAACTCGGACGTGGTGGCAGGCCTCGACTGGATCACCGCGAACCACGTTGCCGGCACGCCCGCCGTGGCCAACCTCAGCCTGGGCGGGGCAGCCAGCAGCACGGTGGACGCCGCCATCCAGGCAGTCCTCAACGACGGCGTCACCACCGTGGTTGCCGCCGGAAACTCCGCCGTGGACGCCTGCACCGCTTCACCCGCCCGCGTCCCGGGGGCCATCACCGTGGCAGCCAGCGACTCCGCCGACAAGCAGGCATCCTTCTCCAACTTCGGGTCCTGCGTGGACCTCTATGCTCCCGGCGTAGGCATCACCTCCGCCTACTACACCTCCACCACCGCCACGGCGTCCATGTCCGGGACCTCCATGGCCGCGCCGCACACCGCCGGAGCCGCCGCCGTCGTGCTGTCGCAGAACCCCGCCCTGGCGCCGGCTGACGTGGCTGCAGCCCTGGTGTCCAATGCCACTCCCGGGGTGATCGCCGGTGCCTCCACCGGGACCCCGAACCGCCTGCTGTACGCCGGTGCAGCGGCGCCTGCCCCTGCTCCTGCTCCTGCTCCTGCGCCCACTGTCACCTCCGTTTCGCCGGCACCCAAGGCCGCGGCAGTCGCCTCCGGTGCGAACGTAGCAGCCACCTTCAGCACTGCCGTGCAGGGCGTGTCCGCCGGGACCTTCGTGCTCAGGAATGCAGCCGGCAGCAGCATCGCGGCCACTGTCGCCTACAACGCCACCACCATGACCGCAACCCTTGACCCGGCAGCAAACCTTGCCCCGGACGCAAGCTACACGGCCACCCTGACCGGCGGAACCTCGGCCATCCGTGATGCCGCAGGCACCCCGCTTGCCTCCACCAACTGGACGTTCACCACCGGCCCGGCGCCCACCGTCACCAGCTACTCGCCGGGCAGCAACGCCCTCCTGGTCCGCAGGAGCAGCAACATCAGCGCCACCTTCAGCGAGGCCGTCCAGGGCGTGGGCACCACCACCTTCACCCTTAGGAACTCCGCTACCGGAGCTGTGGTGGCGGCGTCGGCCTACCGCAACGGCACCACCAACCAGTGGATCCTGGACCCCCAGGGTCCGCTGGCCGCCAAGACCCGGTACACCGTGACCCTGGCCGGCGGGACCGCCGGCATCCGGGACCTGGCCGGAAATCCGCTTGCGGGCCGGAGCTGGCAGTTCACTACCGGCTCGTTTTGACCCGGTGATGGAGTGAATGGCCCAACCCCGGGATAATCTTCACCCTAGGCATTCATCACGGCACGCATCTTCCGCGGCGTAGGGACGGGCAGCACATTGGCGCAGAAATCAGCAGGTTCCGCAGTTTCTGAACGAAGCGCGGGCAGGTGGCGTGTCTTCCACGAGAAGTTCGTGGTGGAGGAACGCTACGTGGACCCTGCCGACCGGCGCGGTCTTTACCGGGCGTCCATCATCCTGGCCGTCGTGGGGGTGGCACTCTTCATTGCCACGCTGATCAGCGTGGTGCAGGCCGACGGCCTTTCCGCTGCGGACGTTCCCGTGCATGACTGGCTCCTCACGACGCGTTCAGGCGCCGTTACTGCCATCATGATCTTCCTGGCGGTGTTCTTCGGCCCCATCGCACTGCCCATCATCGTGCTGGTGGTGATCCTTGTCTGGGGATTCGCAGCGAAGCACGCCTGGCGCCCCATCCTGCTCGCGTCCGCCATGCTGACCGGCGTGATCATTTCGCAGATCATCCTCCACATCGTCCAGCGCTCGCGGCCGCCCGTGGACCAGATGCTGTTCGGTGCGGACCAGACGTTCTCGTTCCCGTCCGGGCACGTCCTGGGAGCCTGCGACTTCCTGCTGGTGGGGGCCTACCTGATCTTCTCCCGGCGCCGGAACCGGCAGGCGGCAGTGTTCGGATTCATCGGGGCCGGAATCGGGATCATCCTCGCTATCGTCAGCCGGCTGTACCTCGGATACCACTGGCCCACGGATGCCCTTGCGTCGTTCTCGCTGTCGCTGCTGATCCTCGGCGGCGTCATCGCGCTGGACACCTGGCGGACTGCCAGAATCCCCGGGGAGTCAGTCACCGGAGAGCTGTCAAGGGCCGAGTCGCCGCACGAATAAAGTCCAGCAGGGATACTGCATTCACTGCGGCCGCGACCTGGCCCGCTGGAGCGCCCGGTGCAGTTTGACGTTGGCCGCCTCCAGCTCCAGGACCTTGGCGACGCCTGCCAGGTTCAACCCCTCCTGCAGGAGCTCGGCGATCCGCAGCAGCACGGCTATGTCGTCGTCACTGTACTGCCGCGTGCCGCCCGCTGTCCGCGACGGCGTCAGCAGCCCCTTGGTTTCGTAAAGCCTGATGTTCTGCTGCCCGGTTCCCGTCAGCTCCGCCGCCACCGAGATTGCATACAGGGCCCGCGGACGGGGGGAACGGCCAGCCCGTCCTGCAGCAGGATCTGCCATCGTCTCTCCCCAAAAATCGCGCCGCCGGTGTCTTGCTTCAGTTTTGCACGGGTGCTATAAAAAATCTATATCCACTGCCATAGATTACGGCGGCGGTGGGTAGCCGCAGTTCCAACACCTGGAAGCTAAGGAGTGGGAAATGATGTTGATGCGCACCGACCCGTTCCGTGAGCTGGACCGGCTCACGCAGCAGGTTTTTGGCACCGCCGCCCGGCCGGCCGCCATGCCCATGGACGCCTGGCAGGAAGACGGGGAATTCGTGGTGGCGTTCGACCTTCCCGGTGTGAAGGTGGACTCCCTGGACCTGAACGTTGAACGGAACGTCCTTACCGTCAGGGCCGAGCGCCAGGACCCCACGCAGCCCAACGTGGAGCTCATCGCCTCTGAGCGTCCCCGTGGCGTGTTCAGCCGCCAGTTGATCCTGGGTGACACCCTGGACACCGGGAAAATCAAGGCAGGCTACGACCAGGGCGTCCTGACCCTGCGGATTCCGGTTGCCGAGCAGGCTAAGCCGCGCAAGATCGAGATCCAGACCCAGCAGGGCGAAAAGCACCAGATCAAGAGCTAGAACCATGCTTTCGTGCCGGCGCCCCTGTCCCGTATGCAGGGGCGCCCGGCGAAACAGGAGGCAGGGATGACTGAAGTTCCCGACTACTACGCCATCCTGGGCGTAGGCAGGGATGCCGGCCGGCAGGAAATCTCCCGTGCGTACCGGGCTCTCATGCGCAGCCACCATCCGGACCTGGACGGCGGGCGGGCCTACGGGGACACGGAAACGATGGGGAATACGGTTGCGACGACGGGCAGTTCCGGGCAGGGGGACGAACTTCTCCGGATCATGCAGGCATTCAACGTGCTGCGCGACCCGGTGCGCCGCGCCGACTACGACAGGAACCTGGCGGCAGCGGCGCCCACCATTATTCCGGTCCGGAAAGTCCGCAGGAGTGGCGGACCGTCCGGACCAGCCATCCGCGCCACCCCGGTGCGGTGGGAAAGCGGACCCTGGTCCTGAGCCGGGGCAGGGCCATTCAGCCAAGGAGGCAGAAGACTGCATGAGCGACTGGCGGCGTTACGATTCACACCTGATTCCTGCATTCTTTGAGCGCTTTGAGCAGCGGTGGGGTGAGGGAACCGCACCCTTCCTGGACCCGGAAGCGCACGAACAGCCGCTGCCGCGCGCGCAGTGGATCAACCCCGCCACGGGTGCCGCGCTGGCGGTTGTCCCGGTCTGGACCGCAGACGAGACGCAGCAGCGCTCCTTCGGGGTGTTCTACCTCCCGCCGGCCGGCGACATCTGGGTCCTGCGGCCCGGCTATACCGCGTACCTGGAGCCGTCCGACGGCGACACTGAACACCTGGTGACCCTGCGCAATGATGCCTTCCGCAAGGCAGTGGCGCACGCCAAGGAGTTCCTTTTCGGTTCCCAGTAGGCGCCGGCCCGGCGCGGAGTCGCTGCTCGTCAGCGGACCCCTGCTGTGCCATCCTGAGACGTACCCTGACTCCCGTGACATAAAGGCTGGCCCCAATGCACATCTCCGCCAAGGACCTCGCAGCGCTCATCCCTCCGGGGTTCACGCTTGGCGTCGCAACCGCAGCATTCCAGATTGAAGGGGCGCTGGACGAGGACGGCCGGGGACCCGCGGGCTGGGACAGGTTCGCCGCCCGGCCCGGCGCGATCGTGGAAGACCACAGCCCGGTAGTGGCCACGGACCACTACCACCGGATGCCGCAGGACGTGGCACTCCTGAAGCAGCTCGGCGTCGACTCCTACCGGTTCTCCTTCTCCTGGCCCCGTATCCAGCCCGGCGGCACCGGCCCGGCCAACCGGGCGGGCCTGTCGTTCTACGATCGGCTCCTGGATGAGCTCCTGGCCAACGGAATCTCGCCCATGGCCACCATCTACCACTGGGACACTCCCCTGGAACTCGATGAGGCGGGCGGCTGGATGAACCGCGACACCGCGTACCGCCTGGGGGACTATGCCGCGCTCGTGGCGGAGGCTTTCGGTGACCGGGTGGCCCGCTGGGTGACCATTAACGAGCCGGCCACCGTCAGCGCCAATGGCTACGCATTTGGCCTGCACTCGCCCGGCAAGGAGCTGGCCCTGGGCGCCTTCCCTACCGTCCACCACCAGCTGCTGGGGCACGGGCTCGCCGTCCAGGCCCTGCGCGCCGCGAAGGTGCCGGGCGAGATCGGCATGACGAACGTTTACTCACCCATGGTGCCGAACTCGATCAACCCCCTGGACAGGATCAGTGCCGGGCTCATGGACCTGGGCCAGAACCGGCTCTACGCGGATCCTGTCCTGACGGGCAAGTACCCCGACCTGATCCGTGCGGCCAAGTTCTTCAGCTCCTTTGAGCATCCCGAAGAGGACATGGAAATCATTTCCCAGCCCCTGGATTTCTATGGGCTCAACTACTACATGCCCACCAAGGTGGCGGCGGGACCCGGCGGCGGTACGGTGCCGTCAAGCATGGCCGAGGCCATGGGCAGCGACCTCAGCGCAACGGGCAGCGGCACAACGCCGTTCCACGTCGAAACCTGGCCAGAAGCAGACATCACCGCCTACGGCTGGCCAGTCAAGCCCGAGTACATGGCAGTGGCCCTGAAGGAGATGGCGGAGCGGTACCCCAACCTGCCGCCCGTGATCATTACCGAGGGCGGGGCGAGCTTCGAGGACATCATTGTCCGGGACAAGTCCACCAACACCCGGTTCATCCCGGACGAGCGCCGGCTGAAGTACATCTCCGACCACCTGGAGACCGCCCTGCGCGCCGCAGCGCCCGGCGGCGTGGCCGAGTCCCTGGACCTGCGCGGCTATTACGTGTGGTCCTTCCTGGACAACTTCGAGTGGTCCGCCGGCTACAACCAGCCGTTCGGGCTCCTGCACGTGGACTTCGAAACGCTCGAGCGCACGCCCAAGGCCTCCTATTTCTGGTTCCAGGAGCTCATCGAGGAACGCGACCTGGCTGCCGCGGCCGGGGCGGCGATCGCGCAGGCAGTGGTTCCGGATCTTCTGGACAGCGATGATCTAGTGGACAGTGAACTGCCCGACGACGGCGCGCCCCTGGGTGCCGGCGCCAAATAACGGACAGCCCAGTAATCCCGGGGCCGGTCAGCCCTTGAGCAGGTCCAGCATGGCGAGCTGCTTTGCGATGCCGGCGCCATCGGGGGAGTAGATCCACGGCACCCGGGAGGTGGTGTGGTCGCCATCCTCGGAGTGGCCGCCGGCGAATACGGACTCGCTGACGGACAGCTGGCGGATGGCGATGGCGGCGACCTTGTCCGGGTTTTCGGCGGCAAAGGCGGAATAGATGGCCTCGTCATGCTGTCCGTTGTCGCCGATCAGGAGCCAGCGCATATCCGGGAATTCCTGGGCAAGCCGCTCCAGGTTGCGGTGCTTGTGGTCCTGGCCGCTGCGGAACCAGCGGTCCTGGGTGAGTCCCCAGTCCGTCAGCAGCAGCGCGCCTTTGGGGTACATGTTGCGGGTCAGGAACCGTGCCAGGGTGGGGGCAGCGTTCCAGGGGCCGGTGGACAGGTAGATGACCGGTGCTTCCGGGTGCTCGATGGTCAGCCGGTCCAGCAGCACAGCCATCCCCGGCGTGGCCATGCGCGCGCGTTCGCTGAGCACAAACGTGTTCCACAAGGCCAGGAAGGGGCGGGGCAGGGCTGTCACCATGACGGTGTCGTCGATGTCGGAGACGATGCCGAACTCCACGCCCGGGGCGATCACCTGGATCAGTGCCTCCACCGGATCGGTTCCTGCGGCCTGCAGCACGGCGGTGTGCCAGCCGGGGGACAGCTGCACGTCCACCTCGGTGTCGATCAGTCCGCCCCGGTCCGCCGTGACGTGGGTGACCACATCGCCGATGGTGATTTCGACGTCGGTAAACTGCAACGGCACCCCGGTGAATGCCCGCCAGCCGCGGACGTTCTGGTTGCCGTTCCTGGCTTCGTGCTCGGCTTTGCTTCCGGGCAGTGGCTTCTGCGTCAGCAGTACCCTGCCCAGTACCCGCACCCGGGTGGTGGAGCCGTAGCCCTGGTAGGCGATGGTCTGAGGCACGAAGTTCCACCGCTTTGCGAGCTGGATCCGGACGTCGTTCACTGCGTCCGACAATCGGTGTGCCAGCCGGAAGAACTGGCTTCCGGAAAGGGCGGTGCGGCCCTTCGTGTTCCGCCCGGTTGGGCGTGCCGTGTCCTGGGCGGGGTTCTGCGGGGCCGTGTCCATGCCACCACTCTGCCACAGGGCAGCGCCAGGCATCAGCCGTTGCCGAGGATCGCGCGCAGGGTCCGGGCGTTCCGCACGGCGTTCCCGCCGCCGTCGTTGTTGAAGTACGCGTAGACGTCGATGCCAGTGGCGTCCCACTCGCGGATCCGGTCGGCCCACCAGTGGAGGTCGGCGTCGGCATAGGATCCCCCGTACAGGTGCTCCTGGTCGGGTCCATGCAGCCGGACGTACACAAAGGGGGCGGTGGTCCGCAGGATGCAGGGCAGGTTGGCGCCGCTCATGATGCAGTAGGCCGCCTGGTGCCGCTCCAGGAGGGCAAACACCTCAGGGCAGTCCCAGCTGTGGTGCCTGAATTCCACTGCCACCCTGATCCATGGGGGAACGGCGGCGAGGAAATAGTCCAGCCGCGCATCGTCCCGCTCGAGTTGGGGCGGCAGTTGGACCAGCAGCACGGCACGTTTGTCACCGAGTTCGTGCCAGCAGCGGGCGATGCGCTCCACCCACACTTCCGGTGAATACAGCTTGCGCGCATGGGTGAGTCCCCGCGGAGCTTTGACTGACATGCTGAACCCCGGCGGCAGGCGCCTGTTCCAGCCGGCGAAGGTGGTGTCCCGGGGCCACCGGTAAAAGCTGGCGTTCAATTCCACCGTGCTGAATTCGGCGACGTAGCACTGGAGCCGGTCCCGCACGGGCAGTCCGGGCGGGTACAGGACGTTCTCCCAGTGGTCGTAGCTCCAGCCGGAGGTGCCAATGTGGATTGCCATCTGCCTCAGGCTACACCTGGACATCCCCTTCCCTTCGGAGCTCTCTGTGGCAGGGTAATGTCATGGCGCGAATCGAAGATTATGCGGTAGTTGGCGACCTTCAAACCGGGGCATTGGTCAGCAAGGAAGGCTCGATCGACTGGCTTTGCCTGCCGCGGTTCGATTCCCCTGCCTGCTTCAATTCCCTGCTGGACACGCCGGACTCCGGGCGCTGGCTCCTGGCGCCCGAAAGCGGGGGTGCCTGCACGCGCCGGAGCTACCGGGACGGCAGCCTGATCCTTGACACCGAATGGGAGACGCCGGACGGAACCGTGCGCGTCACCGACTTCATGCCGCCGCGCGATTCCGTCGCTGACATCGTCCGGATTGTGGAAGGTATCAGCGGCAGCGTCAAAATGCACGGCGAGCTGGTCATGAGGTTCGACTACGGCCACATTGTTCCGTGGGTGCGCAAGGACAAGCGCGGGCTGCACGCGATCGCCGGCCCCGACGCCGTCTACCTGGTCACTCCGGCACCCCTGCATGGCGAGAACATGCATACGGTCAGCGACTTCACCGTCAACGCCGGCGAGAAAGTGCCGTTCGTGCTGACCTGGGCCCCCAGCCATGTGGGACGCCCGGTGTCAGTGGACGCAGAAGAAGTGCTAAACAGCACCTTTGCGTTCTGGCGCGGATGGTCTTCGCAATGCACCGTCAAAGGGAAGTACCAGGATGCCGTGGTCCGCTCCCTGATAACGCTGAAGGCGCTGACCTATGGCCCCACCGGGGGCATCGTGGCCGCCGTCACAACCTCACTGCCGGAGCAGCCGGGCGGCCAGCGCAACTGGGACTACCGCTACTGCTGGCTGCGGGATGCCACCATGACACTGCAGGCGCTGCTGGCTGCCGGCTACACCGCGGAGGCCGCTGCCTGGCGGGACTGGCTGCTCCGGGCCGTGGCCGGTGATCCCGCGGACCTGCAGATCATGTACGGGATCCATGGCGAACGGCGGCTGCCCGAGATGGAGTTGCCGTGGCTGAAAGGCTACGAGAACTCGGTGCCTGTGCGGATCGGGAATGCGGCGGCCGAGCAGTTCCAGCTGGATGTGTGGGGCGAGGTCCTTGACTGCCTGGCGCTGACGCGGAACTCCTTGCTGAAGCACACGGACGAGGCGTGGGACGTGCAGATTGCACTGATGGAACACCTTGAAACCATCTGGGACCAGCCGGATAACGGGCTGTGGGAGATGCGGGGGCCGCGCCGGCACTTCACCCACTCGAAGGTCATGGCATGGGTGGCCGCGGACCGGATGGTGAAGGGCGTGCGCGAATCCGGCCTGCCGGGCCCCGTGGAGCGCTGGGAGATGCTGCGGGACCAGATCCGCGGGGACATCATGGCCAACGGCTTCGACCCGGAGCGCAACACATTTGTCCAGTCCTACGGCCGTCCGGAGCTGGACGCCAGCCTGCTGCTGATTCCCAGGGTGGGGTTCCTGCCGCCTGATGATCCCAAGGTGGTGGGGACCATCGAGGCGATCCAGCGTGAGTTGACCCAGGACGGCTTTGTGCTGCGGTACCGGCCGGAGCAGAGCGACGACGGCCTGCCCGGCGACGAGGGCGTCTTCCTGGCCTGCTCGTTCTGGCTGGTGGAGGCTTTGCTGGGTGCCGGCCGCCATGAGGAATCCCGCGAACTCTTTGAACGGCTGCTGGAACTGCGCAACGACGTGGGGCTGCTGAGCGAGGAATGGGCGGTGAAGGCGAAGCGCCAACTGGGCAACACTCCGCAGGCCTTCAGCCATTTCGCCCTTGTGACTAGCGCCCTGGAGCTGCATCAGGATACGGTTCGGCGCAGTGACACCCCCATTCCGTCGGAAGGGGCGGATTCGCGCTGAGGCGGCGCGGACCGGGGCTGTAACTTCTCCTTCGCAGGATAGATAAGTATACTTACTAACACCTCATGGAGTGCTCCCAAGCACAGCGCCGTGATTGATGGAGGAGTGATAGTTATGGCCGGATATTTTGAACTCGTTGACGCCCCTGATGGTGGATACCGGATCAGGATGATGGACGGAAGCGGGAACCTGATGGCCATCTCGGTCACCTTCCCCACCAAGAGGGCCGCTGTGGCAGGCGTTGCCATGGCCCGGGAAATCGCCGGCACGGGCCTCATCCGGGACAAGAGCCTGGACGGGGCCGGATCCGTGATCCGCGACCGCGTCCGCCCCGTCAGCTCTCCAAAGGAGGAGGCGGCCCGGCGCAAGAAGGCGCCGGAGGTACGACGGGCAGCGGTGGGCTGATGCCGGATTCCATCACACCCCCTGGCGGCACGCGCCGGGGGGTCCTCTTTGACGTTGACGGGACGCTGATCGATTCGTCCTACATCCACACCATCGCCTGGTGGGGTGCCTTCCGCCAGTACGGCCATGACGTGCCAATGGCGGCCATCCACCAGCTCGTGGGCATGGGCGGCGCCCGGCTGGTGGACAACCTCCTGCCGCCAGCCCGGGACCGTGACGAGGATGAGGACATTATGGCCAGCCATGGCGCGCTGTATGCCTCGCACTGGCCATCGCTCCGCGCCCTCGACGGGGCCAAGGAACTGTTGGGCCAGTGCCATGCGGGCGGCCTGGCGGTGGCGCTGGCTTCTTCGGCGCGCGAGCGGGACCTGCAGGTGATGCGCTCCGTTCTGGACGCCGATGCCTTCATCGATGCCGCCACCAGTGCGAACGATGCGAAGGAAAGCAAGCCTGCGCCGGACATCCTGGAGGCAGCCCTCGCTGCGGCGGGAGTTGACGCCGCAGGCGCCGTCTATGTCGGCGATGCGGTGTGGGACATGAAGGCGGCAGGGGCGCTGGGAATCCCCGCCATCGGCGTTACCTGCGGGGGGATCCAGGCAAGCCAGTTGCGCGAGGCCGGCGCAGTGGAGGTCTATGACGGGCCGCGCCATCTGCTGGAAAACCTTGGCTCCAGTGCCATTGGCCGGCTGCTCGCCCTCCAGCCAAACCCCTGACGGACCCGGTGGCTGGTGGCTAGAGCGGCTGGCCGCCGGGCACCGATTCCTCGTCGCCCGCAATGGCGGGCTTTACCCAGGACACCACGACCTTGACTGAGCCGTCGTCGTTCCGTTCGATGTCCGTAGCCACCTCGGATGCCGGCGCGCCCATGTCCGCGATCCGTGTGCGGTAACTGTTGACCAATTCCACCAAGCTGTCCTCCGTCCATTCGCCCGGACGCATGCGGGTGGAGATTTCGACCGGCTCCGGCTGGTACAGCGACATGGCGTTCCGCTTTCACGTGGTCTTCTTCCCTGCCCTTCCTACGCTAGGAGCAGTCGACGGCGGCCACAAGGTTTTTATCAGCATGCTTACTTTTTTCGCGTAAAACCGATAGCGTCGAAGAAAGGGTGCCTGCGGGCATCCTGGCCGCCCTCTGAAGAACCCGGGGGCAAGACAGAGCGAAAGGGAGACTGTGAAAGCACTGACGTGGCAGGGAAAACGGTCGGTAAGCGTGGAGGAAGTACCCGATCCCGTTATCCAGGAACCGACCGATGCAATCATCCGGATCACCTCCACCGCCATCTGCGGCTCCGACCTCCACCTCTATGAGGTCCTGGGGCCCTACATGCACAAGGGCGACGTCATCGGACATGAACCGATGGGCATCGTGGAGGAAGTGGGAAGCGGCGTTACCAACCTCCGCAAGGGTGACCGCGTGGTGATCCCGTTCAACATCGCCTGCGGTTCCTGCTACATGTGCAAGCAGGGCCTGCAGTCCCAGTGTGAAACCACCCAGGTGCGGGAGAAAGGGTCCGGCGCGGCCCTGTTTGGCTACTCCGAGCTGTATGGGTCCGTTCCTGGCGGCCAGGCCGAATTCCTGCGGGTTCCGCACGCCGACTATGGTGCGGTCAAGGTGGGATCCGAGCTTCCGGACGAACGCTACCTCTTCCTCTCGGACATCCTCCCCACCGCCTGGCAGGCCGTGGAGTACGCCAACGTGCCGCCCGGCGGAACGCTCGGGGTCTTCGGCCTGGGACCGGTGGGCCAGTTCGCCAGCCGGATCGGGGTGCAGCGGGGATTCCGCGTGGTGGGTGTGGACCCCGTTCCCGAACGGCGGGAGATGGCGGCCCGCCACGGAGTGGAGACCTTCGACTACACCAAGGACATCGCGGAGGAACTGCGGGAGATGACCGACGGAAGGGGCCCGGACGCAGTGGTTGACGCCGTCGGAATGGAAGCCCACGGTTCTCCCCTAGCCGGCTTCGCCCACCAGGCGCTGGGACTCCTGCCGGACAAGCTCGCCCAGAAAGCGATGGAGACCGGCGGCGTTGACCGGCTGGCCGCGCTCCATACCTCCATCGACGCCGTGCGGCGCGGCGGCACGGTCTCCTTGAGCGGTGTGTACGGCGGAACGGCCAGCCCGCTGCCGCTGCTGACCATGTTCGACAAGCAGCTGCAATTGCGCATGGGCCAGTGCAACGTGCGCAACTGGACGGATACGCTGCTTCCACTCGTGGAGGACGAGGCCGACCCGCTGGGTGTCATGGACCTGGTCACCCACAGGTCGGGCCTGGAGGGCGCCCCGGCGCTGTACGAAAAGTTCCAGAAGAAACAGGACGGCTGCATCAAGGTGGTCCTCAACCCCGGCGTTTGAGCAGCGTGACGTAAAAAGCGGAGGCCGTTATGGACAGTCCATAACGGCCTCCGCTGCTGCCCGGGAGAGACCAGGGAGCACCTAGGTGAGCTTCACCTGCCGGTTCATGTCCTTGTACAGGAGATAGCGGAACTCGCCGGGGCCCCCGGCGTAGCAGGCCTGCGGGCAGAAGGCGCGCAGCCACATGAAGTCGCCGGCCTCCACCTCCACCCAGTCGTTGTTCAGCAGGTACATGGCCTTGCCCTCCAGGACGTACAGGCCGTGCTCCATTACGTGGGTTTCCGGGAACGGAATGACGCCGCCCGGCTGGAAGGTCACGATGTTCACCTGCATGTCGTGGGCCAGGTCGTTGGAATCCGTGAAGCGGGTGGTCTTCCAGACGTCGTTGGTGTCCGGCATGGAGGTGGGCTCCACGTCCTTTTCGTTGGTGACGAAGGACTTGGCCTCGAAGCCCTCGAGCCGTTCGTAGGCCTTCCGGATCCAGTGGAAGGACACCACATCGTCCGAGACGTTTTCCAGGCCCCACTCCGACCCGGCTGCCAGGTAGGCGTAGCCGCCTTCCTCCAGCTGGTGCAGTTCGCCGTAGAGGGTGAGGTTGACCTTGCCGCGGGTCACGAAAATGACGCCTTCCACGCCTGCCTCGAACTCGGCCTTGGGTGCGCCGCCGCCCGGGCCGATTTCCACGATCAACTGCGAGAAGGTAGTGGCGAAGCCCGAGATGGGCCGGGCGATGATCCAGGAGCGGGTGTTCGAAAAGCCCGGCAGGTTGGACGTGACGATATCCGTCATCACGCCCTTCGGGATCACCGTGTACGCCTCGGTGACAATGGCCCGCTCGGTGGTGAGGTGCGTCTGCGGAGGCAGGCCGCCGGTGGGGGAGTAGTACTTGCCCATGAAGAGAGATCCTTAGCTAGGAGTTGGAAGTGGTGGCGAGCCGCGGGTGGGCCAGTCCGGTCAGTTGCGGAATTCCGACGCCGGCAAGCGCCTGGACTTCCTCCGCACCGACGGCGCCGCACTGGACGCCGCGCAGGACGAAGGCTGCCAAGGCACGGGCGGTGGCGGGTTCGTCCATGACGCCGCCGTCGGTCTGCTCCACGTAGTTGCGCAGGCGGGCCGCGGCGGCGGGCAGGCCCTGCCGGTAGAAGGCGTAGGTGGCGGCGAAGCGGCTGGGCAGCTGGGCCGGGTGCAGGTCCCAGCCCTGGTAGTAGCCGCGTTCCAGTGACCGCCGGACCAGGCGGCCGTGCAGCTGCCAGGCGTTCTCCACGTTATCGCCCACGGGAATGATGTTGGTGGATCCGTCGGAGAGCCGGATGCCCGTTCCGGCCACGGCCAGCTGCATGACTTCCTTGGCGAAGTCGGCCACCGGGTGCTCCATGGACTGGTATTCGGCCGAGATCTGCAGTGACGCGGAGTAGTCGTACGTGCCGTAGTGCAGGCCGCTGATCCTGCCGGGTACGGCGTGCGGCAGCTGCGCCACCGGCGATGTTCCTTCCGGCCCCAGGATCAGCTGCGGGGTCTCCACCTGCACCTCGAAGCGGAGCCTTCCCGCCGGGAGTGAGTGGACTTCCTCGAGCCGGGACACGGCGTAGTCCATGGCCTGGACCTGGGCCACGGTGGCGACCTTAGGCAGGGTCAGGACCAGGCCTTCGGGCAGTTCGCCCGCCGCGGCCAGGCCGGAGACGAACAGGTCGAGGGTCCGGAGGCCGCGGGCTCGGGTCGGAGTCTCGAAGCACTTGAACCGGATCCCAATAAATGGGGGCGCAGTGCCCGCAGCGACCGCGCCGGCCACGGCGGAAGCCGCGGCAACCGCGGCGGCATCCTCGGCGTCGTCACCCCTGTCCCCGAACCCGTCTTCAAAGTCCAGGCGCAGGTCCTCGATCGGCTCGCTGGCCAGCTTGGCTGCCACGCGCGGGGCGACGGCCTCCGCCAGCGCCGCGTCCTGGCCCAGCAGCGCGCCGAGCTTTTCCAGGCCGCCGTGGGCGTTGGCGGTGGCCAGCGCCTCGGCGCCCCAGTCGGCAGCGAACGACGCCGTGAACCGGTCCGCGGGCACGTAGACCGTGTGCACGGGCTGGCGTGAGCCGTCGTCGCCCGGGTAGTTCTGCTCCAGCAGGCGGTCCGTGGCGGCCAGCTGCCCGTCGATGGCCGCCAGGTCCCCGGCGGTCAGTGACGTTTTGGGTGATGCTGCCATGCCTCAGCCCACCAGTTCGTAGGCCGGGGTGGTGAGGAAGTCGGTGTAGTCCTCGGACAGGCAGATGTCCGCGATCAATTCGCTGGCCGGCTGGTAGTAGCGGCGGAACGCCTCGTCGCCGAATTCGGTGCGGAGCCGTTCGGTCTCCTCGGCCAGGATCCGCTCCACCAGTTCCTTGGTCACGGTGTTGCCGGTGTCCGCGAGCACGGACTTGTTGCGGATCTGCTGCCACACCTGCGAGCGGGAAATTTCCGCGGTGGCGGCGTCCTCCATCAGGTTGTGGATGGCCACCGCACCGTTTCCGGAGAGCCAGACGGCCGTGTAGGCAACGGCAACATAGAGGTTGAGCCGGAGGCCTGCCTCGGTGACCTGGCCGTCGGCGGAGGAGACATCCAGCAGCTGCTCTGCCGTGACGTTGACCTCCGGGCGCTGCTTGTCCACCTGGTTGGGCTTGTCCCCGAGCACCGAGTCAAAGACCTCGCGGCAGGTGGGCACCAGGTCCGGGTGCGCAACCCAGGAACCGTCGAAGCCGTCGTTTGCCTCGCGGGTCTTGTCCGCGCGCACCTTTTCAAAGGCGGCTTCGGTGACTTCGGGGTGCCGCCGGTTGGGGATCACAGCAGCCATGCCGCCCATGGCGAAGGCGCCGCGCTTGTGGCAGGTCTTGACCAGGAGCTCGGTGTAGGCGCGCATGAAGGGGGCCGTCATCACCACGGAGGCGCGGTCAGGCAGGACGAATTCCTCGCCGGCATCACGGAAGTACTTGATGATGCTGAACAGGTAGTCCCAGCGGCCGGCGTTCAGGCCGGAGGCGTGGTCCCGCAGTTCGTACAGGATCTCGTCCATCTCGAACGCGGCCGGGATGGTCTCGATCAGCACGGTGGCGCGGATGGTGCCCTGGTTCAGTCCCAGGAAGTCCTGGGCGAAGACGAACACGTCGTTCCACAGCCGTGCCTCGAGGTGGCTCTCCATCTTGGGCAGGTAGTAGTACGGGCCCTGCCCGTTGAGGACCAGCTGCTTGGCGATGTGGAAGAAGTGCAATCCAAAGTCCACCAGCGCACCCACCGCGGGCTCGCCGTTGACCAGCAGGTGCTTCTCCTGCATGTGCCAGCCGCGGGGGCGGGCCACCACGACGGCGAGCGGCGCGTCGGTGCGGAGCCGGTACTCCTTGCCTTCGTCCGAGGTGTAGCTGAGCGTGCCCTGGGCGGCGTCACGGAGGTTCAGGATGGCGTCGATGACGTTCGCCCAGGTAGGGGTGCTGGCATCTTCGAGGTCCGCCAGCCATACCTTGGCGCCGGAGTTCAGGGCGTTGATGGCCATCTTTGCCGGTGACGCAGGCCCGGTCATCTCAACCCGGCGGTCCTGCAAAGCCGCCGGTGCAGGCGCAACTTTCCAGTCGCCGTCGCGCACGTCCTGCGTCTCCGGCAGGAAGTCCAGCTTGCCGGTCTCGGCCACCCGCTGCCGTTTGGCGGCGCGGGCCGCCAGCAGTTCGTTGCGGGTGCCGGCGAACCGGTTGTGGAGTTCCTCGATGAAGGCCAGTGCCTTCGGGGTGAGGATTTCCTCTGCGCGGGCGATGGGCCGGGGATCTGTGACGGTGATGGCCATTTCTGGTCCTTTCCTTTGGCTGGAAGTCGGGCGGTCAGGCGGAGGCGAGTGCCGGCTCCGCTGCGGAATCGGCCGGTTCGGCAGCCGTTGCAACGTTTGAGGCCTGGGCGGCAGCCGCGACGGCGGCCGCGACGTCGGCTGTCACGTGCGGGTCGAAAATGCTCGGAATGATGTAGCTCGCATTGAGCTCATTATCATTCACCCGGTTGGCGATTGCCTCCGCGGCAGCCACCAGCATTTCCGGGGTAATGTCGCTCGCGCCCACGTCCAGGAGCCCGCGGAAGAGGCCGGGGAAGGCCAGGACGTTGTTGATCTGGTTGGGGAAATCGCTGCGGCCGGTGGCCACGACGGCGGCGTGCCGGGACGCGACCGTTGGGTCCACCTCCGGGGTGGGGTTGGCCATGGCGAAGACGATGGAGTCCTTGGCCATGGAAGCGATGTGTTCCTCGCCCAGGATGTTCGGGGCGGAGACGCCGATGAACACGTCGGCTCCCACCAGGGCCTCGTGCAGGCTCCCGGAGAAGCCCTCCTGGTTGGTGTTGTCCGCGATCCAGGTGCGGTGCGGATCGTTATAGGTCTCGCCCTTGTGGATTGCGCCGGAGCGGCCGGCGGCCACGATGTGACGGGCGCCCTGGGCCTTGAGTAGCTGGATGATGGCAGAGCCGGCGGCGCCGACCCCGGAAACCACGATCCTGACGTCCTCAATCTTCTTGTCCACCACGCGCAGGGCGTTCACCAGGGCTGCCAGGGTCACGATGGCCGTGCCGTGCTGGTCATCGTGGAAGACCGGGATGTCCAGTTCCTCGCGCAGGCGGGCCTCGATCTCGAAGCACCGGGGGGCGGCGATGTCCTCCAGGTTCACGCCGCCGAAGACGGGGGCCAGGAGCTTGACGGTGCGGATGATTTCTTCGGTGTCCTGGGTATCCAGGCACACGGGCCAAGCGTCAACGTTCGCGAACTGCTTGAAGAGGGCGGCCTTGCCCTCCATGACGGGGAGCGCGGCAGCGGGGCCGATGTTGCCCAGGCCCAGTACAGCGGAGCCGTCGGTGACAACAGCCACGGTGTTGCGCTTGACCGTCAGGTTGCGGGCGGCGGCGGGGTCCTCGGCGATGGCGAGGCAGACGCGGGCGACGCCGGGGGTGTAGGCCCGGGAGAGATCGTCGCGGTTGCGCAGCGGAACCTTGGGGACCACCTCGAGCTTGCCACCGAGGTGCATCAGGAAGGTGCGGTCCGAAACGTGCTGGACCGTGACGCCGTCGAGGGCGTTGAGGGCGTCCTTGACGCGTGCTGCGTGGGCGTCGTCGGTGGTGTTGCAGGTGACGTCGACCACGAGGGTTTCGTGGTGTGACTCGGTGACGTCCAGTGCGGTGATGGCTGCGCCGGCGGCTCCGACGGCTGCGGCAAGCTCGCTGGTGGCGCTGAAGCTTGACGGTGCTTCCACGCGCAGGGTGATCGAATTTCCGGGGCTGGGGTTCGCCATTGAATGTCCTCCTGTTAGGCCTTGTCCGGCTTCTGCTCTTATCCGAATATTTTCGTATTATGGATATTATTATCTACTTTATGGAAACACAACCCCTCGTATTACGACTGGCGGTCCACGTCGCCGCCGTAACCCGGGTGCTGTATCTTGGGTGTTCTAAGCAACTCTTTTCACGATGCGGATAAGAGTTGTCGGATTCCGAGCCGTAGGAGACAACGGAATGGCAGAAAAAGCCTCTGGTGGGGTGCAGTCGGTAGAGCGCGTCTTCGAACTGCTGGAGCTCATCACCGATGCCGGCGGTGACGTCACGCTCAGCGAGCTCTCGTCCTCCACTGACCTGCCGTTGCCCACCATCCACCGGCTGCTCCGCACCCTGGTGTCGCTCGGCTACATCCGCCAGTTGCCTAACCGGCGCTACGCACTGGGCCCCCGGCTCATCAGGCTGGGGGAGGGTGCCAACAAGCAGCTCGGCGCCCTGGCCCAGCCGCAGCTGAAGATCCTGGTGGACCGGCTGGGGGAAACCTCCAACATGGCCGTGCTGGATTCGGACATGGTGATCTACGTGGCCCAGGTGCCGTCGCTGCACTCCATGCGCATGTTCACCGAGGTGGGCCGGCGCGCCCATACCCATGCCACCGGCGTCGGAAAGGCAATCCTGGCCCAGCTCGATGACGATACTGTCCGCGGCATTGTGGCCCGCGCCGGAATGCCCACCCCCACTGCCAAGAGCATCGGCGACGTGGATGAACTCCTGGCCGACCTCAAGCTCATCCGCGAGCGGGGCTACTCCATCGACGAGGAAGAGCAGGAACTGGGTGTCCGCTGCTTCGCCATGGCTGTGCCCAACGCCCCCACCCCCAGCGCGATTTCGGTATCCGGACCTGTCTCCCGGGTGGACGGCGACTTCGCCGACAAAGCCGTGCCCGTCCTCCGGGAAGCGGCCGAGGCCATCTCCCGCGAGCTCAACCGCACCTGAGGCGCCTGCCCTGTACGGGCGGCACCAGCCACGCACGACGGCGGCCCCTCCTTTTCGGAGTGGGCCGCCGCCATCCCCACCCGCACCCTGGCCTCGCAAGCTCGGCCAGGGAACCCTGCGGGCGTGGGCCCTTGCGGGCGGAGTCAGTGCTCCGGCGCCTTCTCGGCTGACTGGACGGGGACTTCCTTGCCGTCGCAGTCGATGAGCCTTCCGTTCTCGAAGCGGTCGCCCTCGGCCAGGCAGCGGAGGTCCTCGGCGCGCACCAGCCGCTCCGTTCCGGCAACGAACACCGACTGGTTGTCAGAATTCCCCGCCCGGAGGTGGTTGAACAGCAGGTTCAGCAGGATCGCCATCACGGCCGCTGAGCTGATGCCGGAGTGGAAGATGGTGCCAAACCAGGACGGGAACTGGTCGTAGAACGCCGGGGCGGCGATGGGGATCATGCCGAACCCGATGGAGGCAGCCACCACGATCAGGTTCATGTTGTTCTTGTAGTCCACCTTGGACAGGGTCCGGATGCCGCTGGCGGCAACCGTGCCGAAGAGCACGACGCCGGCACCTCCGAGGACAGGCGTCGGCACCGCTGCGACCACCCGGCCAAGGACCGGCAGCAGGCCAAGCACCACCAGGATGACGCCGCCGGCGCTGACCACGAACCGGCTCTTGACGCCGGTGATGGCCACCAGGCCCACGTTCTGGGCGAACGCGCTTTGCGTGAAGGAGTTGAACAGCGGGGAGATGGCGCTGGAGAGCATGTCCGCCCGCAGGCCGTTGCCGATCCGCTTGGAGTCCACCTTGGTGCCCACAATCTCGCCCACCGCGATGATGTCCGCGGACGTCTCTGTGAGGGTGACCAGGATGACGATCAGCATGGAGATGATGGCGGCCAGCTCAAACGTGGGCGGCCCGAAGGCGAAGGGGGTGGGGAAGGCGACAATCTCGCCCTGGCCCACCTTCGAGAAGTCGGCCATGCCGAAGACGAAGGCGATCAGCGTGCCCAGGACCATGGCCAGCAGGATGGAAAGCCGGGAGATGGCAGCGCTGCCCACCTTGCTCAGGAGCAGGACGATGCCCATGGTGGCCGCTGCCAGGCCGATGTTCGCGACGCTGCCGTAGTTGGGCGCCTTGCTGTTTCCGCCCATGGCCCAGTTCGCGGCGACGGGCATCAGGGTGAGGCCGATGGTGGTGATCACGGTGCCTGTGACGACAGGCGGAAAGAACCTGATGATCTTTGAGAACAGCGGCGTGATCAGCAGGCCGATCAGGGAGGCTGCGATGACCGAACCGAAGACGGCCTGGATTCCCCCGCCGCCGTGGACGATGGCCACCATGGTGGAGACCCCGGCGAAGGAGACGCCCTGTACCAGCGGCAGCTGCGAACCGAAGAAGGGGACGCCCACGGTCTGCAGGATGGTGGCCAGGCCGCCAACGAAAAGGCAGGCCGCAATGAGCAGGCCGATGTCCTGGGAGTTCATTCCTGCGGCTGCGCCAATGATCAGGGGAGGGGCAATGATGCCGCCGTACATGGTGAGGACGTGCTGGAAGCCGTAGGCAAACATGCTTCCGATCGGGAGGCGCTGGTCCTCGGGGCGGGAAGGCCGTGCACCTTTTTCGGCGGCTGCAGGGGCCAGTTTCTTCTTGGTGTTCATGGCAGACTTTCTTGGTTCATGGCAGACGTCATCGTCTGGCTAACTGGTGTCTGGCTAACGTTGTCCGGCTAACGGGGTGAAAGCTGTGGGGCGGCTCCGACGGGCCCAGCCGCGAAATGGGTGGCTGGGCCCGTCGGGACGCTGTCGGTGTTGTGCTCTAGCAGAAGCCGGCGATGCCGGACCAGGCTGCGGGGGCTGCCGCAGCGTCCTCGCGCTGGACGGTGGCCTCGATCAGGCCGTACGGGCGGTCCGCCGCGAAGAAGACCTCGTTGGGGTTGTCCAGGCCGAACGGCGAGAGGTCCACCAGGAAGTGGTGCTTGTTGGGCATGGAGAACTTGATCTCGTCGATTTCGCTGTGTGCCTCCAGCACCTTGGCGCCCATGTCGAACAGGGTCTGCTGCAGTGCGTGGGAGTAGTTCTCGGTGAAGCCTTCGAGCAGGAGGCCCTTGACGTCGTCGTAGCTCTTGTTGAAGTCCAGCGCGCTGAAGTCGGTGCCGGTCTTGAAGCGCCAGCGGGCTGAGACATCGGTGGCCAGGATGCGGTCGGTGGTCTCAGGCAGCGTGGTGTAGCGGTCCCGGGGGTAGCCCACAAAGCCGGACTGGGTGGATTTGAGGACGGTGAGGTCCTTCAGTCCCGAGACCAGGTGGCTGGTGGCGCCGTCGCGGACCAGGACCGCCGTGCGGACTTCCTGGCCGTTGCGGACGAACGAGTGGTCGTGTTCGCTGCCGTGTGCCTGGATGCGGTTCCAGGCGTAGGACTCTGCTTCCCAGCGGCCGCCGGTGACCCAGTCGAAGCTGGAGGTGAAGTGCTCGCCCAGGCGCAGCAGGAACGCTTCCGGTGAGCCGATGCCGTCGCGGGCGAAGGCGTAGATGGTGTTCTTCTGGGTGTCGGTGGCCACCACGTGGGCATTGTCGCCCTCCAGGTGGGCTGCGGCGAAGTCGCCCCGCAGCTGCGAGGTGACGTTCAGGTCTTCGATCTCGTGGCGGTTGGTGTCCCTGGTGATCTTGACGACGCGGACTTCTGCCTTGCCGTACTGGTTTTCGCCGAGGATGATCTTGCTGCTCATGGTCTGTTCCCAATCTCCGGTAAGTGGAACCAAGGTTCCATCACTGAAATTAAGCGCGCGTTTCAAGCGCGTTTCCGGTGGAGCCGACCCAACAAAAAAGAGCCGGCATCCATTGATGCCAGCTCATTACGACCCTGCCTGCTGCTCCCAGGTTACGTGACGTGCGCCACGAGTTGCCTAACAGCGTACCCCCGCAATCCGGTGGTGTACATCACAGGGCGAAAATTCATTTTGTGACTGCCCGGCCTGCATTCCTTCCTCAGCAAGGCATTGACGGCGCCGGGCACCCCTACTTACACTTTTCATATAGCAATAACTATTTTCCGAGATACGGAAACGCTATGAGGAACAGGAGGAGCAGATGAACCCCCAGGAGCAGAACCAGGTAGTGGAATTTCCGGCACCGGGCCAGGAGTTGTACCTGCCCTTCGGAGCCAGTGACCCCGACTTCTACATTCCCGCGGACCATGAGCGGCGGGCCGGAGGATTTTCCCGCTGGCTCCGTGCCCTTCCGGTCTTCGGCCGGCGCTGACCAGACGGCAGCCAGCCATCAGGAGCCGGAGCCTCCAGGCCACTGTTTACCGGCCCAGGGGTCGTAGTCCGCGATGAGTTCCTCCTGGAGAGGACGTTCAGCCTCGGGTACGTGCTGCAGGTTCACCCGCACCCGGTACCAGAGCGAGCTGGACCCGCGCATGCCGTCCACCAGGACATCGGCGGGCTGGAGGGCGGGTACGACGTCGGCGTGCCGGGTCTTCCATTCATCGAGCGCCGCGAGTGCTTCGGGCTTGGTCCTGGTCCGGGCAACCTCGATGAGCGGCATCAGTGATTGCCGGCGTCCGGAGCCGTCGCCGCTGCGTGGCGCCTTCTCCGCCGGCCCCAGCTTTTCGGCAAGGGCCAGGAGGCCGTCCAGCCTGCCTGCCGCGCCGTCAATGCCGGCATGCGGATCGCCGATCTCTGCGAACCGCTCCAGGACGGCGGGCACCGTGAACTGCTCCGGCCGGGCAGTGCGCACCTCTTCCCAGGTGAGCGGTGTTGACACCCGGGCATCGGGCAGGGGCCTGACGGAGTAGGCAGAGGCCACGGTGCGGTCCTTGGCATTCTGGTTGAAGTCCACGAATACGCTCTCGCCGCGCTCTTCCTTCCACCACCGTGCGGTGGCCAGGCCGGGAGCGCGGTGTTCCACCTCCCGGGCCAGGGTTTCGGCGGCGAGCCGGACGTCCCGATAGGACCATTCCGGGGCAATGCGGACCAGGATGTGCAGTCCCCGTGAACCGCTGGTCTTCGGCCATCCCACCAGCCCAACATCGTCCAGGACCTCCTGCGCCACATACGCCACGTCCACGATCTGCGACCAGTCCACGCCCGGCATGGGGTCCAGGTCCACCCGGAGTTCGTCCGGGTGCTCCAGGTCCTCCGCCCGGACCGGGTGTGGGTTCAGGTCCAGACAGCCGAGGTTGATGACCCAGGCCAGGCCGGCCGCATCGCGGATCACCGCTTCCTCGGCCGACGTTCCGGATGCGTAATGGAGCGTGGTGGTGTCGATGAAGGGCGGGTGGTTTTCCGGGACCCGCTTCTGGAAGAAGGGCTCGGCGTCGATGCCCTTGGGAAACCGCTTGAGCACCATGGGCCGGCCGCCCGCGCCCCGCAACGCACCGTCCGCCACGGCCAGGTAGTACCGCACCAGGTCAAGCTTGGTCAGCCCAGGCTGGGGAAAGACCATCTTGTCCGGGCTGGAGATCCGGACTTCCTCACCATCGATGTCCAGGATCTCGGCCGGCGTCTTTGACGGAGTCATGGCGCCACGCTAGCAGTTGGCCGGGAAAGCGTCAGCCGTCAGCGCGGGCCATTAACCAGGCGCCGTGCCGCGGCCGAGTGTTCGGCAATCAGGCCCGGGGCGTCCAGCCCGGGTATTTGCCCGTCCACCACGCGCCACTGCCCGCCCACCATCACCCGGTCTGCCCGGTCCGCGGCACACAGGAGGAGGGCGGAAATGGGATCGTGGCTGCCGGAGAACCGCAGGTCGTCGAGCTTGAACAGGGCCAGATCCGCCTGCATCCCCGGTGCCAGCTGGCCCAACCCTGGCCTGCCCAGGGCGGCGGCGGAACCGCGGGTGGCCCAGCCCAGCGCCCGCTCCACCGGAACATCCGCGCCATAGCGCAGCCGCTGGAGGTAGAGGGCCTGCCGCGCCTCCAGGATCATGTTGGAGGCATCGTTCGACGCCGAGCCGTCCACGCCCAGCCCCACCGGCACTCCGGCGTCCTCCAGCTCCAGGACCCTGGCAATGCCGGATGCCAGCCGCATGTTGGAGGTGGGGCAGTGCGCCACGGCGGTTCCCGCGGCCCCCAACCTGCTGATCTCGGCGTCGCTGAAGTGGATGCCGTGCCCCAGCCAGGTGCGGTCCGTCAGCCAGCCCACGCTGTCCAGGTAGTCCACCGTCCGGAGCCCGAACATCTCCCGGCAGAAGTCCTCCTCGTCGAGGGTCTCCGCCAGATGGGTATGCAGGCGGACGTCCAGCCGCTCCGCCAGCGCCGCACTCTCGGCCATGATCTCTTTCGTCACCGAGAACGGCGAACACGGCGCCAGGGCGATCTGGATCACCGCGTCGTCGCCGCGCTCGTGGTACCGGCCCACCAGGCGCTCGCTGTCTTCCAGCACCACCTCCGGAGGCTGCACCGTGGACTGCGGCGGCAGGCCGCCGTCGTCCGTTCCCAGCGTCATGGAGCCCCGGGTGAGCGTGGCCCTCATGCCCAGCCGGCGCACTGCCGCCACCTCGATGTCGATGGCGTCCTCGAGGCCTGCGGGAAAAAGGTAGTGATGGTCGGCAGCGGTGGTGCAGCCGGAGAGCAGCAGCTCGGCGAGGGCCACCGTCGCGGCCAGTTCCAGGTCCTTGGGGGTGAGTCGGGCCCACACCGGATAAAGGTTCTGCAGCCACGGGAACAGCGGTGCATTTGCCACCGGACCCCAGGCCCGGGTGAGGGTTTGGTAGAAGTGGTGGTGTGTGTTGATCAGGCCCGGCAACAGCACGTGGCTGCCGGCGTCGAACGTTTCGGTGCAGGGCGCGGATGGCTGCTGCCTCGCTGCCAGGACCTCGGCAATGACGCCGCCGCTGACCACCAGGCCACCTGAAGCGTCGAGGCTGTTGGCGGTGAAAGCGGCCTGCGGGTTTTTGATCCACAAGCGGGAAGCGGGTGCGTTGGATTGCGTCATGACGGTCCTTCTCTGAGCGCTGATGGTTTTCAATCCAGCTCAGTGAAGCCCTGTCTGCTGATCCAGGTGCCCGCAGCCTGCAGGGCAGGACGGGTGGGATCAGCCTAGGAAAACGCCCCCTCCTGCGTCAACGGGAGTCTTTGTGACTGCCCGGCCGGCACGGACGTGAAGGCGCCGAAACATCGATTTCACATTACGAAATTAAATTTCCAGAAAACTATGGCGCGGCCCACACAGCGGTGCTAATCTCGATTCTGCCAAAGGCGGGCGCCCGAACCCGGGAAGCTATCTACCAGGCGCAACTTAACCTTCACAGCACATGCTGAAGCCTGGTAACCGTTCGCACCTGGTTCTACTGGTCCTGCGCAGCACCAGGCTTCCCGGCAAAAGGAAGTCGCATCATGAGTACCACCGTCACGGCCGAACAATTTTTGGCCCGCTCCATCCGGCTGGCAACGGCCAACGTCCTCAACAGCGGAGGCCCCTTCGGCGCCATGATCGTCACGGCGGACGGCCAAACGTTCGACGGCGTCAACCGCGTCACCGCGGACAACGATCCCACCGCCCACGCCGAAGTCACGGCCATCCGCACAGCCTGCCGCGAACTCGGCACCTTCGACCTCAGCGGCGCCACCCTCTACACCAGCTGCGAGCCCTGCCCCATGTGCCTGGCCTCCGCGCTCTGGGCCCGGGTAAGCCGTGTTGTGTACGCCGCGGACCGCCACGACGCCGCCTCCGTCGGCTTTGACGACGCCGTGTTCTACGAATACTTCGAAAACCAGGACAGGGACTCCCTGATGCCGGTATCCAAGCTGGAGCTGGGCGATCCCCAGGCCCCGGCCCCGCTGGAGCCGTTCAACACCTGGAACACGCTCGAATCCAGGATCGACTACTAGGCCCGGCGGCTTCGATGACCATCCTGGACCATTCCCACGAGGAGCATCCGGCTCCAACCACCAGCACCTCCCGGCGGACGCCGCGCACGTCGGCGCAGGGATCACAGACCCCCCAGCCGCCGGAATCTTTCCTGGACCGCTTCTTCCAGATCACCCGGCGCGGCTCAACCCTTGCCCGCGAATTCCGCGGCGGCCTGGTCACCTTCTTCACCATGGCGTACATCGTCATCCTGAACCCCCTCATCCTCGGCGGGTTCAGCGCGGACAACGCCCCCACCGACGTCGCCGGGGGCTGGCTGTCCGCCGCGCAGGTGGGCGCCGTCACCGGCCTCACCGCCGGCGTCATGACCATCCTCTTCGGCCTGATCGCCAACCTGCCGTTCGGGCTTGCCGCCGGGCTGGGCATCAACTCCTTCCTGGCCGTCTCGGTGATCCAGGAAGTCACCTGGCCTGAGGCCATGGGCCTGGTGGTGATCAACGGCATCCTGATCGTCCTCTTCGGCGTCACCGGGGCCCGGACCGCCATCTTCCGGGCTGTGCCCAAGGAACTGAAGGCCGCCATTACCGTGGGCATCGGCCTGTTCATCGCCTTCATCGGCTTCGTGGACTCCGGCTTTGTCCGGCCCACCGCAGGCGGCCCGCCTGTCCAGCTGGGCGACGGCGGCTCGATCACCTCGGTGCCCACGCTCGTGTTCGTCATTGGCCTCCTGGCCATGGGGATCCTGGTGGCGCGCAAGGTCCAGGGCGGCCTGCTCATCGGCATCGTCGGCACCACCGTGCTGGCCGCCGTCGTGGAAGCCGTCATGAAGCTCGGCCCGGCCAGCGCCACCAACCCCGGCGGCTGGCACCTGAACACCCCCGTCCTGTCCGGCCAACTGGTCTCGGCACCGGACCTTGGCCTGGTGGGCCAGTTCGACCTGTTCGGCTCGTTCTCCCGGATCGGCGGCCTGGCCGCCACCATGCTGGTGTTCACGCTGGTTTTCACCAACTTTTTCGACGCCATGGGCACCATGACCGGACTGGCCAGGAGCGCCGGCGTGGCACACAAGGACGGCACGTTCCCGCGGCTGAAAGCGGCCTTCATCGTGGAAGGCTTCGGCGCCGTGGCGGGCGGGGCCACCTCAGGTTCCTCCAACACCGTGTACATCGACTCCGCGGCCGGCATCGGCGAAGGCGCCCGCACCGGCCTGGCATCGGTGGTCACGGGTGTGCTGTTCCTCGGTTCCATGTTCCTCACGCCGCTTACCAGCGTGGTGCCGCTGGAAGTTGCCGCCGCTGCGCTGGTGGTGGTGGGCGCCATGATGATGGCACAGATCCGCGAGATCAAGTTCACCAAGTTCACGGTGGCACTGCCGGCATTCCTCACCATCGTCACCATGCCGCTGAGCTACTCAATCGCCAACGGCATCGGCGTTGGCTTCGTGAGCTGGGCCATCATCGGCGCGGCCTCCGGCAAGGCGAAGAAGATCCATCCGCTGATGTGGGTGGTGAGCATCGGGTTCCTGGTGTATTTCGCCCGCGGACCGATCAACCATCTGCTGGGCGGCTGAGCTTTGCCCCAACCAACAAAGGGGCCGGGCCAACGCTTGGCCCGGCCCCCGGCAGGACCGACAATAGACACCACCGCCGCGCGGAAGAAGGAGTGCCGCCATGCTTGACCTGATCCCTTCGCTCGGCCCCTGGATGCCCCGGGTCGCAGGCCGGCGGTTCGCCGTGGCCACCATCGTGGCCGCTTCCGGTTCCGTGCCCCGCCCGGTGGGCACCTCCATGCTGGTCACCGAAGCGGGCGAGGTGCTGGGCAGCCTCTCCGGCGGCTGCGTGGAAGGCGCCGTGGTGGCGCTCGCCCAGGAGGCAATGGACGACGGCGCCACGCGCCTTGAGACCTTCGGCTTCAGTGCCGCCGACGCCTTCGCGGCCGGGCTCACCTGCGGGGGAGGGCTGGACATCTTCGTGGAGCCGGTGCCCGCCGCCAGGTTCGGAGAGGCAGGGCATCCGCTGCGCGCCGCCCAGCTGCGACTCGCCGAAACCAGCCCGGACCAACCCGTGGCCCTGGTACGGGTGCTGGGCAGCGCAGGAGGCAGCGCCGTCGTCCTTTCTGATCCGGCCACCTTCCGTCTGGCTGCGTCCCCGGAACTGGCAGCCCTGCTGCACGGGGAGCCGGCGCTGCAGGTGGAGTCCATAGTCCGCAGCGGCGGTGCAGGCCTGGTCCGGCTGGGCCAGCCGGGGGATTGTCCACCGGACCGGACAGGCTACGGGCAGCCTTCAGTCGGGGACGCCATCCTGGTGGAGTCCCGGCTGGCCCCGCCGCGGATGCTGGTGTTCGGCGCCAACGACTTCGGCGCGGCGCTGGTCCCGGCCGCCAAACTGCTCGGCTACCACGTGACCCTCGTCGATGCGCGGCCGGCCTTTGCCGGACAGCCACGTTTTGCCGCCGCCGACCTGGTAGTAACCGACTGGCCGCACCGGTACCTGGCAGCTGAAGCGGCTGCCGGCCGCACTGATACCCGGACCGTGGCCGCCGTCCTGACCCACGATCCCAAATTCGATATCCCGCTGCTGGAAACCGCACTGGCCCTGGACCTCGCCTACGTGGGCGCCATGGGTTCGCGCCGCAGCCACCTCCAGCGGGTTGCCGAACTCCTCAGCGCAGGCGTCCCGCCGGAGCGGATCGCGCAGCTGCACTCGCCCATCGGGCTGGACCTCGGTGCCGTTACCCCCGCGGAAGTGGCGGTGTCCATCACCGCGGAAATTATCGCCGCCCGCAGCCGCGCGGCCAGCTGTCTGCCGCTGCGCGAAACGACCGGCACCATCCACCCGCACCCCATTCATTCCCACCCCGCGCCCGCACCGGCGCCCACAGACGTTGACAAGCAGGAGATCGCATGGACATGAACACCATTGAGGCGGTGGTCCGCACCACCGACCCCGCGGAATGGCGCGACGGCGACGCCTGGCTGGCCGGCGGGACGGTCCTTTTCTCCTACGGCAGTTACGCCTTCGGTCCCCAGCCGCTCAAACGGCTCCTGGACCTGGGCGCTGCCGGCTGGACGCCCATCACCGTCAGCGACGACGGCATCGAGCTCGCCGCCACCTGCACTATCGCCCAGCTGTACAGCCTTCCCGGCCAGCCGGATGTGTCGGGCCGCAGCTGGCCGGCGCTGGACCTGGTCCGGGCATGCTGCGACTCCTTCGTGGCCTCCTTCAAGGTGTGGAACATGTCAACGGTGGGCGGCAACCTTTGCACGTCGCTGCCCGCCGGACCGGTCATCTCCCTCTGCGCCGGGCTCGACGGCGTGGCAACCATCCTGACGCCAGGCGGCGGCAGCCGCACCCTCCCGGTGGCGGACTTCATCACCGGTGATGCCAGGAACGGCCTGGCACCGGGCGAGCTGCTCCGCAGCGTCCACCTCCCGGCGTCGGCCCTTTCCGCCCGCGTGGCCTTCCGCCGCCTCTCGCTGAGCAACCTGGGCCGGTCCGGGGTGCTGTTGATTGGAAGGCTCGACGGCGGAACGTCCCTGGTGCTGACGGTCACCGCCGCCACCAAGCGGCCCGTGCAGCTGCGCTTCGACGCGCTGCCTGACGCGGACCAGCTGGCGGCGGCGCTCGACGAGGCGATCCCTGCAGACCTTTACCACGACGACATCCACGGGCTGCCGGCCTGGCGCCGCGACATGACCTACCGGCTGGCCGAGGAAATCCGGGCCGAACTTGCAACGCCGCAGGGAACGCCGGGATTGGCTGTATCCGGAGACTTTTGGCCGCCGCGGACCGGCGGGATGCCGGGGTCCGGGCCCACAACTTTTTCGAAAGGGGCCTGAGCATGGCCATCGAGATCAACGGAACTTCCGCGGACGCCGCGCCCCGTCCAGGGCAGTGCCTGCGGACCTTCCTCCGGGAGCAGGGAAACCTGGGGGTGAAGAAGGGCTGCGACGGCGGCGACTGCGGTGCCTGCACCGTGCATGTGGACGGCACTCCGGTCCACAGCTGCATCTACCCGGCGGTCAGGGCAGAAGGACACTCTGTCACCACTATCGAGGGGCTCGCCGGGGCTGGCGGCGCTGAAGGGCAGCTGCACCCCGTGCAGCAGCAGTTCCTGGAGCGCCAGGGTTTCCAGTGCGGCTTCTGCACGGCCGGCATGGTGATGACCGCCGCCACCTTCAGTGATGACCAGAAGGAGAACCTGCCGCGGAACCTCAAGGGCAACCTGTGCCGGTGCACCGGCTACCGCGCCGTCGCGGACGCGGTCTGCGGGCATGCCGGCCATCCGGATCCCCAAGGGCCGGGCTCCGGCATCGCCGGGGAGGGGCAGCCGGATCCGGAGCCTGGCCGGCTCGGTGACGACGTCCCGGCGCCGGCCAGCCGGGCCGTGGTCACCGGAACCGCCCGATACACACTGGACGTTCCGCAGGAGCAGCTGCAGGGCCTGCTGCACCTCAAAGTCCTGCGGTCACCGCATGCCCATGCCCGCGTGGTGTCCATCGACAAGGCGGCGGCGTTGAAGGTCCCCGGAGTGGTGGCGGTCTTCACGCATGAAGATGCGCCCGAACAGTTGTTCTCCACGGCCCAGCACGAGCTGTTCACGGACGACCCCGACGATACCCGGGTGCTTGATGACGTGGTCCGGTTCATCGGGCAGCGGGTGGCCGCCGTCGTGGCCGAATCTGTGGGGGCCGCGGAAGGAGGCGTGCGTGCCCTGCAGGTGGACTATGAGGAACTCCCGGCCGTCTTCTCGCCGCAGGACGCACTGCTGCCCGGCGCTCCGCTGGTCCACGGGGACAAGGATGCTGCACGCTCCCGGATTGCACGGCCGGAACGGAACGTGGTGGCGGAGCTGCACTCGGAGCTGGGAAACGTGGCCGACGGTTTCGCTACCGCCGACTTCATTCACGAACAGACCTACCAAACCCAGCGGGTGCAGCACGTGGCACTGGAAACCCACGCGGCAATTGCCTCGGTGGACGCCGAAGGCCGCCTGCAGGTGCGCACCTCCAGCCAGGTCCCGTTCCTGGTCCGCCGTACCCTCTGCCGGGTCTTTGGGCTTGAAGAGGACAAGGTGCATGTGGTGGCCGGGCGAGTGGGCGGTGGGTTCGGCGGCAAGCAGGAAGTCCTCACCGAGGACCTCGTGGCGCTCGCGGCCCTGAAGCTGAAGCGCCCGGTCCAGCTGGAACTGACCCGCACCGAGCAGTTCACCGCCACCACCACCCGGCATCCGTTCACCATCAAGCTGAAGGCCGGGGCCAGCCAGGACGGGAAGCTGACGGCCCTGGAGCTGGACGTGGTGACCAACACCGGCGCCTACGGCAACCACGGCCCCGGCGTCATGTTCCACGGCTGCGGCGAATCGCTGGCGGTGTACAACTGCGCCAACAAAAAGGTGGACGCGCATTCGGTGTACACCAACACCGTGCCGGCCGGTGCTTTCCGCGGATACGGGCTGAGCCAGATGATTTTCGCCATCGAGTCCGCCATGGATGAGCTGGCCGCCGGCATCGGCATGGATCCGTTGGAGTTCCGGCGCCTGAACATGGTCCGCGAGGGGGACCACATGCTGTCCACGCAGCCCGACCCGGAGGAGGACGTCCACTACGGCAGCTACGGGCTGGACCAATGCCTGGACCTGGTCCGGGATGCCCTGAGCCGCGGCCGCGAACGCTATCTGCAAGCAGGCCTTGAGGACCTCGGGCCGGACTGGATGGTGGGCGAAGGCGCCGCCTTGTCCATGATTGACACCGTGCCCCCGCGCGGCCACTTTGCCCATTCCCGCATCCGGCTCCTGCCGGACGGGACGTACCAGGCCGACGTCGGAACGGCCGAGTTCGGCAACGGCACCACCACGGTGCATGCCCAGCTCGCTGCCACGGCGCTGTCCACGCAGGCGTCCAAGGTGCTGGTGCGGCAGTCCGACACGGACCTGGTGGAGCACGACACCGGAGCGTTCGGCTCGGCCGGCACCGTGGTGGCCGGCAAGGCCACGCTCGCCGCGGCGGAGGAGCTGGCAGTCCGGATCCGGGCCTTCGCCGCCGGCATCCGGCAGACCCAGGCCTCCGCGTGCGTCCTCGACGGGGATTCCCTGGTGGTGGACGGGACTCCCTTGGCACTTTCTGAACTGGCGCAGGCGGCCGCGGAAGCCGGCTTCGAACTCGCCGCCGAAGGGCGCTGGGGCGGGACTCCACGCTCGGTCGCCTTCAACGTGCACGGTTTCCGGGTGGCGGTGAACCGCGGCACCGGCGAGCTGAAAATCCTGCAAAGCGTGCAGGCAGCCGACGCCGGCGTAGTGGTCAACCCGCGGCAGTGCCGCGGCCAGATCGAAGGCGGGATCGCGCAGGCCCTTGGTGCCACGCTGTACGAGGAAATGGTGGTGGACGACGCCGGGAAGGTCACCACGGACATCCTCCGGCAGTACCACATTCCTACTTTTGCGGATGTGCCGCGCAGCGAGGTCTACTTCGCGGACACCAATGACAAGATGGGGCCGCTGGGGGCCAAATCGATGAGCGAAAGCCCGTTCAACCCGGTTGCCCCGGCGCTCGCGAACGCCATCCGCAACGCCACCGGGGTGCGCTTCGCGTCACTGCCCATTGCGCGGGACCGGATTTACCTGGGGCTGAAGGAGGCGGGGCTGGTGCCAAGGCTGGAGCGCGTGCCTTCGTAGGCCAGCCGCTGGTCATACTTCCGCTTGCGCGGGCGCAACCCGGGGTCGGATCTGACCCCGGGTTGCATCGTTGCATATAGTCGTGGGATGGAACAGCGGATTTTAGGCAAGACCGGACGGAACGTCTCCATCGTGGGGCTCGGCACCTGGCAGCTCGGCGCGGACTGGGGCAACGTGGATCCAGCACAGGCGCAGGCAATCCTGGCAGCTTCGGTGGAGGCCGGCGTCACCCTCTTTGACACCGCCGACGTGTACGGCGACGGCAAGAGTGAACAGGCCATCGGTAAGTTCCTGGCGGACCACCCGGGCCTCGGCGTCACCGTGGCCACCAAGATGGGCCGGCGGATGGAGCAGCGGCCGGAGAACTACAACCTGGCCAACTTCCGCCAGTGGGTGGACCGCTCGCGGAAGAACCTGGGCACGGACACCCTGGACCTGGTCCAGCTGCACTGCCCGCCCACCCCGGTCTACAGCAACAACGAGGTCTACGACGCCCTGGATACGCTGGTGGCCGAAGGGGCCATCAAGAACTACGGCGTCAGCGTGGAACGGACAGACGAGGCCCTCGAAGCGATCCGCCACGAGGGAACCGCGTCGGTCCAGATCATCCTGAACGCCTTCCGGCTCAAGCCGCTGGACGAGGTGCTGCCCGCCGCCAAGGCCGCAGGGGTGGGCATCATCGCCCGCGTGCCGCTGGCCTCCGGATTGCTGTCAGGGAAGTACTCGAAGGACACCACCTTCGCGGAGAACGACCACCGGAACTACAACCGCCAGGGCGAGGCGTTCGACGTCGGCGAGACCTTCTCCGGCGTGGATTACGAGCTGGGGCTGAAGGCCGTGAAGGAGTTCGAACAGCTTGTGCCGGAAGGGGCCACCACCGCCCAAGCAGCCATCGCCTGGATCGCAGCACAAGATGGCGTCACCACCGTCATCCCCGGTGCCCGCAATGTGGACCAGGCCCGGGCCAATGCCGCGGCGGCCACGGTCAACGTGGGCAAGGAGTTCGACGACGGCGTGCGCTGGATCTACGACCACTACTTCCGCGAGTCCATCCACCCGCGCTGGTAGCGTCCGCTGCCTGCCCCATGCCTCGCTTCGCTCGCCGCGGGAATGCCGGGCGGCTCTCTTACGCACTGCGCTTGGGGGTCCGCCGGTGAGTGCCTCGGTCCACGGCTTTGTAAAGCGGCTTGCAGCCGTGGAGACCGGGCCTGCCTGCAACAACTTCTTCAATTACTCGGTGCCGGCAAATGAGGTGCGGCGGCGAAACCTGGAGATCTACCTGCAGGAGATGCTGGATAGGCGGCCCGGGGTACTGCTGGTAGGGGAGGCCCCGGGATTCAGGGGCATGCGCATCACGGGGGTGCCATTCACGAACCGGACCATCCTTGAGGGTCCGGCCAACAGCTTCGGGCTCTTCGGACCTGGGAAGGGGTATGTGCTGCCGCCCGAAGCTGTGGGAGTTGCCGCCGAGCCAACCGCCACCGTGCTATGGCAGGTCCTGGAAGAAGTAGGGCTTTTGCCACTGCTGTGGAGCGCCTTTCCCTGGCATCCCCATCAGCCTGGGAAGCCGTTGTCCAACCGCACGCCCAGGCCCTCTGAAACGAAGCTGGGGACACCTTTCTGGCAGGACCTCGCGGAGCTTTTCGGGATAAGTTCCATCGTTGCAGTGGGCAACGTGGCGCAGCACAGCCTGCAGCGCAGCGGGCTGGCTGCGCCCAAGATTCGGCATCCGGCGCATGGCGGTAGATCCGGCTTCAAACACGGGTTGGAGCAGTTGTTGGAAGGTGGGATGCAGGCCTGAATCGGCCGCATCAGAATGTCACACCCCCTTGCCATGATGGGTTTATGGGGAAAGCGGCGGTGGTGAGGGCGTTGGAGGGCATCCGTGCTGCCCTTGCTGTGCTGAACGCGGAAGTGGACGGGGCGGGTTTGGAGCCGTTCTCGGAGGCTGATCCTTTGGCGGGGCTCGCAGAAGGTTGCCTGGATATTCTTGCCGGTGCCCGGGAGGTGGAGGCCGGGTTTGCGGGGTTGAAGGCGAAGGCTGCTGTGAAGTACGCGGAGAGTGCCTGTGCTGTTGCGGGGCCGGGGGTGCCGGTGGTGGCGCAGGAGATGGCGGTTGCTGCGGAGATCGGGTGTGTACTGGCGTTGGGGCCGCGGGCTGCAGGGTCGTTCCTGGCCACGTCGCACGCCGTGATGACGACGTTGCCGCGGACTCTGGCGGCACTGCGGACCGGGGTGATCTCGTGGCAGCATGCGGTGGTGATGGCCGATGAAACCGCGGGTCTTGATGCTGCGGGGGTGGCGGCGTTGGAGGCGCATTTCCTGGACCCGGATGTACCTGACGCGGCCAGGGGGTGTCCGGTGGGGGAGATGCCGGCGCACCGGTTCAGGGCCAAGGCCCGGGTCTGGCGGGAACGCCACCATGCGGAGTCGATCGAGAAGCGCCACGCCAAGTCCGTGCTGGATCGGCGGGTGGAGTTCCGGCCGGACCGGGATGGGATGGCTTGGCTCAGCGCGTGTCTGCCGGCGGACCAGGCTGTGGCTGGCTGGAACCGGCTTACCGCTGTTGCCCGCGGGATGCAGGGCCCGGACGAGTCTCGGAGCATGCCCCAGCTGCGGGCGGACACCTTCGCCGGCGCGATCCTGAGTGGTGGGCTGGGCATTGGCGGTGACAGCAGCGGCACCATGAGCGGGAGCGGTGCCGGCACGAACGGTGCCAGCGCGAACGGTGCCGGCGCCACGGGCGACGTCGCGGGCAGAGTCGTCGCGGCCGGTGGCGGCGACGGTCGGAGTGACGGTACTGGACAGGAGCAGCTGTCAACGCCGATCCGGGCGCAGGTTTTGGTGACGGTTCCGGCGTTCGCGCTGATGGGGTTGACGGATGAGCCGGCGATGCTGGACGGGTACGGGCCTATCCCGGCGTCGATGGCCCGGCGGCTGGTTGCCGAGGGGGCCGACTCGTTCCACCGGGTCCTGGTGGACCCGCGGGATGGGGCGCCGTTGGAGATCGGCAGGACCAGCTACCGGCTCACGAAAGCGATGCGGAACTGGTTGCGGATGCGGGACGGGAAATGCCCGTTCCCGGGGTGCAGCAACAACTCCCTGGACAACGAAGCCGATCACATCCTCGCCTGGCACAAGGGTGGCACCACCGGAATCAGCAACCTGGGACAGCCCTGCCCGAAACACCACAGACTCCGGCACACCACAGGCTGGAAACCCACCCCGGCCAGCAAGAACGAACCACCCGGTTGGACCTCACCGGCCGGCCGGCACTACAAAAGCGAACACCAGGACTGGGAACTACCACACTGGCCGGAGGGGCTAAGGCTTGGCAGTATTGACTTCTTTCGCCATGGAAGGTCTCCCGGCGAGGATGCCCTTGAACAGTACCTTCGCGCCCACGCCTGAACATCTCGGGTGCTGGTGGGCCGGGTGCTAATGGAGAAGGCCCAGTTGGTCCGGCGTATCCACGTCTTCGCCGGTGGACTGATCGCTGCAGTCCACTTCGTCCACCAGGTCCGGGTGGGAACGCAGGAAGCCGCGCGCCCCGGCGTCGCCCGTGACCGTTGCACACACAGGCTCACGCAAGGAGGCGTCGATGAGCAGCGGATGCCCGCGCCGGAGTGCCGCCTCACCGCCGTCGGTGGAATCACGACGGCGGTACGAAGCCGCGGTGACGCGTCCCGGTTGGTGCCGGGCCAGCAGTCGCGCCACAGTTTCACTCGTCAGGCCGGGCTGGTCCACCAGGGCGATCAGCAGGTGGTCTCCGGGATCCGCGGCCTGGTTGCCGAGCAGGAACGAACTGCCCATTCCCGTGTTCCAGTCCTGGTTGACTACGACCCGGTAGTGGCTAAGTTCGGCCGCGGCTGCCACATCGGGTGCGCCAGCTCCGAGGACCACCACCACCTCGCGGCAGCCGCCGTCGAGGAGGTTCCCGGCGATCGCCTCCACCAGCGGCCGCCCGCGGTAGGGGAGCGAGGCTTTGGGTCCCATACCGAGTCGCGTGCCTGCACCCGCGGCCAGGACGATGCCCGTCGCCTGGCGCTCCTGCGAGTTGTCCGCCCCCGTGTTGCCCATAACTGAACCCTAACCAAACAAAGGCGGCCGGGTCAGTCTCCCCGCGGAAATGACCCGGCCGCCGGGTTGTGACGGAGTCAGGCGTCGCCGCCTGCCCCGCCGGTGCTTCCGGCGTTGACGTCCAGCAGCTTGTAGCGGTCCAGGGCGTATTGCGGTGCCCCAGCCTCCACCTCGCCCCTCGCCGCGAGCAGCTGCAGCACCTTGACCACGATGGAGTGGGTGTCGTTTTTGAAGTAGCGGCGGGCTGCGGCGCGGGTGTCGGAGAAGCCGAAGCCGTCGGCGCCGAGGGTGGCGAATTCGTTGGGGACGAATTGGCGGATCTGGTC
>NZ_JBPFDM010000014.1:0-136468 GCF_059414945.1 Arthrobacter sp. SAFR-179
CACCGGAATCAACCTCCCCGCAGCGAAAACAGCCAAACAGCCGACCCAATGACTCCACACAGCTTGACAATCTGCGGCCCGCTCACCTTTGACACCCAAAGCGCAAACGCCCGCTCACTTTCGAGAGGAAAGTGAGCGGGCGTTGATCAAAAAAGTGCCAGACCTGAGTGGGCGTTGGGAGGCTACTTCTCCACGAGGGTGAGGACGTCGTAGGTGGCCACGATCTCGTCGTTCTGGTTGGTGAGCACGGCGTCCCAGGCAACCTCGCCGTATTCGTCGGTTTCGCGCGGCGTGATCTTCTTGGCTGTCAGGGTCACGCGGATGGAGTCCCCTGCGGCGACGGGCGTGATGAAGCGCAGATTCTCCAGCCCATAGTTGGCCAGGACGGGGCCCGGCGCCGGCTCCACGAACAGTCCGGCGCCCCAGGCGAGCAGGAGGTAGCCGTGGGCCACGATGCCCGGGAAGAACGGGTTGGCTTCGGCGGCCTCCTGGTTGGTGTGGGCGTAGAACGTGTCACCGGTGGAGTTGGCGAAAGCCGTGATGTCCTCCAGGGTGACCTGGCGCAGGTCGGACCGGACGGCGTCGCCAATCCGCAGCGTTGCCAGCGGCTTCCGGAACGGGTGCGTCCCTTCGGTCTCCACCGTGAAGTTCCGGTCAGCGCCGGTGTGCCACACGCCGGTGACGGCCGTGAGCATGTTGGGGGAACCCTGGATGGCGGTGCGCTGCATGTGGTGCATCACCGACCGGATGCCGCCCAGTTCCTCGCCGCCGCCCGCGCGGCCCGGACCGCCGTGGACCAGATGCGGCACCGGTGAACCGTGGCCGGTGGAGCTGCGGGCATCCTCGCGGTTGAGCATCAGGACGCGGCCGTGGTGGGCGGCGATGCCGGTAACCAGTTCCCGGGCCACGTCCGGATCGTTGGTGCACACGGAGGCCACCAGGGAGCCGCTGCCGCGGGCGGCGAGGCGGACGGCATCGGCGATGTCCTTGTAGCCGATCACGGACGAAACGGGCCCGAAAGCCTCCAGCGAGTGGACTTCCTCCGCCTCGGGGTCCTGCCAGTTCAACAGGACCGGTGCCATGAACGCCCCGCCTTCCACCACCCCGGTGGTCCCGTCGGCGGAGGTGACCGACGGCGAATCGAGGGTTCCGTACGCAAGCTCGCCGCCGGCGTCGAGCATGGACTGCACGGCCGCGCGCACGTCGTTGAGCTGTTCCACTGAGGCGAGTGCACCCATGGTGACGCCGTCGGCGCGGGGGTCCCCGAGGACGATGCGTTCGGTGATGCGTCTGCCGATGGCCGCCGAGACGGGGCCAACCAGCTCCTGGGGCACGATGGCGCGGCGGATGGCCGTGCACTTCTGTCCTGCCTTGGCCGTCATTTCGGTGACCACGGACTTGACGAAGGCGTCGAATTCAGGGGTGCCCTCCACGGCGTCCGGGCCAAGGATCGCGGCGTTGAGGGAGTCGGTTTCGGAGGTAAAGCGGACACCGCCCTGGACCACGTTCGGGTGGGACTTCAGGGACAGCGCGGTGGAGGCTGATCCGGTGAACGCCACCAGGTCCCGGTAGTCCAGGACGTCCAGCAGCCCGCGGACCGAACCGGAGACCAGCTGCAGCGAGCCCTTGGGCAGGATGTTTGATTCGACAATGGCCTTGACCACGGCGGCAGCCACGTAGCCGGTGGGGGTGGCGGGCTTGACGATGGTGGGCACGCCGGCGATGAAGGCCGGGGCGAATTTCTCCAGCATGCCCCAGACCGGAAAGTTGAACGCATTGATCTGGACGGCAACGCCGGGGATGCGGGTATAGATGTGTTCGCCGGCGAACGAGCCGTCCTTGGACAGCACCTCCATGGGCCCGTCCACCACCACCTGGGAGTTGGGGAGTTCCCGCCGGCCCTTGGAGCCGAAGGTGAAGAGGACGCCGATCCCGCCGTCGATGTCGATCATGGAATCCACCTTGGTGGCGCCGGTCTGGGCCGAGAAGGTGTAGAAGTGCTCGCGCCGGGCGTTCAGGTACTGCGCCAGTTCCTTGAGCTTGAGGGCCCGCTGGTGGAAGGTCAGCTTGCCCAGCTCAGCCTGGCCGGTGGTGCGTCCGTAGTCCACGACGGCGGCCAGGTCCAGCCCCTCCGTGCTCACCTTCGCCAGGACTTCCCCGGTGCTCGCATCACGGACGGGGACTGCCGAAGCCGACGAGCCGGCGTCGGGCGTCCACCATGCATCCATGATGAAGCTGGGCACTGTCTCCACGGTGTCGACCGTGGCCTGGGGAGCTGTGGCTGTGGTGGTCATCGTTGACGGTCCTTCCAACAAGGGGGCAGGCAAACACGACAGGTCATTACTGACCGTCCGTTCGGTAATATATTCACCATACATGAAGTGCCGTGCCGCAGACTAGAAGGCCGGGACTAATTCGGCCACCCAAAGGAGAACGTATGAGCACCCCATCCCCCATGGAAGCTGCGGAACACCAGCCTTCCGCGCACGAGCTGTGGAAGATCACGCTGGGCGAACTGGACGAAAAAATGGGCGTGAAGATCCTGGAGGAATCCGTGGAGCGCGTGGTGGCCACCATGCCGGTGGAGGGCAACCGGCAGTCGTTCGGACTGCTGCACGGCGGCGCCTCCCTTGCCGTGGGCGAGGCCGTCGGGTCCTGGGCCGCCGTCATCCACGCCAGCACCATGGGCAAGACGGCGGTGGGCGTGGACGTTTCCGCCACCCACCACCGCTCCGCCCGGGAGGGCCAGATCACCATCACGGCCACCCCCATCCACCTGGGCGGCACCCTGGCCACACACGAGGTGCTGATCACCAACGAGGCGGGCCAGCGGCTCTGCACCCTGCGCATCACCAACCTGCTGATGAAGCGAAAAAACTGACACCAAAAATCCGGGTACTGCATCCAAACGTGATGTTCCGGCGGTAGTAAGCGCGTAAGCATGAAACAGCCCGTCCCCGGGCATCCTTCAAGGAGTTCGAAATGCGCAAAATAACCGTCGCCGCTGGAGCACTTTCACTTGCCGCATCACTGGCCTTCGCTGCCCCCGCGCAGGCGGACAGCCGGCATCATGATGACGAACCCGCCCTTCTGTCCGTCCTGCATGGCGTGCCCGGCCTCACCGTGGATGTGTGGGTGAACGGCGATCTCACCCTGGACAACTTCACGCCCGGCACTTTGGCCGGGCCGCTGGAACTGGCGGCCGGGGACTACCAGATCGCCATCACGGGGGCGGATGCCACAAGCGCGGAGGACCCGGTGATCGGGCCGGTGCACGTTGAACTCGACGAGGGCGGCAACTACACCGCAGTGGCGCATCTTGACGCCGATGGCACCCCCACCGCGTCGCTCTTCACCAACGACACCAAGGCGCCCCGGAATGAGAAGAAGGGCAAGCTGACCGTCCGGCACGTAGCCGCTGCTCCCGCCGTCGACGTCCTGGCCGGCGGGTCGGCCGTGATTGAGGGACTCAGCAACCCGGACGAGGCAATCCTGAAGCTTAGGGCCGGGACCATCTCAGCGTCCGTCGCGGCAGCAGGGACCACCGACCCCGTCATTGGGCCTGCGGACATCACGGTCGAAGGCGGGAAGAACACCATCGTCTACGCGTGGGGCAGCCTGGCCGACGGCACCCTGGACGTCGCCGTCCAGGTGGTTGACGGCAAGGACAGGTGCGACGACGACCACTGACGGGCGTCCTGCCTGCGGGCCACGAATGAGCGCCACCCGGGGCGGGGCTGCGAGATGGCCGCCCCGCCCCCGGTGGCTACCTGGCAGACTGCCGGTTCCGGCGGCGCACCAGGACCATCAGGAGGACCCCGACGGCGAGCGCTGCGGCTGCGGCGATCGCGGCGGTGACCAACCCCGACGATCCGGTGTAGGCCAGGTCGCCGGCACCAGCGGAATCATTGCTGTTTCCCCCTGTATTGGCCAGATCCGCCGGGGGCGTGACAGTCGGCGGCATGGTGGGGGCCGGGGTGCTGGCCGGGGTACTTGACGGCGGGGTCACGACGACGGGAGTTTCGGCAGGCGGCGAAGGTGGCGTGTCCGTGGGGGCCGGGGTGGTTGGGGCCGGAGTGGTTGGGGCCGGGGCTGATGGCGTCGGAGTAGCCGGCGGCCCGGTGGGGGCCGGCGGAGCAGGTGGCTGGGCTGCGGCCGGGGCAAACTCAAAGTTGCCGGCACCCGATCTGCTGAACCCATTGACCGTCTCAGCCGTAAAGTGGAGCGTGTCCGTATCCTGCGGAGCGGTGAAGCTCCAGTTTCCGGCTGCATCCACGGGCACATCGAACGAGTCCTTCCCCTGGACCGTGATCCGGACACTGGAACCGGCAGCAACGGCTGAGGCCGGTGCCGCAGGAACCTGGCCGCTGATGGTTTGCCCTGGCTGGTAGGTCCCCCCGGGCCCCGGAGCCGTGACGGCAGGCTTGTTGAGGAAGAGTTCCAGTTCGTAGCCCGGCAGCACTTTCAGCGACTCCTCCAGGGTGGCTGCCACGGCAATGTTGTGGACTCCGTCCGAGTCACCGGCGGAATGGGTACCCACGGCGAAGTTTCCGGTGATCCAGGGGCCGCCGGAGTCGCCGCCTGCCGACTGCACATCATAAGAGAGGAATCCGTTGAACGCGCGGATGTCGTTAGGGTCCGTGGGATAGTTGGGGCCGCCAACCAGGAAGATTCCCACCGCACTGATGTGGCCGCAGGACCACCCCGTCCTCCATCCGGAACGGCAGACGGGCATGCCGGGCACCGGGGACTCGGTTCCGATGATCTTGACGTCCGGGCCTGGCTGCGACGGGTCGCCGTAGGTACTGGTGGCCGGCAGCGGATCCAGGCCCTGCTGGATGGTTCCAAGAACGGCGATGTCAGTTCCCACATTGCCCGGATCGGTGATCGCTGTGTAGTCGGGCCCGGTGGGGGTGTTCGGGTCGAGGACCGGGGAGTTTCCGGGACCGCCAAACTGGCTGAACGCGAAGCTGCCCAGGCGGCCCGCCGGCGCTCCCGCGAGCAGCAGGTCAGCTGTCTTGGCAGTACCGTCTTCTGCGCAGTGTCCGGCGGTCAGGACAGCGGGCAGTCCGGCCGGATCAAAGGCAGAGAAGCCCGTCGAACAGGTAAACCCGGTGTCGGACCTGTACCCGACCCCGCCGGGAACGTCCGCCTCCGGCTTGAGGGGGGCGGCGCCGTCGAGCACCACGTTGGTGTACTTGGAGACGAATTCCGCTGGCGAGATCCTGCCCGGCGCGGCGTCCGTGGACGGGGTGCCGGGCAGGCTGGAGGCCGTTCCGGGAGTTCCCTCCTGGGTTGATTGGGCGGATGCGACGCCGCCTGTCCGGATCACGAACCTGCCGCCGGAGGTGACCACCGCCTGCAGCCCCGCCGTACCCACCTCGCGCACGTAGGCGTGGAAGAGCTGCTCTGTGCTGGCCGCCACCTGCGAGCCGGGTGCGGGCGCGGCGGGCTTGGCGGAGGGCGTCTGCTGGGAAGCGGACGACGGCGGCGGGCTGGCTGGCGTGCCGGCAGGTTCCGTTGCCGGCGAGGTGGGATTCGGAGCGGGACCGGCCGGCTCTTCAAGCGAGATGCCGGGGACACTTGCTGCCAACTTCCCGACCGCCGACTCCAGCTCGGGTCCGCTGCCGGTCACGATGATCCTGGTGTCCTGGAACCTGATGCCGGTATAGCCGGGGATGGTGCGCAGTTGTTCCGCCGCAGCCGCTGCCTGGCTGCCCAGCTCCCCGGCCGCGGTGAACTGTTCCGGCGTGAGGCCCAGGTCCCGCAGTATGGCGGCGTCAAGGGATGCCTGGGGAAGGCTGCTGTTCCCGGACGGGCTTGCGGCACTGTCCGCAGGGGCGGTGCTCGTGCGACCTGGCGAAGATGTGGCTGAGGGTTGGGTTGGGGAGCTCTCTGTCGGGTCAGTGAAGGCCCACCCAGGCGCGGCCCCCAAGGCCGAGGCGGCCAAAATTCCTGTAGCCGCCCCCACTGCGAGGCTGCGCTTTCCTTGCCTGAATGCCGTGGCGGTTCTCATCGTGGTTCCTTTGCGTAGGCAGCTCCGGACAGCACCAGGACAGCGTCCAGTTCCGAAGGGCTGAGTCCATTCGCGAGCAGGTAGTTCCGGGTGTCCAGACCGCGGACAAACGCGACCACCGCGAGCCCGCTCTGCTCCAGCAGGGGCGCCAGTTCCGGCTCAGTCAGGTACCGCTCGCGGCTGTGGGGCGGCCCGTGGGTGCGGTACCGCTCATTGATGCCGCGGGCTGCCCGCCGGTAGCCGTCGGCGATGGCATCGTCGGAGTCTCCCGCCAGGTCCTGGATCAGGGCGGCGACGAGTCCACTGCGGTCGCGGCCGGCGGCACAGTGCAGCAGGACCTTCCCCTTCGGAGCCGCCAGGGCGATGCTCCGGAAGACGCCCACCAGCTTTTCCGGGAAAAGACGGGCATTTTCGGCATAATGGGCGGGATCATTCAGGTAGGCGCCGGTGACCGCGGTGAAGCGTGGATCACCGGGCTCCTCCGTGGGTGCCTGCACCACGTCGATTCCTGCCCAGGCAGCGGCCGGCACCACGGGATCGTTGTCCCGGCGCCGCCCCTCCGCAGTGTTGCGAAGGTCCACGACGGTGCGGACGCCGTCGTCGAACACCTGCTTCCAGCCTGTTTCAGTCAGCCACTCACGCCGGCCCATCCGGTATATACCCCCGGAAACGTGCCAGGCGTTGACAGCTCCATCCCAGTCCATGGGCCTGCCAAGTTTGTTCACCCGGACAGCTAACCACACGCCCCGTAATGCCGCACGTCACAAAAAAACGCGGCCGGTAAGGGTACAAAGGCCCCACAGCGTCAATCCACCGGGCAATACTCTTGCAACGCAAGCTACTCAATGTGACTCATGTTCAAAGGGGACCCCAGTGGGAAATGCTCTATTACGACGCCGAATCCCGGCTTTCGCCGCCGGCCTCGCCAGCCTGGTGATGGCGTCGGGCCTTGCGGCCATTCCAGCCGAAGCGGCACCGGCTCCAAAGGTGGACTACGTCGCCCTCGGTGATTCCTATACCGCTGGCATTGGCGCCGGACCCTATGACGAAACTAAAACCTGCATCCAGACCTCCGGCGGCTATGTGGACATTGTGGCTAAGACGGGTCGTGTAAACCTGCTCGTGAACGCCGCTTGCAGCGGTGCGGAGCTCACAGGCGGGCCAACAAGCGTGGCCGCACAGCTCAGTGACCCCGAGACGCTGGCCGCTTTGGCGGATGCCGAACTGGTGAGTTTCACAGCAGGCGCGAACGATTTGGGATTTGCACAGATAATCGGAATCTGCGCGACGTTGAGCCCAACAGATTGCAGAAATGCCGTCACTGCGGCGACCTCAGAGGCGAGCCTGAGTGCGCTCACCCTGGCGTTAGCTGAAACATACAAGGCGATCCAGACAGCCGCACCGCATGCGACGATCGTCGTATTGGGATACCCACAGCTCTTCGACACAACTGACCCGATCATTCCCCTCCCCATCCCCCTGACGAGCCAGGAGCTAATCAACCTCGGAACCCTGGCCATCAACGGGGCGATTAAGGATGCGGTCAACTTCGCGAATGAGAACTACGGCACGAACGCCGTTTACGTTGACCTGACCGACCGGTTCGCCGGGCATGAGGTCAATTCGGGGGATCCTTGGATCTTCTTCGCCGCTTATGTCGATTCAACTGGCACAGTTCAGCTTGATCCGCGAAGCTTCCACCCGAACAAGGCCGGGCACCGGGCCTATGCCTCTGCATTGCTCGCGTCGGTGAGGCTCGGCCAACTCGTGCGACTTTAGGCATGCTGCCTTAGCCGCGCCGGGCCAGCCGGTACTCAAGCCCGGCGCGGACGGCAGGCCATTCGTGGTCCAGGATGGAGAACACCACGGTGTCCCGGAGGTTTCCGTCGCTGGTCCTCGAATGGCTGCGGAGCACGCCGTCCTGTTTGGCGCCGAGCCGGGCAATCGCCTCCCGTGACTGGTGGTTCAGCCAGTGCGTGCGGAACTCAACAGCGGGGCAACCGATCACTTCGAAGGCGTGCCTGAGCAGCAGCAGCTTGGAATCCGGGTTGGTGCCGGTCCCCTGCGCCGACGCCGCATTCCAGGTGGAGCCGATCTCCACGCGCGGGGTTGCGGCGTCGATGTTCATGTAGGTGGTCATGCCGATGATCCGGCCCGGTCCGCCGGTGGCGGCGTCGATCAGCCGGGTGGTGAACGGGAGCATGGTTCCCTGCTCCTGCAGCGAGAGCCGCCGCCGGATCTCCGCCGCCATGGCGTCCGGAGCCGGGACAGAGGTGTACCAAAGCTTCCAGAGCTCGCCGTCGGTGGCGGCGTCCACCAGGCCGTCGTGATGCTCCTCCGCGAGCGGCTCCAGGATTACATGGCGGCCGGTCAGGGTAAGGGGTTCAAGGAAAGTCACTTCCCCAGCCTAGGCCCGCTCACCTGGCGGGTTACGCTGGGGAAGCACCACGACGTCGAGCGAGGGAGTTATTTTGTCAGGAATCAATCCGGATCCCGAGGACGACAAGGTCACCGGCCTTGAGCCTGGCGGCGGGGTTCCGCCGGGCGAAACTCCGCCGGGAGAGGCATCAACCGCGGGCCCGCAGGGTCATGACGAGCATGGCACCAGGAAGGGCACGCAGTTCCTGTGGATTGCCATTATCGGCGTCGTGGTCGTGCTGTGCCTCCTGTACTTCATCGGCTACATTGTGGGTTTCTTCGACTAGCCAACGCTCCTAGCTGGGCCAGTCGAAAAAGCCCTTGCCCGTTTTGCGCCCCAGTTCGCCCCGGGCCACCTTGTCCTTGAGGATCTGCGGCGGCGCGAACCGCTCGCCCAGGGTGGAGTGCAGGTACTCGGCGATGCCCAGGCGGACGTCCAGTCCCACAATGTCCGTAGTCTTCAGGGGCCCGGTGGGGTGCTTGTAGCCCAGGACCATGGCGGCATCGATGTCTTCCGCGGACGCCACGCCTTCCTCCACCATCCGCATGGCCTCAAGTGCAATGGCTACGCCAAGGCGTGATGACGCGAAACCCGGAGCATCATTGACGACAACGGCGGTCTTACCGAGTGCTTCCACCCACTTTTTCGCCGCGGCGGCAAGTTCGGGAGATGTGCGCTCGCCCAGCACCACTTCGATGAGGGTGGAGGCGGGCACGGGGTTGAAGAAGTGCAGGCCCAGGAAGTTCTCCGGCCGCTTCAGTTCGCGGGCCAGCCCGTTGACGGACAGCGACGAGGTGTTGGAGGCGATGAAGGCGTCTTCGGCCAGCCGTTCCTCGATGCCCCGCAGCGCGGAAACTTTCAGGTCCCAGTCTTCCGGGACGGCTTCCACCACCAGCTGGCGGTCCTTGAAGGCGTCATAGTCCACCCCGACGGTCAGCCGGGACACCATCTCATCGAGGTTTGCATCGGTCACACCTCGCTCAATGCTCTTCGCGGCCGCGGACTCCACCCGTTCCCTGGCGGCCTCCGCCGATTGTTCGTCGCGCTCCACCACCAGCACGTCGGCGCCTTTGATCAGGAAGGCGTGGGCAATGCCGGCGCCCATGCGGCCGCCGCCCAGCACGCCGACAGAAGTGGGAAGGTTGGCGGGAACTTCAAGCTTGCTCATGGTCTACTTTCCGTCGGCTGGAATGGTGGAGGCGGCGTTGGCCTTCTTCGCTGCGTTGCGGTCCAGGAATGCCTGCATGCGGTCGAACTTGGCCTGGGACTCGAACAGGATTCCCTGGGCCAGCTGGTCGATGAGCGGATGGGCTTCCGCGGGGGCGTGGAACACGGATTTGGTGATCCGTACCGCCAGGGGGTCCTGGCGTCCGATCCTGCTGGCCAGGCTGTGGGCTGCATCCAAAAGATCTGCGGGATCATGGATTTCAGTGATGAGGTTGGCGGCACGGGCCTCGTCTGCGCCGAGAACCAGTCCAGCCAACAGAATCTGCTTGGCCAGCGGTTCGCCCACGAGTTCCTTGAGCCGCCAGCTGGCACCGGCAGCAGCCAGGATTCCGAGGCCTGTTTCCGGGTTGCCGATGCGTACGTTGGGGGTGCCGATCCGGAAGTCGGCGGCATAGGCCAGTTCGGCGCCCCCGCCCAGGCAGTAGCCGTCCAGCGCAGCGATGACCGGCATGGGCAGTTTGGCGATCCGGACGAAAATGGTGGAGTTGATTCCCTGCAGGGCGTCATCCCGGCGCCGTTCGCGCAGCTGGGCGATGTCGGCGCCGGAGGCGAAGACTCCGTCCACGCCGGCGATGATCAGCACCTTGGGGTTCTGTTCCAAGGCTGCACACACGGTGTGCAGCTCATCCACCATCTGCTGGTCGATGGCGTTCTTCACCTCGGGCCGGTTGAGCAGCACCACCACGCGGTCATCCCGCTCCTCCACCAGCAGGGCGGCGAAGTTTTCCGATGCCAGGTGGACGCCGACCCCCATCAGATCTTCTCCAGCAGCATCGCGGTGCCCTGGCCAACGCCCACGCACATGGTGGCCAGGCCGATCCGGGCATCTTCGCGTTCCATCCGGCCCAGCAGGGTGATGGCAAGCCGTGAGCCGCTGGAACCCAGCGGATGCCCCAGGGCGATCGCTCCGCCGTCGCGGTTGACGATCTCCGGTTCCAGGCCCAGGCGCCGGATGCAGGCCAGGGACTGCGTGGCAAAGGCCTCGTTGAGTTCGACGGCGGACAGGTCACCTACGCTCAGGCCGCTTCGCTTGAGCACTTTCTGGGTGGCAGGAACGGGACCGATGCCCATGATCTCCGGTTCGCAGCCGGCGGAGGCGCCGTCGATGATGCGGGCCCGGGGAGTGAGGCCCAGCCGCTCGATGGCTGCCTCCGAGGCGACAATGATCGCCGAGGCGCCGTCGTTGAGGGACGATGAGTTGCCCGCGGTGACAACTGACCCGCCGTGCGACACGGGCTTGAGTCCCGCCAGAACATCCATGCTGGTGCCGGGGCGGGGGCCTTCGTCGGTGTCCACCACGGTTTCGGACTTGCGGGACTTGACCGTCACGGGAACAATCTCGTCCCTGAAGCGGCCGGCCTGGATGGCGTCCAGGGCCAACTGGTGGGAGCGGACCGCGAAGGCGTCAGCGTCCTCACGGGAGATGCCGTCCACCCTGGCCACTTCCTCGGCCGTTTCAGGCATGGAGTAGGTCATCTTCCCGTCGCGGGACAGTCCGCCGTGCTGGAAATGCGGGTTGGTGAACCGCCAGCCGATCGAGGTGTCGAAAATCTGGCCCGGCTTGGCAAATGCGGCGGTGGGCTTCTCCTGCACCCAGGGTGCGCGGCTCATGGATTCAACGCCGCCGGCGATGACAATGTCCGCGGCACCGGCCTTGATCATGTGGCTGGCCTGGATGATGGCGCTCAAGCCGGAGGCGCAGAGCCGGTTGACGGTGATCCCGGGAATGTGCAGCGGCAGCCCGGCCAGCAGGGTGGCCATCCGGGCAACGTTCCGGTTCTCCTCCCCCGCGCCGTTCGCGTTGCCGAGAATTACCTCGTCAATGCTTTCGGGATCCAGACCTGCGCGTTCCACGGCTTCGCGGACCACCAGGGCCGCAAGATCATCCGGGCGCACGGAGGACAGGGCGCCCCCGTACCTGCCCACGGGCGTTCGGACCCCGCCTACAAGGAAAGCCTGCGGACCTGCGGTTGCAGCCATGGAAACACCCTTCACGCGATAAACAGCACTGTCATCGGCGGCCGGCGCAGTGGGATAACCCACTTACCGACCGTTCGTTCTGTAAATGGTACACGGGAGTCCGTGGGTGCGCGTCCAGTTACAGGACGGTTACCCCCAGGTGCGCGGCCATGAGCGGCGCGAGGAGTCCCAGCTGGTAGTCGTCAATCACCGTGCCGGCCAGGCTCCCCAGTCCGCTGATCCTGCGGAATTCCGTACCCCTGAGGTCGAAGTCCTTCAGCTTGGCTCCGGCCAGGTCCACCGTTCCCACCGTGCAGTCCACCAGTTTCACGCGGGTTGCCACCGCGGCGCCAAGGTCAAGTTCATTGATGATGCAGCCCGTGATCAGCACGTCCGTGAGCTTGGCGCCACGGAGGTTGAGGAAGTCCAGCTTCCCGCCGTCGATCCGGACGGACTGCCAGCCGCTTTCGTACAGTTCCGCGGACCCCAGGCGGGGATTCCGGAACTCCACCTCCTGCCAGGTGCTGCGGGCGCCCCTGAACACCGGCGCATACAGCTCCGCGAGGATACAGTCGCGGAATGAGGCGCCGCGGAGCTGGGTCTCGTTAAAGGACGGGGCATCGAATTCGCATTCGGCGAAGACAGCACCTCCCAGGTCCAGTCCCTCAGCCGCGGGACGGCTGAACCGCGCGTTCTCATGCCTCCCGCCGCGCCGGAACTCGTGTTCCGGATGGTCCTCGAGGTCCTGCAGCCCCACGGGGGAAAGCCGGGGCGGAACCACTTTGGCCGCACCCCTGCCGCGCACTTTATCCATGGCCCGAGCCTAGCGGCGGGCGCCGACAAGGAACAGCGCGGGCAAGCCGGGGACTTGAAATAGTAAGCAGGCTTTGCTTATCGTGAAAGGGCACGGTTGATCGACGGAAACGAAAGGAGGCCGGAACCATGGGCCTCGGAGACAAGATCAGTAACGCGGCAGAGGACCTTGGCGGCAAGGCCAAGGAAGCTGCAGGCAACGTGACCGATAACGACCGTCTGAAGGCAGAAGGCCAGGCCGACCAGGTCAAGGCAGATGCCAAGAAGGTCGGCGAAAATGTCAAGGACGAGTTCAAGCGGGACTAGTTCCTTGCTGGTGCAGCCGTAGCGAACGGCGTGCTGCAGCAGCCCGACGGCGGTGGATCCAGTGGATCCACCGCCGTTTCGCTGTCCGGACATCATCGAGTGCTGAGTACTTGTCGTTTTGAGGCCCCATAACGGCAAGTACTCAGCAATCGATAGGGTTCACCAGCCGCTGCGGGTGGGAGTGTGTCCCTTCCGGGAATCCTCGGGCATGGTCATTTCTGCCCTGAGGCCAAGCAGGCGGACGGGGCGGCCCGGCTCGATTTTCGACACCAGATCGAGCGCCGTCGCCAGGACGACGGCGGGATCCGGCGTCGCTGGGATCTTCCGGCCGAAGGTGGTGGTGCTGAACGGGGCATACCGCACTTTCAGCGTCAGGCCAACCACCGGCCGTCCCTCGGCAGCGACATCCTCCAGTACCCGCGCAGCCAACTCCCTGACGGCGTCGTCAATTTCTGCAGCATCTGTCAGGTCGTGCTGGAAGGTGGTCTCACGGCTGTGGCCCCGCGCCACCCACGGGGTATCGTCGACCACCCGGGCACCATCACCCCGCCCAAGCTGGGCGTACCAGGGACCCATTTTGGGGCCGAACTCCGGGACAAGGTCATTGGGGTCCACAGCTGCGAGGGCAGCAACGCTCTTGATGCCCAGGCTGGCCAAGCGCTGCGATACCTTGGTTCCCACGCCCCACAGGTCAATCGTGGGCCGGTCACCCATCACGTCGAGCCAATTGCCTTTCGTAAGCCGGAATATGCCGGCAGGCTTGCCGAACCCGGTGGCAACCTTGGCGCGGACCAGGGTGTCGCCGATGCCGATGCTGCAATGGAGCCGCGTTTCCGCCAGGACGGCCTGCTGGAGTTGCCGGGCCCAGGCCTCCGGATCCGTTGACTCGATGCCAACGAATGCCTCGTCCCAGCCGAGCACCTGAACGGTGGCTCCGGCCTGCGAGCGCAGCACGGCCATGACCTTCTCAGATGCCTCCAGGTACGCCTCCTGGTCCACGGGCAGGATGACCGCGTCCGGCACTTTCCGCGCGGCGATGCGCAGCGGCATTCCCGAGCCCACGCCGTAGGCCCTGGCCTCATAGGAGGCAGTGGACACCACTGCCCGTTCGGCGGGATCACCACGGCCGCCCACGATCACCGGCCTGCCCGCGAGCTCAGGCCGGCGGAGCACCTCGACGGCAGCGATGAACTGGTCCAGGTCCACATGCAGCACCCATGGTTCGCTCACATGCCCCAGTCTGCCCCGGGCCGGCGGCGCAGGCCACCTTTTCCACAACCTTCAGGGCTGGAACGCCAAAGGCGGGACTTCCACGGGGCGTGCGGTTAACCTTGGCCGATGACCATCGTTGACCTGGGCGCCGAAAGCGCCGCCGCGGGCGGCTCCCCCCGACTGCGCGCCTACCTGGCCGTACCTGACGGGCCGGGCCCTTTCCCCGCCGTCGTCATGATCCACGAGGTGTTCGGCCTTGATGACCAGACCCGCCGGCACGCGGACCGGCTGGCCCGGGCCGGCTACCTCACCCTGGCACTGGACCTGTTCAGCGACGGCGGCCGGCGGCACTGCCTGGTGGGAACCATGCGTGCCATGGCAGCCCGCACGGGCCGGCCCTTCATTGACATCGCCACGGCGCGAAAATGGCTTGCGGACTCTGAACTGGGCAACGGCAGGACCGGGGTGATCGGCTTCTGCATGGGCGGCGGGTTCGCCCTGCTGGTGGCACGGGACGGGTTCGACGCCGCCTCCGTCAACTACGGGCGGCTTCCGGGCAAGCAGCAGGAGGACCTGGAGGAAGCGCTGCGCGGAGCCTGTCCCATCGTGGCCAACTACGGCAGTGCCGACAAGTCCCTGAAGGGGGCCGCCGCCCGGCTCGAAACAGCGTTGGACCAGCTGGGCATCGAGCACAGCGTCAAGGAATTCCCTGCGGCGGGCCATTCCTTCCTGAACGATGAAGAGCTGGGTCCTGCACTCCTCCGGCCGCTGATGCGGGTCATGGGCGTGGGCCCGGACCCGGATTCTTCGCCCGAAGCGTGGCGGCGCATCGAGGACCACTTCGCCACGTACCTGAAGGGCCAATCTCCATCGATTGCTCCGTAGCTGCCCTTTAGAGCGCCCAAAACGGCAGCTACGGAGCAATCGATGGAAAACGCCGACGGCGGGCCGCCCACCAAAGGGGGCGTCCCGCCGTCGACCTTTGTTCCCGGGGGAACGCCAAGCTAGCTGAAGAGCTCGCTCTTGGGCTGGTTGTTCTTGACTTTCTGCCAGCCCAGCCACAGGACCACCGCAAAGAACGGAATGGTGCCAAGGGTCCACAGGCCCAGGTAGAACACCTCGCCGGTCTTGCTGGTCATGGTGTCAAAGCCGATCAGGACCGTGATGGCCAGCAGCCCCACCAGACCGGCCCAGCTGGTCCACGGCGAACCGGGCATCGCCAGGCCGGAGGTGACACCCTTGCGCCGGCGCAGCACGATCTGGCTGGCAAAGATGGAACCCCAGCAGAAGATCACGCCGATCGAGGCGGTGTTCAGGGCGAGGTCGAACGCGTGCGAGCCGCCCAGCCAGATGTTCAGCATGATGCCCACCAGGTAGAACGCCGCGATGGCGAGGATGGCCGCGTACGGAACGTGCCGCTTGGACATCTTGGTGAGCCACTGGGGAGCGTGGCCATTGTTGGCCATGGTGCGGAACACGCGGCCGATGGAGTACAGGCCGGAGTTGCAGGAGGACAGTGCGGCGGTGATAACGATCATGTTCATCACGTCGCCCACCCAGCCGAGGCCCATCTGGCCAAACACGGTGACGAACGGGGACGTGCCGGCCTTGTACTGGTCGGACGGCAGCAGCATGGCCAGCAGGGTCACCGAACCGACGTAGAACACCACAATGCGGAGTACGACGGCGCGGATCGCCTTGGGCACTTCACGTTCCGGGTTCTGCATCTCGCCGGCGGTGATGCCCACCAGTTCGATGCCGTTGTAGGCGAAAATCACGGCGTTCAGGACCAGGACCATCACCAGGGCGCCCTTGGGGAACATTCCACCCTCAGCGGCGAAGAGGTTGGCCACCGATGCGTGACCATCGCCCACCTGGGCGTTGGTGACCACCATGAAGGTGCCCACGGCCAGGAAGATCAGGATGGCGCCCACCTTGAGGCAGGAGGCCCAGAATTCGAACTCGCCGAACGCCTTGACGCTGAGCAGGTTGACGGCAACCAGCAGGACCAGGGCTGCGATGGCTGAGGCTTCCACCGGGACGTTGGGGAAGAAGAACTGGAAGTAGAGGCCGATCGCGATCAGTTCGGCGATACCGGTCATGCCCCAGTTGATGAAGTACATCCAGCCGGAGAGGTAGGCGCCCTTCTTTCCGAACATCTCGCCGGAGTAGCTGACGAACGAGCCGGAGGTCTGGCGGTACATGATGAGTTCGCCCAGGGCCCGCATGAGCAGGTAGGCGATCACGCCGGCGATGGCGTAGGAGAAGATCAGGGCGGGGCCGGTGGAGGCGAGGCGGCCGCCGGCTCCCATGAAGAGGCCGACGCCGATGGCGCCGCCCATGGCGATCATGGTTACGTGGCGCCTGCCCAGCGTCTTGCTGTAGCCCTCGGCGCTGAGGGTGGGGTCGGCGACGGCGGTGGATGGTGCCGTGCTGTTCTTGAGGTCTGTGGGGGTACTTTGAGGCACAACTGTTCCTTGTGGGTTGGGGGTTGGCCGCATCCGGACTTCGTATGATCGAGCTCACAAAATTCGGCTTTAAGGTCTTTGCACCTGCAAATGTGAGCGCGGATCCTCGAACTGCCGAAGCTTCACGCGGCCTGACCATCTTACAAGACGGTGCGGGGTGGTACGTGACGCGCACTACACGCCCCCGGCGGCGATAGGCTGGCGGAATGGCAACAGTCCACCGCTTACCGCCCGCTCCGCAACCGCAGCTGTACCGTTTTTCCCGCCTGGACGTGGCCACCCTGTTCCTCTACGTTGCCATCGCCGGGTTCTTTGCAGCTGCCGGCGACCTGCTGGCCCCGTTCCTCCGGCAAATTGCCCCGTCGCCTGCCGCCGCATCGTATGCCATGAACCTGTTGTTCTATGCCTCGGTGGGAATACTGGCGCTGCTGGCGGCCCGCAAGGTTGTGGTCCGCGATCTCAGGGTGCTGGCCACCCGGCCCTGGTTTACGCTGCTGATGGTGCCGGCAGCCGTGATCGCCATGATGATCCTTACCGCTGTTGTGGTGGCGGCGAACGGGCAGGTGGAGACCTCCGCAAACCAGGCGGGACTGCAGGCACTCATGCAGCAGGTCCCCGCGTGGCTCATGGTTCCGCTGCTGGTGGTGGTGGGCCCGTTTGTGGAGGAATACATCTTCCGCCACCTGCTGATCGGCAAGCTCAGCCGACGCCTCAACATCTGGATCTGCTGCGCCCTGTCCGTGGTGCTGTTCGCAGCGCTTCATATCGTGGGACAGGAAGCGGTCACCCTTACCGCCCTGCTCCCCTACCTGGCCATGGGTGCCACGCTGGTGTTCGTTTACATGTGGACCGGGAAGAATCTGATGTTCTCCTACTTCGTCCACGCCGCCAAGAACCTGCTGGCAGTGATCCTGGTCTACGCCATCCCGCCGGAACTGTTTGAGCAGATGCAGAACATCCAGGCATAGGCTTTCCCTCTTCGCAGCATCTTCCGTATCTCCCCGGCCGCCTTTACCGTGGACGGATGGGACTGAATATCCAGATAGTCATCGATTCCGCCAGCCCTCACGAACTCGCTGATTGGTGGGCGGAAACCCTGCAGTGGGCAGTGGAACCCCAGGACGCCGCGTTCATCCGGTCCATGATCGACCAGGGCTTCGCCACGGAGGACCAGACCATGCTGCACCGCGGCAACCTGGTGTGGAAGGACGGCGCCGCCATCCGGCCGCCTGAGGAAATCGAGGCCAAGGCACCCGCCCAGCGCATGCTGTTCCAGACGGCTCCCGAGGGAAAAACGGTGAAGAACCGGGTGCACTGGGACGTCAGGCTGGACGGCCGGGACAAGGACGAGGTTCGGCGCGAGCTCGAGGCCCGCGGCGCCTCCTTCCTCTGGTCCGCGCGCCAGGGCCCGCATTCCTGGCACACCATGGCGGACCCCGAGGGCAACGAGTTCTGCATCAGCTGACGCCGATTACTAGACTTGGACGGTGAGCAACCAGATCCCCGCCCCGGTGTCCGACGTCTTCGATCCCACGCGCTGGCGGGTGGTCTCCGGCTTCGAGGACTTCCAGGACATGACCTACCACCGGCAAGTGGAGCGGGATTCCGACGGCGGCTGGGTAGGCGACCTGCCCACGGTCCGCATCGCATTCAACCGGCCAGAGGTCCGCAACGCGTTCCGGCCGGGCACCGTGGATGAGCTCTACCGCGCCATGGACCACGCCCGGATGACGCCCGACGTCGCCACCGTGCTGCTGACCGGCAACGGCCCCTCCCCCAAGGACGGCGGCCACTCCTTCTGCTCCGGCGGCGACCAGCGGATCCGGGGCCGGGACGGCTACCGGTATGCCGACGGCGAGACGCAGGAAACCATCGATCCCGCCCGCGCCGGCAGGCTGCACATCCTGGAAGTCCAGCGGCTCATGCGCACCATGCCCAAGGTGGTCATCGCCGTCGTCAACGGCTGGGCAGCAGGCGGCGGGCACTCCCTGCACGTCGTCGCTGACCTCACCATCGCGTCCCGGCAGCACGGCAGGTTCAAGCAAACGGATGCCACGGTGGGAAGTTTCGACGCCGGCTACGGGTCGGCGCTGCTGGCCCGGCAGGTGGGGCAGAAGGCCGCCCGGGAGATTTTCTTCCTGGCCCGCGAATATTCCGCCGAGGACATGGTTCGGATGGGTGCCGTGAACGAGGCGGTGGACCACCAGCGGCTGGAGGAAGTTGCCCTGGAGTACGCCGCGGACATCGCCCGCCAGTCCCCGCAGGCCATCCGCATGCTGAAGTTCGCCTTCAACCTCGCGGACGATGGCCTGGCCGGCCAGCAGGTGTTCGCCGGTGAGGCGACCCGCCTGGCATATATGACGGACGAGGCCGTGGAGGGCAAGGAGGCCTTCCTGCAAAAACGCGACCCCGACTGGTCACGCTTCCCGCACTACTTCTAAGGCAGGACAGCACATGAACAGCGAAACTTCCCCTGACCAGGCCCCGGGCGGGCCCCTCAACATCGAACCCGCCCTGAAGGCCCTCGCGGCCGCCCTCCATGGCGAGGGCCCCGCCGTCGAACTGTCCGTCGGCCCCGGCGGCAGCCTCGTGGTGGGACACGTGGAAACGCCGGGCTGCGACGACGCCGTGGCCGTCGTCCGCACCTCAGGTTCCACCGGAACGCCCAAGGCGACCGTGCTGACCGTGGAATCCCTGGCGGCCTCCTCCATGGCCACGGCCCTGCGGCTCAAGGGCGAGGGCCAGTGGCTGCTGGCGCTGCCCGTCCAGTTCGTTGCCGGCATCCAGGTGCTGGTGCGGTCCCTGTTCGCCGGCACCCGGCCCTGGGTCATGGACATGTCCGGCGGCTTCACCCCGGAGGCCTTCACCGCCGCCGCGCTGGAACTGACGGACAAGATCAGGTTCACGTCCCTGGTTCCCACCCAGCTGCAGCGGCTCCTGGACGATCCCTCGCCGGACACGCTCGCCGTACTCCGCCGCTTCAACGCCATCCTGCTGGGTGGCGCTCCCACCCCGCCGGCCCTTCTGGCAGCTGCCCGGGACGCCGGGGTCCGGGTGGTGACCACCTACGGTTCGGCCGAAACCTCCGGCGGCTGCGTGTACGACGGCTACCCACTGGAGGGCGTCTCGGTCCGGGTGGCCGAGGACGGCAGGATCCTGCTCGGCGGGGACACGGTGGCCGCCGGCTACATCGAGGCACCGGACGAGGAAACCGGAACCTTCTTCGAGGAGGACGGCGTGCGCTGGTACCGCACCAGCGACCTGGGTGTTATTGACGACGACGGCCGGCTCACCGTGCTGGGCAGGGCGGACGACGTCATCATCACCGGCGGAGTCAAGGTCTCCGCCGGACACGTCCAGGAGCAGTTGGAAAAGTCCGACGCCGTCGCCGCGGCTTTCGTGGCCGGTGTGCCATCCGCGGAATGGGGCCAGGCCGTGGCGGCCTTTGTGGCCCTTGCCGGGGAAGGTGCCCGGCAGGACGCCGGGGACACCGCCGTCGTGCTCCAGCAACAGTGGCAGCAGCAACTGGGGGTTCTGGCACCCAAAACCGTCCTCACCGCACCGGCCCTGCCGATGCTGCCCAACGGCAAACCGGACCGGCTCGCCATGACCGCCGAACTCAGCGCCCTGCACGGGGGAAAGTAGAGTTGGACCTGCACCACCGCGGCGGGTGCGCACGTTCCATCCTGCCGTCTTACCGAAACAACACGAGGTACTAACCGTGGCCACAGCCGCCCAATGGATCCAAGGCGCCCGACTCCGGACGCTGCCGGCAGCGATCGCGCCGGTGCTGATCGGCACTGCCGCCGCCTACGAAATGGACTCGTTCCTGCTGCCCAACGCCATCCTCGCCGCGCTGGTGGCTCTCCTGCTCCAGGTGGGTGTGAACTTTGCCAACGACTATTCGGACGGCATCCGCGGGACGGACGATGACCGGGTGGGTCCGCTGCGGCTGGTGGGCTCCGGCGCCGCGAAGCCGGAACACGTCAAGTGGGCGGCGTTCGGAACGTTCGCCCTGGCCATGGTGTTCGGCTTGGTCCTGGTGTTCCTCACCCAGGCGTGGTGGCTGATTCTGGTGGGGCTGGGCTGCGTCATGGCTGCCTGGGGCTACACGGGCGGCAAGAACCCCTACGGCTACATGGGCCTTGGCGATCTCTTCGTCTTCGTGTTCTTCGGCCTGGTGGCCACCCTGGGTACCACCTACACCCAGGCCGGCCACATCAGCCTGTCCGCGGTCATTGGCGCCATCGGCACCGGCCTGATCGCCACGGCGCTGCTCATGGCCAACAACGTCCGGGACATTCCCACGGACATGCAGGCCGGGAAGAAAACCCTGGCCGTGCGGCTGGGGGACAAGCATGCGCGGGAAAGCTACGTCCTGATGCTCGCCGTCGCCATCCTGCTGGTGGTGATCCTGGCACCGGGCCGGCCCTGGATCCTGATCGTGCTGCTGCTCATTCCGGCCTGCCTGATGCCGGCCTGGCTGATGATCAACGGGCGCAAGCGCAAGAGCCTGATTCCGGTCCTGAAGCAGACCGGCCTGATCAACCTTGGCTACAGCGTGCTGTTCTCACTGGGACTGATCCTCAGCCACGGGTTCTAGCCCTTGTTGTGGCTGCCTTTGGCGTTGTTGATGGTGATGTCCGGGTTGGCGTCAAGCAGCGCGTCCTCGGCGTTGGCGTCCTGGACCTCGCCGGCGGAACGCAGCGGCTTGGCCTTCCCGGAGAAGCGGTGCTGCAGGGCTGCTGCGGCGGCGTCGCGCTGCTTCTGGAAGAACAGGTAACTAATGGCAAAGGCAATGAGCGCGGCGCAGATCACGGACATCAGGACCCCCACCTGCAGAAGCGCAAACAGGGCAAACAGGGGCACGAAGATCGCAATCCGGATCAGGGAATATTTCAAAAAGGCCACTATTCAAGTTTAGCCGCCTCCGCCAGCGGCCCCTGCGCGTCCTGACGATAGACTTAATGGCATGCTCTTCCGTGTGGCTTTGGCCGTCGCAGTCCTCGTCATCTTCGTGTATGGCCTGGTGGACGTGATTCGCACTGAGGGCCGTTTGACCCGTGGAATTTCGAAACCTGCCTGGATCATCGTGCAGATCGTCCTGCCCGTCCTGGGCGCCATCCTGTGGCTCGTGATCGGCAGGCCGCGCGGCACGGCGCAGCCGCGACCCAGCTACCCGCATCCCACTGCACCGGACGATGATCCGGATTTCCTCCGCAACCTTGAGGCCCGCCGGCGCAACCAGGCCGAGGCGGAGCGCCTGAAGAAGCTCCGGGATGAGCTGGAGGCTAAAGCCAAGGAGGACGGCGGCAATGGCCAGCGCGGCACCGATGAACACGATGCCGACGGACTGAAATAGGGCCTGTGGCGTTCCAACCCGGCGGAGATGAGGGGCGCCTGCCGGCTCCCCCACCGAGGCCCGGCCTGTCCTACTCCGCGCCGCCTCCCATCCCCGTCACTTCCCCGGTGCCCCGGCTTGTCCGGACGGCCCGCACGCTTTGGGTTCTCAGCTTCGCCGCGGGGCTGGCCGTCCTGCTGGGATCCTTCCTGGCCCGTGACTCCAACCTGCAGCGGCTCCGTGGCGTGGTGGGGGACATGGCGGCGGGCAGCGACGCCGGATCGGTGGGTACCGCGGCGGAGATCGTGTTTTGGGGCAGCATCGCTGCCCTGCTGCTGGTGACCGCGCTTGAAGCAGCTTTCCTGGGCGCGGTGCTGGGCCGCCGGAACTGGGCACGCTGGGTCCTGCTGCTGCTGCTGGCCGCCCACGTTCCCGTCCTGCTCCTGGCATCGGCCTTCCTGGTCCCCAGCGGCGCCGAGGGCAGCTACGTGGTGATGGCCTGGGGCGCCGGCCTCCTCCTTGCCGCCGCCGGGCTGGTCCTTCTGTTCCTGCCGGCCGCCGGAGCGTGGCTGAAACGGAAACCTGCCTGAGGCGGGAGCCTGCCGGAAACGGGAGCCCAGCAGGCTTGGGACTTGCCCTCCCTACGCCGACTGGGCCTGCCTGTTCCTGACCGCGAAATCAGCCAGGACGCCCTCGCAACTGCGGATCACCACCCGGCAGACCTCAAGGGCGGATCTGGGAGTGAGCGGGCTTTCAGCAGCCCTGCGCCAACGTGCCAGGCAGCGCCGCGCCTCGGTGGCCAGCAGATCCGGGCTGGAGCCAGCCGCCAGGCCCAGCCGCAGATCCGGAGCCGTGCCGTGGCCGCCAATGATCCGTTCGGCTTCCGCCGCCAGTTCGGGGGCAAGCTCCACCCCCGTGGTCCGCAGGGCTGCCAGCAGCCGTAGCTCACGGAACTCATGTGCGTTGGCCTGCAGCCGCTCCAGGGACGCCGCCAACTGTTCCGAACCCTCGCGGGGGCGGCTGTCCAGGAGGTTCCCCACCGCAACCAGCGCGGTCCTGGCCTTGAGCGCCTCTGCCCGCGCCTGGAACTGCCGTTCCAGCACCTCCAGCAACGGGTCCAGGCCGCTGCGGCGGGCCAGTTCATGGGCCAGCGGCGTTGGTTCCGGGTATCCGTTGCGGATGAGGACCACGGCCAGCCGGATACCGAAAAGCCCGTAGCGCGCCAGGAGTGACCGCCGTGCTTCTTCCGTCAGTCCCTCAGGTTCCCTGGACCGGCGGAACCTGTCGGCCGAAAGCATCATCCGTTCGCGCGCGGCCCGGTCCAGGGTGGCCAGCAGTTGGAGGGCCTCGAAGTCCGGCTGGCGAAGAGTGCGGGCGCTCTGGGCGAGCAGTCCGGCGACGGGGACAACGCCCAGTGCCAGCTTCCGGAGGTTGGGGTCCCGGCTGTACCTTTCCGCGATGGTGCCGGCGGACAGCAGGGAGTCGATGCGGCCGGCCCCCACCTCGTCGGCCCGGGACAACACCGCGAGGGCGTTAACCGTACCCGAGCGGCCGGCCCCGGTGTCCTGGAAGGATTCAAGGAACCGGAGGTCGGACGCGTGCAGGTGGCGCATCAGGTAGATGACGGCATCAGCTTCCGACGCCGAGTCCTCCGGAGTGAGGAACCTCACGGACCGTGCTGACACGTCCTGTGAGAGGGAGGCGATGCCGGGGGTGTCGATCAGCGTCATGGCCTGAAGGGCCGGCGCCGGCCATTCGACGTCGAGCCGGTCCACGTCTTCCGCCTGGACGCCGTCAAGGACGAAGACCAGGCGCCCGTCCACGCGCTTCAACGGCAGGTTCCGGGGCTCCCCCGTGATGGGGTGGAGGGTGATGCGGGGAGTGTGTCCGTGCCGGTACCAGGTGACGATCCGGGTGCATTCCCCGGTGTCAGTGGGCGCGATTTCCTCACCGATGATGGCGTTGAGGAGCGTTGACTTTCCTGCCTTCACCATGCCGGCAACCGCAATCCTCAAAGGCTCCGCCAGGCGCCGCGCATAGCCGCGCAGCGCAGCGGCGGCCTGCGGGTCGTCGCCGTAAACCTCCAGCGCTTCTCGGATCAGCCCAGCTGCCCCTGCAGTAGTGGACGGCGTCATCCAACCCCCACCCCGCTGCGGGTCCCGGCTGCAATTACCTCCGCGGCCACGGCCTTCGCGGCCCGGTGCAGCGCATCCACCTTTTTGAGTTCGCCCCTGATGTCCCGGATGCGTCCTTCCCTCTCCTGGGCATACGATGCGGCAGCCTTCTGGGCCGCGGCCACCGAATCAGACAACGACCTGTGGTACTCGTCGGCGATCTCGGTGAAGTGGTCCCGGATGGTCCGCTGAACCAAACGCAGCCTGTCCTTCAGCTGCTTTCCCACCTGGAACGTCACGTCGTCGAGCTGGCGCCTTACCAGCGCTTTCGCCTCGCCCTGGCGCCGCTTGAGCCGCGTTTCCTTGTCCTCCCGGTAGGCCTTCCGCCCCAGCAGCAGCCCGGCGCCCACCGAGAGCGGATTGATCAGTGCCATCCCGAAAATTCCCGTCAGGAGGCCAAACATCAGGACGCCACCATAGGACCCGCGCATGCCGATCAGGACTTTCTGGACCGGGTTCACGCGGCCCGGATCCAGTCCCGGCATCTGGTCCACCGGATCCAGGGCGTCCCCTGAGTCGGCCACGTGCAATACGGGCAGCGATACTTCGTCGGCGGCGAAGTGATCGGCCACCTGGGCGGCCAGCCATTGCGACCGCTCGCTGGTCCAGACGAAGGTGTCCGAGATGGCAGCGGCGACGCACTCTTCGAGCCACTGGGAGAACTGCGGCCAGACCGGTCCGGGATCGCCCTGGTCGATGGCCGTCTCCGCTTCCCGCTGGATCCGGCGCAGGCGGTCCCGGAGGTCGTACTCCATGTCGGCAATGAGGTCATTGATGCCGTCGCTGAGGGTCAACTGCCAGCGCGCGGACCGTTTCCGCAGCTCGTCCGCCTCTGTCTTGGCCCGCCCAAGGTCCGCGAGCATCTGCGGCGTACCGGCAGGGTTTTCCAGGGCCTCAAGCTCGGACTGCAGGGAGAGCCGCAGGTTGTCAGTCACGGACAGCAGGTCCTGGCTGACGGACCGGCGCTGGATGCGCTGCGCCTTGCCCACCACATCGTTGCGCAGGTGGGCCACCAGGGCGGGGAAGCCCGATTCTGCGTTGAGCTCGCTGTCCTGGAGCCGGGAGGCCTCAAGCCGGAGGTCCGCAGACAACGGGAACAGCGGAATCTCCGGCGCCACCTGGTCCAGGTGTGTCCTGTCCAGCTCCTCGACCCTGCGCCATTCCGGGTAGAGGTCTGTCTTGGAGAGAACGGCTGCAACGCTGGGGGTGATCCGCATGGCCTGGCGGAGGAACCGCAGTTCCGGCTCCGTGTATTCCTGGGAAGCGTCAGATACCAGCAGCATGGCGTCGGCGGTGGGCAGGGCGGTAAGGGTGGTGAGGGTGTGGGTGGAGCCCATGCCGCCCACCCCGGGGGAATCAATGATGCTCAGGCCCCCGGTGAGGATCCGGCGGGGCAGGCAGACTTCCGCGGCCATGAGTTTCCTGCTGTTGCCCGGGTTGCCCTTCTCCGACACGAACGCCGGAAGTTCTGCCAGGTCGACGGGCCGGCGCTCAACGCTGCTGTCCCCGACATCGCCGGCAGCGTCCCCGTCGGGCTGTTCCGGCGCGGGGACCACCACCGCGGCTGAGGCCGGGTCCCCGTAGCGGACGATGGTGGGCACCGAGGTGGCAATGTCGTCGTCCACCGGGCACACCGGTGCGTTCACCAAGGCATTGATGAGCTTGCTTTTCCCCTGTTTGAACTCCCCCACCACAATGACCCGGATGCTGGGGTCCTGCAGCCGGGCCATGGCCTGGGCCAGCCTCCTGCGCAGGTCCGCGCGATCCCCGCTGCCTACCAGCTGCAGGCCCTCCTCGACGAGCCTCACCAGCTGGCCGGCCGTCGTTGGACCAGGTGCCCTTGCCGGTCCTGCTTCTGCCACAGCCGCCCCCTTTTTCCGTGCGCCGTCGGTACTGCGGGAAGAGCCCGGCAGGAGGTGATTGCCTCCTGCCGGGCTTACCTCCCGGACATAGCGTGTTGGAACCAGCGTGTTACAGCACGGTGGAGTCGTCAACCACCGAATCGTCAATGGTGGTGTCGTTATCCAGGTCAATATCGGTGTGGCTCGAGTTGTCCTCCGTGAAGTCGAGCTGGTTGTCCGCGACCACCAGGTTGTCCTCCACGTTGCTCGTGGCCGAGTTGTCCTGGAAGGAGTCCTCAACGTCAACGTCCACCGCCGTGGTGGTGGAGTTGTCCTGGTTGAAGGAGTCCTCCACTGCCGTAGTGGTTGAGCTGTCCTGGTTGAAGGAATCCTCCACCTCCACAGTGCTCTGCGTGGAGTTGTCCGAGTTGTCGTTGAACGAGTCCTGGACGTCGAGGTCCGTGTCGGTGCTGACGGAGTGGTCCGAATGATCCGAGTTGTCGGAGTGGTCCGAGTTGTCGTTGAAGGAGTCGTCCACGTCCAGGTCCAGGTCGGTGTTGTAGGAGTCGGCGATGTCCGTCTCCTCGTTGCCGATGTTGACGTCTCCGCCGGCATGGATGGAATTGTCCGTGGACTCGTCGGTGGAGCGGTCGGTGTTGTAGGCATCCCTGATGTTGTTCGAGTCCTGGAGGTCAGCGTCATCGCCCGCGGCCACAGCATGGTCCCCGGCTGCCACCACGGCGTGGTTGTCGAACCACTGCTCCACGTCTCCGTCCGCCCAGATGTTTTGGCTGACGGACTGGTCGGTGACGGTGTCCCGGTCGTCCACCATGGTGGTGCTGGTGGTATAGGAGAAGTGGTTTACCACGTGGTGCAGCTGCTGTACCGCATGGGCGTGGTCGTCCTGGTCGTAATTCCTGCCGCCATGTGCGGCCCCCTGGCTTCCGCTGTGGACAGCTGTTGCACCCACGGCATGACCCGCCGAGGCGCCTGCTCCAGCCCACACGTTACCGGCGCCGGTGTTGTATTCGCGCTCGAACGACGGGGCGTTGACGGTGATGGGTGCATAGTCCAGGACCACAGGCATCGCAGCGTCAACGTCAGCCAGGCACACGTTCCCCAGGCCGTGTTCGGACAACGCCCTCTCCGGGTCATCCAGGAAAGCCTGGATAGCCTTGCGGTTGCCAAAGAGGTGCATCAGGAATTGAACAAGGTCGTTTGCGAGTGTTGGCATATGCGTGGTCCTCACATCTTCGTTAAGTTACGGATCATCCGGTGGAACGCGGCCGGCTGCTTCAAACCTAGGTTCGCTGCCGGAGACAGGGCATCGGGCGCATTCCCCCTACCGGTTGGATCCGCCCCGGGGCGCTTCCGCCTCCGCTGCTAGGGGCATTAGGGACTACTCCTGTTGCGGGTTCATATGCTGGGAATTCTCAACGCCGAGTGCCACCCTTAAACGGGCCAGCAGATCGGACCGGTTTTCAGCGCCAAGACGGCGACGGATCCGGGCAATGTGGTGTTCTGCCGTCCTGGGCGAAATGTAGATGGCTTCACCGATCTCCCGGTAGGTTTTGCCCTCGAGCACCAGCCTGGCCACTTCCTTTTCCCGCTCACTCAGCCCGGAGCCGTCCGGCTGGTGCGCCCTGCCGCCGTTCTCGGCAGGGGTTCCTGTCTGAATCCCGGCCCCGGACATGCCGCCGGCCGGGCTGCCCTGCGGGTGAAGGTCCCGGGCGCAAGAGAGCAGGCGCATCATGTCCCGCCGTTCGTCGGCACGTGCGGCAGCGTGGCCAGCCAGCCTTGCACCTTCCCAGGGCATTCCAACAGCACCCAGCAGCCTGGCTGCGCCCTCCACGTCGGAGGTGCGGAAGCGGCCGGCGAGCACCGAAACCCAGGCTTTCCCTGCCGTGGCCAGGACTGCGGCAAGCTGGCTGTGGGCGGAAGCCCGTGCCAGTGCCGTTGCATGCGGGGCAAGATCGGCGGGGCTTTCATTCAGCAATGCTGCCTGGACGCCTGCCCAATGCAGGGGAACGGCCCACAAGGCGGGTTCGCCCAGGCGGCCCAGCAGTTTCCATGCCTCTTCAAGGTAGTGCGCCACGCGCCGCGTCTCCCGCAGGCGGGCAGCAGCGATCAGCAGTTCCCCCCACGGCAGCAGGTTGTAGAGGTCCACCGACGTATGGAGCATGGCCTCGCGGGCCCGTTCCCATGCCCTGAGGAGTTCCGGCACGTCGCCGTTCCGGCGGGCGAGACCCACCTCGAGTGCCGCGCACATGAACTCGTCGCGCGGGACCAGCGGCCAATGGTTGGCCTTGGCGGCTTCCGTGGCGGCCAGACGGGCATCCTCGAGTTTGTCCTGCATCATGCACGCCCAGGCCTGCAGCAGCAGGAGCCTGGGCTGCGCGGCGTTGCCTCCCTGCCCTGCAGCGGCGGCAGCCCTGCAGACCGTTTCCGCAAGGTGCGGCTCACCGGTGTGCAGGGCCAGCAGGGCTGCCAGGGCGGCTGGCGTTTCCGGCAGCGGAAGTGATGTTCCTGCCGAGTTCAGCATGTCCGAGGCGTGGATCAGCACGGAGATGCCCTGTTGCGGCTTCTCTCCCAGGGAGGCAAAGACGCCCTGGCCCGTCTGGACCAGGGTGGCGGCAAGGAGGGTGGGCGACGCTGCCGGCGCCCCGGGCTGGAAGAACGCCTCCGCACCGTCCCGGTCTCCAACCCCTACCAGGACGACGGCGGCGAGGGGCGCTGATACGCCCACCCGCTCCGGTCCCAACCAGCTGTAGACATCGGCTCCGCGGGCCAGCATTCCCCGTTGCGCCCAAACGGAGGCAGCCACGTCCGCACCCCGGCGGGCATCCTGCGGTTCAGTACTGACCAGCAGCGTGTCGATGGTGCGGGCAGCGGCATCAAGCTCGCCATCGCCGGCTGCCGCCTGCGCGCGCCGTGCCGCCGTCGCCACCGGATCGGCGCCGGCCAGGAGGGCCTCCTCGTAGAGCTGCGACGAGAGCCTGGGGTTATGCTCCAGCGCACTGTCCGCTGCCAGCTCGAGTTCAGCGGCTACCCGGGCGTCAGTAAGACCTCCCCGGGCCAGGTCGCGGGCAAGGTTTCCCAGCCGCTGTCCTGTCGAGGTGAACAAATCCACGAGCTCACGCTGGAGCGCGTGAACCTTGGCAATGGGTGTGGCGGCCAGCAGTGCGTGCTGCGCCGTCCCCACCACAGTGCCGTCCGGCCTCAGCAGTCCTGCGGCCTCTGCCCGGTCAACCAGGGCATCGAGGTCCTCCACCCCGCCGTTGCCGATCTTCTGCTGCAGGTCCGCAGGCAGCGGCCCCGGCAAAGCGAACCCCACTGACAGCGCCAGCAGCAGTTCGCGCACCACGGCGTTGGTGCCCTTCAGCTGCCGGGCCATCAGCTCCGCAGCATTCAACGGGTGCCCTTGGTGGTCCGGTCCCGCAAACGCGGCCTCCGATTGTTCCTCCCGCTGAAACTGCACGTCCTGATACTGCCCGTCCTGATGCTGCATGTCCTGAAGCTCCGCTCCCTGGATGCGCCCATCCATATCAGGCCGCCGGAGAGGTGGTCGGGGCCGTTTCCACGGCTGCTTCAACAGAAGGGGACGCGGACTCAAGCGGTGTCTCTTGCGTCAATGACGTAGCTGCCACGGCCGCCTCCGTTATGGTCGTCGGGGGATTCGGGTCAGATGTCGGACTTGGGCTGTCCGTCGAGGTGGGCAGGGGCGTTTCTCCTGTGGGCGGAGCGGTCGCCGGAGGAGTGGTGGTGCCTCCTGTCCCGGAATCGGTTGGAGTTTCGGTGCCTGAACTCTGCGTGGGTTCGCCCGTACCGCCGGGCTGCTGGGTGTCCGGAGGGGTCCCGGACGCGGTATCGGATGGGGTGTCCGAAGGGGTCCCGGAAGGGGTGTCGGACGGGGAGGTGGGATCCACGGTAACGGCCTCGGGAACAACGGCTGCGCCGTCCGGCGTGCCGCCGGAACCTGCGAGTGGATCGGCGACGGCAGCTCCGCCTGCCACAATAGGTCCGTCCGCAATGGCGCTGCTTCCTGGCCCCGGCCCTTCGCTCGCTGCCTGCCCGGCGTCGGGTGCGGCAGCTGCTTCCAGTCCAGGACCTGGGGCCAGTGGTTTCCTGGCGCTGGCCTCGATTCCTGCAAAGGGGGCGGGGACCCCGGCCGCCGTCGTTGCTTCCCCGGCACCGGCACCGGTGTCGGCAGCGGCTGCATCTGCGCCAATTGAACCGCCCGTAGTGCTGGCCCCGGCCTGCGGCACGAACATGGCCGTCAGGCTGCCAAAGCCGTCCGGGCTTTGGGCGGCAGTAGCCGTGAGGACCGTCAGGACAGCAGCTGCCGCGGCAACAGCAGTCACCCGGACGGTGGGTTTCGGGGCATGCGCGCCCCCGTGCCGTGCACCGCGGACGGCGCCTGGCCCTGCCGGCCCACCTGCCGCCGTCGTATATTTGCGCGACCAGCTGGGCAGGCCCGGGCCCGTTGGCGCGGGAGGCACGTCAGAGAGTACGACGGCGGGCGGAGCCTCCGCGGCCTCCGTTTCGGTGGCTGCCGCCTGGGATTCCGCTGCTTCGGCTTCCGCCGCAGCTGCGGCGTGGGCAAGGACGGCCGCCACGGCGGCGCCCAGGCAGATGGAGGACTTGGGGTCCGCGTCCACGGCGATGGGCCGGTCCAGCTCCTCGGACACTATTTGGGCCACCAGCGGAATCCGGGACGAGCCGCCGATCAACAGCACCGTGGACAGGTCCGCCGGCTCCAGGTGGAGTTGGGCCAGCGAATGCTCCAGGGCCTCCACCGTTTCCCGCACGGGCTCTTCGATCAGCGCCTCGAACTCTGAACGGACCAGGCGCACCTGCTGCTGGACGCCGGGCAGCAGCACCGGAATGCTGGCCTCACTGTCCGCAGAGAGCGCTTCCTTGGCCTCCACGCATTCCCGCCGGAGCCGCGTCAGGGCACCCAGTACCGCCGGATCGCTGGTGTCCAGGTCTTCCAGCGCGTTCCCCATATGCGCAGCCACGTACCGGAATACGGCGGCGTCAAAGTCGGCGCCGCCCAGGTCTTCGATGCCCTCCGGGCGCCCCAGGAGCTCAAAGCGGCTGCTGCCGGACTTCCTCAGTACAGCGGTGTCGAAGGTGCCGCCGCCGAGGTCGTACACAGCGATGGTGCTGCCTTCCTCCACGCGCACCTGGGAGGCGTAGTGCAGGGCTGCGGCCTCGGGTTCGGGAAGGAGGGTGACGTTCTCCAGGCCATGCGCGGCGAGGGCATCACGGATCACTGACAGGCGGTGGTTGCCCCAGGCTGCGGGGTGGGTCAGGAAAACGGCCGACGCCGGGCCACCTTCGCGTTCGGCGGCCCGGTCAGATACCCAGCGGGTCATGGTGGCGAAGACGTCCTCCGGCTGCAGCGCCAGGGTGCCAAGGACGAAGGGGACGTCGTCGCCAATGCGGCGCTTGAATTCCCGCATCACGCGTTCGGGCGAGTCCAGTCCGCGGCGTTCCGCAGCCTCACCCACCAGGACTGCGCCTTCCTCCGGGTAGTACACCACGGAAGGTACGGATGCTCCACGCGCGCCGAGGGGCAGGCACTCGGGCACAGCGGAGGGACCTTGGTGAAATCGAACAACGGCAGCTGCCGTGAAACTGGTCCCGACGTCAACGGCGAGAGCGTAGCTCATGGGTACCTCGGAAAGCTGGTGTTTCACCTGCAAGCTTCATCACAGGGAACGTCACCAACGTAGCATTACCGAAGGACCGGGGAATACCCCTGTTGCTACATCGAATGGTTATTTACCGGGCAGTAGCCGTAACTGAGTGCCGCCACCCGTTTTCGGGTCCAAAAAACCCCGGTTTTAGGGCCGGAAGGCCCTGTTGAACGGCCTGCTGACCCGCTCTAAAGACCCGAGTAAGAGTGGAGCCCGTTGAAGAACTGGTTCACGATGGTGAAGTTGAAAATCACGCACAGGTAGCCCACGATCGACAGCCACGCTGCGCGTGTTCCGGTCCAGCCGCGGGTGGCACGCGCGTGCAGGTAACCGGCGTACACAACCCAGATCACGAAGGTCCATACTTCCTTGGTGTCCCAGCCCCAGAACCGGCCCCAGGCTTTCTCGGCCCAGATGGCACCGAACATCAGGGTGAAGGTCCAGCCGATGAAGGCGATGGCGTTGATGCGGTAGGACAGGTTTTCCAGGCTCAGCGCGGACGGCACCAGGCGCATGAACCCGAGCTTGTCGGCACCCCCGGCAGCCACGGTCTTCTGCCGGTGGGACTGCACCAGCTGCAGTGCGGACATGGCAAAGGTCAGCGTGAACAGCGCGGAGGAGAGCACCGCGATGGAAACGTGGATGACCAGCCAGTAGCTCTGCAGGGCGGGAACCAGGTGGCCCACGGGGGTCCAGAATGCCACCGAGGCAGCCACCAGCATTATGACCACCAGGCCCACCACGAAGGTGCCCAGGAAGCGGAGGTCGCGCCGGATCAGCGAGAGCAGGAACACGGCCGCCACCAGGAACGCGCCGGTGGTGAGGAATTCGTACATGTTGCCCCACGGCACGCGGCCAGCGCCCAGTGCCCTGGTGACCACGCCGGCACCGTGGATGACGGCCGCAAGGGTGGTCAGGGCAACGGCGACCCGTGCCGGGACCCGGCGCTCCGCAGCGTACTTCATGTCGCCGTCGGCCGTCACAACGCCGCCGGTTCCTGCGCGGCCGGTCTTGGCAGCGGACGACGACGGGCGCTCGGCGCGGCCTGCCGGCCCGTCGAGGCGGGACTCGACGCTGGAGTCCTCACGTTCCCCCGCCCCGGCAGCAACACCAGCGGCTACGGGGACCTTGGCGGCAGCACTTGCCTGGGCAGCCTTGAGGTCCACGGCGCGCAGCGCCTTGCTGCTCTTGGCCAGGTCCCAGGCGAAGGCGATGAAGGCCACGGTGTAGGTACCCGCCGCCAGCAGCATGAAGAGTTCGCTGTACTGGCCCATGGTTTCGTTGATTCCGAATGGCATTACTGATCCTTTTCGGGCCCGTTGGGGCCTGCTGGGGTGGTGACGGGGCCTGCGGCATTGCCGGCGGAGCCTGCGACATTATCGCTTGCCCGGCTGGGAGTTCGCTGGGACTGGACAACGTCTTCAGTGGCAAGGACTTCAGAGGCACCGTCCTGGGAGGGGGTGCCTTCGGTGTCTTCCGGCAGCTGCCACTCGGCGGAGAACAGTTTCCGGAGGGCTGTTGCCTCCCCGGCCAGGCGGTGGTCCTCGCCGCGGGCCAGAAGTCCGTATTCCACCATGGTGCGGCCGTCCGCTGCGGTGCCCGTCCGCACCCAGACGCGCCGACGGTTGACGTAGAGCGAGAGGATCAGGCCGGCCACGGCCAGCAAAGCGAAGACCAGCGCGTAGGCCTGTCCGGGGTTGTGGTGGATATCCACGCCGATGTACCGCTTCACGCCGTCGAAGCTGATGGTGCCTTTGCCGTCCGGCAGCGTGTAGGTGGAGCCCGGCGCCAGGGTGATGCCGCCGGCCGCCAGGTTCCTGGCGTTGAGCGGGGTCAGGTTCTTGACGTCCAGTTCGAAGACGTTCTGCGGGGCGCCGCTGTTCAGGCCCAGGTCCCCGTAGTAGGAGTTCAGGGTCAGCTGCGGGTTGAACAGCTCGGGGTCGGCGCTGAACGAGACATTCTTGTCGGTCACGAACGCGGTGGGGAGGAAGAAGCCCACGAACCCCAGCTGTTCCGGCTGGGCGTCCGGCACCTTGATGACCACGGAGGAGTAGTAGTTGTCGCCCTGCAGTTTGGCCACCACGGGACCCTGCATGGCCACGTTGCCGGCTCCGTCCCGGATGGTCACCACCGGTGCGTAGCCGTTGCCGGTGAGGTAGATGCTGGTCCCGCCCAGGGCTACGGGATCGTTGACCTTCAGGATCTCCTGCTTGGGCGGGGCGTCCGGGTTTTCCTTGGTGGTGACGGTTGCGGCGAAGTCGATGGGCTGGCCGAACTTGCCCCTGGATTCGCGGTCGAACGTAATGTTGAACTTGTCCAGCTGGAGCGAGTACGGCTGCAGCTGGCTGGACTGGAAGTTGGTGCCCGGGTTGAACTGGTCGTAGCCCACCAGGGTGTTCACGAACGTGTCGCCTTCCACCAGGATGCGCTGGCCGCTGTACCCGAACAGGCCGCCCGCGGCCACGGCCACCAGCACGCCGATCAGCGAGGTATGGAAGACGAGGTTGCCCACTTCCTTCATGAACCCGCGCTCGGCCCCCAGGGACGGACGGTCGCCGTCGGCGTCCCGGACTTCCACCCGGTAGCCACGCTTCCGCAGCAGCCCCGCGGCACCGTTGATGGCGTCCGACGCCGGGATCCCGGCTCCGGCAGGAATCACCAGCGTGCCGTATTCCGGCAGCCGGGAGAGGCGCTGCGGCGTGCGCGGCGGCTGGGAGCGCATGGCTTTGTAGTGGGCGATGGCGCGCGGCACCACGCAGCCGATCAGCGAGATGAACAACAGAAGGTAGATGGCTGAGAACCAGGCCGAAGAGTAGACATCGTAGAGCTGCAGGGAGTCCAGCAGCTTGCCGTAGTCCGGGTGGTCCTTGATGTACTGGGTCACCACGGCCGGGTTGGCGGGCCGCTGCGGGAACAGGGAGCCGGGGACGGCGGCGACGGCGAGGAGCAGCAGCAGGAACAGCGCGGTGCGCATGCTGGTCAGCTGGGTCCAGGCCCACCGAAGCATGCCCTTGGGCCCCAGGGCCGGAAGGGCGGCCTGGGCTTTTGCCTCCGCAATGGGGGCGGTTTGCTTCTTCTTTACGTTCACACGCTCGCTCATCAGATCGGCAACTTCACGTCGGTTTGGAACCAGTACTGCAGCCCGGTCACCCAGGTCCCCCAGACGCCGGTGGCCATCAGAAGTCCGAGTACCACCAGGATTCCGCCGCCGGTCCGCTGGATGGCCAGCCGGTGCTTGCGGAAGAACGCCATGACGCCCATCCCCCGGCGCAGGGCCAGGGCGATCAACAGGAACGGAATGCCCAGTCCCAGGCTGTAGACGAACGCCAGGAAGGCGCCCTTGGCTGCGGAGGATCCCCCGGAAAGGCTCAGCAGCTGGACGGCTGAATAGGTGGGGCCGATGCACGGCGCCCAGCCCAGCCCGAACGTCAGGCCCAGCAACGGCGCGCCCCAGAGCCCTGCCGGCGGTTTGGCATGGATCTTCGCGTCCCGCTGGAGCCAGCTGAAGCCGCCCATGAAGACGATGCCCATGATGATCACCAGGACCCCCAGGAGCTGGGTGATCCAGGCGTTCTGGCTGCCGGTGATAAGGGTGCCCAGCTGGCCGAAGGCACCGCCCAGCAGCACGAAGATCACCGAGAAGCCCAGGACGAACAGCCCGATCCCGGCCAGCATCCGGCCGCGTTTCTGCTTTTGCAGGTCCACGCCGCTCAGGCCGGTGACATAGCCGAGGTAGCCGGGAACCAGGGGAAGGACGCAGGGGGAAAGAAAGGAAACCAGTCCGGCGAGCAGTGCCACGGGAATGGCCAGCAGGAGGGAGCCGCTGAGGATGGCTTCAGCGAAGGGGCTGTTCACGGTTCCGCCCTACTCGGCCACGGCGGCGCTGATGAGGGCTTTCAGGGTGCCCTTTTCAATCTCGCCGAGCACGCGCGAGGCCACGCGTCCCTGCTTGTCCAGGACCAGGGTGGTGGGCACGGCGCCGGGCGGTACCAGGCCGGACACGGACAGCAGGACGCCGCCGTCCTTGTCGTCAAAACTCGGGTAGGTCAGGTTGAAGGTCTTCTCGAACGCCTCCGCCGTGGGTTTTTCGTCCCGGAGGTTGACGCCGAAGAACTGGACGCCCTGGTCCTTGAACTCCTGGTGCAGTTCCTCCAGCAGGGGCGCCTCCACCCGGCAGGGGGCGCAGGCGGCGAACCAGAAGTTCAGGACGCTCACCTTGCCCTGGAAATCCGCGGGGGCCACTGCCGTGCCGTTGAAAAGCGCACCCTGGATCTGCACGGCTTCCTTGCGGTCCCCGGCCGCGAACTCGGTCACGGAGCCGTCACCGGCCACATAGTTCTTGTTGTCCCCCGCCTTGGCCTGCTTGGCCAGCGCGTCCTCCTGGGCACAGCCGGACAGGCCCAGGGTCAGTGCGGTGAGGGCCATGCCGCCGGCGGCGAGCATGCTCCGGCGAGAGGGAAGGTTGCTGATGCTCACGGTCAGGCTCCAGGGGTGCTGGCGGCACCGGGAAGAAGGGACGCCGCGGGTTCGCTGTACTCGACCCGCACAAGCGAGCCGTCGTCGTCGAACACCAGGGACGTAACGGATGTCAGGGTGCATTCGCGCTTGCGCGGATCGTGCCACAACGGCCGGCCTTCGGCGCTCAGCCGGGCCGTCCAGATGGGCAGCTGGTGGCTCACCAGGATGGCTTCGGGCCCTTCGGTGCCAAAGTCGCCTGCAGCCAGTTCTATGGCCCGCAACCGGGCATCCTGCGCGGCAGCCGCCACCCTCGCGGCCTGCCGCTTGTATGGTTCGCCCCAGGACGGGCGCAGCGGGTTGACCAGGCGCGGCCAGTGGCGGGGCCGCCGGAGTTCGGCCTTGGTGACCTTCATGCCCTCGAAGTAGTTTTCGGCTTCGATGATCCGCTCATCGGTGTGGATCTGCAGATGCAGGGCTTCCGACGTCGGCCGCGCAGTTTCCTGCGCACGGTCCAGCGGGGAGGCGGCCAGGTAGGTGATGCGGGCCCCGAGCTCGGCGCGCTGCCGGAAGTGCTCGGCAAGTGTCCGTGCCATCTCCTGCCCCAGCTCGGAGAGGTGGAATTCGGGAAGCCGCCCATAGAGAACGCCGTCGGGATTATGGACCTCGCCGTGGCGGAGCAGATGGACAGTGGCTTGGGGCATGTTTACCAGTTTCTCAAAGATGGCGTGCGATCCGAAATCTTCCGCCCTTGCTTCTACAAACAGTAGAACTCAAGTTTTTGAAGAAATGTTCCGAGGTCGGGAACAAAGCATGCAAATGCATGTTTATACTGGATGCAGCAAGTTAGTTGAGGCTTCAACAGATGAAGGTTCAACGGCAGGACCCATATCCCTCATACCTATACAAGGAGCAACATCATGGCACTTCCCGCAGACGTCACCACCGGAACCTGGACCCTGGACAACTCCCACAGCGAAATCGGCTTCACGGTCCGGCACGCAGGCATCAGCAAGGTCCGCGGCCAGTTCAAGGATGCCGCCGCCACCCTGGACCTGGCCCAGGACGTTGCTGACTCCACGATCAACGCCACCATCCAGACCGCCAGCTTCGATTCCGGCGACGCCAACCGCGACGGCCACGTCAAGGGCGAGGACTTCTTCGACGTGGAGAAGTTCCCGGAGATCTCCTTCGTGTCCAACGGCCTGGTGGCCAAGGGCAACAGCTACGAGCTCACCGGCGACCTGACCATCAAGGGCGTCACTCGTCCGGTGACCCTGGAAACCGAGTTCAACGGTGTTGCCGTTGATCCGTTCGGCAACACCCGCGCCGGCGTTTCCGCCGAGACCACCATCAGCCGCAAGGACTTTGGCCTCACCTGGAACGCTGTCCTGGAAGCCGGCGGCGTGCTGGTCAGCGACAAGGTTGCCATCAACCTGGAACTCGCCTTCATCGCTCCCGCAGCATAATTCCACCCCGCCAGGGGCACACCCCGGCACCAGGCCTTCCCGGCCTCGCGCCGGGGTCCCCTGTTTAACGGCAGCCACCTGCGCGAATAGCCGCCGAATCACCCACAACGCCGCCTGCCGGGGGTACGGTGGACTTAAGCCATGCTGGGGGGAAGGCAGAGGACCGATTCCCGGCAGCCTACCCGGATCCCAACCTGCAGAAGGAACGCCATGAGTACTCCTCCCGTCCCGCCGCCCGCACCCCAGGACCCCCATTCCGGCAACGGCCAGCCCGGGCATGACCAGGCCGGCAACCAGTCCGGAGACAAGCAGCCCCGCTACGGTCAGAACGCGCCCCAGTATGGCCAGAATGCCCCGCAGTACGGCCAGAACGCGCCCCAGTACGGCTCCCAGCCGCCGGCAGCGCCGCAGTACGGCCAGAATGGCCCACAGTATGGGCAGAACCCACCGCAGTACGGCTCCCCGTATGGGCAGAATGCGCCCCAGGCTCCCGGCTACGGCCAGAATGCGCCCCAGTACGGGCAGTCGCCGTATGGCCAGTACCCTTCCGAGCAGCCGCAGCCCGCTGGCAGCAACGGAATCCCGCAGCTGGTGAACATCTCCTTCTGGCTGCTCATCGCGTCAGCCGTGATCTTCGTCGTCGCCATGCTCACCGGCCTCACCCAGCTGGACGATCCCGCCTACCGGCAGGCCTTTGAGCAGCAGATGGAGGCAGGCGGCGCCACCGGAGTCACCTATGACGACATCCAGGGAGTCATTGCCGGAACCCTGGTGGTGTTCGCCATCATCGGGGTGGCCCTCTACCTGCTGGTGGCCTTCTTTGTCCGGAAGGGCAAGAACTGGGCGCGTATCCTGGGCACGGTGTTCGCTGCGCTGTCAGTGCTGGGCCTCTTCGGTCCCCCCAGCCTGGGCACAATCGGAACGCTCCTGGGAATCGCGGCCATCGTGCTGCTCTACCTTCCCGGGGCGGCCCCCTACTTCCGGAAGCAGCAGCCGTTCGCCAACCCGTACTCGGGCGGCTTCGGCAACCCGTACGGACGGTAGCGGTACCAGCGCTGACACGCAGGCGGCCCGGGATGCAGCATCGCATCCCGGGCCGCCTGCTTTAACCTGTCAAACCGCTAGGCCGTCTGCCCGGGTGTCTGGGCCCGTTGGGCATGGTAGGCCAGGATCTGGAGTTCGGTGGCCATGTCCACCTTCCGGAGGTTCACGCCTTCGGGAACCTGCAGCATCACCGGCGCGAAGCTCAGCACGCTGTGCACCCCTGCCGCCACCACGCGGTCGCAGACGCCCTGGGCCACTGCGGCGGGAAGGGCCAGCACCACCATGTTGGCCCCGGTCCGGTGCAGGACGGTTTCAAGGTCTGCCACGTCGCTCACGCGCAGCCATCCCACCTCGTTGCCCACCACCATCTGGTCGGCGTCGAAGATGGCCACCACGTCGAACCCCCGCGATTCAAAGCCGCCGTAGCGCGCCAGTGCCTTGCCCAGGTTGCCGGCGCCCACGATGGCCACTTTCCAGTCGTGGGTCAGTCCAAGCGCGGCGGCAATGTGGCGGCTGAGGTACTGCACCTCGTACCCGACGCCCCTGGTCCCGTAGGACCCCACATGGGACAAGTCCTTGCGCAGTGTCGAGGAACTGACCCCGGAGGCTTCTGCCAGGGATTCGGAGGAAACGCGCTCCACGCCCTCGGCCAGCAAGGTGTTCAGGGCGCGGAGGTAAATGGTCAGCCGTGCCACCGCGGCAGGAGGTATCTGCTTGGCGAGTGCGCCCGTGGCATCCGGAAGGTCCGGTACAGGCTGGGGCGTTGAACCCAGGGATGTCACCCGCACCTCCCTTGCGTCGCGTTGTGAGTCCACTCTAGGTCCCTGCCGCTCATGCCTTCAAAACCCGGGCCATCGAAAACCCGCGACATCCGGGCATCTGATGTCACTGCCGCCACTCCCCTACTGGGCCATGGCCCGCTGCAGCACGCGTTCCAGGCGGGCCTCGTCAATCTTCCAGAAGTCGCGCTGCACGCCGTCCACCAGCACTACGGGGATTTCCTCGGCATAGCGCTCACGCAGGTCGGGCTGGTTGTCCACCAACTCTTCGCTCCACGTCAGGCCCAATGAGGCAGTGACCCGGGCGACGGCGTCGCGCGCCTCCTCGCAAAGGTGGCAGTCAGCTTTGGTGACCAGGACAACGCGGGGTGTAGCCATGGCTTAACGGTATCGCCGTTCGCGGCGTGCGGGCGACGCCGACGGCGGCCGGGCAGTGGATTGACTAGACTCGAGTCCATGCCCGAGGAGAAATACGTCGCCGTAGTCACGCGTCCGGTTGCTGCGCCGCAGCCGGGCGAGGCGGCGTTTTTCGACGTGGACAATACCTTGATGCGTGGCGCCAGCCTCTTCCATGTGGCGCGGAAGATGCACCAGCGCGGAGCCTTCACCCTGAGGCAGGCGGCCGGTATGGCCTGGCAACAGTTCAAGTTTGTGGCCCGCGGCGAAAACATGGATGATGTCCACGCCGTCAGGGACTCGGCCCTGACCCTGGCAGTGGGCATCAGCGTGGACGATATCAAGGCGCTGGGCGAAGAAGTTTACGACGAAATGATTGCGTCACGGATCTGGCCGGGCGCCAAGGCCCTGGCCGAGCAGCACCTGAGGGTGGGCCGACGCGTCTGGCTGGTGACGGCTACCCCCATCGAAGTGGCCACCGTGATCTCCACCCGGCTGGGACTGACCGGAGCCCTGGGAACCGTGGGCGAGGTTTCGGACGGCATGTACACGGGCAGGCTGGTGGGAGACATCCTGCACGGCTCGGCCAAGGCCGTGGCCGTCCAGGCCATCGCGGACGAGGAAGGCCTGGACCTGAAGCGCTGCTGGGCCTACAGCGACTCCTACAACGACGTCCCGCTGCTTTCGCTGGTGGGCCACCCGGTGGCCATCAACCCGGACGCCAAGCTGCGCCGCCACGCGCGCGACCACAACTGGCCGGTCTACGATTTCCGGGCCGGCCGGCGTGCCGCCACCTTAGGGCTCAAGGCGGCCACCTTTGGCGGAGCCGTTTACGGCCTCTGGAAGGGCTTCGCCCGCATCCGCGGCCCGCGCATCTAGCTTTCTCCGCCACAAACGAAAATGCCCGCCGCCTTGGAAGGCGACGGGCATTTCCACGCTGTTCGAAGTATGACTACTTCTTGTTACGGCGCTGGTGACGGGTCTTGCGAAGCAGCTTGCGGTGCTTCTTCTTGGCCATACGCTTGCGACGCTTCTTAATAACTGAACCCACGAAAGTTCCTTACAAACTAGATGCAGTACCTGTCTGATGGAGAATGTCCGTGGACAGAGCTACGAACTGAACAACTGACAGATTCTTACAATGACGTAAAACGTTCCTTAACAGGGTACCGCTTATCGGGAGCGGCTCAGGACAGGCCGCCTCAGGCGGTCTCGGTGTGGCCGTCCACCACAGCACCCTTAAGGTACTGCTCGACGGCGTTTTCGGGTACCCGGTAGGAGCGGCCGAAGCGCACTGCCGGCATTTCGCCGGAGTGGACCAGGCGGTAAACAGTCATTTTGGAGACTCGCATGACCTCGGCTACTTCAGCCACGGTCAGGAACTTCGCGTTGGAGAAGTTCTGTTCTGCCGACATTTCCCTATTTTCCTTTGCTGACGGATGGACAACAGTGACCCCAGGTACGTGCCAATGCGGTGTTCCGATGCTGAGCCATCCACCAACCACCTAAAAAGATACTCTAGATGTTCCTGTGGCAGATGTGAAAGTAGTGTTTCCCCTATTTCAGCCCCTAATTTGACTGCCGCCGCTTCCGTGCCGATGCCGCCAGTTGCTCAAGGACGGACGCGGAAACGTCCCAGTCCATGCAGGCATCCGTAACGCTTTGCCCGTAGACCAGCTCCGACCGCCCGGCTGCATGATCCGCAACATCCAGGTTCTGCGCGCCGCCCACCAGGAAGCTTTCCAGCATAACGCCGGCCACGGCCCGCGCCGCAGCACCGCCTTCCTCCAGCTGGGCTCCGATTTCCAGGGCGACCTCGGCCTGCCGGTGGTGGCTCTTGCCGCTGTTGGCATGGCTTGCGTCCACAATCAGGCGCGGGTTCAGTCCCTTGCCTGCCAGTTCTTCGGAGACGCGTTCGACGTCGGCCGCTGAGTAGTTGGGCCCCTTGCGGCCGCCGCGCAGGATCACGTGGGTGTCCGGGTTTCCGGCCGTTGCCACCAGCGCAGCCCGGCCGTCGCCATCGATCCCCAGGAAAGCCTGGGCAGCCGCCGCGGCACCGCAGGCGTCAATGGCCACCTGAAGGCCGCCGTCGGTCCCGTTCTTGAAGCCGATGGGCATGGAGAGTCCGGAGGCGAGCTGGCGGTGGATCTGGCTTTCCGTGGTGCGGGCGCCGATGGCACCCCAGGAGATCAGGTCCGCCATGTACTGGGGGCTGATCGGTTCCAGGAACTCGGTGGCGGTGGGCAGGCCCAGCGCGGTGACCTGCTGCAGGAACTGCCGGGCGGTCCGGAGGCCCGTGACCATGTCGTGGCTGCCGTCAAGCCGCGGGTCGTTGATCAGGCCCTTCCAGCCCACCGTGGTGCGCGGCTTTTCGAAGTAGGTCCGCATCACGATCAGCAGGTCTTCCTGGTGCTTCTCCGCCTGGCTGACCAGCCGGCGGGCGTATTCCAGCCCGGCTTTGGGATCGTGGATGGAGCAGGGGCCAACGATCACCAGCAGGCGGTCATCAACACCGTCCATGACGGCGCGCACTTCGTCGCGCCCGCGTTCGACGACGGCAGCAGCCCGGGCGTCCAGGGGCAGTTCCGCGAGGAGGTCGGAAGGAGCGGGCAGCGGAGTGAATTCGCTGACGCGCAGGTTCGAAGTGGACGTGGTGTCGCTGGCGGTTGCTGCAGCTGTTGCGGTGCTCATGTTCGGGTCCTGTTCCAGATGGGAAGCGGGCCCGGATTTCAGAACCCGCCGGAGAAACGGCGAAGGGCAGAGAATGATCTCTGCCCTGTTGGCTCTGAAGGAATGTGGATGCGTGTCAGTCAGACGCGGGCCCCTCCAGAGCCAACGAAAAATACGCATACCAACGGTTAGTCATGGAAGAGACCATAAGCCCGGGCCGGGCCGGGCGCAAAATCAGTGTCCGTCACATTCCGTTACCGCCGGCTTTGGAGTCCGGCCACCAGTTCTGCGTGCTTGCGGTCAGTCAGGCGGTACCAGTACATAATGCCCACCGCTGCCAGCACCAGGACAGCGGGCAGCAGCCCCGCGGCGGCGCGGATGGCCATGACCGCGGGGGCAGCCTGCTCCGCCAGGGACGAGGAATACCCGCCCCACGCCAACGCGAAGGCCACCAGTCCGCCGCCGAAGCCCATGCCCAGTTTCCGGGTTGCCGCCAGGAGCGCATAGTTGATGCCCTGGACCCTGACACCGGTCTTCCATTCGCCGTATTCCACCGTGTCCGCGATCAGGGCCCAGGTGAGGATGCTGACCGTTGCGGCCGACACCTGCGCCACCACCATGCCGGCCGCCGCCAACCAGGGAACTCCAGCGGGTGCCAGGAAGACCACCATCCCGCCTGCTGTGCCGAGGAGGCAGCCCAGGGTGAAGACCGCCTTCTTGCCCCACCGGGCCACCGGGCGCGGCATCACGACGGCCAGCGCCAAGGTGATTACCACCTGCGTTGCCGCCAGTAATGGGAAGAGATCCACCCGGCCAAGGACGTCACGCAGGTAGTAGAACTGGGCGGCCACGGTGGCGGAGTTGCCCGTCACCAACAGCACGGAGCTGAGGCACAGGACCAACAGCGGCGAGTTGACCTTGAGCGCCTCCACGGTCTGGCGCCAACTGATCCTGGGAACGCTGCCGGCCACCTGTTCCCGGCATGCGATCCCCGTGAATACGTAGAGCGCGGATCCGATCACCGCGAAGGCCAGCGTCAGCACGGTGAAGATCTGCTGGATGTCCCCGCCCCTGCCCAGGAGCGGGGCCACGAAGAACCCGAGCACTGCGCCCGTGGACAGCCCGCCGATGGTCCGGGCGCCGGCCAGCCTGGCCCGTTCCGCGGGGTCCTGGGTCATGGCCCCCACCAGGCAGCCGTAGGGAACGTTCACCAGGCTGTAGGCAAGGCAGACCAGGCCGTACGTGCAGTAGGCGTACAGGAGTTTCAGCGCCGGTTCGACGTCGGGCACATGGAACACGGCAATCCCGAGCACCAGCGGAACAAAGCCGAAGACCACGAAGGGCCGGAACTTTCCCCAGCGGGGGCTGTGGAAACGGTCCACGATCCGGCCGGCGGCAATGTCGGTGAAGGCGTTGAACACCCGCGCCACCACCAGGAGCGTGCCGGCGGCGGCGGCGCCAATGCCGGCAACATCGGTGTAGTAAACCAGCAGGAACATGTTGGCGGTACTGATGATCATGCTGTTCGCCGCGTCACCCGCGCCGTAGCCCACGATGGCGGCCCTGTTCAGTCGCTTCATTTCTCCTCGTCCACGGGCAGAGAAAACGCTTTCTCATCCCGGGGGGGGAATCTACCCCAAAATCTTGCGGAGAAACACCAGTTGCCGGATCCAGTGGTGTTCCTGGCCGCCTTCATGGTTGTTGAAGCGGTATACCTCGATCTCCTTCTCCGCCCGGCTGGCTGAGGATGCGGACATCCCGGAGCCGTAGGCATTGAAGCTGGCGAACACAGTGGACGGCGGGCAGATGTCGTCCATCAGCGCCGCTGAGTACAGTGCCGGCGCGATGGCGGAGCGGGCCAGGTTCACGCCGTCGAAGTAGCCCAGGACGGCGAGCGTGGACTCGTAGCGGTCCCGATGGCGTGCCAGGAACTGGGCAATTTCCGGGTACGGCCCGCGCGGGGTGATGTCGATGGCCCGGGGGAAGTCCTGGAGGAAGGGGACATCGGGCAGCGCGGCGATGACGCCGTCGAGCCTTCCGGCGGTAAGCCCTGCCGCGGCCACCACCAGCCCGCCGCCCTGGCTGACTCCGGCCAGCACAACCTTGGACGGATCGACGGCGGGGTGGGCCTGGGCGGCCTCAATCGCGCGGAAGGCGTCCACATAGACCCGGCGGTAGTAATAGTCCTCCCGGCTGGCGATGCCCCGGGTCATCAGGCCGGCGTGCGCCACGTCCCCGGCTGAAGAGTGTGGATCAGCGGTATGCCCCAGCGTGAAGCCGTACCCCTGGCCGCGGGTGTCCATGATGAAGTGCGCGTACCCGGCCTGCGCCCAGCGCGTGTCCTGGTTAACCAGGCCGCGGCCGCCGGAATAGCCGATGTAGTTCACCACCACGGGAAGCTGCGCGCCGGCATCCCGGTGGGCGGGAAGGTGCAGCCAGCCCCTAACCGGTGCGCCGCCAAAACCGGCGAAGGTGACGTCGAAGGTGTCGATCACCGTGAGGTAGTTCTCCACCGGCTCAAAGGACGCGGACAGCGGGAAAGCGCGCGCCTCCGCCAGCGTGGCATCCCAGAACGCGGCCAGGTCCTCGGGCGGGGTGACGCCGGAGGTGTAGCTGCGCAGCTGGGCCAGGGGAAGGTCGAAGAGGGGCATCGTTGTCCTTCGGCTTTCAGTTGTTTGTAGGCCTCACGTGGAGTTCCTCTATTTTTACTTCACGTACCCCTGGTGCGCGGTGATGAGCGGTTCGTAGCGGCGAAGGCTGGTTCCGGCGGCAATGATTCCGCGCAGCTGTGGCAGTCCGCCGGTGGCTGCCCCGGCGGCGCGGGCCTGGATGAGCACGTTACCCAGGGCTGTGGCCTCGACGGGGCCGGCCACCACGGGGCGCCCGGTGGCATTGGCGGTGAGCTGGCAGAGCAGGGTGTTCTGCGAGCCGCCGCCCACTACGTGCACCACATCCACCTCACGGTCCGCGAGGCGTTCTGCCGCCGTGATGGTCCTGGCATACGCAGCGGCGAGGCTGTCCATGATGCAGCGGGTGATGGCCGCCGGATCGTTGGGCAGGACCTCACCGGTGCGCCGTACGGCCGCCCGGATCCGCTCCGGCATACTGCCCGGCGCAATGAAGTAGGGATCGTCGGCATTTACCTGCGGACCGCCGGCGGGCAATGCCGCGGCGGCCGCCAGCAGTGCGGCGAGGTCCGGCTGGAAACCCTCGCCGGCCCAGGTCCGCTGGCATTCGCTCAGCAGCCATAGTCCACCCACGTTGCGCAGGTAGCGGATGGTGCCGTCCACGCCCCGTTCATTGGTGAAGTTGGCTTCCCTGCCGGCCTCAGTCAGAACCGGATGCTTCAGTTCCAGCCCCACCAGGGACCAGGTACCGGAGGAGATGTAGGCAAAGGCGTCATCCCGGGCAGGAACGGCAACCACCGCGGAAGCAGTGTCGTGCGAACCCACCGCTACAACGGTGGTTTCCCGGTGCAAGCCCACCGCTGCGGCAACATCCGGCAGGAGGTTTCCGTAGGCTTCCCCTGGCTGGATCAATGGCGGGAACAGGTCCTTCCGCAGCCCCAGCGCCCTGAAGAACTCGGTGGCCCACTCCCCCGCCACGGCGTCGAACAGCCCGGTGGTGGAGGCGTTGGTAGCCTCGGTCCGGCGCACCCCGGTCAGCAGGAACGCGATCAGGTCCGGGATCAGCAGCGCCTTCAACCCGTCCAGGTGACGTTCGGTGGCCAGCTGGTAGATGGTGTTGAACTGCAGGAACTGCAGCCCCGTGGTCTGGTACAGGCGCGCCGGGTCCAGTTTTGCGTGGACAGGGGCAATGGCTGCCCTGCTGCGGTCGTCGCGGTAGCTGAAAGGCTGTGCCACCAGCTTCCCCGACGCATCCACCAGGCCGTAGTCCACCGCCCAGGTGTCAATGCCGATGCTGGTGATCGTTTCGCCCTGCACGGCCGCCACTGTGGCCGCGGCGCGGAGGCCGGCCAGGACCTCCGCGAACAGGGCGTCGAAGTCCCAGCGGAGGCCGCCGTCGAGCTCCACCACGCCGTTGGGGAAGCGGTGCACTGTCTCCAGCGACACCCCGGCCCCGGTAACGCGGCCCAGCATCACGCGCCCGGAGGAGGCACCGATGTCGACGGCGGCAAACACTCCGGGGACAGGAACCGTGCTCATCGCAGGAAGGCTGCGGCCACTCCGGCGTCCACGGGGATGTGCAGGCCGGTGGTGTGGGACAGTTCGTTGCTGGTGAGGACGGCGGCGGCGTTGGCCACGTGCTCGGGCAGGACTTCGCGCTTGAGCAGGGTGCGCTGGGCGTAGTACTCGCCCAGTTTTTCCTCGTCCACGCCGTAGACTGCGGCGCGCTTGGCGCCCCAGCCGCCGGCGAAGATGCCGGAGCCGCGGACCACGCCGTCGGGGTTGATGCCGTTGACGCGGATGCCGTACTCGCCCAGTTCGGCCGCGAGCAGCCGCACCTGGTGTGCCTGGTCTGCCTTGGTGGCGGAGTAGGCGATGTTGTTGGGGCCGGCGAACACGGAGTTCTTGGAGGAGATGTAGATGATGTCCCCGCCCAGGCCCTGCGCGATCATCACCTTCGCTGCTGCCTTGGCCACCAGGAACGAGCCCTTGGCCATGACGTTGTGCTGCAGGTCCCAGTCCTTTTCGGTGGTTTCCAGCAGCGGCTTGGAGATGGACAGGCCGGCGTTGTTGACCACCAGGTCCACTCCGCCGAACGCCAGGACGGCGGCATCGATGGCGGCCGCCACCTGTGCTTCGTCCGTGACGTCCGCCTGGACGCCGATGGCAACGTCCGGCCCGCCAAGCTCTTCGGCCACCTTTTCGGCGTTCTCGAGGTTCAGGTCTGCGATGACAACGCAGGCGCCTTCCGCGGCGAGGCGGGTGGCGATGGCCTTGCCGATGCCGGAGGCTGCGCCGGTGACCAGGGCAATGCGGGTGGCGTGGGACTTGGGCTTGGGCATCCGGGCCAGCTTGGCTTCCTCCAGCGCCCAGTACTCGATCCGGAACTTTTCGGATTCCTCGATCGGGGCGTAGGTGGAGATGGCCTCGGCGCCGCGCATCACGTTGATGGCGTTGATGTAGAACTCGCCGGCAACGCGGGCGGTCTGCTTGTTGGCGCCGAAGGAGAACATGCCCACGCCGGGCACCAGCACAATGGCCGGGTCCGCGCCGCGCAGTGCGGGACTGTCCTGGTCCTTGTTGCGGTCGTAGTAGGCCTGGTAGTCCTCGCGGTAGTCGGCGTGCAGCTCGTGCAGCCGCGCGATCGAGTCCTCAATCGAGGCGTCGGCGGGCAGGTCCAGGATCAGCGGCTTGACCTTGGTGCGCAGGAAGTGGTCCGGGCAGGAGGTGCCCAGGGCGCCCAGGCGCGGGTGCTCCGCGGCTTCGAGGAAGTCCAGGACGACGGCGTCATCGCTGAAGTGCCCCAGCTGCGGCTTGTCCGTGGAGGCCAGGCCGCGGATCACGGGTGCCAGGGCTGCGGCCTTGGCGCGGCGCTCTGCCTCCGGCAGGGCACCGTAACCCGGCAGCTTGCCGCCGAAGGGCTCGGCCTTGCCGTTGTCCCTGATGTACTTCTCAGCCTGTTCGATGATCCACAGCGAGTTCTGCTCGGCTTCTTCGCTGGTATTACCCCAGGCGGTGATACCGTGGCCGCCCAGGATGGTGCCGATGGCCTGGGGGTTGGCTTCCTTGATCGCGGCGATGTCCAGGCCCAGCTGGAACCCCGGACGGCGCCATGGCACCCAGACAACCTTGTTGCCGAAGATCTTGGTGGTCAGCGCCTCGCCGTCCACCGCCGTCGCAATGGCGATGCCGGAGTCCGGGTGCAGGTGGTCCACGTGCGCTGCGTCCACCAGGCCGTGCATGGCGGTGTCGATCGAGGGAGCGGCGCCGCCCTTGCCGTGCAGGCAGTAATCGAACGCCGCCACCATCTCGTCTTCACGCTCCACGCCGGGGTAGACGTTCTTCAGGGCGTTCAGCCGGTCCAGGCGAAGCACCGCCAGGTTCTGGGCCTTCAGCGTGCCCAGGTCCCCGCCGGAGCCCTTGACCCACAGCAGCTGGACGTCCTCGCCTGTCACCGGGTCCTTTTCGGTACCCTTGGCGGAGGTGTTGCCGCCGGCAAAGTTGGTGTTCCGCTTGTCCGCTCCCAGGCGGTTGGAACGGGCAATCAGGTCTTCAACAGTCTTGTTACTCATGGCTAATCAGGCGCCCCATCCGGCTTGCTGGCCGCCCACGCGGTCCTCGTTGATCTTCTTCTGGTATCCGCTGGCCTTGAAGGCGGCCAGCGGGTCCGCGGGGAGGCCGCGGGTTTCACGCCACTCGGCCAGGATGGGCCGGACGTCTGTGTAGAAGGCATCGTTGAAGATGCCGTTGGCGGCCAGGACATCCCCGGAGCGCTGCGCTTCGGCCAGGGCTGCGGTGTCCACCAGCAGGGCCCGGGCGGTCATTTCCTGGACGTTCAGCACCGAACGGATCTGGCCCGGAATCTTCTCCTCCAGGTTGTGGCACTGGTCCAGCATGAGAGCCACGCCGGAATCCTTGCCGAAGCCGCCGCCCCGGATCACCTCGTGCATGATGCGGAAGAGCTGGAACGGGTCAGCGGCACCCACGATGAGGTCGTCGTCGGCATAGAAGCGCGAGTTGAAGTCGAAGGAACCCAGCTTGCCCAGGCGCAGCAGCTGCATCACGATGAACTCGATGTTGGTGCCGGGAGCGTGGTGGCCGGTATCCAGGCAGACGAACGCCTTCTCGCCCAGCGCCAGGGTCTGGGCGTAGGAGGTGCCCCAGTCCGGAACATCGGTGTGGTAGAAAGCCGGCTCGAAGAACTTGTACTCGAGCACCAGGCGCTGTTCGTCACCCAGCGCGGCGTAAATCTCCTGCAGTGACTCGGCCAACCGGTCCTGGCGGCCGCGCATGTCATCCTGGCCGGGGTAGTTGGTGCCGTCTGCCAGCCAGATCTTCAGGTCCTTGGAGCCCGTAGCGTGCATGATCTCGATGCACTCGAGGTGGTGGTCGATCGCCCGGCGGCGCACGCTCTGGTTGGACGAGGTGAGCGAGCCAAACTTGTACTCGTCATCCTGGAACGTGTTGGAGTTGATGGTGCCCAGGCCCACGCCAAGGCCGGCCGCGTACTCCTTCAGGGCGGCGTAGTCATCCACCTTGTCCCACGGAATGTGCAGAGCCACCGTGGGCGCCAAGCCCGTCAGTTCGTGAACCTTGGCGGCGTCCGCCAGCTTCTCCTGCACCGTCCGGGGGGTCCCGGGTGTGCCAAACACCTTGAACCGGGTGCCTGAATTTCCATAGGCCCACGAGGGGACCTCGATGGCAAGCTCCCCGAGCCTGCCCAGCGCCGTTGCTACGTCATTCATGATGGTTCTTTCCGGTGTTTGATGATCAGTCTGATGCGTTGTGGTGGTTGCCCCGCTGCTGGAGCCGTGCTGGTGGTGCCTGCGTTTATCGGTCAGCCTGCGGAGGACTGTGCCGCCAACTGGCTGTCGAGGTTGAAGACTTCTTCCAGGACCTGGAACCCTTCGTCGGGCGCCTGGCCGGAATCTTGAAAAAGGGTTGCCATCTCCGCCTGCCAGCGGGCGTTGACGTCTGTGAGGGCCATGCGGGCACGGACGGCATCGAAGTCGTCGCACTCCACGTAGCCCACCAGCAGCCCGTCCGCGGCAAGGAAGAGGGAGTAGTTGTGCCAGCCCGCTTCCTTGAGGGCGTGGAGCATTTCCGGCCACACCGCCGCATGCCGGCGGCGGTATTCGTCGATCAGCGCCGGCTGGACAGAGGAACGGAAACACACCCTCATTGGGAATCCCTTCAACTTCGAAAAGTTTTGAATCGTTTCATTGGTACGATTCAAAGTACTCTTGGACTTGAGCAGGTGTCAAGCAACAGCAGAAACCTTTTGATCTCCCGCACGGAACCCACCCGCGGCGGCATATCAGCACGGAGAGTCGATGAACCGCACAGCCAGTATCAAGGACGTGGCCACCCACGCAAGCGTGGCCGTGGGGACGGTATCCAACGTCCTGAACTATCCGGACCGCGTGTCGGACCGGACCAAGGAACGGGTGCTGCGCGCCATCGATGAACTCGGCTTTGTCCGCAATGACGCCGCGCGGCAGCTCCGGGTGGGCCACAGCCGTACCATCGGGCTCATTGTCCTGGACGTCGGCAACCCCTTCTTCACCTCGGTGGTCCGGGCCGCCGAGGACGCCGCGGCATTGCAGGGCAGCGCGGTCCTGCTGGGCGACAGCGGCCACAATGCCAGCCGGGAGGCCAACTACATCGACCTCTTCCAGGAGCAGCGGGTCCAGGGCCTGTTGATTTCGCCGGTTGGTGACATCACGGACCGGCTGGACCTCCTCCGCGAGCGCGGAGTGCCCACGGTGCTGGTGGACCGGCTGGCTGACGAGTCCAAGTTCAGCTCCGTGGCGGTGGATGACGACGCTGGGGGGTACCTGGCTGCCCGGCACCTGCTGGACACCGGCCGCCGCCGGCTCGCATTTGTTGGCGGCTCCACCTCCATCCGGCAGGTGGCGGACCGCCTCCAGGGGGCCCGCCGCGCCGTCAAGGAGGAGCCGGACGCCACGCTCGAGGTGCTGGACGCGGAAGGACAGACAGTCCTTGCGGGCCGCAGCGTGGGTGACGTGCTGGTGGAACGTGGCCGGGAGGGGCTGCCGGACGGCATTTTCTGCGCCAACGACCTCCTGGCCCTTGGCGTCATGCAGTCGCTCACCATGACCCATACGTTCCGGATCCCCGAGGACGTGGCACTGATTGGCTATGACGACATCGATTTTGCGGTGTCCGCCGTGGTTCCGCTGTCCTCCATCCGCCAGCCGACTGAATTGCTGGGCCGGACGGCCATCGAGCTGTTGTCAGAGGAAGTGGAGTCCCAGACCCCCGTGCACCGCTCAGTGGTGTTCACACCGGAGCTGGTGGTCCGGCAGAGCACCGCCACACCCGCCCGCTGACCCTTCCGGCAGGTTAGTTCCCAGCCTGCTGCAGCCACTTCATGGACTCGGTCCGGGAGGTGAAGAAGCGCGTGGGGCAGGGCGGAACGTGGACGCCCAGGAAGAAATTCGCGAGGATGCGGTCCACCGGGCTCGCCCCCAGCAGGGCAATGCGGTTGGCCGCGCACGGGATGGAGAACACCGAGCGCGCCTGGATGCTCACATTCTCAGTGGTGGCCATGTCCACCAGCATGGGATAGCTGCCGGCGCCGGCCACCCGGTTGACAGTGGCCATCGCGGCCTGCGCATCTTCGACTTCTATCCGGACGCTGGGTTCCCAGATAAGGTGGATGATCCCGTCGTCGCGCAATTCCACGGTGCCTTTGCCGCCGTCGACCGTTACGGGCTCCATGACCCCGCCTCCCTCCAGTGGGCAGTTCCTGAACCCTTCCATCTTGCCCCAGGGGGGCCGGCCCGGGGCGCACGCCGCTCCCCCCGGGCTCAGGCTTGCCCCAAGGCCGGCTTGACTAGTCAGCATGCTTACTAATAGGTTGGTCGACGTGCCCGTGGCCTGGATCACCAGTTCAACGCCACGTGTCGCGGCCCGCCAGGGCTGCATATGAAAGTGAAAACTGCATTTGAAATAAACAGTTCCGCAGGGGCTCTCCATGGGGGCGGAGCCTCGAAGGATTCATTGCGCCACACCCCGGCGCTGAAAGGATTTACCGAAAATGCGCACCAAGGTCTCAGCTTCAGTAACCGCCCTTGCCCTCTCCGGCGCCATGCTCTTTGGCATGGCAGGCCCGGCGACGGCCGCGGCACCCGCGGCTCCTTCCGCCGCCTCCCAGTCGTCACAGGTTGCCAACGTGACCGGGACCATCAACCAGACCATCGATGGAGTAGGCAGCTTCGCCGGCTCCTTCACGCCCACCGGCTTCAGCGCCCAGGACGGCCAGCTCATGGTCACCGGCCTGCTGCAGGGCACCTTCACCGACCTCGCCGGAGCTACCCAGTCCGTCGACCAGACGGTCACCACAACCGCTGCTGCTGCACCCACCACCATGGCCGGCGGCGGCGGGGCCGGCTGTGACGTCCTGAACCTGGTTCTCGGTCCCCTGCATCTGGACCTCCTGGGCCTCAACGTTGACCTGAACCAGGTGGTCCTGGACATCACCGCCCAGACCGGAGCGGGCAACCTGGTGGGCAACCTCCTGTGCGCCATCACCGGCCTCCTGGATGGCGGGAACGGCCTGAGCGGGCTGGCCAACCTGCTGAACCGGGTCCTGGGACTGTAGTATCTCCAGCACTTCACCAAGCAGGCGGTGACAAGAGCGGGCGGACCTTCGAGGCCGCCCGCTCTTGCTGCCTAAAGCCGCTCCACCACCAGGTTCCGGTAGGCGGCCCGGAGCGGCGCCATCTGGCGGAAACCGATCCGGCCGCCGCCAAGCACCTTCCCCGAGGCATCCTGCCAGTCAAAGAGGAGCAGCCCGTTGATGGAAAATGCCACCCGGGCCCCGTCCTTCACTACCTCCAGCCGGTAGAAGCCGGCGGCGTCCTCAGTGGGCGGCAACGGGTCCGCGCCCTGCGCCACGAGCTCGAAGCCCGCACTCTTGCGCAGGTTGCAGGTGCGGAAGGCACGCTCTGATGGGTACTTGTGCCGGAAATAGGAGACGTGCAGGGCATCGATGTCGCCCGAGTGGTACTGGGGATAGTAGCCCGTCCGCGGTGCCAGGGCAGGGCTGAAGAGGTCCAGCCCTTGGTGTCCCGCGGCTGCAAAGAACAGCATGGCCAGGCCGGGCTCCGCGAGCGGCAGGAAGTCCCAGCCGATGCGGATTCCGTCCGGGAATTCCACCGGGCACCAGAACGTCCAGTGCGCATGGTCGCCGAATTCCTGGTCATCCAGCGCAGCGGAAAGTTCCAGGGCTCCTTCGTGGCTTCCGACGCTTACCGGTCCTTCGGCCACCCATCCGGCCACGTCACCAGGTCCTGCCAGTGGGTTGCTGTAAAGGGTCCCCGTCTCCAAACGTGTTGCGCCCACCTAGCCGCGTCCCGCCGTCGTGCTTAACTCCTTGGTGCCGGGCTCTGCGCTGGAGCCGCCATATCCCAGGGCACCAAGCTGCCTGGCCACCTCGGCAGCCACCAGTGCGGCACCATGCCGGGAGAAGTGGGTGTCGTCGGCCAGGCCATCGGGCCAATGCGCATGCTCCCCGGGCGCGAAGTGGCAAAAGAGTCCCCGGGACTCGTCCGGCCCCAGGCGGACGTACAGGCTCCGGGTCCAGTCGTTCAGGTCCACCACCGGGACCGCCAACTCCCGGCCGAGTTCGCGGACCACTTCCGGATAGTCCTCCAGGCTTTCTTCCAGAACAGCTCCCGACGCCGGGAGGCCGTTTGGGTGCCTGACGTCCAGGAAGTGCCGCCGCTCCACGGAGGTGCACAGTAAGGGCGCGGCCCCGGCAGTACGCACCTCCCCCACCATGGTCCGCAGGTTCGCCGCGTACCCGGTGCGGGCAGCGAGGTGGTGCTTTTTCTGGTCGTTGTGGCCGAATTGGAGCAGCACCACGTCGCCGGGCCCGGCCTGGGCGAGCAGGTCCGCCCACAGCCCCTCACCGCGGAAGGATTCCGTACTTGCCCCGCCCTTGGCAAAGTTGTGCACAGAGCCCCACCGGTAGGTGAGAGGGGCCAGGTGCGCGCCCCAGCCGCTCATGGGGAACTCCTGCGTGGGGCAGTTGGCCACGGTTGAGTCTCCGGCCAGCAGAATTTTCATGGTCAGCCTTTCACCGAGCCGATGAGCATGCCCTTGGCGAAGTGCTTCTGCAGGAACGGATAGAAGATGAGGATGGGCAGGGTGGCCACCACGATAACGGCGAACTTGATGCCCTGTTCCGGCGGGATGTAATTGGGGTCCACGTTGCCCGTGCCCAGCAGGTCCGAGGCAGCGGTGACCTGGCGGAGGTACATCTGGAGGGTCCATTTGGAGTTGTCGCTGAGGTAGAGCAGGGGCGACATGAAGTCGTTCCAGATGCCCACCGCATAGAAAAGTGCAAAAGTGGCCAGCACGGGTTTGGACAGCGGGAGCAGGATCCGCCAGAGGATCCCGATCTCGGTGGCACCGTCCATCTTGGCCGATTCCTCAAGCTCCGCGGGGAGTTCCTGGAAGAAATTCTTGATGATGATCAGGCTGAACGGGTTGATGGCCGCAGGCAGGATCAGCGCCCAGTAGGAGTTGAGCAGGCCCAGGTCCTTGACCAGCAGGAAGGTGGGGATCATCCCGCCGGAGAAAACCATGGCGAAAACCACCAGGGACAGGATGACGTTCCTGCCCCGCAGGGTCTTCTTGGCCAGCGGGTAGGCCATGGTCACGGTGAAGGCCAGCTGGACCAGGGTGCCCACCGCGGTGACCAAGATGGTGGTCACCAGGGCCCGGACGAACGCCGGCGTGGCGAAGATGTACTCGTAGGAGCCCAGGGTGAACTGTTCCGGCCAGACGAAGAACGCCCGGCGGGTGATCTCGGCTTCGGTGGCAAAGGACCCGGCGAAGACGTAGACGAACGGCAGCAGCGTGATGATGCCGATCAGGGACAGGAAGACGTAGTTGACGGCATCGAAGATCCGGCCGCCGCGGGTGTTGTGGATCTTCATTAGAACAGTCCGCTCTGGTTGAATCGCTTGGCCAGCCAGTTGGTGCCGAAGATCAGCACAATGCCCACCAGGGATTTGAACAGGCCCACCGCGGTGGAGTAGCTGTAGGCACCCTGGGTGATGCCCACGAAGTAGACGTAGGTGTCAAAGACGTCCGCCACTTCCCGGTTCAGGGCGTTGGTCATCAGGTAGATCTGTTCGAACCCGGTGTTGAGCATCTGCCCGATGGCGAGGATCAGCATCACGATGATCGTGGACCGGATCGCCGGCAGGGTGATGTGCCAGACCCTGCGGAACCGGCCGGCGCCGTCGATGATGGCCGCCTCATACTGGTCCTGGTCCACGGTGGACAGCGCGGCCAGGAAGATGATGGTGCCCCAGCCGGTGTTCTTCCAGATTTCCTGCAGCACGATCAGGGGCCGGAACCAGGCGGGGTCGGACAGGAAGTCGATGTTGGTGCCCATGACGCTGTTCAGGAACTGGAACAGCGGGCCGATGTCCAGGGCAAACAGCAGGAAGCTCAACGACGCCACGATGGTCCAGGACAGGAAGTGCGGAATGTACACCAGCGTCTGGACGGTGCGTTTGAGGATGGACAGCCGGACCTCGTTCAGCAGCAGCGCCAGAATGATGGTCAGTGGGAAGGCGACGCCCAGGTTCAGGAAGGCCAGGATCAGGGTGTTGCCCAGCAACCGCGGAAAGTCCGGGTTGGCGAAGAAGTCCTCGAAGTTCCGGAATCCAACCCAGGGGCTGCCGTTCACGCCAAGGAACGGGACGTAATCCTTGAACGCGATGGATACGCCGTACATGGGGGCGTAGCGGAACACCGCGAAGTAGACCACGCCCGGCAGGAGCAGCAGGTACAGCCACTTGTAGTGTGCGAAATGGACGGAGAACCTGCCCCCGGTCCGGGGAGCGGGCGGCTTTTTGCCTACCCGCTCCCCGGCGAGGGTGTCAATGACAGGGGCTGCCATTTACTTGTTGTCCTGCCAGAGCTTGTTGATCTCTTCCTTGACCTTGTTGCCGCCGCTGGTGTCCCAGAGCTTGATGGCGTCCTTGAGGCCCTGCTCGTCGATCTGGCCGGCCAGGTACTTGATCCGGGCGTCCGCCACGATGTTGTCCAGCTGGGCACCCTTGGCCACGTAGGTCTGGGAAACGAAGGGCGCAGCCGGGTTGTAGACGGCGCTCTTGAGGTCCGCGGCCATCACTTCGGTACGCTTGTCGAAGACCTGCTGCTCGTAGTCGGAGGGCTGCTTCACCGGGTAGAACTCGTTGCCCGCAACATTCATGCCCAGCTGCGCGTAGCTCTTGATATCGGTGGTGACGGCCTTGCCTTCCGGGGTCTCCGGCTTGATGGTGGCCGCTTTGCCGTCCTCCACCTTGAAGTTCACGCCCTCGATGCCGTTGTTCAGGAGGATGGCCACATCCTTGCCGTTCATGGTGTTCAGGAACTGCAGGACCTTGTCCAGTTCAGCGTCGGTCTTGACGCTGGCCTTGGGGATGGCCAGGAATCCGGAGTAGCCGTCGGTGGGGTGGGCGTGCAGCTTGCCGTCGGGTCCTTCCAGGTTGCCCACGAAGCCCACCTTGTTCTGGAAGTTGTTGGGGTCCGCCTGCTTGAACAGGTTGATGAGGACGCTCACCCGGGAGTCGACGTCGACGATGATGCCGCCCTTGCCGTTGAAGAACGGTTCGTTCCACTTGGTGCTGTCAAAGGTGGCGAAGTCCGGGTTGATGAGTTTTTCGTCCACCATCTTCTTGATGAACCGGTCGGCTTCGAGGAATTCGTCGGTTTCGAAGCTGGGGATCAGCTTCCCGTCCTTCTCCGTCCAGCGGTTGCCGGCGCCGTACCACTCCTCGATCAGGTCGTAGGGGCTGTTGGTGCCCAGCGCACCCCACTTGGGGATGGTGATGCCCCAGGTGTCGTTCTGGCCGTTGCCGTCCGGGTCCTGTTCGGTGAAGGCCTTGGCCACCTTGTACAGGTCTTCGGTGGTCTTGGGCGGCTGCAGCCCCAGCTTGTCCAGCCAGTCCTGCCGGAACATCACGGCCGCACGCATGGGGGCGCGGCCACGGTACACGCCATAGACCTTGCCGTTGACGCTGGCGTTCTTCTGGATGTCCGGGAAGGTTGTCTTGAGGTTGGGGTATTTGTCCAGCTTGTCGGTCAGGTCCCAGAAGGCACCGGCCTGGGCATTTTTCACGAACCCGGGCGTCTTCCCCTGGATGACCATGACCTGCGGAATGTCCGAACCCGCCAGGGTGATGTTGGTCTTGTCCTCGTAGGACGCGTTGGGGGCCCAGTTGATCTTGACCTGCTTGCCGGTGAGCTCTTCCAGCTTCTTCTGGACGGCGCCGTCCGCTGCGGGCGGCTGTGCCTCGAGGAACGGGGCCATGATGGACACGGAGGTGAGGTCCGCGGCCGGGGTGTCACCCCCGCTGCAGGCGGTGAGGGTCAGGGCCGTGGCGGTGACGACGGCGGCGGCCAGGGACAGTTTTCTGCGGATCATATTTTTCCACTCCACTTCGTTGGGGTACTTAAAGGGCTGGCTGGCCCTTGGATTGATACGTTTCATTTCTTGCCCGGCGATTCGGGCGCCTGCCCAAGGCCCGCAGTGCGTCTAGAGGGCAGGAGCAGGCGCGGGGTGCGGGAGCAGTCAGGCGGTGGAAGCTCCCTGGAGAGCGGGATGGACGCCAGGTTCCGCCGCCGCCACGGATTCGTCATTGGCGGCGAAGAAGCGGTCGCACAACCAGCCCGTGAGGTACAGCCAGGCTCCAACACTGAAGAACGGGATCACTCCCGGCAGGCTGCTGCTGGCATACACCACAGCGGCGGTGACAAAGAGCAGGATGACCGTTCCGGCCAGGTGCCGCACCGCGAAACGGGAGGACATCAGCAGGTATTGCGGTGCGGGCAGCTCATACCGCGCGTACATGGGGAACACGTAGCAGGCGGCGCCGGCCAGGAAAATTGCCGCAACAAAGATCGCGGCGGCCATCAGCTGCGGAAAGAGCCCCGGGCCCCGGGAGAAGTAGTTCCAGTTCAGGACAAGGGCCGCGGCGACGCCCATCAGCGGCAGCGAAAGTAGGTTCGCCCTGAAGAAGTTGCGGAAGTACGCGGCGGCGAAGCTTCGCAGCAGCGGAGCGCCGTCACCCGCCGCCCGTTTGCGCACCGCGATATGGGCGGCGGCAGTGGCCGGCCCTGCACCGAAGACCCCAAGACCCAGGAGGGTAAAAGCGATCCACAGCAGGTTCAGTCCCGCTATCCAGACGAGGGTGTCAAAAAACGAGTAGGCACGCGCACTGAAGGTCCCGGACAGCATGGCGGGACTCCCTTCTGTTCTCCATCGTTGCAGAGGCGAAGCGGAAAGTGTCCCGCATCACGCTGGTAATCGGTTTCTCGAAAATCTAGACCCACCGCCACGCGTTGGTCAAGCGAAATTTTGAATCGTTACATAGCTGGACTGCGGAGGGCTGCATGCCGCACACTTGTTGGTGGAAAGCGCTTGCTGAAATCTCGCTGGCGCGAAGATTGGGCACCCGAAAAGCTGGTGCCCGGGCGGAATGGAGAACCATTGGGAACGGCAACGGAAGCCCCCGGCAGTGAGGCCGGAACAGCGGCCACCCCGGCATCCGCGGCACGGGTTGCGCTGGTGGGAGTGCACGGCTTTGGCACCCACCACCTCCGGAACCTGGAGCGCCTCCAGGCCGGAGGCAGCGTTGAACTCGTTGCCGTGGCGGACCCGCAGCCGCCGGCACCCGGGGCGGTCCCGCCGCCGGCCGCTTCCTACCCGGGACTGGACCGCCTCCTGGAGGACACCCCGGACCTGGACCTGATCATTGTGGCCACGCCCATCCAGACCCATGCCCCGCTGGCCCTGGCCGCCCTCGCCACGGATGCGGAACTGTACCTGGAGAAGCCGCCCGTCGCCTCCCTGGCCGACTTCAACCGCCTCTGCGCAGCGGCTTCGGCATCCGGCCGCGGGGTACAAATCGGATTCCAGAGCCTCGGCTCGCACGCCCTGAAGGCCATCGAAGAACTGCTTGCCGCCGGCACCATCGGGACCCTGGAAGGCATCTCCGCCACCGGGCGCTGGGTCCGCGACAGGTCCTACTACAAACGCTCCCGCTGGGCCGGAAAACGGAGCATCAACGGCGTGGACGTGGTGGACGGTGTGGCCACCAACCCGCTGGCGCACGCCGTGGCGACTGCCCTGCGCATTGCCGGGGCGCGCACTACGGCGGACGTCGCTTCCGTGGAGACCGAACTGTACCGCGCCAACGACATCGAATCCGATGACACTTCCGTGATCCGGATCCGCACCGCGGCCGGCCTGCCCATTACGTGCGCCCTGACCATCTGCGCGTCGGAGTCCGTGGAGCCCTATCTGACCCTGCAGGGCTCGGCCGGCACGGCGGTGTTCCACTACACAGAGGACCGGCTCACCATCGAGACGGAGTCCGGGCGCACGGAGAAAACGTACGGCCGCGACGACCTGACGGAAAACCTGCTGGCCCACCGGGCGCACGGCGTTCCGCTCACCAGCAGCCTGGTGGACAGCGGAGCCTTCATGCTGGTGCTGGAGGCTGTCAGGACAGCGCCCCTTCCTGCCCCCATCGATCCCGCACATGTCCACTGGGAAGGCGAAGGCGACGCAGCGCACGCCGTGGTGGTGGGCATTGAGGACGCCCTGGAGCGCGCGGGCCGGCAGCATGCCACGTTCAGCGAACTGGGCCTCCCCTGGGCTGCAGCCGCCCCGGTTGCCTTCGAGCTGCCCGCCTCCTGATGGCAGCGCAGGAACCGGAAGCCGGCCAGCTCCACGCGGCCAACCTCCTGACGGACGGGCTTGCGTCCTGCCTGACCGCAGCCCCCTCCCCTGCATTCAGCTGGCAGCTGGGCATGGATGACGACGGCGATCCAGCCCTTGCGCGGCAAACGGGCTATGAGCTTGAGGTACAGGACGCCCAGGGCACGGTTTTGTGGATGTCGGGACCGGTGGCATCATCCTGCCAGCGCGGCATTCCGTTTGGCGGTTCCCGGCTGGACGACGATGCTGACTACGCCTGGCGCGTGCGCATCCGGGACGGAGCCGGAGTGACCGGTTCCTGGTCTGCCCTGCAGCCCTTCAGCACAGGCCTGACTGACAGTTCCTGGCAGGCCGGCTGGATGGGCCGGGCGCCGGGTGGACGTGCTCCGCTGGAAATACTTAACGGCGCGCTCCGGGTGGCCGGGTCCCCCTTCCTGCCAGTCCCCTGCCCCGGGCTCCGCAGCTTTCAGCTGGAGGCCCGGCTCCGCCCCGTGATGGGCCGCGCTGGCGTGCTCCTGCGCAGCAGCGGCCCCGGAACCGGCCTGCTGCTGGAGCTGGGCGCCGACGGACAGGTATCGCTCCGTCACGCTCCGGCCTGGGAGATCCCGGGCCCCGCCGCTCCGGAAACCCCGGTATTGGCCAGCGCCCAAGCCACCTGCGCCGCGTCCGGTGCCTGGCGGCACCTTGCGGTCAGCGACGACGGCAGGACCATTCGGGTGGCCGTCGACGGCTTGGAACTGCTGGCGGTTGATGAGCCGCTTGGACAGTCCGTTGACCAGTCCCTTGGCCGAGCCGCCGCGGGCAGTATCGCCCTGCATCAGGGCCCGCGAAGCCAGGCCGAGTACGCCTCACTCCGCATCGCCGGAACCGCGCAAGAGGCGCCCGGCGAACAGGCCGTCCTGCTGGACCACCGGTTTGACGCTGGCAGTGAGCTGGCCCTGGCCTCCCTGGCGCACTGGTCACGGACCACGGCACACCGCCAGCCCGATGAGTGGACCCTGTTCCGGAGCACCCTGAAGCTCACGGGGACAGTGCGGCGGGCCCGGCTCTACGCCGCAGCCCACCACCACGCCCAGCTCTCCGTCGCCGGGACACCCTGTCTTAGCACCACCTCATTTGGCTACCCCGGCGAAGGCTATTACGACGCCGCCGATCTCACGGAGGTCCTCGCCCAACACCCCGCGGACACGCCCGTGCCGGTGACAGCCCTGCTCCACTGGTACGGCCCGGGCCAGGGCCGTGCCGCCGGCATTCCGGGCCTCCTGGTCCGGCTCACCGTGGACTACGACGACGGGCGCCGCGAGGTCCTCACGTCCGGCCCGGACTGGACCGCCGGCGAAGCCCCGTACCGCCAGTCGGGCTACCGCAACGATGAGGGCGATCCGGTGGAGCACCTGGACGGGGAGGCTGCGGCGTCCCTTAACGCCGCCACGGACCTGCCGGCCGCCATCATCTCAGGCCGCCATCCGTCGTCGGACTTTCCCCGGCTGCACCCCCGCAGGACATTCCTTTCAGGCCGGTTCGTGGCGCCGCAGCAGTTCCTGACCGCCGGCGACGGCACAATGGTGGCGGACTTCGGACAGGTCATCCCCGCGAGGCCCGAAATTGATTTCCTGGACGGCGCGCCGGGACGCACCGTCATGCTCCGCGCCGGCTACGCGCTGGGCCCCGACGGCCGGGTGGACGCCGGGAAGACCGCCAGCCAGAACACCGACATGTCCTTCCCCTACACCCAGACCTCCGGGCCGCAGCACTACCGGGCGTCGGTGCACCTGGGCTTCCGGTACCTGGAGGTCCCGGGGGTGGACGCCGCGGAGGTCTCACGCGTTGGCGCCGCCACCGTCCACGCCGGCCACCCTGCCGAGGGCAGCTTCAGCAGCTCGGACCCGGTTCTGGACTCCGTCTTCGGGCTGCTCCGCGATTCTGCGCTGTACGGCGTGCAGGAACAGTTCGTCGATACCCCCACCCGCGAAAAGGGACAGTTCCTGGCCGACGCCGCCAACATTTCCTATGCCACCATGGCGCTGTTCGGCGAACACGCCTTTACGGCGCAGGCGCTGCGGGAGTTCGCCTGGTCCGCCTGCCGCTACTGGAGCGCCGGGGAGGAGAAGGGACGCTACAACGCCGTCTATCCCAACGGCGACGGCAAACGCGACATCCCCGATTTCTCCCTGATGCTGCCGGAGTGGGCGGAGGAGTACCACCTGCGCACCGGCGATCTTGCCCTGGCCCGGGAACTGCTGCCGCACCTGCGTGACACGGCGGACTACGCCCTGCGCCACATCCCCGCGAAGGGCCCGACGGCGGGACTGGTCACCAACCTGGGCGGCGGCTCCGGCCCCTACCTGCACGGCATCGTGGACTGGCCGGCTCCCGGCCGGTTCGGCTACGACATGGAATGCGCGGCCAAAACCACTGTCAATGCCCAGGCCTACTCCGCGCTGGTGTCCACGGCCCGGCTCTGCGGCGCGGCAGGTGATGAGGAAGCGGCATCCCGCTACGCCGCCGCTGCCCGCGCACTGGCAGCCGGCGTCCGCACGCGCCTGCGGGTGAACGGAGTCATGGTGGACGGGCTGCACGCTGACGGGACGCCCAGCTCCCACGCCTCCCAGCACGCCACCTCCTTCCCCCTGTCGCTGGGGATCATCGAGCCAACGTGCGCCGCTGCGGACGCCGCCCGGATTGCCGGAATGGGCATGCGGCAGGGCCCCATGACCGTGCATCGGCTGGTCCGTGCGCTGTTGGGTCAAGGGATGACGGATGCCGTGCTGAACCTGCTGACGAACAAGGATCAGCCCGGCTGGGCGCGGCTCCTGGACCGCGGCGCCACCTTCACCTGGGAGGCGTGGGACCTGGCGGACGGCAGCGACTACAGCCAGTCGCACGCCTGGTCCGCCTCGGTGCTCAAGGAAATCCTGGAGCACCTGCTCGGAGTCCGCTTCAGTATGCCGGGCGGTAGCGAGGTGCTGATCGAGCCGCCGCTGTGCCGGTTGGAGCACGCCTGCGGCAGCGTCCCGGTAGGCAACGGATATGTGCACGCCGGGTGGCAGCGCCGCGGCGGACAGGTGGAGCTGGAGTGCACCATTCCACCCGGGGTTACGGCCACCGTCCGGCTGCCCGCCGGCACTTACGGGGCCAAGGGGCCTGCTGCGAATGCCGCCGTCGTGCGTTCCGCTTCAGGTGACCATCAAGGGGCAGGGGCCACGCGCGACTTCCGGGTGCACACCGGAACGTGGACGTTCACGCCCGCCTAAGCCTCCGCTGGCGCAGAATCCCCCTGCCGTCGCCCGTGCCACCACAGCAGCAGGCCCACCACGGCCGCGGAGAGCATCCCCAGGCCGCCGGTGACCACCAGGCCGGCGCGGACGCCGAACTGTTCGGTCAGCCAGCCCGCCAGGAGTCCCCCGCAGGCATGGCCGCCAAGCAGGAGCGGAAGATACAGCGCCATGACCCGGCCGCGGATGGCGGGCCCCGCCTCGAGCTGGACGGCGGTGGCGGCGCTGGTCAGGAACAAAAGCGTCATGATGCCCACCACCACCAGCATGGCCACGAACAGCACCAGGTTGGGCATCAGGGCGGCCACCAGCTGGGACAGCCCGAAGAGGCCTGCCGCAGCCACTATGCCGCGGCGGCCCATGTTGCCCAGCCGGGCCGCAAGGAGCGCGCCTGCCAGCGCCCCAAGGGCACTGACGGTGTTGAACAGACCAAAACCTTCCACACCGTTGTGCCACACGCGTTCGGCGAAGGCGGCGAGGACCACGGGCCCGTTCATGCCGAAGGCACCCAGCAACCCTGCCAGCAGGATGAGGAGGAGCAGCCGCGGCCGTTCCCGGACGTAGCGGAAACCGGCCAGCACCTGCCCGCGCCCCCGCTCTGCCGGCGTACCCGGATGCAGTTCCTGCACACGGATGGCGGCGATCATGCCCAGCACCAGCACACCGATCAGCGCGTTTGAGGCGAAGGCTGCCGCAGGTCCCGCCTGTGCGATCAGGATCCCGCCCAGTGCCGGCCCAACCATGGCACCCAGTTGGGACAGCGCGTTGTTGAGTCCGATCGCGGGCCGCAGTCCGGCGTCGCCCACCACTTCGTTGACAAAGACCTGCCGGGTGGGCTGGTCCACCGCTGCCGTGATGCCCAGGGCAATGCAGCTGGCGTAGACCACCCACACGGTAATGGTGCCGCTCGCAGCCCATGCGGCCAGCCCCACACCGAGCAGGACAATGATTGACTGGCACACCATCATGATGCGGCGCTTGGGGAAGATGTCCACCACCAGTCCCGCGAGCGGCCCCACCACCAGCATGGGCAGGAATTGGAGGGCGACGGCGGCACCCACCGCGGCGGGGCTTCCGGTCAGCTGCAGCACCAGCCAGTCCTGGGCCAGGCGCTGCATCCAGACACCAAGGCTGCCGGCCAGCTGCATGGCCAGGAACAGCCGGTAATTGTGCTGTTTTAGGGGGTGGTACCAGCGCGGCTGGCTGGTCCCGGGACGGGCGTCCGGAGCGGAACGGGTGCGGCGGGAAGGCACAGTCAGTTGCGGTGGCGGCCGGAGCGCAGCTTCACTGCGGCCGCAGCCAGGATCAGGGTGCCGGGAACCACCACGAAAAGTGCGGCGAGCATCCAGACGAACACCACGGCGCCGAACAGCGCGGCGGCGATCAGCAGCGAACCGGTCCAGTCGCGCAGCGAGATTGCCTGGCCGGCCTGGAGTGCCTGGCGCCACGTGTCATTGCCGGTGCTTCCGGTGCCGGAGAAATCGGACCATGCGGATGCCGTGCGGAGCAGCAGGATGGCTGCGCCGGCGGCAAGCAGCAGCGTGGCGGGAAGGACCAGCCCGCGGCCCGGCAGCTGCCCCACCCATGCGAGCAGAAGGTTCAGGACAGTTACGACGGCGGCTGCCGCAGTGGTGAGCCCCAGTTTCCAGCTGCCCGGCAGGGCAGCCTTGAACAGGCTCCAGAGGCCGCGGACGGAATCGTCCCGGCCGTTCAGGTGCCGCTCAAGGTGGGCGGTGCCGGCCGCGTAGGCGGCGGGGATGGTGACCAGCGGGATGGACAGCACCAGCACCAGCACCCCCGCCAGGAGGGTTTCGGAGAACAGGGCGAACCGGTTCACCGGGATGGGCTCGTGGCTGGATGCGGGCGTGGTGCTGTCCATGACGCTCATTTTCTGTCTCGTTTCCGCTAGCCCTTGAGGCCCTGGGTGGAGACGCCTTCAACAATGTACCGCTGGAAGATCAGGAAGAAGATCAGCACGGGCAGCAGGGCCAGGACGGACATGGCGATCATGGCGCCGTAGTCCGAGGACTGGGTCTGGTCCACGAAGAGCCGCAGGGCCAGCGGCAGCGGGTACTTGTCAGGGGTGTTCAGGTACAGCAGCGGGCCCAGGAAGTCGTTCCAGCTCCAGATGAAGGAGAAGATCGAGGTGGAGATCAGGGCCGGCTTCATCAGCGGCAGCATGATGGAACCAAAAATCCGTGCGTGTCCGGCGCCATCGATCCTCGCCGCCTCATCCAGCTCCGCGGGCAGTCCGCGCATGAACTGGACCATGAGGAAGACGAAGAACGCGTCCGCCGCCAGGAACTTGCCGATCAGCAGCGGCACATAGGTGTCCACCAGGCCCAGCTGCTGGAACACGATGTACTGCGGGATGATCACCACGTGGAAGGGCAGCAGCAGGGTGGCGATCATCATGCCGAAGAAGACGCTGCGGCCGGGGAAGTTGATCCGGGCGAACGCGTATGCCGACACGCTCGCCGACAGGACGGTCCCCACCACCGCGCCGATGGCCAGGATCAATGAGTTGGTGAAGAACTGCAGGGTAGACACCCCGCCGATCCCGTCCATCGCGGTGACGAAGTTGTCGAAGCTGAAGTTGTTGGACCACAGCGACGTGTTCTGGCCGCCGATTTCTGAGTTGGGCTTGAAGGACGACGCGATCATCCACAGGGCGGGGTAGAGCACGATGGCGGTCAGGGCCAGAGCCACGATGTGGAAGATGACGCTCTTGGCCCGCTTGGTCCCGGCCGATTCGGACTTCGGGTTGTAGTGCGCCAGTTCTGCGTCCGGGAGGGACTGGGTGGGGGTTGCCGTGCTTGTCATTTTGCATCACCGCTGTAGTGGACCCAGGACTTGGACGTGCGGAAGAAGATCAGGGTGATGATGCCGACCACGATCACCAGCAGCCAGGCCATGGCCGAAGCGTAGCCCATCCGGAAATCGCTGAAGCCCCGCAGGTACAGGTAGAGGGTGTAGAAGAGGGTGGAGCCGGCCGGGCCGCCTTCACCGTTGGAAATGATGTAGGCCGACGCGAAGATCTGGAATGCGTGGATGGTTTCCATCAGCAGGTTGAAGAAGATCACCGGGGAGAGCATGGGCCAGGTGATGTTGAAGAACTTCCGCACCGGGCCGGCGCCGTCCATCGACGCTGCCTCGTACAGTTCGCCGGGGATCTGCTTGAGGCCGGCCAGGAAGATCACCATCGGGGCGCCGAACTGCCACACCGTCAGCAGGATGAACATGGGCATGGTCATGGCCGGATTGCCCACCCAGCCGCCAAGGTTGATCCCGAAGAAGGACAGGCCCTGGTCCACCGGGCCGGAATCGCCGAACATGGCCTTCCAGACAATGGCGATGGAGACGGAGGCACCGATCAGGGAGGGTGCGTAGAAGGCGGAGCGGTAGAAGCCCTGGCCGCGGCGCTTGCTGTTGAGCAGCATGGCCACCGCGAGCGCGGCTGCGAGCTTCAGTGGCGTACCGAAGACCACGTAGCCCACGGTCACGCCGACCGACTGCAGGAAGCGTTCGTCCTGGAACAGGGTGGTGTAGTTGTCCAGGCCGATCCACTTGGGCGGCTCGAACAGGTTGTAGTTGGTGAAGGACAGGTAGAGCGAGGAGATCATCGGCCCAACCGTGAGGGCAATGAATCCCAGCAGCCAGGGCAGCAGGAAGGTGTAGCCGGCACGGGCGTCCGTGCCCCGCTGCCGCGACTTGCGCGGCAGCGGGGGCGTGGACGACGCCGAACGCCTGCTCAGAGTTGGGCTTTGAGTCACGAGTTCATTCCGTCAGTCGTGGAACCTGGATGGGAGGGCATGGCGCCGGATCAGGCGTTCTGCTTGATGAGGTCTTCGGCTTCCTTGAACCAGGCGTCTGCTGCACCGTCGATGGTGAGCTTGCCGTAGTTCAGGTCCGAGGCAACGCGCTTGAAGGAGGCTTCGAGCGTGCCGAAACCGACGATGGGCGGCTCGGGGGCGTCCTTGAGGTACTTCTCAATGGACTTCTCGTAATCCACCACGAGCTTGTCGGTGCCCTCGAAGGTGGTGCCGTCGCGCTGGGTCTTGGAGGCGGGGACTCCGCGGGAGGTCTTGAAGATCTGGCCAACCTCGGGGTCGTTGACCATGAAGTCGATGAACCGTGCCGCCGCGTCCTTGTACTTGGTCTTGGCGCTGGCCACCATCAGCATGGACGGCTTCAGGAACAGGCCCAGGTTGTCCGGGTCATCCGAGGGCGGCGGCACCAGCTTGAGTTCCTTCGCGCCGCTGTCCGCGAGGTAGCCGGCCATGAAGTTGTCCCAGGTGAACTCTGTAGCCGCGGCATTGGAGCCGAACGGCGATTTGGGGGCGAGCTGCGTAACGCGCTCTTCGGGAATGATCGCCGGGGTACCTCGGAGGGCCGCCGTCGTATTCCACCACTTCTTCAGGTCATCCTTGCTGAAGCCGAGCTTGCCCTCGGAGGTGAAGGCCTGAATGTTGTTCTGGCGCAGCCAGATGTTGAACATCCACCAGATGCCGGTGTAGTCGCCGCCGCCGTAGAGCGCGCCGTTGCTCTTGGTCCCCACTTGGGTCATGAAGTCGTTGAATTCCTTGTACGTCCACTTGCCTTTGGGCTCTGCAATGCCCAGGGGCGCCAGCTTTGCGGGGTCGTAGTACACCGCGAAGGCGTTGGTGCTCGTCGGGATGCCATACTGCTTTCCCTTGATCTGCCCCGACGGCATGAGTGACTTCTCGAACGCATCCGTATTGATCTTCACGGTGCCCAGGTCAAGGAGCTGGTTGCGCTGGCCGTAGTCGCGCAGGTAGGACAGGTCCCACTGCATGACGTCCGGCAGGCCGCCGCCGGCAGCCTCGGTGGCACGCTTCTGCCAGTAGCCGGCGAAGTCGGTGAAGTTGCCGTTGACCTTGATGTCCGGGTTCTTCGATTCGAAGAGGGCGATGGCCTTGCGGGTGCGCTCGGCGCGGTCGTCGTTGCCCCACCAGGTGTAGTTGATGGTGACGGGCTTATCAGCGGATCCGGTCTGGCCGGAAGAGCTGGATCCGTTGCCGCAGGCCGACAGGGCTGCGGCAGATGCGGTGCCGATGGCCACGGTAGTGAGGAAATGCCTTCTGTTGATCACGGGAGCCTCCTTGCTCGATGGGTGCTTTGCCTTTTCTCTGCCTACAACATGAGTAGTGAGCTGGCTTACACGGCTTCTGAAACGATACAATATCCGCATTCCCAGATTTGGGCAAGCGTTTTCCAAAGGTCTGATGTCAGATCGAGTTTCTGCCCCAAACAGACAAAGGAGTCCCATGACAGAGCAGGAAACCACCACGCCAGCCAGCGTTTGGACCAAGGTCCAGGGCATCGGTTTCGGTGGCGACTACAACCCTGAGCAGTGGCCAACCAGTGTCCGCTTGGAGGACCTGGAGCTCATGCGGGAAGCGGGGGTGAACTTCCTCAGCGTGGGGATCTTCTCCTGGGCGCTGCTGGAACCCTCCGAGGGGCACTACGACTTCGGCTGGCTGGACGAGGTGATGGACAACCTGGCCGGCATAGGGGTGAAGGTGGCCCTGGCCACCGCCACCGCCGCTCCCCCCGCGTGGCTGGTCCGCAAGCATCCGGAGATCCTGCCGGTCACGGCCGACGGAACCGTGCTGGGGCAGGGCTCGCGGCGGCACTACACGCCGTCGTCGGCCGTTTACCGCCGCTACGCCGCGGGGATCACGCGCGCCCTCGCGGAACGGTACAAGGACCATCCGGCCCTGGCACTGTGGCACGTGGACAACGAACTGGGATGCCACGTCTCCGAGTTCTACGGGGACGAGGACGCCGCCGCCTTCCGCGCCTGGCTGGAGCGCCGCTACGGGAGCATTGATGCGCTCAACGCCTCCTGGGGCACGGCATTCTGGTCCCAGAACTACGGCTCCTTTGACGAAATCCTGCCGCCCTCCGTTGCGCCGTCCACCCTCAATCCGGGGCAGCAGCTGGACTTCCAGCGGTTCAACTCCTGGGCGCTGATGGACTACTACCGGGAACTTGTTGCCGTTCTGCGCGAGGTGACCCCGGACATCCCCTGCACCACCAACCTGATGGCGTCCAGTGCCACCAAGTCCATGGACTACTTCGACTGGGCCAAGGACCTGGACGTCATCGCCAACGACCACTACCTGGTGGCCGCCGATCCCGAACGGCAGATCGAACTCGCGTTCAGCGCCGACCTCACCCGGGGCATTGCGGGCGGCGACCCGTGGATCCTGATGGAACATTCGACGTCGGCCGTTAATTGGCAGCCGCGCAACCAGCCCAAGATGCCCGGCGAGATGCTGCGCAATTCACTGGCACACGTGGCCCGCGGGGCGGACGCCGTGATGTTCTTCCAGTGGCGGCAGAGTTTTGCCGGGTCCGAAAAGTTCCATTCGGCCATGGTGCCGCACGGCGGACGCGACACGCGCATCTGGCGTGAGGTGGTGGAGCTCGGGGCTGCGCTGAAAAAGCTTGAGCCCGTGCGCGGTTCGCGGGTCCAGTCCCGCGCCGCGATTGTCTTTGACTACGAGGCATGGTGGGCCGCCGAAATCGACTCCAAGCCGAGCATCGACGTGAAGTACCTGGACCTCCTGCGCGCCTTCCACCGAGCATTGTTCCTCCGCGGGATTTCCGTGGACCTGGTCCATCCATCCGCTTCACTGGAGGGGTATGACCTGGTCCTCGTGTGCACGCTGTACTCCGTGACTGATGATGCCGCAGCCAACATTGCCGCAGCCGCCTCGGCCGGCGCCTCGGTGCTGGTCAGCTACTTCAGCGGCATTGTGGACGAAAAGGACCATGTGCGGCTGGGCGGCTATCCCGGCGCCTTCCGGGATCTTTTGGGGGTGCGGGTTGAGGAGTTCCACCCCCTCCTTGCCGGTTCCCGGTTGAAGCTGAGCGACGGCACGGTGTCTTCGATCTGGAGCGAGCACGTCCACCTGGCCGGCACGGAGGCGGTGCAGTTCTTTACCGAGTACCCGCTGGAGGGCGCCCCCTCCCTCACCCGGCACGCTGTGGGCAACGGCGCCGCCTGGTATCTGGCCACCTTCCCCGATCCGGACGGGATTGAAGCTGTCTTGGACAAGTTACTGGCCGAGTCCGGCGTCTCCCCTGTTGCCGCCGCCGATCCCGGGGTGGAGCTGGTGCGCCGGTTTTCCTCAGACGGGCAGAGCTATCTGTTCGCGATCAACCACACCCGTTCGGACGCTTCAGTGTCTGCCGCCGGCACCGACCTGCTGACCGGCGGGACATTCGCCGGGACCGTTCCGGCGGGCGGTGTTGCGGTTATTGCGGAGACGAGCTAGGCACACATTTGAAACGTCCGACGGCGGCACCGCCCTTGGTGCCGCCTTCCCCATCCGTCCCGGGGCACTTTGGGCACGCCTTCTGCACAAATCACGACGGCGGGCGGCGAGTCCGTGTCAAAGTGCCCCGTTTCGGAGGGCCCCCCTTAAACAGCTCTGCCCCGGAAGGAACCAGTGGTTCCTTCCGGGGCAGAGCTGCCACCCGCCGTCGGACGTCTGTGATGAGGAGGCACCATACAGACCGCCCGGAGCCGTGTTGGCGGGGTGAAGACTATTTGCTGATGGCGGACTTCATCTCATCGGTCGCTTTCTTGCCTGCGTCCTCTGGAGACAGCCGTTCGAACAGGACTTCCGAGGTGTACCGCTTGATGATTTCCTGGATGGCTCCTGCACCCTTCGGCGGCGGCGCCGGCGCCTCGCCGAGCTCATCCTTGATCTGGTCAATGAAGGTGACCACCTTGACGTCGGCCGGGGTCAGCTTCGGCTGGATCGCGGCCCGCACCTCGGAGTTGGGGTACACACCGCGGTCGGCGAGGAGGGCCTCTCCTGCTTTGACGTTGTTGGTCAGGAAATTGATGAACTTGGCCGTTTCCTGCGGGTGCTTGGTGCGCGAGGAGGCGGACCAGAACTGTGAGGCCTTGTACCAAAGGCCTGCATCATCGGCAGAGCCGGTCTTGGTGGGGAACCGCAGGATCTTCAGGTCCCCGCTTGCCTTTTCGAGTGCCGGAGCCTGGTTGGACCACCAGAAGGCCATGCCGTTCTTGCCGGTGGCCAAGCCGCTCTGGTCAAGCGGTGCAGCCTCGGCTTCCACTACCTCGGACGCGGACGGAACCGCCTTCTTCTGGCTCAGCTGCTTCAGGAAGGCCCACCACTCGGCGATATCGCCCGGCTCGAAGCCCAGCTTGCCATCGGAGGTGTACAGCGATTTGCCGTTCTGCCGGAGCCAAACCCCCAGGGAAGCCTCATCGGTTCCGTAGGCTGCCGCGCCATAGGTTCCCTTGGGCGACTTGGCGGTGATCTCTGCGGCGATCCGGCCAAAGTCGTCCCATGTCCACTTGGAGTCGTCCGGGAGCGGCACTCCGGCAGCCTGGAAAACGGCGGGGTTGGCCAGGATGGTGGCGGCGTTGATGCCTGCGGCGATCCCGGTCAGCCCCTTCTCGCCCTTGCCGGCGTTCAGCGCCGCTTCGTCCAGCTTGGAGGTGTCGATCTCGTACTTGGACAGGTCCAGAAGGGCACCGCGGCTGGAGTACTCCGTGATGTACTTCTCGTCCATCTGGATGATGTCCGGGGCATCATTGGCCGCCACCTGGGTGGCCAGCTTGTCCCAGTAACCGCTCCAGTCGCCGAACTCGGGCTTGACCTTGATCTTGGGGTTTTCGGCTTCGAACTGCTTGATGGCCTCCTGGGTCAGCTGGGCGCGCTTGTCGCCGCCCCACCAGGAGAAACGAAGCTCCACAGTCCCGTCGGCGTTCTGCGGGGCTGCTCCCCCGCCACAGGCGCTAAGCGCCATGACGGCGGCGACTGCGGCGGCAACAGCGCCGGCTTTACGGGTTCGGCCAATGCGGGGCGGGCGGCTGGTGCCTGATGCGGGTGCCCCTGCAGACTGCTTGGCAGCAGACGCAGGACGGGGAAAAAGCGGCACTGTGTACTCCGATCTTCGTTGATCCAGGTGCGGGTTGTTGTGGGGAGGGCGGCTGACGCCAGCAGAAGTCTGGCCGAAAGCTGTGAAAGCGCTTTCTGATACTAAGACTACAAGTGACTTACTTGTATTACAAGATGGTGCTGCCATGAAAATTGAGCGGTTGTTTGGGGCCACCACGACGAACGGCCCGCCACGGGGACGGGCCGTTCATCATTGGGGGTTTGCGCCCGGTTAGGGCATGCCGCCGCTTATTTGATGCCGGTGGTGGCGATGCCCTTGATGAGGAACCGCTGGCCGAAGAGGAACACCAGGAACACCGGCAGCAGGGACACGATGGACATGGCGAACAGCGAACCCCAGCTGGTAGCCGACTGTGAGTCCACGAAGGCCCGCAGTGCCACCGGAACGGTGAACATGTCCGGATCCGTGAGGTAGATCAGGGCGCCGAAGAAGTCGTTCCAGGTCCAGATGAACGTGAAGATGGTGGTGGTGGCCAGGGCCGGCACCATCAGCGGCAGGATGACCCGCAGGAAGATCCGCGGATGGCCGGCGCCGTCGATGCGCGCCGCTTCATCAAGTTCGCGCGGAATGCCGCGGATGAACTGCACCATGAGGAACACGAAGAACGCGTCCGTGGCCAGCAGTTTGGGCACCAGCAGCGGCCAGAAGGTATTCACCCAGCCGATCTGCGAGAACAGGATGTACTGCGGAACGATGACCACATGGAACGGCAGCATGATGGTCAGCAGCATGATGCCGAAGAACAGCTTCTTGCCGGTGAACTGCAGCCGGGCGAAGGCGTAGGCCGCCATGGAGCAGGAAACCAGGTTCCCCAGGATGGAACCGATCACCACGATGGCCGAGTTCAGCATGTAGTGGCCAAAGGGGTGCGTCAGCGCTGACCAGCCGGAGGTGTAATTGCTCATTTCCAGGCTGTTGAGCCAGAGGCCCGGCTCACGGAAGATCAGCTCGTTGGGACGCAGGGAGGACACCACCATCCACAGGAGCGGGTAGATCATCAACCCGCCGGCCAGGATCAGGATGCCATGCTTCATGAGCGATTTACCGCGCTGGGCCCGGCTGAAGGCCAGCGTTCCACGGGACTCGCGGACCCTGCGCTTGCGGTCGGTAGGCTTGCCGGCGCCCTCGGACTTCTTCTCCGGGGTGGGCAGCGTCTCAAGCTTAGTCGTCATAGAAAACCCAATACTTAGAAGCGATGAAGTTGATGGCGGTGAACACGCCGATGATGAGCAGCAGCACCCACGCCATGGCTGATGCGTAGCCCATGTCGAACTGGCCGAAGCCCTTTTGGTAGAGGTACAGCGTGAAGAACATCGTGGAGTCTGAAGGCCCGCCGTTGCCGCCCGAGACGATGAACGCCTGGGTGAACGACTGGAAGGAACCGATGATCTGCAGCACCAGGTTGAAGAAGATGATCGGGCTCAGCATCGGCATGGTGATCCGCCAGAACTGCTGAAGGGTGGTGGCGCCGTCCACTTTTGCAGCCTCGTAGTACATGGTGGGGATTTGCCGCAGGCCTGCCAGGAAGATGATCATCGGGGCGCCGAAGGTCCAGACGTGCAGCAGGATGATCGATCCCAATGCGGTGCCGGGGTCTGAGATCCACCCCGGCCCCTGGATGCCGAACATGGCCAGGACCTGATTCACCAGGCCGGTGGTGCCGAAGATCTGCTTCCAGAGGATGGCAACGGCAACCGAGCCGCCCAGGAGGGACGGCAGGTAGAACACCGAGCGGTAGAACGGCAGGCCGCGAAGGCCCTTGTCCAGGACGAGCGCAATGAGCAGCGCCACGGCGAGCTGCAGCGGCACACCGACAAAGACATAGGTGAACGTGACCCGCAGCGAGTTGTGCAGCCGGGCGTCACTGAGCATCCGGGTGAAGTTGTCCAGCCCGGTCCATTCCGGGGGCTGGAGCAGGTTGTAGTCCGTGAAGGAAAGGTAAAGGGACATCAGCATTGGTCCGATGGTGATGGCCACCAGGCCCACCAGCCACGGCAGCAGGAAGATGTAGGCAGCCTTGTTGTCCCGCCTGTTCGCTTTCTTCTCCTCCGGGGTGGCCTTGCCCTTCTTCCGGGTAATGGAGCTGAGTTCGCTGATGGCGCTCACAGGAGCTGCTCCGTCCGGGGGGCCAGGGGCACTGCGGCCGGCGCCGGGGCCGGACGCAGCGTCCTGGAGAGGTGTTTTGCGGCCATGTGGTCTCCTTTGGTCATCGTGGCCTCCACGTTGCGGTCATCGCCAGGCGATGGGGGATCGGGCGCTTCCCGCACAAGTTCTGCTGCCGCCTTGCGGGGGTGCAGGATCCGGGGCCGGAAGTGCCGTTTGAAATTGCGGCTCCGTACCAAAGTAAACGCTTTCTTGACTCCTGTATAGCCCTTTGTTAGTTTTTGAGAAAACGCTTTCTGTTACCGGCATCACGCCACCCCCAACCAACAAGCCGAGGGGCACAACCAATGAAGTTTGGTCTCAAGAAATCCGTCATGGGCGTTACCGGCGTTGTTGCCGCACTCACCTTGGCACTGACCGGTTGCGGCAGCAGCCAGCAGGCCGCAAAGGTGGGAACGGCTGAAGACCCTGTCACCATCCGCTTCGCCTGGTGGGGCAATGATTCAAGGGCGAAAACCACCATGGAGGTTATCAAAGCCTTCGAAGCCGCCAACCCCACCATCAGGGTCCAGGGCGAAAACACCGAATACAGCTCCTACTGGGACAAGATGGCCACCCAGATTGCCGGCGGAACCACGCCGGACGTCATAGCCATGAGCGGCGCCTACCCCAGCGAGTACGCCAGCCGCGGAGTACTGCTGGACCTGGACAAGGTCAAAGACCAGATCGACACCTCGAAGTTCGCGGAGGGAACCGTGGACCTGGGCAAGATCAACGGCAAGCAGTACACCATCACGGCAGGCGTCAACTCCATGTCCATGGTCCTGGACCCCAAGGTGTTCCAGGCTGCGGGTGTGGCGATGCCGGATGACGAGACCTGGACCTGGGACGACTACGCCAGGATCGCGGCCGAGATCACCCAAAAATCCCCGGCCGGAACCTTCGGCACCACGCCCATGTCCAACGACTCCTTCCTTGCCGTATGGGCACGCCAGAACGGCGAGGCCCTCTACACGGATGACGGAAAGAAGATGGGCATCAGCGAGGACACACTGGCACGGTGGTTCGAGCTGAACAAGAAGCTGATGGATACCGGCGGCGCCCCTTCCGCATCACAGACCGTGGAGGACGGCTCCGCGCAGCCGGAAATGACCCTGATGGGACAGGGAAAGCAGGGCATGAAGATCTCCTGGAGCAACCAGATGACGTCCTACTCCGGCGCACCCCTGGTCATGGCCAAGCTGCCCGGCGAAAGCAAGCAGGCCGGCGCCTGGCTGCGCTCCTCCATGGAGTACGCCATCTCGTCCAAGTCCTCCCAGCCCAAGGAAGCGGCCCTGTTCATCAATTACCTGGTCAACAACATGGACGCGGCCGCCAAGATCAAGAGTGACCGGGGCATGCCCGCCAACACCGAACTGAAGGCGGGGATCACTCCCCTGCTGAAGGAAACCCAGCAGAAGGAAGCGGCATACCTGGACCGCATCGCTGCCCTGAAGGTCCAGGCCCCCAAGCCGTTCCCGGCAGGATCTTCGGCCACCATGGAAGTATTGAACCGTTACAACACGGATGTACTCTTCGGAAAGATTTCCCCGCAGGACGCAGCCAAGGGCCTGATCTCCGAGGTCAACCAAAACCTCGGCTGACCAGACCATCCGCACTGTTTGCTCCAGCATCACCAACGGAAGGAGGCAGGCACAGTGACCCCCGCAGCAAGGACCAGAGCAGCAAATGTCCTGGCGGTTCGGCCCAGCGCCATCGCCGGCTATGAGGACTGGCCTGCCTACGTCCGTGAGCATCCACGCCACGAGGCGTCCACGCAGCCGGCGCAGGAGTTCTCGGACGCCTTGGGTGTCCCGGGCGCAGGGGCACTCCCCGCAGTGACGGTGCATTGGGAGGAGACGTACGACGGCGCCACCACCTCCCAGCTCAGCTGGCAGTTGGGGTTCGGGCCGCGGACAACGGGCTGGCTGGTCCGCCCGGCCGGAAGACCAGGGCCCCTCCCTGGGATCCTGGCCCTGCACTGCCATGGCGGAAACAAATTCGGCGGGGCCGACCGGCTGGTGGAATTACCGGACACCCACCCGTCGGCATCGGCCGCCCGCGCCGGCCACTACGATGGCCGCGCCCTGGCCACCGACATCGCACGGCGCGGCTTCGCGGTCCTGGCCCATGACACGTTCGGCTGGGGAAGCCGCAAATTCGACCTTTCAACTCCCCCATGGCGGACAGCCTCGGCGACAGCGGCGAGGCAGGCGCAGTGGCGGGAGGACGGCGTCGTACCCTCCGATGCCGACCAGTACAACGCCGCAGCGGGCTTCCACGAGGACACTGTTGCCAAAGCCGCCGGCCTCCTGGGCACCAGCCTTGCCGGCATGGTGGCGTATGACGACCTTGCAGCGCTCGATGTCCTGGCCGCAATGCCGGACGTGGACCAGGACAGGCTGGGCTGCATCGGCTTCTCCGGCGGCGGCGGCCGCTCACTCGCCCTCTCGGTCCTCAGTCCGCGTATCCGGGCAGCGGTGGTGACCTGCATGATGACCACGTTCGATTCCCTTTTCCCTGCCTACCTGGACGCCCATTCGTGGCTGCTGCAGACCCCCGGGCTGTGGAAACTGGGCGACTGGCCGGAACTCACAGCCCGCTCAGCAGACGCCCGGTTCCTGGTGCAGTACGCCCTGGCCGACGAACTCTTTCCGGAGGACGGGATGCGCCAGGCGCACCGGATCCTGGAATCCCTGCAAGGCGGCAGCGGCCGGTACACGGGCAGCTTCCGGCCCGGCGGGCACGTCTTCACGGCGGCCATGCAGGACGAAGCCCTTGATTTCCTGGCCAAGACGCTGGCATTCTGACCCGTTCTACCCCTGCTCCCAAGTCTTACAACTGCTCCCAAGGACCCACGTGACCACACAGCATTCGGCGGAATCCACGCACCAGCAGACAGCACCGACGGCCGTCCCGCGGGTGGCCCTGGTGGGCGTGCACGGCTTCGGCGAGCGGCATCTTGCCAACCTGGCCCGGCTTGAACAGGCGGGCGCCCTGGAACTGGTGGCCGTCGCCGATCCCAACCCGCCGCAGCCCGGCAGCCTGGTCGCCTCGGTGGCCGTCTTCCCCGACCTGGACGGACTGCTGGCCGCACAGCCGGGCGTCGACGTCGTCATCATTGCCACCCCTATCCAGACGCATGCCCCGCTGGCCATCGCCGCCCTGTCCGCCGGGATGGACGTCTACGTGGAAAAGCCGCCCGTGGCGTCCCTGGCCCAGTTCGAGCAGGTGCTCGCCGCGGCCCGGGACAAAGGCCGCCTGGTCCAGGTGGGCTTCCAGAGCCTTGGGTCCCATGCCCTGCCCGCCATCAGGGACACGGTGGCCGCCGGGGAGATCGGCACCGTCCTGGGCATCAGCGCCACCGGCCAGTGGCTCAGGACCCAGGCATACTTCAAGCGCTCACGCTGGGCAGGAAAGCGCAGCCTGGACGGCGTGGATGTGGTGGATGGCGTTGCCACCAACGCCCTGGCCCACGCCGTTGCCACGGGCCTCTCCCTGGCCGGCGCACGGACCCTCGCCGACGTCGCCTCCGTGGAAACGGACCTGTACCGGGCCAACCAGACCGAAAGCGATGACACCTCGGTGCTCCGGGTCCGCACCGCCCAGGGAACCACGCTGCTGTGCGCCCTCACGCTCTGCGCCCCCGAACAGCTGGACCCCACCGTCACCGTGCACGGGACCCTGGGCGACCTCACGCTCTCCTACACGCGGGACGAGGTGGTGATCACCACCCCGTCCGGCGAGCGCCGGGAGACCTACGCGCGCACGGACCTGCTGGAGAACCTGCTCGAGGCCCGGGTCACCGGGGCTCCCCTGCTCTGCGCACTCGAGGACACCGGCGCGTTCACCGCCGTGCTGGAAGCGATCCGGACCTCCCCCGCGCCGGCCCCGATCGACGGACAATACATCTCGTGGGAGGGCGGAGGCGACGACGCGCATCCCGTGGTCCAGGGAATCACCGACCTGATGGCCCGCGCCGTCAAGGCGCAGGCAACCTTCGCCGAGCTCGGAGCCCCCTGGGCCCGCACCCTGCCGCCAACCCACACGCTGACCCTGGACGGCCACCCGGTGGCTAATTACCGGGACGGCAGCCAGATCCGCGCGGTCTCCTCCCCCCGCCCTTACCTGCACCCGGTCCGGACCCTGGCTGGAACCGTGGTGACGGACCACCAGCCGTTGGACCACGTGTGGCACTTGGGCGTCGGGGTGGCGCTGCAGGACGTGGATGGAGTGAATTTCTGGGGCGGGCGCACGTATACCCGCGAGGCCGGTCAGTACGTCTGGCGCCCGGACCACGGCAGCATCGACAGCACCGGCACCACGGCCGAACAGAATGACGCCGTGGACGGCCGGGAGGGCCGGCTCCAGGAGACCCTCAGCTGGAACGGGCCGGACGGCGCCCCCATCCTTGTGGAGGAACGCACCTGGGCGTGGACCGGCGCCGCGCCCTCCATCTGGCGGCTGTCCCTCGAGTTCGCGCTGTCCCCTTCGGGTGACAGGCCCGTCAGCCTGGGCAGCCCGGGATCGAACGGCCGCTTCGAGGGCGGCTACGGCGGCTTCTTCTGGCGCCTGCCGCAGTGCGCGGACGCGGCAGTCTGGACGCCCGCCGGCACCGGCGAGTCACAGATCCATGGCAGCACCACGCGCTGGCTCGCCTGGTCAGGACAGTTCGACGGCGGGCCCGCCACCTTGGTGTTCGTTGCCCCGGAAGACTCTGCTGACCCCTGGTTTGTCCGCGTGGACGGCTACCCTGGCGTGGGCCAGTCGCTGGCGTGGGACAGCCCCGTCATTGCGGGGCCGGGCAGCCCGGTGCGGCGGCGCATCACCGTTTTTGTGGCCGACGGAATCCTGTCCACACCCGACATCGAAGATCTGATCAACCAGCAGGGGGACCCGTCATGACCCAAACAACAACCTCAGCCGTTTCCCGTCGGGAAGCGCGCCTGGCGCCGGGATCAAGGACGGACCGGGCCATCAAGCGCCGGCGTGTCCTGGACATCCTGGACGGGGCCGGGCAGGACTCCCTGCTGCTCACCACGAACACCGCCCTGACCTGGTACCTGGACGGCAGCCGGGTCCACATCAGCCTGGCGGGCGATCCCATCGCCGCCCTGCTGGTGGACCGCGACGGCGACCACCTGGTCACGTTCAACAATGAGGCCGGCAGGATCGCCGCCGAGGAACTGCCGGCCGGAGTCAACCTGCACACCGTGCCCTGGTACGGGAACCTGCATCAGGCCGCTGCCGCCGTCGGCAACGGCACCCGGCCGCCGCTGGCGGAAGCGGACGTCACGGCGCAGCTGCGCGCCGCCCGCCAGCAGCTCCTCCCGGCCGAAAGTGCCCGCTATTCCATGCTTAGCGCGGAACTGGCCGGGATCATGACCGGTGTCCTGTCAGCCGCCCGCCCGGACACCACGGAGTTCGAGCTGGTTTCGGCGCTGGCCGCCCGGGTGGTGGCCGCCGGTGCCGAACCGCTGGTGCTCCTGTGCAACGGCAGTTCCCGCAGCACTTTCCGGCACCCCCTGGCCACGCATTCCCCGCTCGGCCGCCGCGCCATGGCCGTCGTGTGTGCCCGCCGGGACGGCCTGGTTGCCAACATCACCCGGTGGGTACGGTTCGACGCCGGCACCCCCGAAGAGCGCGACGCCGAGGCCCGCATCGCAGCAGTGGAGGCAGACATCTTTGATGCAACAGTTCCCGGTGCCCGGCTGGACCGGATCTTCGCCGAGATCCAGGCAGCCTATGCGCGGCACGGTTTCGGGGCTGACCAGTGGGAACAGCACCACCAAGGCGGTCCCGCCGGTTACGCGGGCCGGGATCCCCGGGTGACGTCCGAGGTGACCGACACGGTGGTGCTGGACCAGGCGTTCACCTGGAACCCCTCGGGCCCCGGCGTGAAGATCGAAGACACCGTGCAGCTTACGGACTCCGGACTTCGCGTCCTCACCGTGGACCCGCGCTGGCCGGTGGTTACCGTGAACGGGCTGGACCGGCCGGTGACCCTGCAGCTCTAAAGAGACGCCCGCTCAGATACTGCAGCAAAACGCGAAACGCCCGCTCAGTTATGGCCGCATTAGCAGCCACAACTGAGCGGGCGTTTCGATTAAATGCACATCATCTGAGCGGGCGTTGCTACGGAAGCTGCAGTTCACCGTCCACGCGGCGCGGGATGCCCAGGGGGTTGTCCTCGCGCAGGGCCAGGTGCAGCACTGCCTCGGGGGCGTCCTGGTAGGCCACGGGGCGCTGGAACCGGCGGACCGCCGTCGCGCCCACCGAAGTGAAGAGCGAGGTGGTGGCCGGGTACGGGCCGCCGTGCTGCTGGGCCCAGTTGACGGCGACGCCCGTGGGCCAGCCTTCAAAGAGGACGCGTCCTGCGAGTCCGGACAGCTGCTCCGCCAGGCCTGCGATGTCCTCCCCGGGCTGCGCGTGCAGGGTGGCAGTCAGGCTGCCCGGGACCTTGGCCAGGACAGCGGACAGTTCGTCCTGGTCCGTGTATTCGATCAGGATGGTGGTGGGGCCAAAGCATTCCTCCAGCAGCTGCTCCGGGCGTTCCAGCACCTTGGCGGCGGTGGTGGAGAACACCACCGGCGCCGCGCCATCCGCCGCCGCGTCCTGGTCCACGGTGCCGCTGACCACGTCCACACCGTCCACCGACGCAAAGGCGCGCAGGCCGTCCGGGTAGGCTTCCGCGATCCGGGTGGTCAGCATGCCCAGGGCCGGCTTGTCCTTGCTCGCCTCTGCCACTTCCGCCGCAAACTGAGTTCCGGCAGGGATGAACACCAGGCCCGGCTTGGTGCAGAACTGGCCCGCACCAAGGGTGAAGGAGCCAGCCAGTCCGGCGGCGAGTTCAGTGGAACGCGCCTGCAGCGCCGCAGCGGTGATGACCACAGGATTCAGGCTGCCCAGTTCCCCGTAGAAGGGGATGGGGTCGGGGCGGGAGGTGGCGAGGTCGAACAGGGCCCGGCCGCCGGGGATGGACCCGGTGAAGCCCACGGCCTTGACGGCGGGGTCCTGGACCAAGGCCGTTCCCACTTCGCGGCCGTGGACCAGGGCGAACAGCCCTTCCGGTGCACCGGCGCCGCGGAGCGCCTCCGCCACGATCTCCGCCGTCCGCTCCGAAAGCCGAAGGTGGCCCGAGTGTGCCTTGACGATCACTGAACAGCCGACGGCGAGGGCCGAGGCCGTGTCACCGCCTGCCACCGAGAAGGCGAACGGGAAGTTGGACGCGGAGAAGACGGCAACGGGGCCGATGGGCTTGAGGATCCTGCGGAGGTCCGGCCTGGGCGGGGTGGCAGCTGGATCGGCGTGGTCAATGATGGCCTCAAGGTAGGAGCCCTCGGTGATCACGCGGGCGAACAGGCGCAGCTGGCCGGTGGTGCGGGCAACTTCACCGGTAAGGCGCGCGGCGCCCAGGCTGGTCTCGGCATCGGCGATCTCCACCAGTTCGGCAGCGTTGGCGTCCAGGGCGTCCGCCACGGCGTTCAGCCAGCCGGCGCGTTCAGCATCGGAAGCTGCGGCCGAGATCCTGGCCGCTGCTGTGGCCGCAGCGGTGAGCTCGGTCAGGGAAAGCGTTGCAGTTGTCACGTCAGGTACCCGTTCGTCGTATGGAAATTCATGGTTGCAGCGTGTCCCGGAAACGGAAGCCCAGTCCGGGCTGGTCCCCCAGGGTCACCCTGCTGTTGGTGAACCGCACCGGTGACGGCCCGGCCAAAATTCCCAGCTGCTCGAAGGACGCCTCTTCGACGTCCTCCACCATGGTGGGTTCGGCCAGGGTCAGGGCCAGTTGCCCGGACAGTTCCGGCAGCAGGTGCGGCATGACTTTGATGCTGTTGGTCCTCGCCAGTTCAACAATCCGCCGGAACGGGGTAATCCCGCCCACCCGGATGATGTTGGGCTGGATGATGTCCACCGCCTCCGCCTCAATGAAATCGCGGAATCGGTAGATGGTGTGCAGGTTTTCGCCAAGGGCGATGGGCACGGGCGAATGCTTCCGGAGCCGGCGGTAGGCCCAGAGATCGTCCGCGCGGATGGGTTCCTCCAGCCATTCCAGCCCGAATTCGGCCAGGACGTCCAGGGCCCGGAAGGTGGTGGGCAGGTCCCACCGCTGGTTGGCGTCGATCATGAGCCCGCGGTCCGGGCCCAGGACGGAGCGGACGGCGGCTACGCGTTCGCGGTCCTCGCGGATGTCCGGCTTTCCCACCTTGATCTTCACCGCCTGGTGGCCGGCGGCAACCCACCGTTCGGCCTGCGCCACCAGCTCGTCCAGGGTGTAGTGCAGGTTGACCCCGGAGCCGTACACCTCTGCCGATTCCTGCCGCTGGCCCAGCAGGCCGGTGACCGACGTGCCGGCGCGGCGGGCCTGCAGGTCCCAGAGTGCCAGGTCCACCCCTGCCATGGCGATGGTGGTGAGGCCTCCGCCGCCGGCCTCGTGCAGCCGTTTCCAGAGCACATCCCACACGGCCTCGGGGGTGGCGGCAAGCCCCGTGACGAAAGGTGCGACGTCGTGGTCAAGCAGCGCCTTGACGGCCTGGGGACCAATGGTGGGCGTCCAGGAGAAACCGAAGCCCGTCCCGCCGTCGTCCGTGTGGACCTCCGTGGCAATCACGTGGTTCTCCGGCGCCTCCACTCCCCAGCTGCGGCGCAGCGGAACGGTGAGGAGCCGCGTTGACAGGCCGGTGATGCGCGGAACAGTGCGGACGGCTTCGGCCGCGGGTGCGCTCATCAGTGACCGGCCAGCTCGTAGCCCCTGGCCAGGATGGCTTTGAGCTCCACGAGCTGTTCCTCCGTGGGATCGACCAGTGGCGGCCGGACCGAGCCCACCGGCAGTCCGCCCAGCCTCAGGCCGGCCTTGATCAGGGAAACGCCGAAGCCGGGGGTCTGGTCGCGCAGGCGTACCAGGGGTGCGTAGAAGCCCTCGAGGAGGGCGTTGCGGCGGTCCTCGTCCCCTGCAGCGTAGGCGTCGTAGTAGGCCTTGGCGATCTCGGGGGCCATGGCGAACGCAGCCGAGGAGTAGAGCGGGATGCCCAGGCCGCGGTAGGCGCCCTGCGTCAGTTCGGCGGTGAGCAGCCCGTTGAAGAAGGCAAAGTCCTTCCGCCCGGTGGCCTTGACGGCGGACACGATTTCCTGGGCGAGGCCCACGTCGCCCAGACCGTCCTTGAACCCGATGACCTTGGGGTTGGCCGCGAGCTTGGCCATTGAGGCGGCAGTGAACCTGGCATTGCCGCGGTGATACACGATGACCGGCAGGCTGCTGGCGTTGGCCACGGCCTCGATGTAGGCCACCAGCCCGTCCGTGGGGCCGGTGACCAGGTATGGCGGCAGCACCAGGAGCGCGTCAGCGCCGGCTTCTTCAGCAGCCCGGGCGGCGGCAAGGGCGTGGCCCAGGGGGCCGCCCGCGCCGGCCACCACGGGGACCTGGCCGGCAACAACGTCGACGGCGGCACGCACCACGGTGCGGACCTCCTCAATGCTGAGGGCGTGGAATTCACCGGTGCCGCATGCGGGGAAGACGCCGCCGGGCCCAAAGGGCAGCCGGGAGCTGATGTGTTCCTTGAGCAGTTCCACGTCAACAGCGCCTTCGGCTGTAAACGGGGTGACGGGGAAGAAGAGTACGCCGTCGAATTTCATGATGTCTCCTTGCCTCCGCCGGCGGTAACCAGCGCGGAGGCCTCGTCGTTGAGGGTTGGATATGACTTGAGCTCGGTCCGCCACGTGCGCTTGGGCTGCCACCCCAGCAGTTCCCGGGCTTTGGCAATCGAGAACGCGGGACTGGTTCCGGTCAGGCCGGCGCTGAGCGCTTCGCTTCCGGGCAGGAATTTCGGCATCAACTCCGCCAGCGGGGCGGTGGCCAGTGCATCAGGCGCGCCCACGAAGAAGGTTTCCCCGTTGGGAATGTCTTCCATTTTCTGCAGCAGCAGGTCCAGGAAGTCCGCCACGTCCCGGGCGTCCACATAGTTGAAGAGCGCCGGTGCTGAGAGGGCGGGATCGGCCAGGCGTTCGGCAAGGGTGTGTCCCTGCTGGGTGGGAGCGCCTTCCCATTCCTCCGGCGAGATGACGAAGCAGGGACGGAACGCCGCGTACCGGATCTTCTCTCCCTGCGCCGCGGCGAACATCTGCACGGTCTGTTCGGCAATGAGCTTGGACAGCGCGTAGGCGTTCCAGGGCTTGGGCGGGGTGCGCTCATCGAGCGGGAACGACGGCGGCAGCCACCCGGCCGGGCAGCCGTAGCCCAGGACCGTGGGGCTGCTGGCGGTGACGATTTTTCCGATCCCCAGCTCCGTTGCGGCGCTGATCACGGCGAAGGCGAGCCGGGTGTTCGTGCTGACAATGACGTCCTCCGGCGCGCTGAACGGTACCGCGATCGCCGCAAGGTGGATGACGGCGTCGGGCTGTGCGTGCCGAAGGAGGCGCAGCGCCTCACCCGGCGCCAGGAGGTCCGCGGTTTCCTGGACGACGCCGTCCGGCAGGAGTTCGGCGGGAACGGCGTCGCGGTCAACCGAGACTACGTCGTGGCCCGCTTGCGCGAGCCCCGCCACCACGCTGCGGCCGAGGCGGCCGGAGCCGCCGGTAACGAATATCCTGCTCATGGTTTTTCCTCTACTTGGCGCGGCGAAGGTCGACGCCGAGGTCCAGGTCCTCGACCCGGACGGGCAGGGACGTTTCCAGGGAGCGGTTGCCGGCGATGCCCACGGACACCGAACGCAGCCCGTCCAGGTAGCCGGAGGGGCGGCCCAGGGGGTCCTCGCCCGGTCCGTTGAAGAGGTCCGACAGCAGCAGCTCGTCACCGCCGCCGTGGCCGCCCTCGCCGTTAATAATGGGCACCTCGTAGGCTGCCTCCCAGTGGCGCTGGACCACCAGGCGCTCGCCGTTGCGGCGCACGGCGTCCTCTTCCTCAACCGGGGTTGCGGACGGGTCCACCACGGTCTTCTTGTCCGTGCTGTGCAGGACGGCGGCGCGTTCCACCACCTCAAGCTCGGCGCGGCCTTCGGTGCCGTTGACCGCCACACGGTAGCCTTCCCACGGGCTGTGGGCATTCAGCGAGTAGCTCAGGCGCGGGCCGCCCTGGTACTCCACCACCAGGGCCAGGTTGTCCTCTATGGTGATGCCGGCGGTGAACACATCCTGGTCGCGGCGGTAGCCGTCGTAGTGTTCGTTGTCCAGGAACAGGGCCTTGAGCCGCTCGTCCTCCCTGAGGTCAAGCGCGAAGGGGTCCTTGGCGCCGGCGGGGGCATCGGCGTCGGGCGTTCCACGCTCAGGGCGTGGGCCAAGGCCGCGCTCGGCAGCGTTCTTGTCGCCGTAGAACTTGAGGCCACCGGACGCGAAGATCCGCTCCGGGACATCGTCGATCCACCAGTTGACCAGGTCGAAGTGGTGCGACGCCTTGTGGATGAGCAGGCCCCCGGAGTTCTTCTTCTCACGGTGCCAGCGGCGGAAGTAGTCCGCGCCGTGGACGGTGTCCAGGACCCAGCTGAAGTCGACCGACGTGACCTTGCCGATCACGCCGCTCTGGATGATTTCCTTGAGCGCGCTGTTGCGCGGCGAGTAGCGGTAGTTGAACGTGACCACCACGTTCCGGCCGGTCTCCTGGACGGCCCGGGTGATGCGGCGGCAGCCTTCGGCATCGATGGTGAGGGGCTTTTCGACGACGACATCCGCGCCGGCGCGAAGGCCCTCCACGATGTAGTCCGCGTGGGTGTAGTCCGGGGTGGTGACGATGATCCGGTCGATGTTGTTGGCCTGGATGAACGCGGTGAGGTCCGCGGGATCAAAAGCTGCCACCGGTCCCGGCGCACCGAGTTCCTGGATGAGCTTCTGGTAAAACTCAACGCGTCCAGGGTTCACGTCTGAGAACGCCACGAGCTCGGCGGTGTCCGCGTGTTTGCCGAAGATGGCCCGGATGTACATCTCGGAGCGGCCGCCGGTGCCGATCAGGGCGATCCGTGCCTTCCCGCCATTCGTGCTGGCCTGGGAAGCTGCTGTGGCCGACGTCGTCTCGGCTGTGTTGACCATGGGGTCCCTTTCAAAAACTCAAAACCGGCGGTGGGAACGGCGGCTGTGTGATCGGCGGCGGCACTTTGCTGTACCGGATGGAAAAGAACGAGAAAGCGTTTTCTCGTGTGTCTATAGAAGTTGTATCAACCCTTCAGTCCATCCGTCAACCATTTTCCAGCTTGAGGGAAAGCGTTTTCTGAGGCTGCTGCCCGGACCTTTGCCGACCGGCTGGGAAAACGGCCGGGAAAAGCATAGAAATCGCTTTCCTGCTGCCGTATATGCTGTCTTTCAAAGCACCTGCCGTCCTGGCCGGGCCGCCGGAACACCAAGGATCCCCGGCGGCGCCGGCGGACGGCGCAAAAGAAGGGTTCCCTATGGCCAGGAAATCGGCAAGCGGCCGGATCGGCATCGCGGATGTCGCCGTGAAGGCGGGAGTTTCCCATGCCACCGTTTCGCGTGTCATGAACGGAAACTTCACCGTGGACCCGGACATTGCCGCCAGGGTCCGCGCAGCCGCAGCGGAGCTGAAGTACCAGCCCAACCCCGTGGGCCGCAGCCTGGCCCTCGGCAAGACGGACACGATTGGCATTGTGGTGCCGGACCTGGCCAACCCCACCTTCCAGGCGATCCTCCGCGGCTTGAGCAGGGCTGCCGCCCAGGACGGTTACCGCGTGCTCATCGCGGATTCATTCGAAGTGTCCAGCGAGGAGTCCATCCTTGCGGGCGAGGCGCGCCGGCGGTGCGACGGGCTGGTCCTGTGCGCCCCCCGCATGTCGGACGCGGAACTGGAGGAGATTGCACCCTCCCTGCACCCGCTGGTGCTGATCAACCGCACCACCAACGCGCCGAACGTGCCCGGCCTGGTGGTGGACTACGGCCAGGGCGTCCAGGACATCGCGGGGCACCTGGTGGAACTGGGCCACACCCGCCTTGCCTTCCTTGCGGGGCCGCCCCGCAGCGCCTCCAATGAGATGCGGCTCAAGGGCCTGGAGACGTTCAGGGCCGCCCACCCCGAGGTGGAGGTGACCATGCTGGAAGGCGGCTCAGACTTCGACACCGGGCACGAAGCGGTGGATGCCGTCCTGCAGAGCGGTGCCACGGGGATTCTGGCCTTCAACGACCTGGTGGCCATGGGCCTCATGAGCGGCCTGCATGAGCGCGGCCTGGATATACCCGGGGACATTTCCGTGACCGGCTTCGACGACATCCCCTTTGCCAGGTATACGACGCCGGCCCTCACCACGGCCGCGGTCCCCATCACGGAACTGGGCGAGCAGGCCTGGCACCAGCTCCGGGCATTGATCCGCAAAGAAGAGAACGAAACCCCCGGCAGCCGCTACCAGCCGCGGCTGGAAGTCCGGGCCAGCACAGGGCCGGCCAAGGCGCCGCGCAGCACAGTGCACGGCTGACACTGCCTAGGCCGGCGGGGGCGTCAGGAGCACATCGATGAACTCCCGCAGTCCGTCTGCCACATCCACGTCCTTGTCGTAGAGCCACTGCAGCTGCAGGCCGTCAGAAACCGCCACCAGCAGCCGCGCCAAGTCGGCCGCCGGCAGGTCTGAGCGCGCCTCCCCCACTGACTGGCGGCGCCCGATATCTGCTGCCAGCACCTCAACCACCTCGGCATAGCGGTCCTTGAAGTACCCGTGGGAGTCATGTTCTGGGTCGTTGGCAGTGGCCGACGCCACGGCGTACAGGGTGGTGAGCCCGGGTTCCCGGCGATTCCGCTCTGCGGAGCGCACCATCAGAGCCAACGCCGCCTGGTCCGCCCCCATCGCCGCGAGACTGCGCCGGTCCCTTTCGGCCAGCACTGCCGTCAGCAGTTCCTGCTTGCCTCGAAAGTAATGGAAAAGGGTGGCTTCCTTCACGCCCACCAGCTCAGCCACCCGTTTGAGGGCCGTCCCCTCGAAGCCTTCCGTTGCGAAAACGTCAGTTGCTGTCTGGATGATCTGTTCGCGGCGTTCCGCTCCTTTTGCGTACTGGCCGCGCGGCTTTGATGAAGGCACCAAGACAGTGTATTTCACGCCCCGAAAGAAAAACCTAGTCACACTTGGTTTTTACGGGTACCATCATTTGCAGGACCCAATGGAGGGTCGTTTTTCTGTCAGGAGGCAACGTGGCCGTCACTACCAATACCGAGGATTCCGCAGGGCTGACAGCGCCCGGGACCTCTTCCAGCATCACCGTTTCATCTGTTCCCGCTTCCGGGACCCCCACCAAAGCACCCCGCGCGTATGTCATCGGCATGCCCATCGCCAGCGCAGGCCTCTGGATGGCCGTCCTGGCGCCCGCCTTGGTGGTGCTGGCCATCAAGGTCTCGGAAATTACCACCCCGGAGACCCGGGCCGGGGCACTCAGCCTGGTGGCCGGCGTCGGCGCGCTGATCGCGCTGCTGGCCAACCCCTTCTTCGGGCGGCTGAGTGACCGCACCACCTTCCGCTTTGGCATGCGCAAGCCCTGGATTGTGGGCGGCTCCCTCGTGGGGATGGGTTCGCTGGTCCTGCTCGGGACAGCCACCGACGTACCAGGTGTGATGGTGGCCTGGATCCTCGCGCAACTGAGCTTCAACGCCGCGCTGGCCGCACTGGTGGCCACCCTTCCGGACCAGGCATCTCCTGCGGAACGCGGACGCCTGTCCGGACTGATCGGGATGACCCTCCCCATTGGTCTTGTCGCCGCCGCCTACTTCGCCCAGCTCTTTGACAACGCCTTCCAGATGGCGGTGGTCCCGGGGGCCGTGGGCACTGCACTTGCCATCGCCTTCGCCTTCACCTTCAAGGACCGGGTGCTCACCGAGAAGCCGGCGCCGCTGAACCTCAAGGAAATCGCGGGCTCCTTCTACTTCAACCCCCGCACGTACCCCGGGCTGGCCTGGGCCTGGTTCACGAAATTCCTGGTTTACATCGGCTACTGCGCCGGCCTGCTGTACCTGCCCTACTTCTTCGCCGACCATCTTCGCGTTGCGGAAACCGACGTAGCCTCACTGGTCTTCCAGGCCACGCTGGTCAGCTCCCTTGGGACCGTGGTCACCAGCCTCGCCGGCGGCTGGATCAGCGATCGGATCGGCAAGCGCAAAGGCATGGTCATCGCGTCCGCCATCATCATGATGGCCGGCCTGGTGGTCATCGCCAACAGCAGCACCACGGACCAGGTCCTGGTGGGACAGGCAATTGCCGGCCTGGGCCTCGGCTGCTTCGGGGCCGTGGACGTCGCCCTCATCGCCGACCTCCTGCCCGGCAGCCAGAGCGAAAACGCCAAGACCTTCGGCGTCTTCAACATCGCCCAGGCCCTGCCGCAGTCACTTGTCCCCGCACTGGCGTTCCCTGTCATCACCCTCGGCGGATATCCCGCCCTCTTCATCGGCGGGGCGGTCGTCGGCATCATCGGCGCCGTCCTCGTTACCCGCATCAAAGGAGTCAAATAAATGAACCCCACCCTTTCCCCGGCCGTGACGGCACCTGCCGCCGGTTCGCCCGATGCAGAGGCCCGTATCCGGGAACTTGCCGAAAGCCTCACCCTCGAAGAGCAGGTCCAGCTCCTGACGGGTGCAGACGTGTGGGCCACGCACGCGCTGCCCTCCATCGGCCTCTCACGCGTCGTCCTCTCGGACGGCCCCTCGGGCGTCCGCGGCGAAGACTTCGACGAGCGGCACGACTCCGTCTCGCTGCCGTCGTCGTCCGCGCTCTCCGCGACCTGGAGCGTTGAAACCGCACGCCGCTACGGCCAGGTCCTCGGACAGGAAGCGCGCCGCAAGGGCGTCCACGCCGTCCTCGGCCCCACCATCAACCTGCACCGCTCCCCGCTGGGCGGACGGCACTTCGAGTGCATGAGCGAAGACCCGCGCCTCACCGCCACCCTGGCGGCGGGCTACGTGGCCGGCGTCCAGTCAATGGGCGTGGGTGCAACCCCCAAGCACTACCTCGCCAACGAGGCAGAGACGGACCGTTTCACCGCTGATTCCGTGGTGGACGAGCGCCCGCTCCGCGAGCTGTACCTGACCGCCTTCGAGGACGCCATCACCGAGGCACGCGCCTGGCTGGTGATGAGCTCCTACAACTCCATCAACGGCACCACGGCCACCGAAAACGAACTGCTCAAGACGCCGCTGGCCACCGAATGGGGCTTCGACGGTGTGGTCGTTTCGGACTGGACTGCCGTCCGCTCGGTGGAGGCAGCCAACGCCCACCAGGACCTGGAGATGCCCGGCCCGGCAGGCCACTGGGGCCCCAAGCTTCTGGCAGCTGTCAATGACGGCCGGGTCAGCAGGACCGCCATCCTCGAGAAAGTCATCCGGATCCTCCGCCTCGCGGCACGCGTGGGCTCACTCGAAGGCGTCGCCCCGGCCGTCACGGAACTTCCGGCACCCCTCAACGCCGCCGCCGTCGCGCGTGAAGTGGCAGTCCGCGGTGCCGTACTGGTCCGCAACAGGGACGGCCTGCTGCCCCTTGATCCGTCGGCCCTGGCGGGCATTGCGGTCAGCGGACACAACGCCGAGGAGGCCCGGACGCAGGGCGGCGGCAGTGCCACCGTCATGCCCAAATACACCGTTTCGCCCCTGGAAGGGCTGCGCGATGCGCTGCCGGCGGGCGTCAGCCTGAGCTACGCCCGCGCCGCCAAGGTGGCCGAAGGACTGCAGGCCTTCCCACGCACCTCGCTGCACAACCCGGTCTCCAACGTTCCCGGCATGCGGGTGACCTTCCTGGCGGAGGACGGCTCGGACATCTCGGGTGAGGACCGCCTGGCATCGCACCTGATCTGGTTCGGCGTCGGAATCCCGGAAGGTGCCGCCGCCATCCGCATGGAAACCGACTGGACGGCACCGACGGCCGGCATCCACCACCTGGGCGTGGGCACAGTGGGAAAGATCCGCCTGTCACTCAAGGGTGGCGAAGTGTTCAACGGCGATATAGAGGACGACACCGACATACTCGGTGCCGCCCTCTTCGACCCGCCCAAGACGGTCCACCCCGTGGAAACCACTGCGGGGGAGCGGGTCAGGATTGAGGCCGTCTACGAACTGCCCAAGCAGCAGGCCATTCCCTTCACGGCCATCCTGCTCGGCGAAGAAACCGTGGTGGAGGACCCGCAGGCCGAGATCCAGGCAGCGGTGGAAAATGCCAAGGCCGCCGACGTGGCCGTTGTGGTGGTGGGAACCAGCGCGGCCATCGAATCCGAGGGCTTCGACCGCAAGGACCTTGATCTGCCCGGCTGGCAGAACCAGCTGGTGGAGGCTGTGGCCGCAGTGAACACGCGGACCATCGTCGTGGTCAACTCCGGGTCGCCGGTCTTGATGCCCTGGCTGGACAAGGTGGGCGCGGTCCTGCTGGGCTGGTTCGGCGGCCAGGAATTCGGCCGGGCCATCGCCGACATCCTGCTGGGTGCCGAGGAGCCGGGCGGGCGCCTGCCCACCACCTGGCCGGCAGCGCTGGCGGACGTACCCGTGCTGGACACCACCCCCGTGGACGGCAAGCTGGTGTATGCGGAAGGCATCCATGTGGGCTACCGCGCCTGGCTCAAGCAGCAGGCCGAAGGCGGCGCCGCGCCTGCCTTGCCCTTCGGATTCGGCCTGGGCTACACCTCGTTCGAACTGGGCACCGCCCACGCTCCCCAGTCGGTCCCGGCGGGCAATGACGTTGTGGTGCACGTTCCGGTGAGGAATACCGGGACCCGGTCCGGCCGCGAGGTGGTGCAGGTGTACCTGGAGCGGCGCGATTCCGCAGTGGACCGGCCGGTTCGCTGGCTGGCAGGTTACTCCGGCACCCATCTGGCACCGGGCGGTGCGGACAACGTGGCGGTACGCATCCCCGCCAGGTCATTCGGCCATTACGACGACGGGTGGCAGCTGGAGCGCGGGACTTTCCGGATCCTGGTGGGCCGCCATTCAGCAGACGACTTCCAGTCGCTGGAGATCGAGTTGCGCTGACGGCACGCGTCCGACGCACCGCCGCACTACGGCCGGGCGGGCTCCGCAGCATCGGAGCCCAGCCCGGCCTCTTCGTAGAACCCCTCGATGTGGGCCGCCACCAGTTCTGCGGCCCGGCCGCCCTCGCCACTCCTGACGGCGGCGAGGATGGCATGGTGCTCAGCGCGCAAGCGCGAGGCCGTGGTTTCCCAGTCCGGCAGATTGGCAGTCAGTTCGGCCGCGTAGCCCTGGATGGCTTCCCGGAGCGACCCCATCATGGCGCTGACCACCGTGTTGCCTGCGGCGTTGGCCAGGGCCAGGTGGAACCGGACGTCAAGGGCCAGGAAATCCCTGGCTGGCAGGCCTTCCGGGGCATCCATGGCTTCCAGGAGGACAGCCGCATCATCGAGTTCGGGCGCGTCCTGCGGTGCCTTCGCCGCAGCCCATGATTCCAGCAGGACCCGCGTTTCGACGATGTCCGCCACGGGCAGGTGCTGGGTGGCCACGTGCAGCCGAAGGGCAGAGCCCAGTGCGGAGGTGGGGTCCGAAATCACTACCGTCCCGGCGTCGGGCCCGGACCCGACGCCCGCGCGGAGCACCCCCATTGCCTCAAGGATCCGGATGGCCTCGCGGACCGACGTGCGGGAAACCTTGAGCTGCTCGGCCAAGGTGCGCTCCGCCGGCAGCCTGCCGCCCACGGCCAACCGGCCTGCGGAGAGTTGGTCCTCGATCCAGGACAGGACCAGCTGATGGGTGCGCATAGGTCCCATGCTACTTGATGTGGTTGGACCACATCACCTAGAGTGTGGTTGGACCATAGGAGGAACCATGACCCACACCATCCAGCCCAACAACCCGGAGACCACCCCGGCGCCGGACACCACTGACATCCCCGCAGCGCCGGCACCCGCCCGGGCTCCGTCGTCGTCCGCCCTGCCCGCCGCACTGAAGCGCCGCGTTCCCAAATACTCTGACCTTGCGCCGCTGATGCAGTTCAAGAAGCCGGAGTTCAGCAGGGAGGCCCGGCTGAAGCGGGCCAGCACCATCTGGGAGCTGCGCGACATCGCCAAGCGGCGCACTCCGCAGGCACCGTTCGACTACACCGATGGCGCTGCAGAAGAGGAAATCACCCTCCGCCGCGCCCGCCAGGCCTTCCTGGACATCGAGTTCCGGCCGGGCATCCTGCGCAACGTCTCCGCGATCGATCTCAGCACGGAGATCCTGGGCAAGCCGGCACGGCTTCCCGTTGGTATTGCCCCGACGGGGTTCACCCGGATGATGCAGTCCGAGGGCGAGTACGCGGGGTCGCAGGCGGCCGAGGCGGCCGGCATCCCCTACACGCTGTCCACCATGGGCACCGCGTCCATCGAGGATGTTGCCGCAGCGGCACCGAACGGCCGCAACTGGTTCCAGCTCTATCTGTGGACGGACCGGGACCGCTCGCTGGAACTGATCGAGCGCGCTGCCAAGGCCGGCAACGACACCCTCATGGTCACTGTCGACACAGCTGTGGCCGGCGCCCGCCTCCGGGACGTCCGCAACGGTATGACCATCCCGCCGGCCCTGACCCTCAAGACCGTCCTGGACGCCTCCTACCGGCCGGCCTGGTGGTTCAACTTCCTCACCCACGAGCCGCTCACCTTCGCCTCGCTCTCCCGCTACACCGGCACGGTGGCGGACCTCATCAACTCCATGTTCGATCCCACCCTCACCTTCGAGGACCTGGACTGGCTGCGCGAAACGTGGAAAGGCAAGCTGGTGGTCAAGGGCATCCAGACCGTGGAGGATGCACGCCGGGTGGTTGACCATGGCGCCGACGGCGTGGTCCTGTCCAACCACGGCGGCCGCCAGCTGGACCGGGCGCCCATCCCCTTCCACCTGCTCCCCGAGGTCAAGCAGGCCTTCACCGCAGACAACAGCAATGCCGCCATCATGCTGGACACCGGGATCATGAGCGGCGCGGACATCGTGGCGGCGCTGGCCCTCGGCGCCGATTTCACATTGATCGGCCGCGTCTACCTGTACGGGCTGATGGCCGGCGGCCGCGCCGGGGTGGACCGCACCCTCCAGATCCTCGAGAAGGACATGGCACGGACCATGGCACTGCTGGGCGTCAGCAAGGTCTCCGACCTGGCCCCGGACCACGTGCGGCTGCTGGCGAAGTAAGCGCTACTTCTTCCGGCCGAACTTTGGGAGGTTGGGGAGGTTGGCCAGCAGGTCGGCCGCCTTCGTGGCGGCGCGGCCCACCGTGCGGCCGATCTGCTGCGGGACGCTGTCGTCAGTCAGTGGGGCGGCCGTGCCGCCGGGAATCACGACGGCGGGACTCAGCTCGGCGCCCTCCCGCACCAGGACGGGCGCCGGGACTTCCTCCCGGGCCGGCCGCGGCGCCGCGGGCCTTTCCGCGGCGGACGGGCCGGCCGGGTGCGGCAACGAGGGGGCCGCGGCTGCGACTGCTTCCCTAAGGTGGGCGGCGACTGCCGGGGCGGGGACCGCCTGCTCCGGGACCGTCACATCATGGCCGGCCGGTGACACGGCGGCTTTGGCGCCAGGGCCGACGTCGAACGTCTCCAGCCAGCTGGCGATCCCCTCCAGCGGCCCCCGGTTCAAGGCGTAGTACCGCTTCTGGCCCTGCGCGCGCATGCTGACCAGCTGTGCCTCACGGAGGACTTTAAGGTGCTTGGAAATAGTGGGCTGACTGGCAGCCAGTTCCTCCACCAACTCCCCCACGGCCTTGTCTCCTGCCCTAAGGGCCACCAGGATGTCCCGCCGGGTGGATTCCGCTATGACGGCAAATACGTCGTCTGTCACCATGCCTCCCACCCTAGCGACATATGCCTCGAAAGGCATCAACTATTTCGGCCGCCCGGAAACCTAGTCGAACCAGGGGTCCAGCCCGTGCAGCGGGAACACCGCCTTGCGGGTTGCCATGACACTGCGGTCCACGGCGTCGTTGGGGTCGAAGCCCACTTCCCAGGACCGCCACCACAGCTCTACATCGTCCCCCATCAGGGCCGGAGCATCCCTGCCGAACTTCTCCGCGACGTACTGCCGCCAGTCCCCGGGCACGGGCGTTCGCAGCGGCACGGGCCGTCCGGCCGCAATGGCCACCAGGTGGGTCCAGGCCCGCGGCACCACGTCCAGCACGTTGTAGCCCCCGCCGCCGGTGGCGATCCACCGTCCGCCGCAGTAGCGTTCGGCCAGATGCCCGACGGCGTTCGCGGCCTCGCGCTGTCCGTCCACGCTGAGATTGAGGTGCGTCAAAGGATCACTCCGGTGCGAGTCGCAGCCATGCTGGCTCACGATGACCTCGGGCTCGAAGGCACCCACCAGTTGCGGCACCACGGCGTAGAAGGCGCGCAGCCAGCCGGCGTCCCCGGTACCTGCGGGCAGGGCCACGTTCACCGCAGTGCCTTCGGCTGCGGGGCCGCCGATCTCGTTGGCGAACCCGGTCCCCGGAAAGAGGGTCAGCCCGGTTTCGTGCAGCGACAGCGTGAGGACGCGGGGATCGTCCCAGAAGATGTTCTGGGTGCCGTCCCCGTGATGGGCATCGACGTCGATGTAGGCCACCTTGCGCAGGCCGCCGTCGAGCAGCTTCTGCACCGCGACGGCGGCGTCGTTGTAGATGCAGAATCCGCTGGCGCGGCCCCTGGCCGCGTGGTGCATCCCGCCGCCGAAGTTGACGGCATGGACGGCCGATCCCTCCAGCACCCGGGTTGCCGCCAGCAGGGATCCCCCGGCCAGGCGCGCCGCGGCCTCATGCATGCCGGCAAACGCGGGATCATCCTCAGTACCCAGCCCCCGGGACTCGTCCGGTTGGGAGGGGTCAGCACTGACCCGGCGGACCGCCGCGACGTAATCCGGCGAGTGGACGGACTGCAGCTCAGCGTCAGAGGCCACGTCCGGAGCTGCAACATCAACATGGTCCAGGTCGAAGAGCCCCAGGCTGCGGGCCAGGCGGGCCGTGAGGTCCATCCGTTCCGGCGCCATGGGATGGCCCGGACCAAAGTTGTAGGCTGTCATGTCAGGACTCCACGCCACCATCGTTGGCGGCGCGGGCTGGCTGAGGCCGGGCAGGTATGTCATCAATCACAGGCTACCCGAGCCCGCGCTGCCGCCCACCGGCCATGACGCGGGCTTTAGTGGTTTACTACTGGGGGAAGCCGTTTCAACCGAGGAAAAGCCACACATGACGCAGAGCCAGTCGAGGCCCCGGACACCGGCCGCCTGGCACCCCCCGGCCCAGGAACGGGAGGGCCTCTGGGTCCTCACGCGGCTGCGGGACTTCATTGACGATATCGCCAACACCACCCCCGCCCGGCTGGCGCTGACGGCGTTCGCCGCCGTCTGCACGGTATTCACGTTCCTGCTGTCCCTGCCGGTCTCCTCAGCTGACGGAACCCCCACGCCCATCCACCAGGCGCTCTTCACGGCGGTCTCAGCGGTGTGCGTTACGGGACTCACGGTGGTGTCGACGGCGGTCCACTGGTCCTTCTTTGGCCAACTGGTGATCCTGGTGGGCATCTTCATCGGCGGCCTGGGCACCCTGACCCTGGCGTCGTTGCTGGCATTGATGGTGAGCAAGCGGCTGGGTGTCCGGGGCAAGATCATCGCAGCGGAGTCCATGAACAACGCCGGCCGCCTGGGCGAGGTCGGCACCCTGCTGCGGATCGTCATCACCACGTCCGTGGTCATCGAGGGTGTCCTGGCGCTGGCATTGATTCCCCGGTTCCTGACCCTCGGTGAGCCGTTCTGGCAGTCGGTCTGGCACGGCGTCTTCTACGGCATCTCGTCCTTCAACAATGCCGGTTTCACGCCCCACTCGGACGGCATTGTCCCCTACGAGACGGACCTCTGGATCCTCATCCCCCTCATGGTGGGCGTCTTCATGGGCAGCCTGGGGTTCCCCGTGGTGATGGTCCTGCAGCAGAACGGCCTGAACTGGAAGAAGTGGAACCTCCACACCAAGCTCACCATCCAGGTTTCCCTGATCCTCCTGGCTGCGGGCGCCTTCCTCTGGGCGCTGATGGAGTGGGACAACCCAAGGACCATCGGCTCCATGAGCATGGGCGACAAGATTACGCACGCGCTTTTCGCGTCGGTGATGACGCGTTCCGGCGGGTTCAACCTGGTGGACCAGAACCTGATGGATTCCACCACCATGCTGCTGACCGACGCCCTGATGTTTGCCGGCGGGGGCTCCGCATCCACGGCCGGCGGCATCAAGGTAACCACCATCGCCGTAATGTTCCTGGCCATCGTCGCCGAAGCCCGTGGCGACGCCGACGTTAAGGTCTACGGCAGGACCATCCCCCAGGGCAGCATGCGGGTGGCCATCTCCGTGATCGTGGCCGGCGCCACCCTGGTGTCCGTGTCGGCCTTCCTGCTGCTGCATATCAGCGGCCAGTCGCTTGACCGCGTACTGTTCGAAACCATCTCCGCGTTCGCCACGGTGGGACTCAGCACCAACCTGAGCGCCGAGGTGCCGCCAGCCGGCGTTTACGTCCTCACCGCGCTGATGTTCGCCGGCCGCGTGGGTACCGTTACCCTCGCCGCTGCCCTGGCCCTGCGCCAGCGCAGCCAGTTGTACCACTACCCCGAAGAGAGGCCGATCATTGGCTAGTTCCACAGACGCCGCCCGGCGCCCCGCCCACAACGCCCCGGTACTGGTCATCGGGCTGGGCCGCTTCGGATCATCCACGGCAGAGCAGCTGGTGAAGCAGGGCCGGGAAGTCCTGGCCATTGAGCGGGACCGGAACCTGGTGCAGAAATGGGCGCCCCTCCTGACCCACGTGGTGGAGGCTGACGCCACCAACATCGATGCGCTGCGCCAACTCGGTGCCCAGGAGTTCAGCTCCGCCGTGGTAGGCGTCGGCACCTCCATCGAGTCCTCGGTGCTGATCACCGTCAACCTGGTGGACCTCGGCATCGAGCACCTTTGGGTCAAGGCCATCACCCCGTCCCACGGCAAGATCCTGACCCGGATCGGCGCCAACCACGTGATCTACCCGGAAGCCGACGCCGGTGTCCGCGCCGCGCACCTGGTGTCCGGGCGCATGCTGGACTTCATCGAGTTCGACGACGACTTCGCCATCGTGAAGATGTACCCGCCGCGCGAAACGGTGGGGTTCACCCTGGACGAGTCAAAGGTCCGGTCCAAATACGGCGTGACCATTGTGGGTGTGAAGTCCCCGGGCGAGGACTTCACCTACGCCCGCCCGGAGACCAAGGTGTCCTCCCGGGACATGCTGATCGTCTCCGGCCACGTGGACCTGCTGGAACGGTTCGCCGCGCGCCCTTAGCCGAGCTGTTTGGTGATCTCTGCTGCCCGGTTGGCTGCGGCGCGGGCCCCGGCGGCAATGATGGCGGGGATGCCCTGTTCGTCGAAGGTGGCGATGGCGCGTTCGGTGGTTCCGTTGGGGCTGGTCACGGCCCGGCGCAGCGCAGTGGGGTCTGCCCCCGGCTCGGCGAGCATGAGACCGGCACCGGCCACCGTTTCACGGGCCAGCAACAGGGACAGCTCGCGGTCCAGGCCCAGCTCCTCCCCTGCCGACGCCATGGCCTCGGCCAGGTAGAACGCATAGGCCGGGCCGGACCCGCTGATCGCGGAGAGCGCGTCCACCTGCTCCTCAGGGACCTCCACAACAGTCCCGGCCCCCTTCAGGATCTCCTTGACCTTCTGCAGCTGCCCAGGGGTGCAGTGGGTTCCGGGCGAGACGGACACGACGCCGCGGCCGAGTTTTGCCGGCGTGTTGGGCATGGTCCTGATCACCGGCTGCCCGGGCGGCAGGGCTGCCTCCAGCTGGGCGATGGAGACGGCGGCGGCCACGCTGACCACCACAGTGTCGGGCGTAAGGGCGGGGCTGATTTCCCGGGCCAGGTCCGTGATGCCCACAGGTTTCACGCCGAGGATTACGACGGCGGCTCCCTTGGTGGCCTGCCTGTTGTTGTCAGGCTCTTCCTCACCGGCAATCGCCGTGATCCCGTGGTACCGCGCGGCCAGTTCCGAGGCCCGGCCGGCCCGGCGGACCGTTGCCACCACATCCGCCGGATCTGTTCCGGCCTCCAGCAGGCCGCCAAGAATGGCCTCGTTCATGGATCCACAGCCAAGGAATGCGATTCGGTTGCTCATGCCTCCATCATTGCAGTTCGCACGCATTCACAGGCAACTCCCATGCTGGGCGCAGGCAGCACACAACTTGGGGTCCTAACGTAGTTATTACCTCATTGAGGGTGCGAGTGATGCGGCAGGCATGGGGATGCCTGCCAGGGCACCGGCGGCGAGGCAACAGGTTTTCCCCCATTTTCCTGTTGCCCGCCCCGGTGCTTCCGCTTTTAACGAATCACACGCTGCTGGTCGGCTAAACGGGTGCTTCCACCGACCGGGAAGCCGCCACGTGCGGTGCGGGCTCCAGCGGACCGGAAAATACCAGCTGGTCCAGGCGGCGGAGGATCAGTCCCTCACGCAGCGCCCACGGGCAGATGCGGAGCTTCTTGAACTTGAACATCTCAAGGGCGGCCTCGGCTACCAGCGCGCCGGCCAGGAGCTGGTGGGCCCGCGCCTCCGAGACGCCGGGAAGGTGCAGCCGGTCCTCCGAGCTCATGGCCGAGATCCGCTGGGTCCAGATGCCCAGGTCCGAGGCGTGCAGTTCCCGTTTGACGTACGGGCCCTCCGCGCTGGGGGCGGCACCGGCGATCCGGGCCAGGGACCGGAAAGTCTTGGAGGTTCCGGCCACCACGTTGGCCCGGCCCAGGCCGTCAAATTCGCGGACGGCGGGCTTGAGCGTGGCCCTGATGTAGCGCCGGAGTTCCTTCACGCTCTTGGCCGACGGCGGATCCTCCGCGAGCCAGTCCCGGGTGAGGCGGCTGGCGCCAAGCGGCACGGAGGTGGCCACCTCGGGAAGCTCGTCCTGGCCGAAAGCCATTTCAAAGGAACCGCCGCCGATGTCCAGGTTCAGAATGGGCCCGGCGCCCCAGCCGTGCCAGCGCCGCACCGCGAAGAACGTCATGGAGGCTTCTTCGCTGCCGGTCAGTTCCTGGAGGGTGACCGTGGTTTCGTGCTTGACCCGGGCCAGCACTGCGGGGCCATTGGTGGCCTCGCGGATGGCTGACGTACAGAAAGCCAGCAGGTCCTCGGCCTTGTGCCGGGCAGCGAATTCCCACGCTTCCAGCACGAACTCGGTCAGCTCGTGCTGGCCCTCGTCACTGATGCTGCCATCCGGCTCAAGGTACTGCACCAGGGACAGCGGCCGCTTATGGGACGCGAAAGGGACCGGCTGCGCGCCGGGATGGGCATCCACCAGGAGCAGATGGACAGTGTTGGAACCAATATCGAGGACGCCTAGACGCATGGGGACATTATTGCTCGTCAGCGCGCTTGAAGTCGCGCCGGATGTTGGCCACGCCTTCCGGATTGATTTCGAAACCGTAGGCAGCACCGGGGTTGATCACCATGCCGAGTTCATCGCCAAGGTTGGCGATGATGGCTGCACCCTGCGTGCCCAGCACATTGGGTGCAGCTTCGAGGTACTGCTGGTCCACCCTGCTCGGGTGAGAGAAGACGGCGAGGACGGGGTCGCCGTCGGCGTTGGCAAGAACCAGGGGCTCCACCTGGGAGTCCATGCCCACCGTGTCCGAGCTGATGATGTAGACCTCGCTGTTCAGGAACGACAGGATGACGTCCACGGGGTTCGCGTCAGGCTGTCCGCCGGTTGCGAGCTTCTCTTCGAGGTCGTTGAGCGGCTGGAGGTCCGTGTGCGCAGGCTGTTCAGTCATACGACTACCCGATCACGATCCGGTGGCCGGCGCAAACAGAGCCGCAGCCTTAACGCGAAATCGCCGGAGCAATGCGGACTCGCCGGTACTTTCCAGCGAGCATGCACCGTTCCGGCGAACTCGGCGATCACCGTATTACTTCTTGGCCGTTGCCTTCTTCTTGGCCGGCGCCTTGCGGGTAGCGGTCCGCTTGACGGGGCCCTTGGCGCGTTTCTCGGCCAGCAACTCCACGGCCTGCTCCCGTGTGAGTTCCTCCAGGGAGGTGGCGCGGGGAACCGTGATGTTGGTGATGCCGTCGGTGATGTAGGGCCCGAACCGGCCTTCCTTGACCACGATGTTCTTCTCGGAGACGGGGTCCGGGCCAAACTCGGCCAGCGGCGGCACAGCAGCACGGGCGCCGCGCTGCTTGGGCTGGGAGTAGATCTCCAGGGCCTGTTCCAGGGTGATGGTGAAGATTTCCTCTTCCGATCCGATGGAGCGGGAGTCCGTGCCCTTCTTCAGGTACGGGCCGAACCGGCCGTTCTGGACCGTGATGAGGTTGCCTTCGGCGTCCTCCCCCAGCGCACGCGGCAGGCTCATAAGCTGCAGTGCCTCATCCAGGGTGACCGACTCGACGGTCATGGACTTGAAGAGCGATCCGGTGCGCGGCTTGGCCTTGACCGGCTTCTTGGGCGGCTTGGGCTTGCCGTTCTTGTAGTACTCCACCGGCTGCCTGGCCAATTCTTCCTCGGTCATCTCGGGGATGATCTCGGTGACGTAGGCGCCGTAGCGGCCGTTCTTCGCCACGACGGTGTGCCCCGTGTGCGGGTCGGTGCCGAGCACGCGTTCTTCCGGCGCCGCCGTCTCCATCAGTTCGATGGCCTTGGCTGCCGTCAGTTCGTCCGGGGCCAGGTCCTCGGGCACGTTGGCGCGGGCCGATTCGACGATCTCGCCGGTCTCCGGATCCACCACTGCGGCCGAGCTTTCCAGGTAGGGCCCGAACTTGCCTACCCGGAGGGTGATGTCGTCGGTGATGGGGATCGAGTTGATCTCCCGGGCGTCGATCTCGCCGAGGTTGTTGACGATGCTCAGCAGGCCGGGGTCGGAGTCCTCGCCGAAGTAGAAGTGCCGCAGCCAGGAGGCCCCGGCTTCCTGGCCGTTGGCGATCTTGTCCAGGTCGCCTTCCATGTCGGCGGTGAATTCGTAGTCCACGTAGTCGGAGAAGTGCTGCTCCAGGAGCCGGATGACCGAGAACGCGATCCAGCTGGGCACCAGCGCTGAACCCTGCTTCCGGACGTAGCCGCGGTCCTGGATGGTGGAGATGGTGGAGGCGTACGTGGAGGGGCGGCCGATGCCCTTCTTTTCCAGCTCCGCAGTCAGGGAGGCTTCCGTGTAGCGCGGCGGCGGCGAGGTTTCGTGGCCCACGGCCTGGATGTCCGCGGCAGTGAGGGAGTCGCCCCTGGCCACGTTGGGCAGGCGGCGCGCTTCGTCGGAGTCGTCGTCGCCGCGCGTCTCGTCCTTGCCCTCCTCATAGGCGGCGAGGAAGCCGGGGAACGTGATCACGGTACCGGAAGCGGAGAATTCGGCGTCCCGCCCGTCCGAAGCCGCGGCACCCAGGCGGATGGTCGCCGTCGAACCCTTGGCATCGCCCATCTGGGAGGCGACGGTGCGCTTCCAGATCAGCTCGTAGAGGCGGAACTCGTCGCCGGAAAGCTGCTTGGCCACCTGGGCTGGCGTGCGGAAGGAGTCGCCGGCGGGGCGGATCGCTTCGTGCGCTTCCTGGGCGTTGGCGGCCTTGTTCGAGTACACGCGCGGCGACTGCGGAACGTATTCGGGGCCGTAGAGCTCAGAAGCCTGCCGGCGGGCGGCGGTGATGGCTTCGTCACTCAGCGCGGAGGAGTCCGTACGCATATAGGTGATGTAGCCGTTTTCATACAGGCGCTGGGCGATCTGCATGGTGCTCTTGGAGGAGAAGCGCAGCTTGCGGCCCGCCTCCTGCTGCAGGGTGGAGGTGGTGAACGGCGCGGCAGGACGCCGGGTGTACGGCTTGGTGTCCACGGACCGGACCGTGAACGACGCATCCTGCAGCCCGGCGGCCAGGGACGTTGCCAGTTCCTCATTGAGGTGGGCCACATTCCGCGACGTGAGTTCGCCGTTGTCATTGAAGTCGCGGCCGGTGGCCACCTTGGCGGCGTCGACGGCGGCCAGCTTTGCCTTGAACGAGCCGGAATCGGCACCGAACTGGCCGGTCAGGTCCCAGTAGGAGGCTGCCTTGAAGGCCATGCGCTCGCGTTCACGGTCCACCACCATCCGGGTGACCACAGACTGCACGCGGCCGGCGGACAGGCCCCGGGCCACCTTGCGCCACAGCACCGGGGAGATTTCGTAGCCGTAGAGACGGTCCAGGACGCGGCGGGTTTCCTGGGCGTCCACCAGGTCCTGGTCCACGTCGCGCAGGTTGCCCATGGCGCGCTGGATGGCTTCCTTTGTGATTTCGCCGAACGTCATCCGGTATACCGGGACCTTGGGCTTGAGTACTTCCAGCAGGTGCCACGCGATGGCTTCGCCCTCGCGGTCCCCATCGGTTGCGAGATAAAGTTCATCGGCGTCCTTGAGCGCAGCCTTGAGCTCAGTCACCTTTTTCTTCTTGTCCGGGGACACCACGTAGTACGGCTTGAAGTCGTGCTCAATGTCGACGGCGAACTTGCCAACGGAGGTCTTCTTCAGCTCGGCAGGGAGTTCGGACGGCTGCGGCAGGTCCCGGATGTGACCAATGGAGGCCTCAACGATGAAGCCCTCGCCGAGGTACTTGGCGATGGTCTTGCTCTTGGCCGGAGACTCCACAATCACGAGTTTCTTGCCGGTTTTGGCCTTGCTTGGCACGGTGCTCCTACAGAAAAAGGTTGCTGGGGCAGATGAGCCCATGTCCGCCTAGTTCACCATATTTTGGGGAATCGTGCGCATTCCTCTGGAAAAGACGGGGCTCCGTTGGGGGCACCAAGGGGCTTGGCGCTCCGCCGGATCGGCCCCTTAAACCTCAGCCGGAACAGCTGCCGGAATGAGGAAGCCGTCGCGGACCAGGTTGGCCACGTCGGCGAGCAGCGAACCCTGGAAGGACCCGGCGTCTCCTCCCAGGAGGGCCTCCAAAGCAGCGGCGATCTGCCCGGCGGTGAGGTCGCCGTCGCACGCGGACACAAAGCCGGCCAGTTCCGTGCTCATCAGGTTGGTGCGGCGCAGCCCGGCGCCCTGCCGGAGCAGGATCACCCCGGGGTGTTCGGCGCCGGGGCGCTGGTGGCGCTCCTCGGTGACGTCGTCCGCCACGAGCAGGTGCGTGCCGGCAAGGTCGTGCCCGGCCAGCCAGTCGCTGCGTTCGACGGCGGCGCCCAGGTGGGGTCCGATGGGCTGCTCGATGGGGTAGCTGATTTCCTCGAAACGGTTGATGGCGGCCTGTGCGCCGGCGGCGGGGCGCCGCAGCCACACCATGCCGAATCCGATTCCCGCCACGTCCCGGGAGGCGAAGTCTTCAAGGTAGGCGGCGTAGGCGTCGCGGTAGTGCTGGCGGTCCCGGGACTCCGACGCATCCTGCAGCCAGGTTTCCGCGTATTGTTCCGGGCTGACCTGCTCGCGCTGGATGAACCACGCATCAGTCCCCGGCCGTACCCACGACTTTGGCCGCTCGTCCCAGCCAGCACCGGCGGGAACTTCCCAGTTCCCCAGCATCTGGGCCGACCCGCCGGGCGCCAGGATGCCGGGCAGGTCCGCCACGAGGGCTGAAACGATGCCGTCGCCCGGCAGGCCGCCGTCGCGGTAGGTGAACTGGTCCGCGGCATCCTCACCGGCACTGCGCGGGGTGATGACGAATGGCGGGTTGGAGACCACCAGCCCGAATTCCTCGCCCGCCACGGGCTCCAGGAGGGAACCCAGGCGCAGGCTCACCCGGTCTTCGAGGCGGCCGGGGTCGACGGACAGCGACTCTGCGTTTAGCAGGATGTTGAACCGGGCGTAGGCCAGGGCGCGCGCGGAAATATCGGTGGCGGTCACATGCTGGCAGTGGTGCAGCAAGTGGAAGGCCTGGATGCCGCAGCCGGTTCCCAGGTCCAGGGCGCGCTCGGTGTGTCGTCGGATAGTGGTTTGGACCAGGGTGGTGGATGCCTGCCCGATGCCCAGGACGTGGTCGTGCCGCAGCACTCCCGCTTGCTGGTGGGCCGCAAGGTCGCTGGCCACCCAGAGCTCAGCGCCGCCGGTGCCGTCGTCATTCCTGTCCCAGCCGTAGGGCCGCAGATCGGCCTTGGCGGTGAGCAGGCCCGAGCCGGGAACGGGCTGAACCAGCCCAAGCTCAAGGAGGCCTTCCACTCCTGTGTCCGGCAGTGCGGCGTCGAGCGTTTCCCGTTCCTGCGGCTCGGCGAGGAGCCAGAGGCGGACGACGGCGGCAAGCGGGGCCACGCCGTTGTCGTCCTTCACTGCCCGCTCGGCAGCGAGCAGCGCGGGGATGATCTGGTCCCGGTTCAGTGCCGCGGAGGCCGTGGGACCCAGCAGTCCGGCTACGCCGTCCAGCGTGTACTCCAGGCGGCGCAGGTCTGCGGCGAGCGCCGCCAGCAGGCCGGGAAGGTCGCTGCGGGGAGCATCGCGGGTGTTGCCGGCGGTGAACTCGTAAGGGGATCTAGGCACCGCTCAAGTTTAGTCCGGAGTGCCTGCGGGGTACGGTGGAGCCATGCCTTCCCGCCTTGCCTTCCTTCCGCGCGCCCGTACGGCAGCTGCTGCAGTCCGCCGTCCGCTGCCTGGGACAACGCTGCCGGGGACGGTGCTTGCCGCGTTGCTCTGCCTGGCCGTGGCCGGGTGCTCGCCCGTGTCTTCCGTGGAAAACGCGGATGTGCCGAAGTGGCGTGCAACTGCCCTGCCGTCGTCGCCGGCGGCTGTTGTGCTTCAGGACTCGGGCAAGATCCTCAACCGGGACCGGATTGTGCAGGAGGCCGCAAACGTTCCTGCCGGCAGCTACACGCTCACGGCTGTCTGTGACGGGGCGGGGAAGGCCTTCTTCGCGGTGTCGCTGGACGGCAAGCCCGTGGCGGAAGCCGGGGCCGCGTGCAACGGCCGGCAGGAGACCATCAAGATCAACCTTCCCGCCGCCGGACGGGTGGAAATCAGCAGCTCCAGCGTGGACGCTCCGCTGCTCTACGCCTACCGGCTGGTTCGGGCGCAATAACGCCCGTTCCGGCTATGGCCCGCCGCCCGCTGCGGGCATAAAGTCTGACTATGCCCAGTGTGCGGAGAGTCTCCGCGCCCCTTTCCCAAGGGACAGCACGGGTGCCGCCGGCACCGAAGCCCCCGGCCGCCGTCGCCCTTGGGCTGGTGCTTGCGGCAGGTGCGCTGGCCGGCTGCGAATATACGTACGACGACGCCCGGGCCGGCACTGTGCAGGGCACCGCCACCATTGCCCCGGCGCCGGCCTTCACCCGGGACCCTTTGCAGCAGGACCCGGTCAGCGAAGCGGAACTGGGCGACTGGGTGTCGCGGGCTCTTCCGGACAGCACCGGGCCCGTGGTCCAGGCCGATGCCGGGCTGCTTGCCGCGGCGGAGGTGCGGACCATCTCGTCACCGGTCCTGAAGACCGGAACGTACATCCTGGCCATCGCCTGCAGGAGCCAGCGCCGGGTGACCTTCACGGTGCGCACCGAGACCCTCACCCTGGTGGACCTGGGCCTGCGGTGCGGCATCAACCGCGAAAACGTCATCTACGTGTCCACGGACAGCGTCCTGACGGTCAGGGTGGAAGCCAGGACCGCGGCGAACTACGCGTTCCGTGTGTACCGGCTTGGATGATGCCCGGGGTGGCCCGGCAGGCTTATGGCGTACCGGGCTCAGGCTGCGGTGCAGCCTTCCGGGCAGCGCAGCGTCTCGGGGCTGGCCGCGCATTCTTCGCAGTACAGGGTGAGGGTGCGGCAGCTGGGATTGGAGCAGTTCTCGAATTTGCTGGTGGGCGCGGAGCAGCGTGCGCACTGGCCGATGGTCTTGGCGTCCTCGCTGAACTCCAGGTGCATGCGCTTGTCGAAGACATAGAGCGAGCCTTCCCAAAGGCCCTGGTCCTTGAAGGCTTCCCCGTACCGGACGATGCCCCCGTCCAGCTGGTACACCTCTTTAAAGCCGCGGTTCACCATCAGGCTGGAGAGCACCTCGCAGCGGATGCCCCCGGTGCAGTAGGTCACCACCGGCTTGTCTTTCAGGGAGTCGTATTTTCCCGAGTCCAGTTCCTTGATGAAATCGTGGGTGGTGGCGACGTCCGGAACCACCGCGTCCTTGAAACGGCCTATCTGCGCTTCAAACGCGTTGCGGCCGTCGAAGAAGACCACATCCTCGCCGTCCTTCTTCCTGGCGTCCACGAGCTCGTGCAGTTCTTCGGGTTTGAGATGCTTCCCTCCGCCAACCACGCCGCCGGCGTCAACCTTGAGTTCTCCCGGTGCGCCGAAGGAGACGATCTCGTCCCTCACCTTGACGCTGAGCCGGGGGAAGTCCTCCGCTCCGCCGTCGGACCATTTGACGTCGATTCCGCGGAACCCGGGGTATTCGCGGGTGGTCTTGACGTACTGCTTAACGGCGCCGATTTCCCCGCCGACGGTGGCGTTGATGCCATCCTTGGAGATGATGATGCGGCCGGTGAGGCCCAGCTTCTCGCAGAGGGCGCGCTGCCAGAGCCGGACGGCGTCCGGATCAGCGATGGGGGTGAAGCCGTAAAAGAGCACAATTTTGTTCAAAGCCACGCTTTTAAGGGTACCGGCTGCGGTGGCAGCAGGATCCTGCTTCACAGGGGCCCGGGGATGGGCCTCATCACGATTGCATAAGCACTTCCCTACCCCCTGTTGCTGGCGATCGGGCTGGAATAGTCTTCTTGCCATGAGTCCGGAAACCCTGGTTGAAGACATCACTGGCCTGCTTGAGGTGTGGGTTGCGGGTTGGGCCGGGTGTCGCGGCTACCAGACCACCACCGAGGGCCGCTTCCCTGCCGCGCTCCGGTCTGACACCAGCGGTGAATGGGAAGTCTTCGCGTCGGAACCTGCCGATGACGAGTTCGCCGCACTGGCTGCCAGGACTGCAGCATCCCCCGCCAGGGTACTGACCATCCTCACCAACGATCCCGCCCGGTATGCTGCGCTGGCCGCCCGGCAGGGGCTCAACGTGACCTCCGACTCCCAGACAATGATGATCGTGGACATGGAGACCCAGGACACCGAGGACCCCTGGCTTTCCGACGATGATCTGAAGCTGTCCACGTCGGAACAGAATGGCGTCCACTACGCCGAAGTCCGCTCCGGAGACGCCGTGGCGGCCAGTGGCCGGGTGTTCGTGGTGGGCGACACCGCAGTGTTCGACAAGATCATTACCGAGCCGGCGTTCCAGCGCAGGGGCCTGGGCAGCCTCATCATGCGCGCCTTGGCAGCCCAGGCTTCCGGACAGGATGTCCGCAGCGGCCTCCTCCTGGCGTCCAGGGACGGGCAGAAGCTCTATTCACACCTTGGCTGGTCAACAGTTGCGCGGGTCCTGATGCTCTCGGCGTCGCACGACGGATCGGATCTCTCGCTGAGCTGAGCCTGCCTGGCGGAGATGCGCGCTACTGTTTTCCCGTTGGCGAACCGTGGGCCCGGCCCGCGGCACCGGATGAAAGAATGGTGGGGTGAACCCCCATGACTCCCTGATTCCTTTGCTGGGCCGCGGCCCGGAACCGGAACAGCTCCGTCATGTCCGGACCATACCGGCGCGGGAGGCAATCCACGCGCCGTGGCCCCAGTGGGTGCACCCGGATATTGCGGAGGCGTACGGGTCGCTGGGCATCCGCGAGCCGTACCGGCACCAGGTGGACGCTGCCAATGCGGCACACTCCGGAGATCATGTGGTGGTGGCTACCGGTACCGCGTCCGGAAAGTCGCTGGCGTACCAGTTGCCGGCGCTTGATGCGATCCACCGCTCCGAACTGCGGGTGCTCGCAGACCCGGGAAAAATCCACGACGACGTTGCTGTCACCCTGTACCTGTCCCCTACCAAGGCGCTGGCCGCCGACCAGCTGAACGCCATCCGTGCCCTGAAGCTGCCCACGGTACGGGCGGAAACCTATGACGGTGATACCGATCCGGCCGCCCGCCGCTGGATCCGGGACCACGCCAACTTCATCCTGGCCAACCCGGACATGCTGCACTTCGGCATCCTGCCCAACCACGCCTGGTGGGCCGGGTTCTTCCGCCGGCTGCGCTACGTCATCGTGGACGAGGCGCACAGCTACCGGGGCGTGTTCGGATCGCATGTTGCCAACCTGATGCGGCGGCTCCGGCGGATCTGCGCGTACTACGGGGCAGGAACCTCCTTCCCGGAACCAGTATTCATTGCGGCATCAGCCACGGCCTCCGAGCCTGATGTCTCCTTCGCACGCCTCATTGGTGCCCCGGTAAAGGCCGTATCCCAGGACTGCTCACCCCATGGGGCCACCACCGTGGCGCTTTGGGAACCGGCGCTGACCGAGGTCCGGGGTGAAAATGGAGCCAAGGAGCGCCGGACGGCCGTGGCCGAGACCTCGGACCTGCTGGCCAACCTGGTGTCCGCCCGGATCCGTACCATCGCCTTCATCAAGTCCCGCCGGGGTGCCGAAACCATTTCAGCCATCACCAAGCGGCTCCTTGACGAGGTGGATCCCAGCCTGCCGCAGCGGGTGGCCGCCTACCGCTCGGGATACCTGCCTGAGGAACGCCGGGCAGTGGAGAAATCCCTGCGTTCCGGCCAGCTGCTGGGCGTCTCCAGCACATCCGCCTTGGAGCTGGGAATCGACATTTCCGGTCTTGATGCAGTCCTGGTGGCAGGCTGGCCCGGCACCCGGGCCTCCCTGTTCCAGCAGATTGGCCGCGCCGGCAGGGCAGGCCAGGATGCCATCGCCGCGTTTGTGGCCAGTGATGATCCGCTGGACACCTTCTTGGTGAACCACCCTGAGGCGATCTTCGACGTCTCGGTGGAGGCCACTGTCTTTGACCCGTCCAACCCCTACGTGCTCGGACCACACCTCTGCGCCGCGGCGGCGGAACTCCCCTTGGGACCGGCAGAGCTGGACCTTTTCGGCGGGACCGCCGAGATGGTCCTCGACCGGCTGGTGGCCCAGGGTTACCTGCGGCGTCGGCCTGCCGGCTGGTTCTGGACACACTCGCAGAGCGCTGCGGGCATGGTCAATCTCCGGGCCGACGGCGGAGGCCCGGTCAGCATCGTCGACGCCGAGACCGGCTCCCTGCTGGGCACGATGGACTCGCCCCAGACCCATTACCAGGCACATACGGGCGCGGTGTACGTCCACCAGGGCGATACGTATGTAGTGGAGGACCTGAACGAGGACGACCATTGCGTCATGGTGCGACGGGCAAACCCCGACTACTACACCACGGCAAGGGACGTGACCCAGATCGAGGTCCTGGATACCGTGCGGACCATGTTGTGGGGCGATGTGACCGTCCACTTCGGTGACGTGAAGGTCACCACTCAGGTTGTCTCCTTCCAGCGCAAGGCCTTGATTTCCAATGAGGTTTTGGGTGAGGAACCGCTTGAGCTGGGTGCCCGCGAACTCTTCACCAAGGCAGTGTGGTTCGTGGTGGACAACCGTTCCCTCACGGAAGCTGGTCTCATCGAAGCCCAGTTCCCCGGTGCACTCCATGCCGCGGAGCACGCGGCGATCGGGCTGCTCCCCCTCGTCGCCTCCAGCGACCGCTGGGACATCGGCGGGGTTTCCACGGCGCTGCACGCGGACACCGGGGTGCCCACCATCTTTGTGTATGACGGGCACCCCGGCGGTGCCGGGTTTGCCGAACGGGGTTTCGACAAGGCCAAGGTGTGGCTAGCAGCCACCAGGGACGCCATCAAAGCCTGTGAGTGCGACTCCGGCTGCCCGTCCTGCGTACAGTCCCCCAAATGCGGAAACAAGAACAATCCGCTGGACAAGGCCGCCGCGGTGACCCTGTTGGACGTCCTGCTCAAGGACGCCTCCGGGACCACCCGGTTGGATGTGGAGGCCAGGAGCTGACTCCCGCGCCTGCTGTCACCGCTACGGCGGAGGCCCTGCCCGGGCATGTCCGGTTGCCGCCCCCAGCAGCGAGCGGTCCACCAGCTCGGTCCGCACCTCAACGGTCTGCCCCGCGCCCTCTGAACAGCTAAGGACCGTGGCGCCGTGGCGGGCGGCCACGTCCGCGGCGACACTGCACGGCCCACCCGTGGTGATGCCGCGCAGGGCATCCGCTGCGGCGAGAGCCGCCAGATCCGCAGCCGAGGCCGCCCTGCTAGCCAGCACGGCCGACTGCGCCAGCAGCAGCATGACGGCCATGGCCGTCATGACCACCAGTGCCAGTCCTGCGGCCAGGACCGTCCCGGAACCGCGTTCGTGGCCATCAGGCGTTCCCGGCCCGCAGCTGACCGCGGTGCGATTCCTGCGCCCGACTGTGGAATGGTGCCGCCCGGCGGCATGCTTCAGGACCCCGGCTGGGTGGCCCTGCCCCATGACGTGATGCCGGCGTTCAGCGACTCCCATCATCTGGCTGCCCGGCCGTGCGCGGGGCCCCCGACGGCACCAGTGCCACTGCCGGCACCCGTCCACGCTGTTTCGCTCCGCGCTGCCGCACGTGCAGTCAGTGTCCAGGGGATGGATGCTCCCAACGGTCCCGGCACCCGGTCCGTGACGGTCACGTTGAACCATTCGCCGTCGGCAGCAACCGACGCAGCGGCCGAACCGCCCGCCAGCGTCCTCACCGTCCTTTCCACAGCCGCGGGGTCCTCGCCCCGGGCCAGCGCCCTGGCACCGGCCCGGGCTCCGTCTTCAATGCGCAGTTGCGTCATCCCCGCGGCGGCTCCGGCCAGCAGCATGGCCATCAGTGCGAGTACAGCAGGCAGCGCCACAGCGAACTCTGCAGTCACGGCACCCTGTGCGTTTGCACTGGAGCCCGCTGGTCCCTTGCCCCCTCTGCCGCCGGCCATGCTGCCGGTCCCGTCTTCCAGGGAACTGGCTTTCAGGTTCCCGTCTTCCAAGGAACTTGTTTCGACGGCTGTGGCTTCGACCGACCTGTAACCGAGGGCTCCTTGGAGAAGGCGTCCGGCCGGTGAAGCCGTCACGGCAGCGCCAGCGCCGTGCGGATGAGGTTGAGGAGGAAGCCACGTACTTCGTCGCTGCGGAGGATGAACACGAGCAGCCCGGCGAACCCGACTGCGGCGAGGGTGGCGATGGCGTATTCCGCGGTGGCCATGCCCGCCTGTGAACCCAGCAGCCCGCAGCGCCGGATGCTGGGCCGGGTACTGCCCGCGCCGGGGTAGAGCTGCACGACGTTGCTGGTTACGGGGACAGAACCTTTGGGGGCAAGGGAAGCGGCGGAAGCGTACGGTGCCCTGCTGGTGGCGGGCCGGCTGCTGTCCTGTTGTGCGGGCTTCTGGCCGGGCGCGGCGAGCGCGGACGTTCCGGCGGTGTAGTGGCGGCGGTGGTGGTTGATGTACATGTGGTTTCCTTTCCGTTGGTACCGGTGGTTTTCCCGGCTGTCTTGACTCTTCCCGTCCCCGCGGGAGCGGGTAAGGGAGGGGATGCGCTAAGTGGAAAAGGTGGGCTGCCCGGCCTCTGTGGAGGAAGGGACCGGCGTTCAGCTGCGGGCAGAGCAACCTGTGTTCAGCCGGAGGGCACCAGGGCCAGCAGGACCGGGACGACGCCAAGGCAAATGAAGGCGGGAAGGGAACACAGTCCCAGCGGAACCACCAGCTTCACGCCGAGCGAGGCGGCCCGCTTTTCCGCGGCCCTGAACCGTTCCCGGCGAAGCCTGGCGGCCTGGGCGTAGAGGATTGCGGACGACGGCGCCCCCGTGAGTGCGGCGAAGCCGAGTGCATCCCGGAGCTCCAGGATTTCCGGGAGCCGTACGGCGGAGCTGCGCCACGCTGTTTCCCAGTCGGCGCCAATGGCGAGCGCCGAGACCACGGGCCGCAGGGAGTTTCTGTATTGGGGCACGGCGGAGGCAGCCACCAGTTCCAGCGAACGGCCAATACCAGCGCCGGCGTCGAGCATCGCCGCGACGAGTTCGAGCATCATGGCCGTATCCTTCAAGCCACTGCTGCGCTCACCCTCCGGTTCCTCAGCGGCGGCCGTCCGACGTGCTCCTGGTCCGGTATGAAACAGGCGGCGGAGACGGTGACGCGACCGGTCGGGTCCTGAACACCCAAGCCAGACACCTGCGCCGAGCAGCAGGAACAGCGCCAGGCCCGGGGCCCAACCCGGAGTCATGGCACTCCTGCCCCTGCAGCCGCCGCAACAAGCCGGGCGGACCAGGCCCTCCCGGCTGCAGTAAGCACCACGCCGCCAAAAAGCGCGGCCAGCCCCAGAGGTGTTCCCAAGAGGGTGGCCAGCGGATCCACACCCAGCGCGACGCCCAGTCCAAGACCCATCGCCGGAAGCCAAGTCAGGAGGCGGACTGTGGCTTTGGGACCGGCGAGAGCGGTTTGCCGGGCCGCGTCCGCATCCTCCTCCGCTTCCAACTGGGCAGCGAACCGGGTCAGCACGTCGGCAAGGGGGCAACCGCTGGCTTCGGCGATGTCGAAGCAGGCAGCAAGCTCAGACCATGTCCTGGCTTCCCTGCCCCGGCGCGGGAACGCCACGGAAACCGCACGCCGGAGGGCCTCTGAAACAGGAGCCCCGGTTGCCGCGGCCGCGCGAGCGGAGGCCAGGACTGCAAGGGAACCCGTTGACAGCACCGGGGACGGGAGTGCCAGGTGAAGCCTCTGCCCATCCTCAGCGCTCCCATACACGGTCCACAGTTCGTCCCACAGCCGCCCCGGCGTTCGTCCGCCTTTGAGCAGCGCCGCCAACTGCTGAACCACCAGGGTCAGGCCGGGTCCCCGCGTCCTTTCGGAACCCCTGCCGGCCGGGCTGACCCACGGCAGTATCCGGTGTTTCCGGCCTCCGGGCGCCTTCGGGCTCCTGCCGCCCGCTGCCCGCAGCCTGGATGCGGCGTTCAGGGGCGGCTTGAGGAGCAGCACCATGGCGGCGACCAGGAGCGCACAGAGGAGGATCGTCACAGGATGTCCCCGGGGTCCATCCCCAAACGGGCTGCGAGCGCAGGCCAGCCGGGACCCGGCACACCCGATTCTTCAACGGCCGGCACCACCGTCAATCCCTCCGTTCCGTCATGAATCAGTCCGACGCACAGGACTTCCCTGCCCCGGGACGTCCTGCCCACGTGGATGACAACATCGAGCGCACTGGCAGCCTGGAGACGCACGGCGTCGGGGCCCAGCCCTGCGAGGGCCCCGAGGGCGTTGAGCCTCGCGGGAACTGCCGCTGCCGTATTCGCATGGATCGTGCCTCCGCCGCCGCTGTGCCCGGTGTTCATCGCGGTGAGGAGTTCGCGGACTTCCCCGCCCCGGCACTCGCCCACCACCAGCCTGTCCGGACGCATGCGCAGTGCCTGCCGGACGAGTTCGCCCAAATCCACTGCACCGCCGCCTTCAAGGTTTCCGTGGCGTGACTCCAGGGCGACCACGTGAGGATGGACAGGATTCAGTTCGGACGCGTCCTCGATCAGGACCAGCCGTTCCTCCGCCGAACACAGGCCCAGCAAGGTGGAAAGCAGCGTGGTCTTCCCGGAACCCGTGGCCCCGCTGATCAGGAAACTCAGCCTCCTGTCCACGACTTTCTCCAGCACCGCCTGCACTCCCGGACCAAACATTCCGCTGGAGCGCAGCTCTTCCATGCTGAAGACCCGCTCCCTGCGGATCCGCACGCTCAGCAGCGTCCCGGACGTGGAAACCGGCGGCAACACGGCATGGACACGGTAGCCGCCGGCAAGCCTGACATCGACACAGGGTGAACCGTCATCCAGGCGGCGCCCGCCCGCGGCGACAAGCCTGCAGGCCAGCGCCCGCAACTGGGCCTCGCCGTCGAACAGGACAGGAACGCGCTCTATGCCGCGGCCCCGGTCCACCCACACGGAGCCGGGAGCGTTGACGAAGATGTCCGTGACGGCGGGGTCCCGGGTAAGCTCCTGCAACGGACCCAGCCCGTTCAGTTCGGCACTGATCCGCTCCACTGCGGCGAGTGATCCAGCTGTGCCCAACAGCTTGCCTGTGGCCTGGACCGCCGCCGCAACGCGTGAAGGCGTCACGGCTCCCGCCTCAGCCATCATGGATTCCCGGACTGATTCCAGCAGCCCGGAATCGACCGTCCTGGCGCCGGCTGCTTCCCTGCTGCGCACCGGGCGGCCTGACTGGCCCGTTTCCAGGATGCGGGCGCTGCGCCGTGAACCCAGGCCACCAGCCCCCGCTGCGGCGCCTGTTTCCCTGGGCGGTGCCGGCGGACTGCCCGGCGCCCGCATCATGCCATGTCTCCCACCGTCAGGTCATCGCCAAGCCAATCAAGCACAGAGGCAGCAAAGTTCCGGATATTCCGGCGCTTTCCCAGGTCCAGCAGGCGGCCCGATTCCATGGCTCCCGCAACGGCGCGGAGTTCAGGTATCCGGCCCTGCACCGGCAGCCCTACAGCATCGGCGATCAGCGCAGCGTCCAGGGCAGAACCGGGGCGGCCCCGGACCAGCAGGGCCGCCTCCACCGGCGGAAGCTCCTGGAGCAGGCGCACCGCCGCCACTGCCGCCTTCAGCTGTGCGGGCACCACCATCATGATCCGGTCGCAGTCCCACGCCACCGTATGGAGCGGCTCGGCACCCCTTCCCACGTCGAGCAGGACCAGTTCATATCCACGGCGGGCAGCGTCAAGCACACCGGCTGCGGCTGCGGCGGTGACAGGAAGGGGCTGCTCACGTGTGGCAGGCCAGGACAGGAAGGAAAAGCCTCCCGCGACCGGCAGGGAATCCGAGAGCTGGAGGGGGTCGATGCTTCCCCTTGCCTCAGCGAGGTCCGGCCATCGGAGCCCGGGGTTTTCCTCGGCGGCGAGGGCCAGCTCCAGGCCCCCTCCCCATGGGTCGCCGTCAACGAGCAGGACACGCACCCCCAGCCCTGCTGCCGCCTGCGCTATCCAGATGGCGGCGGTGGTGGCTCCGGCGCCGCCGCAACCGCCCGTGATGCCAAGGACCAGTCCGCCCGGGCCTGGCGACCGCGACCTGCTCAGATGGTCGGCCAGCCAGGCAGCAGCATCCGGCAGCACGGCAACACGTTCCGCCCCCAGGGCAGCGGCGAGGTGCCAGAGGCTGTCCCCTTCACCGTCGAGGCCCACCATGACTGCAGGTGTCTGGCGCCGCGGCGGCAACTCACGCACGTCGCTGCCTACCAGGACGGCGGACGCCGCTTCCCAATGACGTCCAGCCTCCACGGCATCGGGCACAACGCGCAGATGCGCACCGGCGGCTGCCACAATACGCTCCACTTCGGCCCGGAGGACGCCGGAGGAGGTCACCAGCAGCACCTCGCCCGGACCGCCAGGCGCCGAACCACCAGGTTTTGGACCATCAGGCTTTACGTTGTCCGGCAGCCAGGCCGTGCCGGATGACGCCCCGTCCGTTGGCCGCCAGGAAGAGCCGGCGGCCTGACCCGGTCCGGATGGGGATGCGTTCAGCTGATGCCTGCTCATGGAGCCACTCTGCCGCGAGGACGTAGCCCGGTTAAGGGAGCAAACCCCGTATGTGGACAACCTGCACCGCTGCCTCCGCGGCCCGCACCACCACGAGGGTAAAGCACCACCGAGGGCAAGGCACCAGCGCCGAGGCAGGCCATACCCCCGGCAGGGCAGAATGGAAGCATGTACCTGCTGCTCGCCGCCCACCCACACGGCGCGGCGCTCCAGGAACTGACCCAGGCGGGCCACGCCCAGCCGGCCAACCCGGAACCCCGCACCGTGGCACTCACCGACCTTGCCGCCGTCGTGCGCGATCTGGAAGCCCGGCGCCCCGGCGGCCAACCGCCCCGCTGGATCTGGCACCGGACCCAGGACTGGTACCCGGCCCTGCTCGCATCAGGGGTGGAGGTGGAACGCTGCTATGACGTCACCCTTTGCGGCACCATCCTGGCCTTCTCCCAGTTCAGCGCCCACACTGACTATGCCCGGAACACGGACAGGATACCGGTGGAAGATCCGGTGCTTCCGCCAAAGGCACTGCAGCCACCGCGTCCCCCTGCGGACCAGGGGGCACTGTTCGACAACCCCGCTGTTGCGCCGGCACCCGGCTGGACGCTTGAGGAGCTCCGGGCCGAATACGCCGCCCAGCAGGCTGCGCTGGCCGCTGTGGGCACCGCGGAAAACCGTCGGAACCGCCTCCAGCTCCTGCTCGCCGCCGAGTCTGCGGCCGCCATCGTGGCTGCCGAGATGCAGCATGCCGGCGTCCCATGGCGCGAGGACCTGCACGAACAGATACTGGCCAGCCACCTGGGTTCCCGCCCGCCCGTGGGCCAGCGACCGGTGAAGCTGGAGGCGCTGGCTGCGGAACTGCGCGCCCTACTCAACTCACCCGGGCTGAACCCGGATTCCCCCCAGGACCTGATGCGTGCCCTGCACCGCAACGGGATCGAGGTCAAAAGCACGCGGAAGTGGGAGCTCAGGGAGTCCAGCCATCCGGCCATCGAGCCGCTGCTGGAGTACAAGAAGCTTTCCCGCCTCCACGCCGCGAACGGCTGGGCCTGGCTTGATGCCTGGGTGGACGGCGGGAGGTTTCGCCCGGAGTACGTGGTGGGCGGCGTGGTGTCGGGTCGCTGGGCATCCCGCGGCGGCGGTGCGCTGCAGATCCCCCGCCAGGTCCGCGGCGCGGTGCACGCCGACCCCGGCCACAAGCTCATCGTTGCCGATGCCTCTCAGCTGGAACCGCGCGTGCTGGCCGCCCTCGCGCAGGACTCGGCCATGGCTGAGGCGGCGCGGGACCAGGACCTGTATGCCGGGATCGCCGCCAAGGGCTTTGGCGGGGACCGGGCCAAGGCGAAGATGGCCCTGCTGGGGGCCATGTACGGGGCCACTTCCGGCGAGGCAGGCCGCCTGATGCCGCAGCTGGCCCGCACCTATCCGCGCGCGGTGGATTTTGTGGAACGCGCGGCACGGGCCGGTGAGGCGGGCGGGACGGTGACCACCAGGCTGGGCCGCAGCAGTCCTCCGCCCTCGCAGCAGTGGTTCCTGAGCCAGCGCTGTTCCACGGCGGATGAGCAGCGGCGGGCAGAGTCGATTGCCCGGTCCCGCGGGCGCTTCACCCGGAACTTCGTGGTCCAGGGCTCGGCAGCGGACTGGGCGGCCTGCTGGCTGGCAGAATTACGACGGCGGCTGCGCGCCTTGCGGACGGCAGGAACCGGTGGCAGCGGCGGGGGTGTGCGGGCCGAGCTTGCCTTCTTCCTGCATGACGAGGTGATGGTGCATGCGCCGGCGGACGGCGTCGGCGCCTGCATCGCGGCCATCGAGGAATCAGCGAAGGCTGCGAAGGAGCTGCTGTTCGGCCCCATCCCTGTGGAGTTCCCGGTGAGCATGGCCGTGGTTGACTCCTACGACCTCGCCAAATAGCAGGGCGGGGGCCAGCCATGCTTGCCTGCAACAATGCGAAGTACCCTTGGCGACGCAAAAGTAACCTACCCGGTGGTAGCTATACTCCCCCGGTGACGGACGTTACAGTCGAAGCGACGACTGAAGCAGACCGGTCCACACGCTGATGCAACGACGCATACCAGGGAGGTCCCCGTCCATGGCGGGAAGATTTGAAATACACCGTGCAGGCGACGAGTCGTACCGGTTGCGGCTCACCGATGCCGAGGGCAACATCGTTGCGGTGTCACCAACCTTCAAATCCCTCAGCATGCTCCGCGACGGGATCAAGGCCATGCGCGAGAATGCCGCCACCGGAATCGTGGTGGATTTGCGCCAGCAGCAGGCCTGAAAACTAGACCCCTATAGGGTGCAGCCTGGTGCGGTCCCACGGAACGGACCAGCCGAGCTGGTCGAAGAGGCCGCTCAGCACGATCCCCGTGAAGCCCCACACCACCACGCCGTTGACCGTGAAGGCAGGGCTGTCGAACGTACGGCCTGCCCGGTGGACGGTGGCCATGACCCTGTTGTCCGGGTCCAGGAGGTCCCTGACCGGGACGCGAAATACCTGTGCGGACTCGCCGTAGTCCACCACCCGGACTGGCGACGGCGAATGCCACCACCCGAGCACGGGCGTCACCAGGAAGTTGCTGTGGGCCAGGCCCAGGTCCTGGAGCGTGCCCAGGACTTCCACCCCGCCTGCGTCCAGTCCGGTTTCCTCCTCGGCTTCCCGGAGCGCAGCGGCCACGGGTGTCTCGCCCCGGTCGATGCTGCCGCCGGGAAACGCCACCTGCCCCGGATGGGACCCCAGGGTATGGGCGCGCTCCAGGAGCAGGACGTCCAGGTCCGCGGGCGCCAGCGGCTTGCCGGAGGCGGCCGGGACGTCGTCCAGCACGCCGAAGAGCATCAGGACGGCGGCCCTGCGGGCACGCTCGGCGTCCACGGTCAGCGCTGCCCAGCGCGGATCGGGCGGGCCGGCCGTTCCGGATGCCGCCCGCCGGACCAGGCCGGCCAGGTCTTCGCGTGCGCTCACGGAGCCCTCGTCTGGGAAGCCATCCGGATCTCCGCGGCCCGGTGCTGTTCGGACAGGTACTGCTCCAGCAGCGCCTCGCTGCCGGGTGCGAGTTCATATTTCAGCAGCTTGGCCGCTTTGACGGGATCGGTCTCCCCCAGCCCGTAACTGGGGCACCAGTTGGCCACGGGACAGGCCCCGCAGGCCGGCTTCCGGGCGTGGCAGACGCGGCGGCCGTGGAAGATGACCCGGTGGGACAGCATGGTCCAGTCCCTGCGCTCAAACAGCTCCGCCACGTCCTGTTCGATCTGCACCGGGTCCTCGGACTGGGTCCAGCCAAACCGCTTCGCGAGCCGGGCGAAATGCGTGTCCACGGAGATGCCCGGAATGCCGAAGGCGTTGGCGAGCACCACGTTGGCGGTCTTGCGGCCCACCCCGGGCAAGGTGACCAAATCCTCCATCCGCCCCGGGACTTCACCATCAAAGTCGTCCACCAGGCGCGTACACAGCGCACGGACGTTACTCGCCTTGGCGCGGAAGAACCCGGTGGGCTTGAGAATGGTTTCCAGCTCCGTGGGGTCCGCCTCCGCCAGCGCCCGGGCGTTGGGCCAGCGCGCAAACAGCACTTTGGTGACCTGGTTGACCGTGACGTCGGTGGTCTGGGCGGACAACACGGTGGCCACCAGCAGTTCGAACGGGTTGCGGAAGTCCAGTTCCGCGTGGGCATACGGGTATTTTTCGGCGAGGGCCCGGTGGATACGCCGTGCCCGCCGCTTCAGCGCCAGGACGGATTCGGACGAGACCACGGGCATGCCCGCGGCCTGCCCGGTTTTGCTGCGGGGCCCTGCCACCGGCGTCAGCCGCGCTCGATGTTGCTGAGGTCGCGCAGTACGCCCAGCCGCCCGTCCGTGTGCTGGACCAGGAATTCGTGGCCCCTGTCCTCAAGTGCCAGCACCCATCCGCCTGGTTCGATCACGAACGCAGGCGCGCCCGTCCGGGGGTCATAGGCCGTGCGGTGCTGGGCGACGGCGAACCAGAACGCCTCATGGATCGGCTGCCCGTCAGCCTCGTCGTGGCGGCTGGACGGATCCACCGTTGCCCCGATCGGCTGCTCGGCACGGACCTGCTGGTGCACGGCGGTGGCGGCCGGCGGTTCCCATGCCGCCTGTGGAGCGCCGGCTGCAGGGGCTGCCGCGTGCTGCGTCTCCTCCGCTGCCGGGGTTGGGCCAGGGCGGACGACGTCGGCTGCCTGGGTGGGCGGGCCGGCGTCGGCATGCGGCGTGCGGGCTTCCTGGTCGGAGACTTCAGGAGCCGTTGATACGGGCGCGGTTGGCGCGGAGACTGAGGGGGTCGCTCCCGCCGGGACGGTGCCGGCCCCGGCAGCTGCCGCGCCGGTTCCCGCACTGGCAGCTCCCGCGCCGGCGGCTCCTGCGCCGGGGGTTCCCGCCGCGGCGGCTCCCGCAGTGGCACCCCGGGGATTCGTCACGGGGACGGCAGCGGTAGCGGGCATGTGAGCGGAACGCGCCGGCTGCTGGCTGGGGCTGGAAGATCCCGGCTGGACTGAGGAGGAACCTGCACCGGCGCCACCGAACAGGGCGCCGCCCTTGAAGCCGCCCTTTGACTGGTTGGAGCCGGACTGGTTGGAGCCGGACCCGGGCTTGGGAGCTTTGGGGGTCCGCGGCTTCCGGGCCGGAACCGCGGCCTCACGTGCCACGATGTGGGCCGGTGATTCCGGCCGGTCCTTGAAGTCCGCCGAAAGGTACGGCAGGAAGCGGCCCAACACGGTGGCGGCGAAGAGGATGAGCGCGCCGATCAGGCCCACCAGCAGGCTGGTGGCATACCCGCCTGCAACCGACAGGAAGAAGAAGGCAAGGGCGAAGGAGGCCACCACGGAGGCGAACTGGTCGATCGAGAGCGAACCCACCCGGATCCTGGTGGCGGGTGCCAGGCGGCGGGCGGCGAACAGTGCGCTGGCAATCAGCGGCAGGATGATGCCCAGTCCCAGGAAGAACAGGTTGTTCAGGTTCCACAGGTTGTACCTGGCGCCGAAGAGGGGAAGCAGGGATGCGACGAACAGAACCAGGGTGGCGGCGAAGACGGCCAGGTCCCGCACGGTGAACGGTCCAAGCACGGCCTGGTTGGCGTTCGGGTCGATCTTTGCGGAGGCGGCCTTCTGCCCTGCAGACTGCCCCTTGGCGTCGTTGCCGGCCGGTGTCGCGTGCCCTGGTCCTCCCAGGGCGGATCCGGATCCTCCGTTTTCCGCCTTGGTGTCCGGGCCCGTTCGCTGGCCGTAGCTCTGCTGGTTCATTCTGCTCTCCTTAGCGTGGCGGCACCGGGACCGGTCCGGACCCGAAAACTGTGCCGTCTTGACATGCGGTCCGGGCCCGGCAAGGCACTGTGTGCGCCCCGCCGGCGCGGTCCGAAGTGAAGTCACAATTCCATCTCAGCCTAGTCAACGGCCAAGCCGATCACTAGCTGGAGCAGGTCTCCACGGGTGCCGGGCGAGTCATGCAGACGCCATTCACCGCATAAAAAATGCCGCTCGCGGTGGTGCATGTGACGCCGCACACAGCCGATGCGCGGGAAGCATTAGGCTTGATTGCGGAACAGCTCTTTGCGGTATGCCGCCCCGGCTGAAGCCCAGTGCCGTGCGAACGGCGGGCCATGCGGTGGCGGCGTCCCGCGCGGCGAAGATCGATGAATGATGAGGTTCACATGTCCCAGGACACCCCCAGCTCCACGGCCACCGTTCCGTCCGCTTCGGCCCAGCCGGCAGGACAGGAAGGCCATCAGGGCGACGCCTTCGAGAACCTGCTCAATGAGACCCGGGCTTTCCCGCCCTCCGCTGAATTCGCTGCCGACGCCGTTGTCACCGCAGCCGAGTACGACGAGGCGAATGCGGACCGGCCGGCCTTCTGGGCCAAGAAGGCACGGGAACTGCTGACCTGGAGCAAGGACTTCACGCAGGCCCTGGACTGGTCGGACCCGCCGTTCGCCAAGTGGTTCGTGGGAGGTGAGCTCAACGCTGCCTACAATGCCCTGGACCGGCATGTCGAGGCCGGCAAAGGCGACCGCGTGGCCATTTACTTCGAGGGCGAGCCCGGCGACACCCGCACCTACACGTACGCCCAACTGACCGAAGAAGTGAAGAAGGCCGCCAACGCTTTCGAGTCCCTGGGCGTGGCCAAGGGTGACCGGGTTGCCGTATACCTGCCCATGATCCCGGAAGCCGTCATCACCTTGCTGGCCTGCGCACGGATCGGCGCGGTCCACTCCGTAGTCTTCGGCGGGTTCTCCGCCGATGCACTCCGGTCACGGATCGACGACGCCGAGGCCAAGCTCGTTGTCACTGCCGATGGCACCTACCGCCGCGGCAAGCCAAGCCCGCTGAAGGCGGCGGTTGACGATGCCCTGGCCCACGACGGCCACACGGTGCAGAACGTGGTGGTGGTCAAGCGCAACGGCCAGGACGTTGACTGGACGGAAGGCCGTGACCACTGGTGGGCGGACACGGTGGAATCCGCTTCAGCCGAGCACACCGCCGTTGGCCACGATTCGGAGCACCCCCTGTACATCCTGTACACCTCGGGCACCACCGGGAAGCCCAAGGGCATCCTGCACACCACCGGCGGCTACCTCACCCAGACCGCCTACACCCACCGGGCAGTCTTTGACCTGCACCCGGAAACGGACGTGTACTGGTGCACGGCCGACGTCGGCTGGGTCACCGGCCATTCCTACGTCGCCTACGCTCCGCTCATCAACGGGGCAACGCAGGTCATGTACGAAGGCACCCCGGACTCCCCGCACCAGGGCCGCTGGTGGGAGATCGTGGAAAAGTACAAGGTTTCCATCCTCTACACCGCCCCCACCGCCATCCGCACCTTCATGAAATGGGGCGCGGAAATCCCTGCGAAGTACGACCTCTCCTCCCTGCGGGTGCTGGGTTCGGTGGGCGAGCCCATCAACCCCGAGGCCTGGATGTGGTACCGCAAGGTGATCGGCGGCGACAAGGCACCCATCGTGGACACCTGGTGGCAGACCGAAACCGGCGCGCAGATGATCGCCCCGCTCCCCGGCGTCACCGCCACCAAGCCCGGTTCGGCGCAGGTTCCGCTGCCCGGCATTGCTGTGGACGTGGTGGATGAGATGGGCGAATCGGTCCCCAACGGCCACGGCGGCTTCCTGGTCATCCGCGAACCGTGGCCGGCTATGCTGCGCGGCATCTGGGGTGATCCGCAGCGGTTCAAGGACACCTACTGGTCCCGCTTCGAAAACATGTACTTCGCCGGCGACGGGGCCAAGAAGGACGAAGACGGCGACATCTGGCTGCTGGGCCGCGTGGACGATGTCATGAACGTCTCCGGACACCGGCTCTCCACCACCGAAATCGAATCCGCCCTGGTCTCTCACCCCGCCGTGGCGGAGGCTGCCGTCGTGGGCGCAACGGACGAAACCACCGGGCAGGCCGTGGTGGCGTTCGTCATCCTCCGCGGCGATGCGGTGAACAACGGTGACGCCACCGTGCAGGAACTGCGCAACCATGTGGGCAAGGAGATCGGACCCATCGCCAAGCCCAAGAACATCCTGGTGGTGCCGGAACTGCCCAAGACCCGGTCCGGCAAGATCATGCGCCGCCTCCTCAAGGACGTGGCCGAGGGCCGCGATCCGGGCGACGCCACTACCCTCTCCGATCCCACCATCATGCAGCAGATCGCCCAGTCGCTCAGAAAGTAACAGTGGCTTAGCATCTCTTCCCGGACCACTGAATGGCCCCGTTTCCCGCGTCATCGCGGGAAAGCGGGGCCATTCCTGCGTTGTGACGATTCAAACGGCGCCAGTGGTGAAACTGTTATTTAAAGTTCTTCCATGTTCGCTTTTGCAAGATTATAGTCAGCGTATGTGAGGTGCCTCACACCGGCTATTTTTCAAGGGAGAGAACATGGCTTCAAAGTTCGATGCGTCGGCAACTGCATTTCCAAGCAGGCGGACCATCCTCAAGACAGTCGGCGTGGGGGCTGCCGGCCTGGCCGGCATCCCGTTCCTGGCAGCATGTACCGGCGGCAGCGGACCGTCGGCAACCGGCTCCGATTCCTCCGGACTGACGTTTGGTTCAGGTTCTTCGGATGATGTTCCCAAGCGTGCGTACCAGGCCGTCACGGATGCCTTCACGGCAAAGACCGGCAAGAAGGTCACCACCAACGTTGTGCCCCACAACGATTTCCAGAACAAGATCAATTCGTACCTGCAGGGTTCACCGGATAATGCCTTCACCTGGTTCGCCGGCTACCGCATGCAGTACTACGCGGGGAAGGGACTGCTCGCGCCCATTGACGACGTCTGGCAGACCATTGGCGGCAACTACTCCGATGCGCTGAAGAAAGCCTCCACCGGTCCGGACGGCAAAATGTATTTCGTGCCCAACTACAACTACCCGTGGGGATTCTTCTACCGGAAGAGCCTGTGGGCAGAAAAGGGCTACCAAGTCCCCGAAACCTTTGATGCGCTGAAGTCGCTCGCCGCCAAAATGAAGGCCGACGGCATCATTCCCATCGGCTTTGCGGACAAGGACGGCTGGCCGGCCATGGGGACGTTCGACTACCTGAACATGCGGCTGAACGGCTACCAGTTCCACGTGGACCTCTGCGCCCACAAGGAATCCTGGGACCAGCAGAAGGTCAGTGCCGTCTTTGACACCTGGAAGGCGCTTCTGCCCTTCCAGGACCCCGCAGCGCTTGGCCAGACCTGGCAGGACGCCGCCAAAGCCCTGGAAGCGAAGAAGACCGGCATGTACCTCCTTGGTTCCTTCGTCACCCAGCAGTTCACCGACCCCGCGGTGCTGGACGACATCGATTTCTTCGCCTTCCCGGAAATCGCGATGGAAGGGCGGGACGCAGTGGAGGCACCCATCGACGGCCTGCTGCTCTCGAAAAAGGGCGGCGAGAACAAGGCCGCCCGGGACTTCCTGGCGTTCCTTGGCACGCCCGAGGCCCAGGACGCTTATGCCAAGGTGGACAACTCGAACATCGCAACGGCCAAGGGTGCGGATACCTCAAAGTTCACTCCGCTCAACAAGAAGTGCGCGGACACCATCAAGGGCGCCAAGTACATCAGCCAGTTCTTTGACCGCGACGCGTTGCCGGCCATGGCCAACAACGTGATGATCCCTGCCCTGCAGAGCTTCATCAAGGACGGCAGCGTGGATGTCAAGAACCTTGAGGCGCAGGCCAAAACCCTTTACGCAGCGCAGTAATTGAACACAGCGCAGTAGTCCCGTCAAAGGCAGGACGACGGCGGCAGGAGACTTCCGCCGTCGTCCTTCCCCACCTGCACCAGGCCCCAGCTAGGGAAAGATTTCCATGAGCAGCACTGCACAAGAACTGATCCCGCCGGAAGCGCGGGAACCCGCCGGCTCCCGGCCCGCCAAAAGCGGCCGTGTCCGCCGTTTGTCCGGGCGGGACAAACTGGTCCTGTCCCTGATGGTGGGCATCCCCACCCTGATCGAACTGGCCCTCGTTTGGCTGCCCACGCTGATGTCCGTGGGACTCAGCTTCACCCGCTGGAACGGGCTGGACCTGGCGGACATCCGTCCGGCGGGAGGCGAAAACTACCAATTCATCTCCCAGGACTACCCGCCGTTCTGGCCCGCGGTCCAGCACAACCTGCTGTGGCTCCTGTTCCTGGCACTGATCGCCACGCCGCTGGGCCTGTTGCTGGCCGTGCTCCTGGACCAGAACATCCGTGGCAGCAAGATCTACCAAAGTATCTTCTTCGCCCCCGTCATGCTGTCCCTCGCCCTGATCGGCATCATCTGGCAGCTGTTCTACCAGCGGGACAACGGGCTCCTGAATTTCCTCCTGGGCACGGCCGGCACACCGAAGGCAGTGGACTGGTTCGGAGACTCGTCGGTCAACATCTGGGCGGCAATGATCGCCGCCACCTGGCGGCATGCCGGCTACGTCATGCTGCTGTACCTGGCCGGCCTGAAGGGCGTGGACCCGAGCCTGAAGGAAGCTGCGGCCATCGACGGCGCCAGCGCCGTCCAGACCTTCTTCCGCGTGGTCTTCCCGGCCATGCGCCCCATCAACATCGTCATCGTGGTGATCACCATCATCGAGTCCCTCCGGGCCTTCGACGTCGTCTATGTCATCAACCGCGGCACCAACGGCCTGGAAATGCTCAGTGCCCTGGTGATCCAGAACCTGGTGGGCGAGGGCCAGGTGATCGGCGTCGGATCTGCCCTGGCGGTGGTGCTGCTGGTCATCTCGCTTGTTCCCATCGTCTTCTACCTCAGCCGCACCTTCGGCAAGGAGAACCAAGCATGAGCATTGCCGCTGCCCGCGCCGCCGGGAACGCCACCGCCAACCAGTCCCGCTCCGGCAGCCGGCCCAAACGCCATTACGGGACACACATCTTCCTTGCGGCCATGGCCGTCATGTGGCTGGTTCCGTTGGGGTGGGCCCTCTTCACCGCGCTCCGGCCGGTGGCCTCCACCAACGAGCATGGCTACTTCAGCGTGGCCGGGGAGTTCAACTTCGACAACTTCGTCCAGGCCTGGACCCAGGGCGGGTTCGCCACCTATTTCTGGAACTCGGTCATCATCACTGTCCCCTCCGTCCTGCTGACGCTGTTCCTTGCCTCCCTGATGGCGTTCGCCGTCAGCCGGGTGAACTGGAAGTTCAACATCACCCTGCTGATCATGTTCACCGCCGGCAACCTGCTGCCCCCGCAGGTCCTGGCGGCACCCCTGTTCGAGATGGCCAAACACCTGGAGGTGCCCTATTCGTTCAGCGACTCCGGCAACCTGCTCAATACCTACATCGTGGTGATCGCCATCCACATCGGGTTCCAAATGGGGTTCTGCACCTTCGTGCTCTCCAACTACATGAAGGCACTCTCCGCAGACCTGACCGAGGCTGCGCTGGTGGACGGCGCGGGCATCTGGCGGCAGTACCGGGAGATCATCATGCCCTTGTGCAGGCCCGCGTTCGCCGCGTTGGCCACGCTTGAGGTCATCTTCATCTACAACGACTACTTCTGGCCGCTCCTCTTCATCCAGAGCGGCAACCGGCTCCCCATCACCACCGCGATCAACAACCTGCAGGGACAGTTCCTGAGCAACTACAACCTCCTGGCCGCGGGAGCGGTCATCACCGTCATTCCCACCCTGGTCATCTACCTGCTCCTGCAACGGCAGTTTGTTGCGGGCCTGACACTTGGTTCCAGCAAGGGGTAGGTAAAGATGGACTGTGACGGGGACGCTGCTCCCCCAACCTCCGCCCGAAAGGAACACCATGCTCCCCGCCGCTCGACACCAGGCCATCGTGGACACAGTCCAGCGGGAACGGGTTGTCCGCGTGTCAGACCTGGCCCAGCAGCTGGGCGTATCCCTCATGACCGTCCGGCGGGACATCGAACTGCTGGAGGAAGCCGGCCGGCTTGAACGGATCCACGGCGGCGCCAAGCTTCCGGGGGACGCCAGCACCCATGAACCCGGCTTCGAACTGAAGTCCACACAGCTGACCTCGGAGAAGCGTGCCATTGCCGTTGAAGCGGCTGCGCTGGTCCAGGAGGGGATGGCCGTTGGCCTGAGCGCCGGAACCACCACCTGGGCGCTCGCCAAAGAACTTGTTAACGGGCCGCCCATCACCGTGGTCACCAACTCAGTGCGCATCGCGGACTTGTTCCACCATGCCGCGGCCGCAGGCCGGACCCACTACAGCTCCACGGTGATCCTCATCGGCGGCCAGCGGACCCCGTCGGACGCCCTGGTGGGCCCCATCGCCACCAGCGCCCTGAAGCAGCTGCACCTGGACCTGCTGTTCCTGGGCGTCCACGGCATGGACGCGGTGGCCGGCTTCACCACCCCCAACCTGCTCGAGGCGGAAACAAACCGTGCCTTTGTGGCTGCCGCGCGCAAAACAGTGGTGCTGGCGGACCACACCAAATGGGGTGTCCTTGGCATCAGTTCCATTGCGTCGCTGGACGAAGTGGATGAGGTGATCAGCGATCCGGGGCTGGGTTCGGAAGCCCAGCGTGTCCTGCAGGACAAGGTGGGCAAGCTCCGGCTCGCTGCAGCCTAGGGGCAGCCGCAGGACTGCCGGACCTGCAGTTCGGCGGGGAAGATCAGGTGCTCGGATGCACTGCCGCGGTGTGCGCCGATCAGGGCGCTGACGGCGGCCTCCGCCATGGCCTTTGCCGGTTGCTTCACTGTGGTGAGGGGAGGCCAGCTGTATTCCGCTTCAGCTGAACCGTCAAAGGATGCCAGGGCGATGTCCTCCGGAATGGACAGCCCCGCTTCATGGAGGGCCCGGAGGATCCCCACTGCCTGCAGGTCGGAGGTGGCAAAAATGGCGGTGGGGCGGTCCGCGGCGGCCAGGAGCCGCTTGCCCGCCGCGTACCCGCCCTCCCGGGTGAAGGGGGCGCGGACAATGGGACCCTCCGGCAGGCCCGCCTCGGCCAGGGCCTGCAGCCAGCCCTCCTCGCGGCCGTCATAGTAGTTGCCGGTGTTGGTACCCATGGCGAGGGCGATGTTGGTGTGCCCGTGGCCGATCAGGTGTTTGACAGCCGATTTTGCCCCGGCCACCAGATCCACCCCCACGCTGTTGAATCCTGGCGCATCGCCGCTGTGGTTCAGCAGGACAACAGGGATCTCCGCAGATTCAAGTTCCGGCAGGGCAGGTTCCATCAAAACGCTGGAAAGGATCACCCCGTCCACCTGCCGCGCAGCAAGGTTGCGGACGTTCCGGAGTTCCTTCGCCAGGTTTCCGTCCGAATTGGTCAGCACCAGGGCGTAGCCCAGTTCAGCGGCGGCATCTTCCACCGCATGGGCCAGCAGCGAGAAGAACGGGTTGCTGTTGTCCGGGATGACCAGGCCTATTGTTTCGCTGGACCCCAGCTTCAGGGCCCGTGCGGCAGCATTGGGACGGTACCCCAGCCGGCGGATGGCGTCCTGGACTTTCGCCTCCGTGGCCGGGGCCACCTTTTTGGGTCCGCCATTGACCACATAGCTGACGACGGCGGTGCTGACGCCGGCATAGCGCGCAACATCCTTGCGCGTCACCGGTCCCCGGGGCGCCGGAACAGTCGAAGTGGCCATGGAGTACATGCTAGCTACCAGTGGACGGGGCGTCGCCAAAGTCGCGGATGGGAAGCCGCGCGCCGTTTTGCAGGGCGGACTGGTGGGCCACGATGCCTGGAAGGGTGTAGCGGGCAGCAACCCAGGCATTCACGGGCGGCAGGGTGCCGTTGTTGACCGCGGTGACGAAGTCGTCCACAAGGAAGTGGTGGCTGCCTTCATGCCCATTGGGTGCACCGCGAAACTCCTCGGGAAGCCTTTCCGCGTTATGGACGGGTGCGAGCCCGGAGACGAAGGCATCGCGAAGCTCGGGGGCCACGTTGGCCAGCGAGGGGTCGTCCAGGGACATGCTGGGCCGGGTTTCCATTTGCTCCGAGATGTCATGGACGTTTTGCTTGTCCTGCCACACGGTGACCTTGGCGAGCTGTTCGAAGCTTGCCTCAGTACCAAAGAAGCGGAAGCGGGATTCGCGGATGTGGGAGGGGTAGCCTACCCGGCGCATCTCATTGGTGCGCATGACGCCGCCGTCGTTCAGCTCGAAGAGCGCGGTGGCGTTGGAGAAGTCGTTGCCGAACATGCTGACGTCGCGGTCGAAGACGCCGTCGTTCCGGTCATCCCGGACCCCTACACAGCTGACGCTGACCGCGTGCGACGGGACTGCACCCAGCACTCCACCGATCGCGTGCGTGGGGTACAGCATGGGCGGGTAGCTGGCTGTCTCTTTCCAGCGGTCGCCGCCGCTGTACTGGTAGGCATCGTAAAACCCCAGGTCCATGTCGTGAACGTAATCGCCCTCGGAGTAAAAGATCCGGCCGAACCTGCCGGCCTCCTGCTGCTCGCGGGCATACACCGTGGCCGGGTTGTAGTAGCTGGTCTCGCCCATCATGTACACCAGGCCGGTGTCCCGGACGGCCTCGATGATGCGGGCGATTTCCTCTTCGGAAACCGCCATGGGGACAGCCGAGTAGACGTGTTTGCCTGCCCGCAGCGCCCGTTGCACCAGCGGCCCGTGGGTCCAGCGCTGGGTAAAGATGGCAACGGCGTCAACGTCCGAGGCGAGAAGTTCTTCGAAGTCCGCCTTGGTGCCCGCCAGGTGGTACCGCTCCACGGCTTCGGCAGCACGCTCCGGCCGCTCGTCCACCACATAGACGTCGCTGACGCCGGGGTGGAGGTTGAACAGGTGCGCGAACTGGCCGCCGAACTGGCCGGCTCCTACTACGCCGATTGAAAACGTCATTGTCTACCTTTCCTGGACGGTGGAAGCACTCAGGCAAGCGCTGTCCATCAGTGAACCCAGTGTTCCATTCGCTTCTACTCGAGTCAACAGGACAATTAAGTGGAAAATCCTGTTTATGAATGATTAAAAATCACTCTTGCGACCTCTAATCTACTCGTGTAGATTGCTTTCCAAGTTGTTACCCCCGTCACAGTCAGGAAAGGGTCGAAGATGACCACCCTTGCCAAACGCTCAAGATCTCTTTCGCCGGCACCGGACAAACCCAAGCGCAACGGCGGTCTCCGCCAGCTCGGTGACCTCAAGATAGCCCTGCTTTTCATCGCACCGGCCATGATCGGCTTCATCGTCTTCTACGTCGTGCCCACCGTCCGCGGCGTGTACCTGAGCTTCACCGAATACAGCATTCTGGGCGACCCCGAGTGGGTGGGCATGGAAAACTACACGGCCATCGCCAAGGATCCCCTCTTCTGGAACTCCCTGGCCGTCACAGGACAGTACGTCTTCCTGAACATCGTCCTGCAGACCGCACTGGCCCTGGGGCTGGCCCTCCTGATGCACCAGGTAGCCAAATCCACCATCATTCGGGGCACCCTGTTGCTGCCGTACCTGATGTCCAACGTGATCGCCGCGCTGCTGTGGTTCTGGATGCTCGACTACCAGATCGGCGTGGTGAACCAGTTCATCGAGTGGGCGGGACTTCCCCGGGTGGCCTTCTTCGGCAGTGAAGCGTGGGCCATCCCCACCCAGGCCCTGATCAACACCTGGCGGCACATGGGCTACACGGCGCTGCTGATCTTCGCCGGCCTGCAGGCCATCCCCGGCCACGTATACGAGGTAGCGAAACTGGACGGCGCGTCAGCCTTCCAGACCTTCCGGAAAATCACCATTCCGCTGCTTCGCCCGGTCCTGGTCCTGGTGCTGGTGGTGACCGTGATCGGTTCCTTCCAGGTCTTCGACACCGTTGCCGTCACCTCGGGAGGCGGCCCGGTCAACGCCACCCGCGTCATCCAGTACTACATCTACCAGCGCGCATTCACCGAGTCGGACTTCGGCTACGGATCCGCCATCGCCGTCATTCTCTTCCTCATCCTCGCCCTGGTGGCCTTCATCCAGATGAAGTTCCTCAAGGGCAACGAGTCGGACCTGGACTAAGGAATCCTCCATGACCACCACTGCAAGCCGCGCGCCGCTGCCGGCCGCAACCAGCCGCCGTCGTACTTTCAACCCCCGCCGCGCCGCCGCCTGGGCCCTCCTGGTCCTCGCTATCGCCGTCTCGGTCCTGCCCTTCCTCTGGGTCCTTCGGACGGCGCTGTCCACCAACAATGCACTGGCCACCAATGCCACCAGCCTGTTGCCGGCCGAGTTCAGCTTCGGCGCCTTCAAACGCGTCTTCGGGCTCCAGACGGCAGCCGAGGCTGTGGCAGAAGGCGGCTCCGGAGCACAGATCGACTTCTGGCTCTACCTGCGGAACTCCATCATCTTCTCCTCGATCACTACCGCCGGGGCAGTGTTCTTCAGCGCGATGGCCGCCTACGCTTTCGCCCGGCTGCGCTGGAAGGGCCGGAACGCCGTCTTCAGCCTCTTCCTCGGCACCATGCTGGTCCCGCCGATCTTCACCGCACTGCCAAACTTCCTGCTGATCAAGAACCTGGACCTGCTCAACACGATGCTCGGAATGGTCCTCCCCTACCTGTTCATGACCCCGTTCGCCATCTTCTTCCTGCGGCAGTTCTTCCTGAACATGTCCCGCGAGGTGGAAGAGGCAGCAATGCTCGACGGCGCCAAGCACCTGAGGATCTTCTTCCAGATCGTCCTGCCCAACGCCGCAGCCCCCATCGCCACCCTTGCCCTGCTCACCTTCATCGGCCAGTGGAACGAATACTTCTGGCCGCTGCTGGTGGGCTCCCAGGACGACGTCCGCGTGCTGCAGGTTGGCCTGGGCGTCTTCAAGTCCCAATCACCCCAGGGCGCACCGGACTGGTCCGGGCTCATGGCCGCCACCCTGATCTCCGCCTTGCCGGTGCTGATCCTCTTCGCCGCCTTTGGCAAGAAGATCGTCAACTCCATCGGCTTCTCCGGCATCAAGTAACCACCTGCAACCCTTCCACCCCACCCCTGAACGGAAAGTAGAACCATGAAGAAATCACTCGGCGCCGTCGCCGTTGCCGCCGCTGTGGCGCTCTCCCTGTCCGCCTGCAGTGGATCCTCCTCCTCCGCCGAGGGCTCCAAGGGCGAGATCAACTACTGGCTTTGGGACGCCAACCAGCTCCCCGCGTACCAGCAGTGCGCTGACGACTTCAGCAAGGCCAACCCGGACATCAAGGTCAAGATCACCCAGCGCGGGTGGGACGACTACTGGAGCACCCTGACCAACGGCTTCGTGGGCGGCACCGCTCCGGACGTGTTCACCAACCACCTGGGACGCTACGGCGAACTGGCCGAGAAAAAGCAGCTGCTGGCCATCGATGACGCCGTCAAAAAGGACAACATCGACCTGACCGCGTACAACGAAGGCCTCGCCGATCTCTGGGTAGGCCAGGACGGCAAGCGCTACGGCCTGCCCAAGGACTGGGACACCATTGGCCTCTTCTACAACAAGGCGATGCTCGCCAGCGCGGGCATCACCGAGGACCAGATGAAGAACCTCACGTGGAACCCCGAAGACGGCGGCACCTACGAAAAGGTCATCGCCCACCTCACTGTGGACAAGAGCGGCAAGCGCGGCGACGAGCCCGGCTTCGACAAGAACAATGTGGCCGTGTACGGACTGGGCCTGAACGGCGGCGGCGACTCCTCCGGCCAGACCGAGTGGAGCTACCTCACCAACACCACCGGATGGTCCCACACGGACAAGAACCCGTGGGGCACGCACTACAACTACGACGACCCCAAGTTCCAGGAGAGTATGGGATGGTTCGCCGGGCTGGCTGACAAGGGCTACATGCCCAAGCTGGAGACCACTGTGGGCGCAGCCATGGCTGACACCTTCGCCGCCGGCAAGTCGGCCATCAACGCGCACGGCTCCTGGATGATCGGCCAGTACACCGGCTACAAGGGCGTCGAAGTGGGCATCGCCCCCACCCCGGTCGGCCCCAAGGGCGAGCGCGCCTCGATGTTCAATGGCCTGGCCGATTCCATCTGGGCGGGAACAAAGAAGAAGGACGCATCCATCAAGTGGGTGGAGTACCTTGCCTCCGCTGACTGCCAGGATGTTGTAGCCTCCAAGGCCGTGGTCTTCCCGGCGCTCAAGGCATCCTCGGACAAGGCTGCCGCCGCATTCGCGGCCAAGGGCGTGGACGTCACAGCCTTCACCGAGCACGTCAAGAACAAGACCACCTTCCTGTACCCCATCACGGACAACACCGCCAAGGTCAAGGGGATCATGGAGCCGGCCATGGACGCGGTGGTTTCCGGCAAGGCGCCGGCGAGCTCCCTCAGCCAGGCCAACGAACAGGTCAACGCCCTCTTCAAGTAGCCTCCATCCGTGGCTGCGTATGTGGTCGCAGCCACTGCGCCGGATGTCGCCGTTCCCTCCTCGCGGCGGCGGCATCCGGCAGCCCCTTCCCCTTGCTTTCCTCCCGTGCGTAACTTAAGGCGCACCCCTTGACACTGAAAGAGATCCCATGGACCCCCTCCACCTCCGTTCCGCCGGCACCAGCCTGGTGATCAGTTTCGACAGCGGGGAGGCCGAAGTCATCCACTGGGGTGCGGATCTTGGCAGCACCCTCCCGGACCTCGCCATCCTTGGCGGGCCCGTGGGGCATTCCTCCGCCGATGCCCGCGTCCCTGCCGGCCTCCTGCCCCAGGCGTCCTCCAGCTGGCGCGGCCGCCCGGGCCTCCGCGGGCACCGCATTGCCGACGGCGTCTCCGGACTGGATTTCTCCCCGCGCCTGCGCATTGTGGCAGCTCGGGCCGAGGGCACCACGGCAGTCATCACCCACGCTGACGCTGAGGCCGGCCTCACCGTTGAATCAACCCTGGTACTGCACGACGGCGGCCTGCTGGAACTGCGGCACACCCTCACCAACCACGGCACCACCCCTTACCAGCTGGATGAACTGGCCACCATTCTGCCGGTGGCGCCCGACGCCGTCGAACTCCTCGACCTGACCGGCCGCTGGTGCCGGGAAAACCACCCGCAGCGCCGCGCCATCCAGCAGGGCACGTGGGTCCGGACCGGCAGGCATGGCCGCACCGGGCACGACTCGTCCCTTCTGCTTGCCGCCGGCACCCCTGGTTTCGGCAATCGCCACGGAAAAGTCTGGGCCACCCACCTGGCGTGGAGCGGCAACCACGAACAGTTCACCGACACCATCGGCGACGGCCGGACCATGATCGGGGGTTCGGAGCTGCTGGGCCCAGCCGAAGTCATGCTTCAGCCGCAGGACAGCTACACCACCCCGGCCCTGTTCGCCGCGTACTCAGACCGCGGGCTGGATGGCATCAGCGAGGCGTTCTACACCTGGTTCCGGTCACGGCCCCACCACGTGCTCCCGGCCGCCGGGGGCGGCAAGCCGCGCCCCGTGGTGCTGAACACCTGGGAAGCGGTCTACTTCGACCACAACCTCCCCACCCTGATCGAACTCGCGGACTCCGCTGCGGACCTCGGCGTGGAACGTTTTGTGCTCGATGACGGCTGGTTCCGCGGGCGGCGCGACGACCACGCCGGACTCGGCGACTGGTATGTGGATGAGACGCTCTGGCCGGACGGGCTGACGCCGCTGATCGACGCCGTCACCTCCCGCGGGATGGAATTCGGCCTCTGGGTGGAACCGGAAATGGTCAACCTCAATTCAGACATTGCCCGCGCGCACCCGGAATGGATCGTGGGCCCGGCAGCGCAGTCCCACAAGGACGGCGGCCGTCTGCCACTGGAGTGGCGGAACCAGCACGTGATCGACCTGGTGAACCCCGACGCTTGGCAGTACATTTTCGACCGCATCGACGCCCTGCTGCGCGAAAACAGGATCAGCTACCTGAAGTGGGACCAGAACCGGGACCAGGTGGAGCACGGGCACGCCGGCCGCGCGTCCGTCCACGAACAGACCCTGGCCGCCTACCGGCTGTTCGACGAGCTCAGGAAGGCACATCCCGGCGTCGAAATTGAAAGCTGCTCCTCCGGCGGCGGCCGGGTGGACCTGGGGATCCTGGAGCGGACGGACCGGATCTGGGCCTCGGACTGCAACGACGCCCTGGAACGCCAGAGCATCCAGCGCTGGACCGGGCTGGTGGTTCCGCCGGAGCTGGTGGGCGGACACGTTGGCCCCACCACCTCGCACACCACGGCCCGCACCCACGATCTGTCCTTCCGCGCCATCACGGCGATGTTCGGGCACTTCGGCATGGAGTGGGACGTCCGCCAGGTCACCGGTGCCGAGCGCGACGAACTCAAGCGGTTTATCGGCCTGTACAAGGAGCATCGGGACCTGATCCACAGCGGCCGGATGGTCCGTGCCGATGTTCCGGATGAGTCCTTGATGCTGCACGGTGCCGTCGCCGGCACGGCGACTGAGGCTGGTACGACGGCGGCCCTGTTCGCCTTGGTCAGCACCCGCACGGCCTTCGCCGAGCAGCCCGGCAAGGTGGCCATTCCCGGCCTTGAGCAGGCGCGTGACTACCGGGTGGAGGCGGTCTTCCCGGCCCCGGGTGACGCAGACTACCGCCACAACTTCACCCAGGTCCAGCCGCCGGCCTGGCTGGCGGACGGCGCCGTGGCCAACGGCCGCTTCCTGGCCGAAGTGGGGCTGCCCATGCCCATCCTGAACCCCGAGCACGCGCTGCTGCTGAAGGCCACCGCCCTCTAAACCCGGGTTAAACCCCCATCGATTGCTCCGTAATTGCCGTTTAGACCGCCCAAAACGACTGTGAGGATTGGAGTGGCTGGTCTGGGACTGGCTGGCAGAGTTGGTACTGGCCGTTCCGCGCTGTGGT
>NZ_JBPFDM010000015.1:0-116974 GCF_059414945.1 Arthrobacter sp. SAFR-179
CACTATTGAGTTCTCAAACAACAGACACACCCGGCACCACCCAAACATTCCGTTCAGGATCGCTCCGGAGCAACTTTCCAAACTTACCCGCTGACCTCCTGCGTGTCAAACCGGCGTCCGCGACCATCCTCAGCGTAAGCTTTAGGGGGTTCGGTTTTCCGTCTGACTCCGTGGAGCAGCGCGGAAATAAACTCTACCACCACTCATTCGGGATCGCCAGTCCGCCGTCGGAAGGCCTCCCCCGAACACCCGAAGGGCCCGGAATCACGCGGATTCCGGGCCCTTCGTTCTCAGTCCCTACCTAGGCAGCCAGCGGGCTGGCTTAGCCGGCGGATGATGTTCCGGGTTTGAAGTAAGACGCTCCAAGCGGGGGCAGCGTGACACTCAATGTGGCCGGCTGGCCATCCTGCCCTTCGTTCGTTGCCTTCAGCTCTCCACTGTTCAGCACACCCGAGCCGCCATAGGTGGTGTGGTCCGTGTTCAGGACCTCGGTCCACGTGCCAGCCACGGGAACTCCCAGGGTGTAGCCGACGTGCGGGGCACCGGAGAAGTTGATGGCGCAGACAATCGGATTGCCTTCGGTGTCCCGCCGGATGAAGGACAGGACGTTGCGGTCGGCGTCTCCCCCGTTGATCCACTGGAACCCGGCAGGAACGTTGTCCTGTGTGTAGAGGGCAGGCGTCGCAGCGTAGAGCTCGTTCAGGTCCTTGGTCAGGAGCTGCAGTCCGCGGTGGGCGGGGATGTCCGCAAGCCACCAGTCCAGTCCGTGCTGCTCGGACCATTCGGCTTCCTGGCCAAACTCCGTTCCCATGAAGATGAGCTGCTTGCCCGGATGTGCCCACTGGTAGGCGAAGAAGGCACGGAGGTTGGCCAGCTGCTGCCACCGGTCACCGGGCATCTTGCGGAGCATGGAGCCCTTACCGTGGACAACCTCGTCGTGGCTGATCGGCAGCAGGAAGTTCTCGGTGAAGGCGTAGACCAGGGAGAACGTGACCGTTCCGTGGTGCCACTTGCGGTTGTACGGGTCCTCCGAAATGTACTTCAGAGAGTCGTGCATCCAGCCCATGTTCCACTTCAGGCCGAAACCCAGGCCACCGTGGCTGGTGGGAGCGGTGACGCCCGGGAAAGCCGTGGACTCTTCCGCAATCATGACGGCGCCTGGGTGCGTCTTGTAGACGGTGGCATTGACTTCCTGCAGGAAGGAAATGGCCTCGAGGTTCTCCCGGCCGCCGAACCGGTTGGGCTGCCACTGGCCTTCCTGCCGCGAATAGTCGAGGTAGAGCATGGAGGCCACGGCGTCCACGCGCAGGCCGTCAATGTGGAACTCCTCCAGCCAGTAGAGGGCGTTGGCCACCAGGAAGTTCCGGACCTCGGTGCGGCCAAAGTCGAAGATCAGGGTGCCCCAGTCAGGGTGCTCGCCAAGGTTCGGATCCGAGTGCTCGTAGAGGGGCTCGCCGTCGAACTGGGCCAGCGCCCAGGAATCCTTGGGGAAGTGCGCGGGAACCCAGTCCAGCAGCACGCCGATTCCCGCCTGGTGGAGGGCGTCCACCAGGTAGCGGAACTCGTCAGGATGCCCGAACCGGGACGTCGGCGCGAAGTAGGACGTGACCTGGTAACCCCAGGAACCGCCGAACGGGTGCTCCGCAACCGGCATGAATTCCACGTGCGTGAACCCGAGCCACTTGACGTAGTCCACCAGTTCCTTGGCCAGTTCACGGTAGCCAAGGCCCAGGCGCCAGGATCCGAGGTGTACCTCGTAGACGCTCATGGCCGAGTTGTGCGGGTCGCGCTTGGCCCGCGCTTCCATCCACTCGTCGTCCTTGAAGGCGTAGGAGGGTTCCACCACCCTGGACGCCGTCAACGGGGGAACTTCCGTGCCGAACGCCAGCGGGTCGGCCTTTTCAACCCAGTAGCCGCCGCGTGTCAGGATCTCGTACTTGTAGCAGGCGCCTGCCGGGACGCCGGGGATGAACACTTCCCAGACACCGGAGGAACCCAGTGACCGCATGGAGTTTTCCCGTCCGTCCCAGGCGTTGAAATCGCCCTTGACGCGGACAGCCTGTGCGTTGGGCGCCCAGACGGCAAAGGATACGCCGTTGACGTCCCCAAGCGATGACTTGTAGTGCCGGACGTGGGCACCGAGCACCTGCCACAGCTTCTCGTGCCGGCCTTCGCCGATGAGGTGCAGGTCCACTTCGCCTACGGTGGGCAGGTAGCGGTACGGCTCATCAACGGTCACCGGGTCCTTGCCCGGGTAAGTGACGGAGAGCCGGTAGTCGGGCACGTGGCCGTGCTCCAGCGGTTCCAGGACTGCTACCCATACGCCGTGGGCCTCGTGCTGCATGGGCACTTCACCGGCCTGGGTGACCACCGTGATTGCTTCGGCCAGATGCTTCACGGTACGGATGGTGACGTGCCCGTAGTCGTCCAGGTGCGCGCCCAGGACGGAGTGTGGGGCGTGGTGTTCACCGTTCGCGATCCTGCCCAGGGTGCCTTCATCCACGTGCAGCGGCACTCCCGGGCGGTCAGTTCGTGCTGAGCCTGTCATTTCGTTACCTTCCGATGCTGCGCCGGCGTGATCACCGGCGCCGTTACCGCTTAGGAGCCGCCTGGAGGCGTTTACTGGAATCGCCAGCCAGTCGGGCCTGTTACGCATTTCATAAACAACTTCGTACAGCGCCTTGTCCAGCCACAATGCCACAAACAGGGGCGAGGACCGGTCCACCGTGCCGGGAATGACCCCTGCGTAGCCGGCAAGGAAGGCGTCCGAACAATCATCAACCCAGCTGTCGGGGACCTGGGCACCTTCCTGCTCGCGCTGTGCTGCTCCGGCGGCGTAGTCGAAGGACCGGAGCATTCCCACCACGTCGCGGAGGGGTACGTCCGGGACGTTCCGCTCGGCGATGGGACGCAGGGGCTCCCCCTCGAAATCCAGGATGGCCCAGCGGGACTCGTCGCCGGACTGCCCGGTCACAAGGAGGATCTGGCCCAGGTGCAGGTCGCCGTGGATCCGCTGCAGGGGCCCGGCCGGAACCTTGTCGACGTCGGCCAGCAGGGTGTCCAGGGCGTCGTCGTAAGGTCCGACGGCGGCATGGGCTTCTGCCCAGGCAGTCCGGACACGCTGGGCAACAGCAGGTCCGGGAGCCTTGCCGGGTTCCGGCTCGGCTGATTGCCCCAGTGCCTCCGCCAGGCGTTTGTGCACAGTGGCGGTGGCTGCTCCCAGGGCGCGGGCTTCTGCCGTGAAGTCGGTGCCGGAGCGGGCGGCGTCCACCGCCAACCGCCAGGCGTCACGGCCGCCGGCGAGGAATTCGTGGGCGACGGCAAGCTCACCCTGGACGTAACGGGTGCCGTCTCCGGCGTCGCCGGGCTTCCCGAGCCATTCGCCGCGGACCCAGCCGAGCGTTGCGGGGACTTCCGCGGTTCCGGCCTTGGTCAGGGCAGCGCCGACCTCGATTTCCGGGTTGGTCCCGTCCGACAGGACCCGGAAGAATTTCACCATGGCGGCCGATTCGCCGTCGTCCACGATGACGGAACTGTTGGACTGCTCGCCTGAGAGCACCTTCACCACGCCCTTGGCCGTGGGCAGGCGGTGGGTCCCTTCCACGCGGAATCCGGTGGCAGTGCCGTTCGTGGCCTTTGACTCTTCCCGGATGAGGTCGAGCCAGGCGCCCACGAAGTCGGGGTCGTGCACTGCGTCGTAGACCCAGGGGCGGGTGGGATCCATTCCGGCGGCTTCGCCTATCAGCGCGCGTTCCATGCCGCCGGCAGGTGCGGGCCTGAAGCTCAAGGGGACCTGGACCACGGCGGTGCGGGGGCCGCCGTCGGGCCCCTCAGTGGTGACGTTGAGGAGGAACACGGCCAGCGCGGCGTGCCCGCTGGCGTCCTCCAGGCCCAGGCTGCCGGCCTGGGAGATGGTGAAGTCCGGGGTTTTGACGGGGAACCACCGCTGCTGCGGCAGCCATTCCTTGAGCAGCGCGGTAAGGGCAGGAGTGAGGATTGGCTGGTTCATCTCAGTTCTCTATCGACAGGATGGGCATGGCCTGGGTGTAGGGCGACGACGGACTGGACCCCGCCGAACGCATCCGGAGCCAGAAAAAATCGTGGCTTCCGATGGTCAGTGTGAGGGTGCCGTCATCGCCGATGCCGGGGAAGATCTGTCCGCCAAAGACGTCACGCAACCCGCGCCCGGCGTATTCGGGGACGCGCAATGTGGCAGCGACGGGGTGCTGGGAGAGGTTGAAGGCGCACAAGATGGTTTCGCCGTTGACGCCGGCAGGGTTGCTGTCCGGCAGTACGCGAAGGTAGGCCAGGACGGCGTCGTGGTCTGCCTCGACGTGCTTGAATTCGCCCAAACCAAAGGCTGGGTGGTTCTTGCGGACGCTGAGGATCTGCCGGGTCCAGCGGAGCAGGGACCCGGAATGGGCGGCCTCGGCTTCGACGTTGGCCATGCTGTAGTTGTAGACCAGCGACTGGATGGGCGGCAGGTACAGCTTGCCGGGGTCCGCGTGGGAGAAGCCCGCGTTCCGGTCCGGGTTCCACTGCATGGGGGTACGGACGGCGTCGCGGTCCTCGAGCCAGATGTTGTCCCCCATGCCGATCTCGTCCCCGTAGTACAGGAACGGGCTGCCCGGCAGGGACAGCAGCAGGGCGTTGATCAACTCGATCTCAGCCCGCGAGTTGTCCAGCAGCGGCGCCAGCCTGCGCCGGATGCCGATATTGGCGCGCATTCTCGGATCGGGGGCGTACCAGCCCAGCATGGCGGCGCGCTCGTCCGCAGTGACCATTTCCAGGGTCAGCTCGTCGTGGTTGCGGAGGAACGTGCCCCACTGTGCGCCCTCCGGGATGTCCGGGGTGTCCCGCATGGTTTCGATGATGGGCGCGGCCTTCTGGTCCCGCAACGCGTAATAGAGGCGGGGCATGATGGGGAAGTGGAACGCCATGTGGCATTCGGGTTCATCCTCGGTGCCGAAGTACTCCACCACTTCGTTGGGCGGCTGGTTGGCCTCAGCGATGACGACGCGTCCGGGGTAGCTTTCGTCCACCATGGTGCGGAGCCGTCGGAGGAACTCGTGGGTTGCCGGAAGGTTCTCGCAGTTGGTCCCTTCCTCCTCGTAGAGGTACGGGATGGCGTCCGCGCGGAACCCGTCAATGCCCTGGTCCAGCCAGAAGCGGACCACATCGAAGAGCGCCTCGATTACCTTGGGGTTTTCGAAGTTCAGGTCCGGCTGGTGGCTGAAGAAACGGTGCCAGAAGAACTGGCGCCGGATGGGATCGAACGTCCAGTTGGATTCCTCGGTGTCCACGAAGATGATGCGCGCGTCCTGGTACTTTTCGTCCGTGTCGCTCCAGACGTAGAAGTCCCCGAATGGACCGTCAGGATCCTTGCGGGACTCCTGGAACCACGGGTGCTGGTCCGAAGTGTGGTTCAACGGCAGGTCGATGATGACCCGGACGCCGCGGGCGTGGGCTTCGGCCACGAGCCGCTTGAAATCGCTGATCGTGCCGAATTCGTCGAGGACCGAGTTGTAGTCGGAGATGTCGTAGCCGCCGTCGCGCAGCGGTGACTGGAAAAACGGGGGCAGCCACAGGCAGTCCACGCCCAGCCACTGCAGGTAGTCCAGCCGGTCGATGAGTCCGGAGAAATCCCCGGACCCATCGCCGTTGGCATCCGCAAAGGCCCTGACAAGTACTTCATAGAACACGGCCTTGCGATACCACAGCGGGTCATGCTGGAGGCCAGGCGCATTTAGCTCGAACGTGCTCTTTGGGGTGAAGTGGCCGGAACTTTGCGGATTGAAATTCACGAATGCATTCTCCTCACGCTCAGGATGTGGGCCGGTTCCACGTGCGGATCAAGCCGCACGTAGTTGTACTCGCCCCACTCCCAGCTTTGGCCGGAGATCAGGTCGTCCACGTAGAAGCCGCCGCCCGGGGTGCGGTCCTGCGGGTCCAGCTCCAGGGCTGCAAGGTCCAGGACCACACTGCATTCCTTGGTGACATGGGGGTCCACGTTGACCACCACGATGATGGTGTCCTTGGACCCGTCAGGAAGGGTCTTGTGCTTGGAGTAGACCACCGTGGACTCGTCCGTGCTTTGGTGGACCGTCAGGTTCTGCAGGTCCAGCAGCGCAGGGTGGTCACGCCGGATGTGGTTGAGCCGGGTGATGTACGGCGCCAGCGAGCGCCCGGATTCCGCGGCGGCGTCCCAGTCGCGGGCCTTGTACTCGAACTTCTCGTTGTCGATGTACTCCTCGGCGCCGGGCCGGGCGACGTGCTCGTACAGTTCGTACCCTGCGTAAACGCCCCAGAGCGGGCTTCCGGTGGAGGCAAGGACAGCCCGGATCCGGAACGCCGCCGGCCCGCCGTACTGCAGGTACTCCGTAAGGATGTCCGGGGTGTTGACGAAGAAGTTGGGGCGGAAGAACGCCGGGGATTCGTGGCTGACTTCGTCGAAGTACGCCTCGATCTCCTTCTTCGTGTTGCGCCAGGTGAAGTAGGTGTAGGACTGCTGGAAGCCGGCGCGGCCCAGCGCGTGCATCATGGCGGGACGGGTGAACGCTTCGGCGAGGAACACCACGCCGGGCGCTGTTTTATTCACTTCGGCAATTAGCCATTCCCAGAACCACACCGGTTTGGTGTGCGGGTTATCCACCCGGAAAATCTTTACGCCGTGGCTGACCCACAAGAGGACAATCCGCAGAATTTCCTGGGAAAGCCCTTCCGGGTCATTATCGAAATTGAGCGGATATATGTCCTGGTACTTCTTTGGCGGGTTTTCGGCATAGGCGATGCTGCCGTCCACCCGCGTAGTGAACCATTCCGGGTGGGACTGCACCCAGGGGTGGTCGGGGGCCGCCTGAAGCGCAAGGTCCAGGGCAACTTCCAGGCCCAGCTCGTTGGCCCGCGCCACAAAGGCGTCGAAGTCCTCGAAGGAACCAAGGTCGGGATGGATGGCGTCGTGGCCGCCCTCCTTGGCTCCAATCGCCCAGGGTGAGCCGGGATCGTTGGGGCCGGCAACCAGGGTGTTGTTCGGTCCCTTGCGGTGCTGGACGCCGATGGGATGGATGGGCGGCATGTACAGGACGTCGAACCCCATGGCGGCCACCGCATCGAGCCGCTGTGCCGCGGTCCGGAAGTTTCCGGAGGTCCATTCCCCTGTGTTGTGGTCCTTGACCGCGCCTTCGGAGCGGGGAAAGAACTCGTACCAGGCGCCGCGGCCGGCCCTGTCCCGCTCCACCAGCAGCGGATACTTCTCCGAAACCGTCACCAGTTCCCGGATGGGCTGGCGTGCCACGATGTCTGCGATTTCCTGGCTGAACCCGGCGCCCAGCCGTTCCTCGGTGCTGCGGGACTGGTCGGCCAGGACGCCGGAAGCGTGCCGCAGGGCGGCCCGGTCAACGTCGTCCCGGAAGTCTTCGGCGGACGCTTCGCCCAGCAGTTTGGCACCTTCGGCGAGCATGAGTTCGACGTCGATCCCGGCGTCGATCTTCACGTCAGCGTTGTGGTGCCAGGTGCCGTAGCGGTCATGCCAGGCTTCGATCACAAAGGACCAGTTCCCGGGTTCCGACGGCGTGAGCACGCCTTCCCAGCGGTCGGTTCCCATCCCGCGTTCCCCGCGGGGCGGCGCGAGCCGCACGCGCTGGCGCTCCGCACCGGAGGGATCCAAGAGTACGGCGCTGACGCCGAGCTGGTCGTGCCCTTCCCGGAAGGCGGTGGCGCCCACCACGATGGACTCGCCGGGCAGGGCTTTGGCCGGAAACTTGCCGCCCTCGACGACAGGCTGCACGGCGGTGATGGGAAAACGCCCGAACCGCAGGCCCTCGGTGATGCGGCCCTGGGGCATTTTGGTGGATGCGGCACTGGTTCCTGAGTTAGTCGTCACAGGCTCGACGTTAGCGAGAAATGGCCAGGATTGCTAAGCGTGCTCACTAAATTCCTTGTGCCGTGGCGTAATTTCTCCATGCCCCTGTCATTTACCCAAAAGAAACCGAAAGCTGGTTCCAGCCGCGCATGTTGTCGGTTAGTGTGACGCAGGTGAAGGCAATCCGCAGGTTTACGGTCCGTACAGTCCTCCCCGAGCCCATCAGGCCACTGGCCCGGCTGGCCAGCAATTTGCGGTGGTCCTGGCACCGTCCCACACGGGAACTTTTCGCCGGGCTGAACCCGCGGCTGTGGGAGGAAAGCGGGCAGGACCCCGTGGGCTTCCTGGGGATGGTCAGCCGCGAGGAATTCCAGCAGCTCGCCGCGGACCAGTCGGTTGTGGAACGGGTGCACGCCGCCGAGGAGGACCTTGACCGGTACCTTGAGGAGCCGCGCTGGTACCAGGGCCTGGGCCCGGAGGCGCCGGCTTCCATTGCCTATTTCTCCCCCGAGTTCGGCATCACCGAGGTCCTGCCGCAGTATTCGGGCGGCCTGGGCATCCTGGCCGGTGACCACCTGAAGGCTGCTTCGGACCTGGGCGTTCCCCTGATCGGTGTGGGCCTGCTCTACCAGGCCGGCTATTTCAAGCAGTCACTGTCCCGCGATGCCTGGCAGCAGGAGACCTACCCCGTCCTGGATCCGGACGGGCTTCCGCTGACGCTGCTCCGCGAGCCCTCCCCTGACGGCAACGGCAAAGCCCTGCAGATCTCCCTCCCCCTCCCCAACGGAAGGCGCCTGCTGGCACACATCTGGCGTGCCGACGTCGGACGCGTTCCCTTGCTCCTGCTGGACTCCAACGTGCCGGGCAACGACGACGCCGCCCGCAGCATCACGGACCGGCTGTACGGCGGCGGCGGCGACCACCGGCTGCAGCAGGAGCTGCTGCTGGGCATGGGCGGGGTCAAGGCCCTGCGCGCCTTCCAGAAGTTGACGGGCTGCGCCGCACCCGAGGTGTTCCACACCAACGAAGGGCACGCGGGGTTCCTTGGGATCGAACGAATCCAGGAACTGATGTCCGGGGAACAGGCGCTGACGTTCGATGAAGCGCTGGCCGCAGGGCGCGCCTCCACGGTCTTCACCACGCACACCCCCGTCCCGGCCGGCATCGACAGGTTCGAAATCAACCAGATCAGCCACTTCTTCCAGGCAGGGCTGGCGCCCGCGGTCCCGGTAGACCGGATCCTGGAGCTGGGCCGCGAAAACTACGCGGACGGCAACCCGGCAGTCTTCAACATGGCGGTGATGGGCCTGCGCCTGGCCCAGCGCGCCAATGGCGTGGCCAAGCTCCACGGTGAAGTGTCCCGCGGCATGTTCTCCGCCCTCTGGCCGGGCTTCGACCACTCCGAGGTGCCCATTACCTCCGTGACCAACGGCGTGCACGTGCCCACCTGGGTGGACAGCCGCATTTCCAAGCTGGCCCGCGACCAGTTCGGCAGTGAGGCCGAAGCGCTGGGCAAATGGGACCTGGCCTACAACGTCAGCGACGCCGACGTGTGGGCTTTGCGCCGGGAGATGCGGGCCGCCCTGGTGGAGGACGTCCGCCGCAGGCTGCGCGCCGCCTGGAAGAAGCGCGGCGCGGCCGACGCCGAACTGGGCTGGACGGACAACGTCCTGGACCCGGATGTGCTGACCATCGGATTTGCCCGCCGGGTGCCCACGTACAAGCGGCTCACGCTGATGCTGCGCGAGCCGGCGCGGCTCAAGGCACTGCTCCTGCACAAGGAGCACCCCATCCAGCTGGTCATCGCCGGAAAGTCCCACCCCGCCGATGACGCCGGGAAGAAAATGATCCAGGACCTGGTGCGCTTCACGGACGATCCCGAGGTGCGGCACCGCATCGCGTTCCTGCCCAACTACGACATCGCCATGGCCAGGACCCTGTTCCCCGGCTGCGACGTCTGGCTGAACAACCCGCTGCGGCCGTTGGAGGCCTGCGGGACGTCCGGCATGAAGGCGGCGCTGAACGGATCCCTGAACCTGTCCGTCCTGGACGGCTGGTGGGACGAGATGTACGACGGCGAGAACGGCTGGGCGATCCCCACGGCCAACAACGACGCCTCCCCCGAGGAACGCGACGACATCGAGGCCGCAGCGCTGTACGAACTGCTGGAAACACAGGTGGCCCCGCGCTTTTACGGGAGCACGGTGTCCGAAGGGGCAGGAGCTGCGGGTCCCTCGACCACCAGGAGCGAGACGGTCCCCACGCACTGGGTGTCCATGATCAAGCACACCCTGTCCCACCTGGGCCCGGCCGTGTCCGCGGAACGCATGCTCCGTGACTACGTGAACATCCTGTACCGCCCCGCCGCGGAAGCCGGCCGCAGCGCCACGGCCAACTCGTACGTTCAGGCCCGTGCCCTGGCATCCTGGTCCGCCAAGGTCCGCGGCGCCTGGCCCCAGGTGCACGTGGAACACGTGGACTCGGTGGGCGTATCAGAGGATCCGCAGATCGGCGATACCCTCCAGGTCAACGCCTACGTGGCCCTGAACGCGCTGACCCCCGACGACGTCTCCGTGGAGGTGGCCTACGGCCGGGCGGAGGAAAACGACGCCCTTGCGGACATCACCATGATGGAGCTGCAGGTGAAAGAGGACCTGGGCAGCGGACGGCACCTGTTCAGCGGTTCGCTGGTCATCGACCGCTCGGGACCGTTCGGATACACGGTCCGCGTACTCCCCCGGCATGAAGCCCTGGCCTCGAAAGCGGAACTGGGACTGATCGTCAACGCTTAGCCCCCTGGCCGGATGGGTAAGGCTCCTGGCAGGCACGGAACCAACCCAACGCAGGAGGGCTCAATGACCGAACGTACAGTGGCCGATGTCATCGTGGAGCGCCTCACCACATGGGGTGTTGGCCGGGTCTTCGGCTACAGCGGGGACGGCATCAACGGGTTTATGGGTGCCCTGCGACGGACCGACGGCCAGGTGGAATTCGTCCAGGCCCGGCACGAGGAGTCGGCGGCCTTCATGGCCGTGGGCCACGCCAAGTACACCGGCGGCGTGGGGGTGGTGACCTCCACCCAGGGCCCCGGCGCCGTCCACCTGCTCAACGGCCTGTACGACGCAAAGCTGGACGGCGTGCCGGTGGTGGCCGTCGTGGGACAGCAGAGCCGCACGGTTCTGGGTTCTGCCTACATGCAGGAAATCGACCTCATGGCGTTGTTCAAGGACGTCGCGTCGCAGTTCGTACAGCAGGTCAGCGCGCCGGAGCAGCTGCCCATGGTCCTGGACCGTGCTTTCCGGACGGCGAAGGCCACCTCCTCCCCCTGCGTGGTCATCATTCCGCACGACGTCCAGTCAGCTCCTGCCCCCGAGCTGGAACAGCAGCACGGGATCGTCGTCACTGCCCCGTCCTGGAGTGCTGCAGCAAAGACCCCGCGGGAGGAGGATCTGGCCGCCGCAGCCGCCCTCCTGAATTCTGCGGAGCGGGTGGCCCTCCTGGTGGGCCAGGGCGCCAGGCATGCCGCCGGGGAAGTGGTGGCCGTGGCGGAAAAGCTAGGGGCCGGAATCGCCACCAGCCTGCTGGGCAAGCCCTACGTGGATGAGGACCTGCCCTTTGCGGTGGGAACCATGGGCCACCTGGGCACCACAGCGAGTGCCTACCTGCTGGGCAACTGCGACGCGCTCCTCATCGTGGGTTCCAACGACCCCTGGACAGAGTTCTACCCGCCACCCGGGGCCGCCCGGGCCGTGCAGATCGACATCGATGAGAAGAAGATCGGCAACCGGTACCCCGTGGAGGTTGGGCTGGCGGGAGACGCCGCGTCTGCCCTGGAAGCCTTGAACCAACGTCTGGAACACCGTGCACGCACCCCGTGGCGTTCAGCGGTGGAGGAGGAAGTCAGCCGCTGGCGTATCCTCTCGGCAGACCGGGCCGCAGTGGCCGCCAGCCCTGTCAATCCCGAACGCGTGGTCCGGGAGCTCAACGGCAGGCTGCCGGAGAACGCCCAGCTGAGTGTCGACGTCGGAAGCTGCGTTTACTGGTATGCCCGGCAACTGATGCTGCCCCGGGGCGTCCCGGCGCATCTGTCCGGGACGCTGGCCAGCATGGGCTGCGCCATCCCGTACGGGCTCGCCGCCAAGCTGGCGCATCCGGACCGCCCGTTGGTGGCCCTGGCCGGAGACGGCGCCATGCAGATGCTGGGCACGGCCGAACTGGTCACGGTGGCGCACCGCTGGCGCGACTGGCAGGATCCGAGGTTCGTGGTGTGCGTCTTCAACAACCGGGAGCTCACCGAGGTCACGTGGGAGCAGCGTGAGTCGGAGGGCGAGCCACGCTTTGCCGCAAGCCAGGAACTGCCCGATTTTCCCTTCGCCGCCTACGCGGACCTGCTGGGACTGAAGGGCATCCGGGTGGAGGACCCGGATGGGATCGCTGACGCCTGGGACCAGGCGTTTGCAGCGGACTGCCCTGTGGTGATCGAGGTCCTGACCGACCCCGAAATCCCGTTGCTTCCGCCGTTCCCGGTGGGGCGCCAGAAGGCGGAGAGCATGCGCAAGGGACTGGCGGCGGAGGACGACGGCGGCCGGGCCTCGGCGCTGCTGGACACCTACGTCTCGCACGAGGAACGCCGCGAGGGCTAGGCGCGGAAGCCGGGGACGGCGTTAGGGCAGCCAGCCAGGCTCAGAGCAGCACGGCTCAGAGCAGCACGGCGGTGACGGCAAGGTCCTTGCCCGCGTACCGTTCGGCGTCCTGCAGGATTTCGCAGATGATGCCGAACGACCTGTCGCTGCGGAACAGGGCCGCCACCTGCCAGAGGACCGTGACGGGCGGGTTGCCGTTGTCGGTGATGCTGTCGGCAAAGTCGTGGAGCGAATCGTTCAGCGCGTCCAGGTTCACGCCGTAGTGTTCTGGAAAGTCCAGGACCTCCCCGAAGGTCTCCAGGACGGCGCGTTTGCTGTCCGCCGGAGGGACCACCACGCTGCGCCGGCCGGCGTCGGCCACCTGTTCCTGCAGTTCTTCCAGTGTCCAGGTGTCGCCGGAGAAGATCTTCATGGTTGTGCTAGTTGCCTTCCGCTATGTACTTGAACGTTGCGTAGTGGTCACTGGTGTAATACTTCTCCCCGGCGTCGCCGGCCACGATGCGGCGTGCGCCCCGGTCCGTTTCCCCAGGGGTGGGAACGGTGTACTCGCGGTAGTAGCCGCGGTCCCGGACGGGCAGGACCCGCTCAAAGTTGCCGAACACCTGGTCGTCCTGGCTGTACCGGAAAGGGCCGCCCGCCCGGATCAGCCCCAGCACCCGGCGGCCTTCCGCGGGGAGGGCCGACTCCCGGATCTCCGGCAGGCTCGAGGGGTTGGCGCTCCGCTGTGGCGGAGACTGCTGCTTCGCCGCCGCGGACGTGGCCGCCCCGCCCGGCGTGGAGGTGGAGCTGGAAGCCGTTTCCGGCGTCGGGCGTTCCGCTTGCTGGCCCAGCAGCCCGGCGCCGCCGAACGCCACCAAGGCCAGCACCACCAGGGCGGCCAGGAGCAAGGGAAGGAGGGAGCGGTTGCGCATGGGGACCTAGGTGCGGTAGATGCTGATGGAGTTGGCCTCGGCAAGGTCGGTTTCCCCCGAAGCCACCTGGATGCCTTGCCGCTGCTTGTGGCGCGGCGAGGTGGTCAGCCGAAGCTCGAACAGGCTTGGAGCTTTCCTCCCCGCGTCCGGCAGGGTAACCAATACGTCCGACGCGCTGCCGTTGACCACCACCAGGCCGGCCAGGTCGCCGCCGTCGTCGCCGAGCAGGAGCTGCATGACGCGGTGCTGCGGATCGTTCCAGCGGTCGGCGGACATGGGCTGGCCATGCTGGTCGAACCAGTACAGGTAGGACTGTTCGTCCCGGACCGGGAAATCATGCGGCTGGGCGGCCAGGAACTCCTTGCGCAGGCGGATGTACCGTTTGGTGCTCCGCAGCATCTCGTGCGCCTCCGGCGTCATGGTCCAGTCAAGCCAGGTAAGGGCGTTGTCCTGGCAGTAGGCGTTGTTGTTCCCCTGCTGCGTCCTGGCCAGCTCATCGCCGGCGGTGATCATGGGAACACCCAGCGAAACCATCAATGACGCCATGAGGTTCCGCCGCGACTGCGCCCGCTTTTCCAGGATCACGCCGTTCTCGGTGGGACCCTCCACGCCATGGTTGTAACTGCGGTTGTCCCCGTGCCCGTCCCTGTTCTCTTCGCCGTTGGCCTCGTTGTGCTTTCGGTCGTAGGACACAAGGTCGTTCATGGTGAAGCCGTCGTGGGCAGTGACGAAGTTGACCGATGCCAGCCGCGAGCGTCCGGACGCCTGGAAGAGGCTGGCGGAACCCGAGAGAGCATCTGCAAGCTTGGCCATGGTCCCGCCGTGGCCGCCGGCATCGATGGCTGCACGGTCTGCCAGCCAGAAGGTACGGACGGCGTCGCGGAAGTGGTCGTTCCAGTCCACCCACCCCGGCGGGAACCGCCCGGTCTGCCAGCCTCCGTAGCCAATGTCCCACGGCTCAGCGATCAGTTTGACCTCGGACAGGACGGGGTCGGCGGCGACGGCGGTGAGGAAGGGATGTTCGGGGTCGAACTCATTTGCGGCGTCCCTGCACAGCGTGACGGCGAGGTCGAACCGGAAGCCGTCGATGTGGAACTCGTCCACCCAGTACCGCAGGGAATCGGTCACCAGCTGGACCACGCGCGGGTCCGCGAAATTGAGTGAATTGCCGCAGCCGGTGGTGTCGATGTATTTGCCGTGGCCGTCCACCCGGTAGTACGTGTCCTCCCCCAGTCCGCGGAAGCTCAGGACCGGACCGTCGGGCCCGCCTTCGGCTGTGTGGTTGTACACGACGTCCAGGATGACCTCCAGCCCGGCGGCGTGGAGTGCCTTGACCATGGCCTTGAATTCGTCCTGGACAGCCTGCGGACCTTCCTCCCGTGCCGCCCTGGTGGCATAACCAGGGTGCAGGGCGAAGAACGCGGCGGTGTTGTACCCCCAGTAGTTGATCAGGCCGAGATCCTGCAGGTGCGGCTCATCGATGTGGAAGTGCACGGGCAGGAGCTGGACCGAGGTGATGCCCAGGCTGGTCAGGTGCTCCACCACGGCGGGGTGGGCCAGGCCTGCGTAGGTGCCCCTGAGTTCTTCCGGAACGTCGGGGTGGAGCATGCTCTGGCCGCGGACATGCGCTTCGTACACGATGGTGTTCCGCCAGGGAAGGTGCAGGCGTTCGTCCGTCCCCCAGTCGAAGTCGGTAGCGGTTCGTACGCTGGTGAGGAAGCCGTCGCGCTGGTCCACCCCCCGGCCATACGGGTCCAGGAGGAGGGGCTGCCTGCCGGAAGCGTTGGCGTTGCCCGGAGCAGGCTTGGCGGGCAGGGAATGGGCGTCCGTGGTTGGACGGAAGCCGTAGCGGGAACCGTACGGCAGGTCCTCGACGATGCCGTGGTGGACGCCCCGCGTCACGTTGGCCAGGGTCTGGACCCGCCACCGGCCTCCGGGAGGGCAATAAACGATGTCCAGGCTGGATACCCCTGGAGCGAGGCAGGCGACGTTGGCGCGCGCGCCGGCGTGGTGCCGGGTACCGCCGGAATCAGCGCGCGGAACGCTGACACCAAGGGGAACGGCCGAGGAGGCGTCCATGGCGGAAGCAGTGTCGAAGAGCGGCATGACCATCACCTAAATAGTAGCCGCCAGCGGCACCTGACCTGCCCGTTCGCCGCTGCGGCGCCGGGTAACCAGCCCGGCAATGACCGGGCCTGGAGTGCTTACCCTGCTGCGCGCTGCCGGGAGACCTCGTACAGCGAGATACCCACGGCCATTGAAGCGTTGAGTGACTCCATGGCGGAATCGATGGGGATGGACACGATCTGGTCGCAGTTCTCGCGGACCAGGCGGCTCAGGCCCTTGCCCTCGGAGCCCACCACGATGCAGACGGGTTCGGTGGCCAGGGTGAGGTCAGGCAGCGAGACGTCGCCGTCGCCGTCGAGCCCCAGCACGAAGATGCCCATGTTCTTGAACTGCTTCAGGGCGTTGTTCAGGTTGGCGGCGCGGGCCACCGGCACGCGGACGGCAGCGCCGGCGCTGGTTTTCCAGGCCGCTGCGGTGACGCCTACGGAGCGGCGCTCAGGCACAATGACGCCGTGGCCGCTGAAGGCGGAGACGGAGCGGATGATGGCGCCCAGGTTCCGGGGGTCCGTGATGCCGTCCAGTGCAACGAAGAGCGGCGCATTCTTGATGTGCCCCTTCTTCCACTTTTCGACGGTTTCCTCGGCCAGTTCGTAGGCGTCCTGGTACTCGTAGGGCGGGATCTGCAGCACCAGGCCCTGGTGGACGGCATCATCCGTCATCCGGTCAAGTTCGGGCTTGCCCGTCTCCATCAGCGGGATGCCACGTTCGGCGGCGAGCTTCAGGGATTCCTTGACGCGGTCGTCCATCTCGATGCGGATGGCAACGTGCAGGGCTTTGGCGGGGATGCCGGCGCGGAGCGCTTCAACCACCGAGTTGCGCCCGGTCACCACTTCCTCGGTGGCACGGCCCTTGGGCCCGGACTTCGCCGCGCCCGCGCTGCGGGCACCCGTTCCGCGTTTGGCGGCGGACCGCTCGGAAAGCTGCTTGGCCTTGTGCGCCTTGTGGTACGGACGGTCTTCGGCCTTGGGCGTGGGACCCTTGCCCTCCAGGGCCTTGCGGCCATGGCCACCGGTTCCGATGGTTGGGCCCTTCTTCGCTTTAACCGATCGGCGACCATTGTTGGCCATGATGTTCCACCCTTGATTGTGTTGACTGAGTCTGCATACCAGTCTACTGACCGAAGAAAAATCGGCAGGCCCCGGCCAGTGGCGGAGTTCAGGCGGGCCGGCGGATCAATCCCGTTTGAGGCTCCAGGTGGCGCCGTCGGGGCCGTCCTCCACCACGACGCCGGCCTGGTTGAGCGTGTCCCGGATGGCGTCGGACGCAGCCCAGTCCTTCTCAGCCCGGGCAGCAGCGCGGGCAGCCAACTGCGCCTCGACCAGTACGCCCAAGGCTTCGGCCTCACGGGTTGTCGCCGCGGCGGAACCTTCGACGGCGTTCAGCCCCAGGACGCCGGTCATCAGGACGACGGCGTGCATCGCGTCCCGGGCAGCGTCGTCGTCGCCTTCGGCAAGGGCTGTGTTGCCCGCGCGGACTGTGTCGTGGAGTGCGGCCAGGGCGCGCGGTACGTTGAGGTCGTCATCCATGGCTTCGCAAAATGCGTCGACGGCCGGGGAAGAGGGGCCGTGGTTGCCCTCCATGGCTCCCACGTCGCCGCCGAAGCGGGCACCGGCCTTGGCAAGGAACCCGTCAATGCGTTCGACGGCGGCGGCGGCCTCCTGCAGGGAGGTGGGCCGGTAGTCCAGGACGGAGCGGTAATGCGCCTGGCCCAGGTAGTAGCGCACCACCCGGGGCGACGCCAGTTCCAGCATTTCAGCCGGGCTGATGGTGTTGCCGATGGACTTGGACATCTTTTCGCCCTGGTAGGTCACCATGCCGTTGTGCATCCAGAAGTTGGCGAACGGGTGGCCCGCCGCCTGTGACTGCGCCATCTCGTTTTCGTGGTGCGGAAAGCGCAGGTCCAGGCCGCCGCCGTGGATATCGAACGCGGTGCCCAGGTACTTGGTGACCATGGCCGAGCACTCAAGGTGCCAGCCGGGCCGTCCGGCACCCCAGGGGGACGCCCAGCTGGCGGTGGCCGGCTCGCCTTCTTTGGAACCCTTCCACAGCGCAAAGTCGCGGGGGTCCTTCTTGCCGCGGGGATCGGCGTCGGGCGCTGCCTGCATGTCATCGATGTTCTGCCGGGTCAGGGCTCCGTACTTGTCCCACGAACGGACGTCGAAATACACGTCCCCCGAATCGTCCAGGGCGGGGTAGGCGTGGCCGCGCTCGATGAGCTGCTGGATCAGGGCATGCATCTCGGGAATGTGCCCGGTGGCCCGGGGTTCGTAGGTGGGACGCGAGACGCCCAGGGTGTCGTAGGCCTTCAGGAACTCCTGCTCGTAGCGGTAGGCCAGCGCCCACCATTCCTCGCGTGGCACTTCGCCCGCCTCGGGGCTGAAGTCCGGCGCAAAGGATGCCTCGGATTTGGCAAGGATCTTGTCGTCGATGTCCGTGACGTTGCGGACCACCGTGACGCGCATGCCGCGGTACTCAAGCCAGCGGGTGAGCTGGTCGAAGGCGATGGCGGAGCGGATGTGGCCCACGTGCGGCATGCCCTGGACGGTGGCGCCGCAGTAGTAGAGGCTGACCTTGCCGTCGACGATGGGGACGAAGTTCCGGACTTCGGCGGAGGCGGTGTCATAGAAGCGCAGGGTCACCGCTCCAGACTAGCTGATGGGTTGGGGCTGCTGCGGGTACACCAGTGCGGTGGCCACCGCGGAAATACCCTCTCCGCGTCCGGTGAATCCCAGGCCGTCGCTGGTGGTGGCCGTGACACCCACGTGGGCGCCGGCGGCTTCGCTGAGGACCTTCTGGGACTCTTCCCGCCGCGGCCCGAACTTGGGCCGGTTGGCTACGAACTGCACCGCAACATTGCCGATCTCGAAACCCGCCGCCCGCACGATCCGTGCAGCCTCCGCAAGGAGTGTGGCGCCGGACGCGCCGGCGAACTCGGGGCGGTCGGTGCCGAAATGCGTGCCAAGGTCTCCGATTCCGGCGGCAGAGAACAGGGCGTCCGCGGCAGCATGGGCCACGGCGTCGCCGTCGGAGTGCCCGGCCAGGCCGCGTTCGCCGGGCCACAGGAGTCCGCCCAGCCAGAGCGGGCGGGGCGAGTCTTCCGGCGCGTAGGCATGGACGTCGATTCCCACTCCGGTGCGCGGCAGGACCATGTCCACGCTCATCCTTCCACCCACCGGGCTCCGAGCGGGCCTTCCAGGAGTCCTTCGGCGAAGATCAGGTCAAGGGGTGTGGTGATCTTGAGGGACTGCGTTGAGCCGCGGACGGCATGGACGGCGGTGCCGAGCATCTCCACCAGCATGGCGTCGTCGGTGACGGCCGCGGACTGCTGCTGGTCCAGCGCTTGTGCGGCTTGGTGCGCCTGCAACAGGGTTCCGATCGTGAAACCCTGTGGCGTCTGCACCGCCCTCAGCTCCTCACGGCGGGCCGTCCCCGTGACAACCTCCGGCGCAAAGGCACTGTCCCCACCGGTGGTGGCGGCCACGGTTTTGACCGTATCCACTACCGGAACTGCGGGAATGACGGCGGCAGCACCGGCGGCAAGGGCATCAGATACGCGGTGGAAGACGGATTCGGGCGTCAGGGCCCGGGCGGCATCATGGACCAGGACCGCCTCGATGCCGTCCATCAGTGCCGCGATCCCGGCCCGGACGGAATCAGCCCGGGTGGATCCGCCGTCGACAATCGTCAGGAGCGGGCCGCCGTCGGCAAGTTCGCCACGGAAACCGTCACACAACTGGCGCAGGTCCTGGTCCCCGGCAGGCAGGGCCACGCACACCTGGCTGGCCACTCCTGACGCGACGATTCCCCGGAGTGCATGCATCAGGATGGGCTCGCCGCCGAGCGGCACCGCCGCCTTGGGCATTCCGTAGCCAAGACGCTGCCCGGAACCGGCGGCCACAAGGATGACGGCGGTGACCAGGCGCGTGGATGAATCACTCATGCGGACAAGCCTACGACGCCGCCACTTCGGTCAGGTGGCTTGGACACCACCGGACGGACCCAAAAAAAGAAGCCCCGGCGGCACTTGCGTGCCGCCGGGGCTAAATTCTTAGGAAGCCAGGACCTCGTCGAGAACGCTTGCAGCCTTCTCCTCGTCGGTCTTCTCAGCCAGCGCCAGTTCTGAAATCAGAATCTGACGGGCTTTGGCCAGCATTCGCTTCTCGCCTGCGGAAAGGCCCCGGTCGTGATCCCGGCGCCACAGGTCGCGAACAACCTCTGCCACCTTGATGACGTCACCGGAAGCAAGCTTCTCCAGATTTGCCTTGTACCTGCGTGACCAGTTGGTGGGCTCTTCGGTGAACTCGGCGCGGAGCACATCAAACACGTGCTCCAGGCCTTCCTTGCCCACTACGTCCCGGACCCCAACAAGGTCAACGTTCTCTGCTGGAACTTCAATGGTCAGATCACCCTGAGCCACCTTGAGCTTGAGATACATCTTCTCTTCGCCCTTGATGGTGCGCATCTTGATTTCTTCAATTTTCGCAGCACCGTGGTGAGGGTAAACTACTGTCTCGCCGACCTCAAATACCATGTGGACATTTCCCCTTTCCCGCAGACCAGTTTATCACGATTCAGGCATATGACCGGCCGGAGAAAGGGCCTCCAACCGCGAAAATACGCGGAAAATCGGCCCAATCAACCCCCTCCGCCCCCTTGACGGATGGCAAGATTAGTGCATCACGTGAGCGCTCCCACGGCAGATGTGACACCGCCGAATCCTCGTTTGCCCCTCATTGCGGATAGGCTATGGCTGAAAAAGACTTCAAATTTCTCGAGGAGTACGTGACGTGCGTTCCACTGCGATGAACCGGGCCCAGCGCGGCAAACTGGCACTGACGGCTGCCGCCCTTGGCGCCAGCCTGCTGACCGCAGGCTGCGGTTACATCACACCCCAGCAGACCAGCCACCAGTACTCCGCCTCGGACGGCATCCGCGCAGACCTCGGTCCCCTCCAGCTGCGGAACATCCTGATTGTTTCCACGGGCGAGGACAAGCCCGGCCGCCTCATCGGCGCCGTCTACAACTCCTCCTCCAAGGACGTGAAGCTCACGGTCAACGGCGCCAAGGGTTCACAGACCGAGGTACCGGTGAAGGCCAACTCGTACACCCTCCTGAATGAGGACTCCGACGAGGCCATCCTGAGCACCACCGGCGGCAAGCCCGGTTCCCTGGTGGACGTCAAGATCAGCGAGAACGGCACCAACGTCAGCAACACGGTGAAGGTTCCCGTACTGGACGCCACCCTGGCGGAATACAAGGACTACGTGCCTACCCCGAGCCCCTCGGCGACATCCTCGTCGGCGAGCCCCAGCGCGGATTCCTCCGCCAGCGCCGGTTCCTCAGCCAGCTCCAGCGCTTCCGCCGGCGCCGAATCATCGGCCAGTGCCACTCCGAGCGCCACGGCAACGGCCACGAGCCGCTAAGCGAACAGCGGGTCGCTGCAGGAAGCAGGCGTAACAAAAGGGAGGGCCGTCCAGGCGCCTCCCTTTTGTTATGTCTTCCGAGGTTGTCCGGGAACCGGCCTACGGTTCGAATTTGTACCCGAGGCCGCGGACGGTCACCAGGTAGCGCGGCGCGGAGGGGTCCGGTTCGATCTTGCCGCGAAGCCGTTTCACATGGACGTCCAGGGTCTTGGTGTCGCCCACATAGTCGGAACCCCACACGCGGTCGATCAGCTGGCCGCGGGTCAGCACCCTGCCCGAATTGCGCAGGAGCATCTCCAGGAGCTCGAACTCCTTCAGGGGAAGCAGGACCTGCTCGCCGCTCACGCTGACCACGTGCCGCTCGATGTCCATGCGGACCGGGCCCGCCTGGACCGTTGAGGAGATTAGTTCCTCCGGCTCGCCCTGGCGGCGCAGCACGGCCCTGACACGGGCCACCAGTTCACGGGAGGAGTAGGGCTTGGTGACGTAGTCGTCCGCACCGAGCTCCAGGCCCACCACTTTGTCGATCTCCGAGTCCTTGGCCGTCAGCATGATGACGGGAACGCTGGAGCGCTGTCGGAGCTGGCGGCACACCTCGGTGCCGGAGAGCCCGGGCAGCTGCAGGTCAAGCAGCACCAGGTCGGCGCCGTTGCGGTCGAATTCGGTGATGGCGTCGAGGCCGTTGTCCACCACCTCAACCTCGAACCCTTCTTTGCCCAGCAAATAGGACAAGGGGTCGCTGAACGACTCCTCATCCTCGACAATCAAAATCCTGCTCAAGCGCTGGCTCCTCGTTCTGTTGCGCCGGCGGCGCGGGGTACTTGGGTGAGACTTGGCTTCTCCGGCATCAATCCCGGTGCTTCCGTTGCGGCCGGCCCTGCCTCGTCGTCCTGGCCTTCCATCTCGGGCAGACGGAGGGTGAAGGTGGACCCCTGCCCGGGCTGGGACCACAGGGTCACTTCGCCGCCGTGGTTCGATGCCACGTGCTTCACGATGCTCAGGCCCAGGCCGGTGCCCCCGGTCTGGCGGGACCGGGCTGCGTCCACGCGGTAGAAGCGTTCAAAAACGCGTTCCTGGTCCTCGGGGCTCAGTCCGTCCCCCTGGTCCGTCACCGAAATGGAGACCAGGCCTTCGCGCGAACGGACACCGATCCCCACCCGTGTGTTGGCCGGCGAATAGCGGATGGCGTTGTCGATGAGGTTCCGCAGCGCCGTCACCAGCAGGTCCTGGTCGCCGAAGACCTTGCCGTCGGCGCGGCCGCCCACCACGATGCTGATGTTCTTGCTCTCCGCGGGAAGCTGCGACCGGTCCACTGCCTCGGCGATGACGGCGTTGATGTCCACCGGACCGCCCTCCTGGGTGACGCTGGCGCCCTGAAGGCGGGAAAGTTCGATGATGTCCTGGACCAGTGCAGCGAGGCGGGCAGATTCCTTGTGCATGCGCTTGGCGAAGCGGCGGACCGCTTCTTCATCGTCGGCGGAGGATTCCAGCGCCTCTGCCAGCAGGGAGATGGCACCCACGGGGGTTTTCAGTTCATGCGACACGTTGGCGACGAAGTCGTTGCGGATCTCTTCGGTGCGGGTGATTTCCGTCCGGTCATCGGCAAGGAGCAGGATGTATTCCTCACCCAGCATGGCCGCGCGGACCTGGACGATAATGGTTCCCTTGCCCAGCGGGCCGCGTGGGAGTTCGAGCTGCTTTTCCAGGATGACGCCGTCCCGCCGGACTCCGGCGGTCATGTCTAGGAGTTCCTTGTGCACCACGGTGTGCCCGCGGACCAGGCCGTATGCGTATGCGGCGGGGCTGGCACGGACCACGCCGTCCACGTCGTCCAGCACCACGAAGGCACGTCCGACGACGGCGAGCACCTCCGCTGCGCCGGCCGGCAGCGCCAGCTCCCCGGCGTCGATGTCCAACAGTTCGCGCTGCTTCTCGCTGACCCGGTAGGCGAGCACGCCGAACGTGCCAAGCGCCAGGCCGATGAGGCCGGCTACCAGACCAATGAGCATAGGATCCACAGCTCCACTTTATGCTCTTGCCTTAAGCCCGCCGGCGCCTTCCGCCCCATCCGGCAAACGGTTCAACTAACGTTCATCTATGGGGGCATAATCGTTTACCCGGCGGTGACAGAGTTGGTGGTCAGAGCGCCTCATGGCGACACGATTCCTGCTGCCCTGGAGCGGCCGGCGGGAGTTCCAAGGAAAGGACGCCTACGTGCGTAAGGTTTTTCAGGAAGAGCTCACCCAGGTCGGTGACCAGCTGGTGGAGATCTCCCGGCTGGTCAGCGAAGCGATCAACAAGGCCACTACCTCATTCCAGGTAGCGGACGTTGACCTCGCGCAGGATGTCATCGCCGCTGACGCGCGCATCGACTTCCTGCAGAACAGCCTTGACGAGCGGGCCATCGACATTCTGGCGCTGCAGGGCCCTGTTGCCAGCGACCTGCGCATGATCGTCGGTTCGCTCCGGATGAGCGCATCCCTCGAGCGGATGGGTGACCTGGCCCGCCACATCGCCCAGCTGGCCCGCCTGCGGTACCCGTCCACGGTGATTCCGGCGTCCATGACGGAGACCTTCAACCGAATGGCTGAACTCGACCAGGAGATCGCCGACAAGCTGACGGTCCTGCTGGAGAGCCGCGACCTGGAGGTGGCCAGGGATATTCTCAAGGCCAACACGGCCATCAACGACCTGCACTTGAGCGTCTTCAAGGCCATCGCCGCCCCTGAGTGGAACGAATCCCCCGCCACCACCGTGGACGTGGCCCTTGCCAGCCGCTACTTCGAGCGCTTCGCCGACCACGGCGTCTCCGTAGCCCAGAAGGTGACCTACCTGGTCACGGGTGCGTGGCAGCCGAACGCCACTGAGCACAGCTGACCACACAAAGAGCGGATATACGACGGCGGGCTGGCCACTGAGGTGACCAGCCCGCCGTCGTACGCGTTAATGCCTTATTTCTTGCCCTGGTTGGCGACGGCCAGGATGGCCTCTTCGGCGGCCTCGGGGTCGAGGTAGGTTCCGCCGGGCTTGACCGGCTGGAAGTCCTCGTCCAGTTCGTAGACCAGCGGGATGCCGGTGGGGATGTTCAGGCCGGCGATGGCTTCGTCGCTGATGCCGTCAAGGTGCTTGACCAGGGCGCGCAGCGAGTTGCCGTGCGCGGTGACCAGGACCGTCTTGCCGGCCTTGAGGTCTTCCTTGATGTCCGATTCCCAGTAGGGCAGGAGCCGAACCAGGACATCCTTCAGGCATTCAGTCCGCGGCAGCGCGTCGCCGAGGTCTGCGTAACGGGGGTCGTGGGCCTGGGAGAACTCGGAGTCGTCGTCCAGGGGCGGCGGCGGGGTGTCGTAGGAGCGGCGCCATTCCATGAACTGCTCTTCGCCGTACTCGGCGAGGGTCTGCGCCTTGTCCTTGCCCTGCAGCGCGCCGTAGTGGCGTTCGTTCAGGCGCCAGTCGCGCTTGACCGGGATCCAGCCGCGGTCGGCCTTGTCCAGGGCGATGTTCGCGGTGTTGATGGCCCGCTTCAGCAGGGAGGTGTAGAGCACGTCCGGGAGGATGTTGTTCTCCACCAGCAGCTCACCGCCGCGCGCTGCTTCCGCGCGGCCCTGGTCGTTCAGGTCGACGTCCACCCAGCCGGTGAACAGGTTCTTGGCGTTCCATTCGCTGTGGCCGTGGCGCAGCAGAATCAGCTTGTAAGTCATGATTTTCATCCTAGCCGAGCAGTGTTGCCGCCCGCCCAGCGTTACAAGGCCGGCGTCCGTGCCCCCGCCCCGCAAGCGGCGGGGATAGGGTTGTGCGGTGGTTCAAAAGGCTGAACGGGTGAACGCCCCGCAACTTTCCGGCAGGACCTCCGGCACCCGGCAGGGCCGCCCGGTGGGCAACGTAACCCGCGGCACCACCAATCCCAACCGGATGCGCCGGGTGGACCGCTGGCTGACCGGACCGCAGGCCTGGCGCCTGCGGTCCGGGCCGGACCCCCTCGTCGTCGATCTGGGCTACGGCGCAACCCCAGCCACCGCCGTCGAACTTTATGAAAGGCTCGCTGCCGTCCGGCCGGACGTACGGGTCTGCGGGATTGAGATTGAACCCGAGCGCGTCCGCGCCGCGCTTCCCCTGCAGCGGCCCGGGCTGACCTTCCACGTGGGCGGCTTCGAACTGCCCATTCCCGGGCGTCCAGTCCTGGTCCGCGCCTTCAATGTCCTCCGGCAGTACGAGGAAGCCGATGTCCAGGGCATCTGGCGGCTGGTGCAGGACAGGTTGTCGCCGGACGGCATCTTCGTCGACGGCACGTGCGACGAGATTGGGCGGCGCGTGACCTGGGTGACGCTGGACCAACACCGCCCGTTGTCCCTCAGCATCTCTGTCCGTTTCGGCAGCTTTGACCTGCCCTCGGACGTGGCCGAACGGCTTCCCAAGGCCTTGATCCACCGCAACGTCCCGGGCGAACGGGTTCATGCCTTCATGCAGGCGATGGACCGGGCGTGGCTTGGGAGCGCGCCGCTTGCCTCGTTTGGCAACAGGCAGCGCTGGGTGGGTATGTGCCGAAGCCTGCGCGACGCCGGGTGGCCGCTCCAGGACGGACCGGCCAGGTGGCGGCTGGGCGAGCTGACGGCGGATTGGGAAGCGGTGGCCCCGCTGGGTTAGGGCCGGGTTAAGAGCTGGTCACCAAGGGCCGTAGGGGCCCATGTTGCGGCTGCCGCCGCGGCCCGCGTCCTTTACTGCGGGACGGACATCGGCCAGGTAGACGGAGGCCGCCACCACCGCGGCGAGCCCGAAGAGTCCGAGGGTGCTGATGATGCCGCCGCCGGCGCCGAACAGCGAGATGATGCCCACCAGCAGCGCGCCACCGGTCAGGGCAAGCCAGAAGGTCTTGGTCCGCTTGCCCGTGGCTTCGAAGGCGTTGGCCCGGTGCCGGGCACAGTCGACGAACGCCCACAGTTCAAGCCCCAGTGCCACCAGGCCAAGGATGAAGAACACTGCCTGCTCTACGTACGCGATGATTATTCGACCGTCCACAAGCCCAGCCTAGCCCTCCAGCGTGTCCAGCGCCTGTTTCAGGTCTGCCCAGAGGTCCTCAACGTTTTCCACCCCGACGCTGAGCCGGACCAGGTTCTCCGGCACACTCGCGGGTTCGGCTGAGTGCCGGCGCCGGCGTTCGATCAGGGACTCCACCCCGCCCAAGGACGTGGCAGGCAGCCAGAGATCCAGCGCCTGCACCAGTTTGTCCGCCGCGTCGGCGCCGCCCAGGCCCGCCGCGGGTGCCACCTGGATGCAGATGATGGAGCCGAACCCGTTCATTTGCGCTTTCGCCCGGGCGTGCCCGGGGTCGGTGTCGAGGCCGGGGAACCGGATGGATTCAATGCCGGGGTGCCCGGCAAGCCGTTCCGCGAGGACCATCGCCGATTCCTGCGACCGTTCCACGCGCAGCGCGAGGGTCCGCAGGCCCCGCAGGGCGAGCCAGGCTTCGAAGGGACCGGCGATGGCGCCGTGAATGATGCGGTGGTGGAGCAGCGATGAGCGGATGTCCGGGTTGGCGGTGACCAGCGCACCGAGGACGACGTCGGAGTGCCCGGCGAGGTACTTGGTCACCGAGTGGAGGACGACGTCCGATCCGAGCAGCAGGGGCTGCTGCACCAGCGGGGTGGAGAAGGTGTTGTCCGTGACAACGATCGCCCCCACTGCATGGGCGGCCTCCGCGACGGCGGCCATGTCAGCGATCCCCAGCATTGGGTTGGTGGGGCTTTCCAGCCACAGCATGGCCGCGGCTTTCACCGACGGGCCCTTGGGTGCAAGGGCGATCTTGACTGCATCGGTGTCGGCAATGTCCACGGTCCGGAGTTCAATGAAGCCTTTTTGGGCGAGTTCCGTGGCCATCACCAGCGAGCCGGAGTAGCTGTGGTTGGGCATGACCAGCACGCCGCCGGCAGGGATCAGGGACAGCGCGGAACTGACCGCAGCCAGCCCCGACGCGTAGAGCAGGCCAGGCAACGCGGATCCTTCGAGCTGGCCCAGCGCCTCTTCGAAGGGATCCCAGGTGGGGTTGGAGTAGCGGCCGTAACCCCGGTCCCCGTCCCCCAGGGGGCCGGTGCCGAAGTAGGTGGAGGAAAGGGTAATGGGAGGATTGACCGGCTGGTCCCTTTCCCGCGGCGGACGCCCTGCCGCCACCACCACGGTCTCGGGTGAGAGGGCAGCGGCCTGATGCTCGGAAAGACTCATGGTGAAAAGCGTACTGTTCCGGCCAATTGGGCCGAAAAGTGGTGTCATTTTGTGGACGCTGGTACATCCACCCCTCCTGCACAGGGGGTATACGGCGGCCAGGAATGTCGCCATGCCTCGGTAGGCTTGAGAAGTGAATAAACAGAGGGCCGGCGTATTCATCGCATTCGAAGGTGGCGATGGTGCCGGCAAGTCCACCCAGGCGGCCAGGCTTGCGGCGGCACTGGAGTCCCGTGGCTACACCGTGCTGCGCACCCGTGAACCCGGCGGCACCCCGGTGGGTGAGAAACTGCGGTCGCTGGTCCTGGATCACGGGAACGGCGACATCGATGCCCACACGGAAGCCCTCATATTTGCCGCTTCCCGCGCTGCCCATGCCACCCAGGTCATCCGCCCGGCCCTTGGCCGCGGTGAGATCGTGCTGACCGACCGGTACATCGACTCCTCTGTGGCCTATCAGGGGGCCGGCCGCAACCTGGGCCTGGAGGCGGTACGCTCCCTCAATGAGTGGGCCACCTCGGGCCTCCAGCCCCACCTCACAGTCCTTTTGGACGTCGACCCCCAACTTGGCCGCAGGCGCCGGACTGCCGGCCAGGCAGCGGAAGACCGCCTGGAATCCGAGGCCGACGAGTTCCACACCAGGATCCGGGAAGCTTTCCTCAGCCTCGCCGCCGGCCGCCCGGAGGGGTACCTGGTCCTCCCGGCCCACCTGCCGGTGGATGATTTGGCCGGGCAGATCCTCGCGCGGGTGGATACGCTCCTTGCTGTTCCGGCCACGGCAACGGCCACGGACGGCGGTGGCTCATGACCGTCTGGGATGACCTCCAAGGCCAGCCCGCCGTCGTCGAACAATTGCGCCAGGCCGCAAGCGGCGAAAGCCTGACTCACGCGTGGCTGTTCACCGGCCCACCGGGGTCGGGGCGTTCCAATGCGGCCAAGGCGTTCGCGGCCGCGCTGAACTGCGACCAGGAGGACGTCAGCCTGCGTGGCTGCGGACAGTGCCAGGCATGCCACACGATCCTGGGTGAGACCCATTCAGACGTGACGTTCGTGCGCACCGAGAAGGTCACCATCACCATTGACGAAGCCCGCGAACTGGTGGCTACCGCGGGCAACCGGCCATCGTCCGGGCGCTGGCGGATCATCGTGGTGGAGGACGCCGACCGCATGGCCGAGCGGACCACCAACGTGCTCCTGAAGGCCATCGAGGAACCCACACCGCGGACCGTGTGGATGCTCTGCGCGCCGTCCCCTGCCGATGTCCTGGTCACCATCCGTTCCCGCTGCCGCAGTGTGGCCCTGCGGCTGCCGCCCGCCTCCGACGTGGCAGCGCTGTTGGTCCGGCGCGACGGCGTTGACCCTGCCCTTGCTGAGCAGGCGGCCCGTGCTGCCCAGAGCCACGTGGGCATTGCCCGGCGGCTCGCCAGGGATCCTGCCGCAAGGGAACGCCGCCTGGAGACGGTCCGCTTTCCGCTTGGGCTGCGCGGCGTAACAGCCGCGGTCATGATGGCGGACAAGCTGGTCAAGATTGCCACGGCAGAAGCCAACAGCTCGAACGAGGAAAGGGACGCGGCGGAGAAGGCTGCCCTCTTGGCGACCCTGGGCGCACCGGAATCAGGCACCCTCCCTCCGGCCATGCGCAGCCAGCTGAAACAGCTCGAAGACGACCAGAAACGGCGGGCCAAGAGGTCCATTACGGACTCCCTGGACCGGACGCTGACGGACTTGCTGTCCTTCTACCGGGACGTCCTGATCATCCAGCTTGGGAACGCCGTGGAGCTGGTCAACGTTGAGCTGAGGAGTGAGCTGGAAGACTTTGCCGCCCGCTCCACCCCGGAAGCCACGCTGGCCCGAATGGATGCCATCAACAAAGCCCGTGAACGCATCACCACCACCAACGTTGCCCCGCTGCTGACCATTGAGTCCATGGCTGCCAGCCTGATCCACCCCTCCAAGGAGACCCGATGACTGCCCGCCCCCTGCCCGCACGCCACAGGTCCATCGGTGTCGCCGTCCGCGCCGCCGGTGCCATGGCCCTGGCCATGGTCCTGGCCTCGTGCAGTCTCCTGAACGGCGGCGACAAAAACCCGCCGGAGGCTGCCACCGCCAAGGCCGACCCGTCTATCGTGGCGTCCGCTCCCGCCGGGCTGGAAAAGTTCTACTCCCAGGAAGTCGTGTGGCAGCCCTGCGAAAAGGAGTTCCAGTGCGCCAAAGTGACCGTGCCCCTGGATTACGGCAATCCCGGCGGGGATACCATCCAGATTGCCGCACTGCGGGCCGCCAGCACAGGAAAGAAGACCGGCAGCCTCCTGGTTAATCCCGGCGGACCGGGTGCCTCCGGCTACGACTTTGTGAAGGACGCCGCCGGGACACACTTTTCAGCCGCTGTCCGCAACGCCTACGACCTGGTGGGCTTCGATCCGCGCGGTGTGAAGCGCTCCGCCCCCGTCACCTGCCTGACGGATGCGGAGCGCGACGCCGCGCGCGCCAAGACCTACCCATACGAAACCGAGGCCGGGCTGGCGGAGGCATTGGCTGACACCAAGGCCATCGCTGACCAGTGCGCAGCACAAACGGGCCCGGTATTGGGGCACATCGATACCGTCAGCTCCGCGAAGGACCTGGACGTTCTCCGCGCCGTCGTCAACGACACCAAGCTGAACTACCTGGGGTACTCCTATGGCACCTTCCTTGGCTCCACCTATGCCTCACTGTTCCCGGCCAATGTGGGCCGGATGGTCCTCGACGGGGCCCTCGATCCATCAATCAGCAACGAGGACCTGACCAGCGGCCAGGCCCGCGCCTTCGAAAAAGCACTGCACAGCTACGTGGCCAGTTGCCAGAAGCAAGGCAAGTGCCCCCTGGGTGGTGATGTCGAATCCGGCGTGCAGCAGATCCGGGACCTCATCAACTCCGTGCAGCAAACACCCCGCACTGCCAAGGACGGCCGGCTGGTGAATGCCACCACGCTGGTCAGCGGCCTCATTACCCCGCTGTACAACGACCAAAGCTGGCCGGCCCTCACCCAGGCGCTGGAAGCTGCTGTGTCCGGTGATGTAAGCCTCATGCTTCGGCTTGCCGATCTTGGCGCCGACCGTTCCCCCGACGGTACCTACACCTCCAATTCGACGTTCGCCTTCAACGCAATCAACTGCCTGGACTACCCCATGGTTTCGGACACCGAAGGCATGCGCGTGGAGGAGAAGCGGCTGGAACAGGACTCCCCCACCCTGGGCTACTTCTTCGCCTACGGCGGGATCACCTGTGCAGAGTGGCCCTACAAGAACGTGCGCACGCCGGCCCCTGTGGAATACAGCGGTGACTCGCCCATCGTGGTCATCGGTACCACGGGCGACCCCGCAACTCCCGTGGACTGGGCCGCGTCGCTGCGCAAGCAGTTGGGGAACGCTTCCCTGCTCACCTGGAGGGGCGAAGGGCACACCGCCTACGGCCGGGCCAACAGCTGCCTGGAGGATTCGGTGGACAACTATCTGGTCGGCGGCAAACTGCCTGCCGACAACACGGTGTGTTGAGGATCGCAGCAGCCCCTGCCCGGCCATTTTGACCGCGGCGGCGGGACTCTATTACAGTTGACTCTTGCATGAAGCGCCCGGTTCCGCCGGGGATTTTGTGCGGTGCTTCCTTAGCTCAGTCGGTAGAGCGTTTCACTCGTAATGAAAAGGTCATCAGTTCGATTCTGATAGGAAGCTCGGGATAAACCCCGGACAGCCCCTGGTTCCAGGGGTTTCCGGGGTTTTTCGCTGGTTAAGCGGTGGCACGGCCCTGGGCGCAGGGCACACTTATGGCACACCTTCGTCAACTTCCGGTCGTCGTTGTCACTGCGATGTGAGTGTTATTCCCTTGTTGGCTCTGCCGCAACAGGAAGAATGGCTGCTGAAGAGACGAGCCGCGGACCTTGCCGCCACCGATCGGAAGCATGCGTTGACCACTGAAACACCGAAGCACCCAGCCCTCCCTCCATACGCTTACGCCACCGGAGGGTGGGGCAAGGAAACCGTCATTTACGCCTACACCTGGGACGAATGGGGCCTCGGAGGTACGCACCACAGCGGGGGTAACTACCAGGCGCGGACCTTCACTGGGCTGGCTGTTGTCACCCTCATCGCGACCGTCCCTGCAATCCTGGCGCCTCTGGGTTTCCTTTTCGGATTCACCGCGCTGATCATGTCGTTCTTTGGCGCTGCCGACATCGGGATGGCTCTGGTCCTCACCGTTGGCACCGCAGTTGCGACCGTCCTGTTCACCGGTGGGTGGGTCCTGAGCATCCGCGCTTTGCGGGACGAGCTTAGGGCGCGAAAACTCCGCGAGGCCAAGGGGCTGCCCAAGCCCCGGTATGGCGTCTCCGACGACCGTGCCCGCAAATGGTTCGAGGAACACCCTGGCACCCTGGAAATCACCAGGGAGAACTTCCCGAACGGCGCCCGTCCATTCCCAGGCGAGCCCGACTACCTGCCCGACCAAGAGAAGCGAGCCTAAGAGATGGTTTATGACCGGGAGCGGTTTGAGCGTGAGGACGCCGTCTACGCCGAGCACAAGAAGGCGGTGGCTGCCGGCGAGAAGCGGGTCCTGCGCAAGACCAGCAGGGGCGAGCTGCACAGCTACCCGGCCGACGAGATCGGGTTCACGCCCGGGTCAGGTCAGGCCCAGGTCAGCACCTGGTGGGGCATGGGAATCATCACGGTCTTCCTGGGACTCGGCCTGATCGTAGGTGTCTGGCTTTTCCAGCGCCCGCTGTGGGGCGGCGGGCTACCGGACTGGGGCGCCCTGTGGCTGATCGGCTTCGCCGGGCTCATGACGCTCTATACGTTCAACCTCGCCCGCGGCGAGTACCGGGCCACCCGGCTCCGCAAGCTGCGCGGGTCACCGAAGCCGAGCAGCAGCGGCGGAGTCGACATCAATCTCCTGGAACTCGGCCAGGACCGCCCGGGCAAGCCCGGCGCCTCCCGATAGGATTCGATCAATGTTCAGCCAGGACAAGCAGTTTCGCCGGCCTGACGGCACCCTCTACGACCCGAGCAGCCTCAACGTGCGCCAGTACGAGGAACAGTACGGGCCTGGCGGCGTCCCCGAAGGGTGGTCGATGGCTGCCACCACACCCGTCCAGAGCCCGGGGTTAATCACCGCTCTCGCAGCCTTCACCACCGCCCTGTCCCTCGGCATGATCGCGGTCGGCGCTTGGGCCATCGGGGCCGGCAAGGAGCTGACTACCATCCTGCTTGGGTTTGGCGTAGGTGCAGGCGGCCTGGTCATGTCGGTACAGGCCTTCAGGACCGCCGCGAAGCGCCGGCGCTGGCTGCAGGCTCAGCGGAGCAACGCAGGGCAGGAGCACTGATGGAGTATCTGGTCTTCTTCGGCGGCTTCGTTCTGTTCATGGTGGTGGTGCGGCTGCTGAACGCGTACTGGCAGCACAGGCACCGCCGCACCCGGCCGCCCCGGCATATTGGAGAGCCTCAGTCCCAGAGGGGCCGCATCTACAAGGACCCGCCCTCCACGAACCACAACGCGGATCCATACAGCGGCTGGCCGTGAACCCACATGCGCCGTCCAGTTCGGTTGGCTCACCGGCATCACGGGAACCAGCAGGGGCCGCTTCACAGTCCATGAGGCCGCAGGCACCTCCAGTGCCCTGTACAAGCAAGGGGACTACCTGCGAAGCCCCAAGGTTCTAAGGGATGACGAGTACCGGGAGCGGATCGACCCACGTCGACGTCCGGGCATCCACGTCGGATAAGTGATCGCCAAGGCCCTTTGTTACGCCCGCCGCTCCGCGTGAGCTGCAAGGTTCAGGAAACGGCAGGACAGCCGCGGTATCCTCCCCACATGATCCCCCACCTCCACGCTGCTGTTCCGCGCGCCGCGGCACATCCAGTCCGCTCCGGCTGCGCCCGGCCGGACATCCCCGGATGCCCGGGGCGGCGAGCCCGTACGTTCGTCGGCGTCGCGGCCCGGCGGGGATTTTAGGAGTGGAACCAAACGCACCCCGGCATTTGAGCCAGGACGGGAAAGGCCCCGCGCGCAGGACCATCCTCCTGGCAGCCGTGCTGACGTTGTCGGCCGCCGTGCCTGACCTGCAGCAGCGTTCAGAACGTTGTTCCCCGGCGCAAGATAGGTTGGCGGAAACCTGCAGGGATGACGTCCCCGCGCCGCTTGCACAGACCGGCCCCGACGGCGACGAGTCGACGCCTAACAGGCCAGCGGCGCCCGTGCCGGCACGAACGCAGATCGTAGACACTTACACCAAGCGCCAGGCGCGGTACTGGGGGCTGGAAGCTCCGGGTGTCCTGGCGCGGCTGCCCTCCGGCTCACAGGGCGTTGCCCTCACCTTCGACTTTTGCGGCGGTCCCGGCGGCAGCGGTTACGATCAGGCACTGATCGACATGCTGCGCCAACGGCATGTCCCGGCGACGCTCTTCCTGAATTCCCGGTGGATCGCAGCCAATCCCGCCACGGCAAGGCAACTGGCAGCGGATCCGCTCTTCGAAATCGCAAACCACGGAACGTCCCATAAGCCGTTGTCCACCAGCGGCAACACGGCCTATGGCATCCCCGGCACCAGGAGTGCCGGCGAAGCCTACGACGAGATCATGCCCAGCGATCAGGTCCTGTCCGGGATCACAGGCAAACGTCCCCGGTACTTCCGCCCGGGCACTGCGTACATGGATGACGTTGCCGTGGAGATCCTGGGCACGCTGGGCGTGAAGCCTGCGGGCTTCAGCATCAATGGCGACGGCGGTGCAACATATTCCGCCGCCGTCGTAGCCAAAGAGGTGGGCAGGGCCCGGGCAGGAGACATTGTGATCTGCCACGGCAACCATCCCAACGGCGGAACCGCGGAAGGCACCAAGCAGGCCGTGGACAAGCTGATCTCGGCTGGAACCACCTTCACCCATCTGCCTTGAGCGTGCCTGCACACTTCGGCTGGCAGGGTGGGTGCTGATCCGATACGTTGACAGGGAAAGCCTGCCCAGCAGCGTCGGGTGGACCATGTTCGGCCGGCGCCAAACGTAAGGAACGCGCCATGCCGGAACAGCACAACACACCCACCATCGGCTGGGTGCCTGCCTGGGCGGACCTTCACGAGCGCCCCGTTGAGGCCGTGGAATCGGGATTCGTCGTCGGAGACGGCCCTGCCCAGACGAATGCAGGGTCCACGGGTGAAGGGCAGCCGACGGAGGGGCAGGAGTACGTGGCAGGTTGGCCGGGGCCTGCCGTGGAGGAACTTGCCGCCAAGGCAGCGGCCGGTTCCGGCGTACGCCTCACCCTGGTCTGCGCCGAGGCTGAGGGCATGGGCGCTCCGGACGGCCTCACCCGGGCTTCGGAGCGGGTCCTGCTCATGGCTGCAACCGCCGGACTGAACACAGCGGTGCAACTGCCGGAAAACTCCCAGGTGGCCCTGGCACCCATGGAGAGCTACGACGCCGTCGAAATCACCGTCTTTGACCGCCCCGTGGCGAGGGGCCGTATCCAGGTGCGGGACGACTTCGCGGCGGTCGCCGTCACGGAACTCCCAGAAGGGCCGGAGCAGGCAACGTTTGAGCAGGGGCTGTTCGCGGGCATGGCCGAGGAGGCGTTCGTCCACGGCGTCGAGTACCTGCACATGGTGGTTGAACCGGACATCGCCGACCGCTACCAGGCGTCGGGTTGGGCCGTGGCGGGGCGCCTCCTGAGTTTCATGAAAAACTGACGACGGCGGCGGCGGCGCGGCAGGTGCGGGCGGCAATCCTAGTCCGGCCTGCCCACCACTACCTGCGCCGGGCTGTGGGTGACATAACCGTTAGCCCAGGAGAACAGGGCCCGTACTTTCTGCTGGAATCCGGGCAGCAGGGCGAGGTGGACCGCCAGCCACGACACGAATGCCAGGGGTCCCTGCAGTTGCAGGCGACGGGGCCCCAGCTCCGCGACGGCTGCCCCGCGGCCCACCATGGCCATGTACCCCTTGTCCAGGTAGCGGAAGGGCTGCCGCACACCCCCGGTCAGGTCAGCATGGATGTTGCGGGCCGCCCATTTGCCTGACTGCTGGGCAACCGAACCCAGCTGCGGCAATTTGTTTCCTGCGGCGTCGGTGATGTTGGCGGAGTCCCCCAGCACGTACACGCCCTCGAAGGCAGGGGCTGTGAGGTCCGGCTGCACGTCCACCCTGCCGCCCCTGCCCTGTTTCAGGCCGGACTCGGTGATGATCCGGCCGGCCTGCAGGCCTCCGGCCCACACCACGATACGGCCAGGAATGACGGTGCCGTCCTTGAGGGTCACGCCGTCGGGCCGTACCTCGCCGACTGCCTGGCCCATGTGCAGCTGCACGCCCAGCTTGGTCAGGCGGTGGCGGGCGTACGCCTGTGATTTCTCCGAAAAGGCGGCAAGCACATTCGGAACCATATCCACCAGGTGGACATGGCACCGGGCGGCCAGTCCCGGTGTGAAGTACTTGGGCAGAATGTATTTGACGTTTTCCGCCAGGGCACCGGCAGTCTCCACACCCGTGGGACCACCGCCCACCACAATCACGTCGGCCTCCGCCGCCGGCTCGCGGTCAGCTTCGTCCAGGACGGCGGTGATGGCAGCGCTGAGCCGTGTTGCGTCCGCCACAGAGTACAGCGGGTAGGCGTGCTCTTCAGCCCCGGGGGTGTTAAAGAAGTTGGGCACGGCCCCGGTGGCAATGACCAGGATCCTGGCCCGGTAGCTTGAACCGTCTACGGTGGTGACGGTGCGGTTGGCCGCGTCGATCGATGTCACTTCCGCCGTCAGGACCCGCACGTTGTTGATCCGGCGGAACTCGGAGCGGAGCGGCCTTGTAACTGCCGAGACGCCTATCTGGGATGCAGCCACCTGGTAGAGGAGCGGCTGGAATTGCTGGTAATTGTTGGCATCGAGCAACAGCACCCGGACGCCTTTGCGGCCCAACTCCTCAGCCGCCGTCTTTCCGGCGAAGCCGCCGCCCACCACGATGACCTGGTATGAATCGTCCATTTGTGCAACATACCCCTACGGGCCGATGAACAACAGAGTGCCCTTGCCACTGCAGGCGGCGTCCTCTCCAGGAGCCGGGACGGGCGGACCGGCCGGCCCGCTGCAGCATGGCACCTAAGATGGCGGCATGGAAGACGAAGCCCTGGCGGATATTGCGGACAGGCTGTACGGCGGGCCGCTGGACGACTTCGTTGCGGCCCGGACCGGAGCGGCGAAGGACGCTGCGCTCCAGGACAAGCAGCTGGCTGCAGCGGTCCGCGCCCTGCCGAAACCAGCCGTGGCCGCTTGGGCAGTCAACATGCTTTCCCGGTACCGGCCGGACGTGCTGGCCGGGCTTGGCGGGCTTGGGGAGCGCATGAGGGCGGCCCAGGATTCGCTGGATGCGCCTGTCCTCCGCGAGCTGGGCCGGGAGCGCCGCTCCATGCTGGCTGACGCCGTCGATGTTGCCCGGGCTGTTGCCCAGGAGCAGGGCCGCCCCATCAGCGACGCCGTGGCCGCCGACGTTGAGGAGACCCTGCGCGCAATGACGGCAGATGAGCGTGCTGAGGCTGCCGTGGGCAGTGGCCGGCTGCTGAAGGTGCTGACCGCCGACGGCATCAACGACGTGGACCTGGACGGGGCGGTGGCCCTCCCAGGGATGCTCCCCGTTGCGCGCACCACCCGCCGTGCCAGCCCTCCCCCGGCTGCGGTGAAGGGAGCAGCAGCAAAGGCAACAGCGGCAAAGACACGGACGACGGCGGAGCAGGCATCCCAGCCACCGCGCGCCAAGCCCCGGCTTGAGGCCGTGCGCCAGACACCGCGGCCGGCGTCGCCGCCGGCGTTGGAACGGGCCAAGGCTGCGCTGGCCGAGGCCCAGGCAACGGAAGAGGAAGCCACCCGGCTGGCACGCGACCTGCAGGAGCAGGAGGAACGGATGCGGCTGGAAATAGCGGAACTGCAGCAGGAAACGGCTGACCTTCGAAGCCGGCTCAAGGCCGCCGAGGAAAGCCTGGACCGCTCCCGCAAGGGACTTGCCGCCACTTCGGCGGAGGCGAAACAAGCGGTGCGGGCGGCCGGCAAGGCCAGCCGTACCGCCATGCTTGCGCAGGAACGCGTCCTCCGCCTGGCCAGCAACTGAGAGGCGCCAACGTGTTGTGAAAGTCCCCTCGCCCCGGGTGCCGGCAGGACCTACTCTGGAGCCATGGACGCCGCAGCAGCACACGCCTTTGCGATTCCGCCGGTGTCAGTTCACCGCCCCACGACGGCCGCGGAAGACGCCGTCACCCTCGCGGCCGGTGTCTGGCTCATTACCGGGACCTACGTTGACGGCTGGGCCCACAACAACCTCCGCGACCTGGAGACCTTCTTCACGCCGTGGCACGCCATCCTCTACTCGGGCTTCGCGGCGTGCGCAGTCTGGATCGCCGCCCTGACCTGGCGCCGGCATGCCCCGGGGACGCGATGGCGGGAAGCGGTTCCCGCAGGCTACGGAGCTGCGGCGGCCGGCGTGATGCTCTTCCTGGCGTCGGGAATGGGCGACATCGCCTGGCATTCGGTGTTCGGCATTGAGCAGAACATCAGCGCACTGTTCAGCCCGTCCCATCTGGGACTCGCTACCGGCGCCTTCCTCATCCTGGGCGCACCGTTCTCGGCAGCATGGCACTCTCCTGACCGGGCCTGGCCACAGCTGGTGCCGGCGTTCGTGAGCGCCATGCTCGCCGGAATGGTGGGGGCGTTCATCCTGCAGGAGTTCGCGGTCTTCGCCCGCCATGGCCTCATCCAGACCTACTCCAGCGCCGCGGGGACCCAGCCGGCCGTGACGGTTCCGACGTCGTCGAGCATCATGGTCTCCCTTGCCTCATTCCTTGTCTCAACCGCGGTGCTCTTCGTTCCCGTCCTGTTGCTGTCGCTGCGGTGGCGGTTGCCGGCCGTGCTGGTTGCGGCGATGGCACTGGTCCCCTCCGCAGCCCTGCAGGCCATGGTGGCCCTGCGGGATGCATGGTTCATTCCGGCGGCCCTCGCCGGCGCCGTCCTCGTGGGACTGGTGTGGGCGGCCGTGCGTCCTGCCCCCGACCGGCCCGGGCGGCTCATGACTGCCGCGGGCCTGGCACCCGTCGTTTTTTGGGCGCCTTATTTCGCTGCCGTGGCACTGCATGACGGGGCGCTCAGCTTCCAGCCCGAGATATGGACCGGCACCCTCACCTGGAGCGGACTGGTGATGCTGTCGCTGGCCGGACTCGCGCTGAAGGTACGGCCGACGCCGGAAGCCATCGCAGATTCACGGACCAACTGAACCTCCAGAGGCGCCGCCAGTCGCGCCGCCGTGTCATGTCCAGACAACACGCGGCGCGCTGGTTCCTGGGAATGTCAGACCCCGGTTGCACACTGGATCTATGGAAAACCACGCCGTACAGGAATTTCACGTAACGTACTTTGACGCCGACTGCAGCCGCACTCGTTCAGAGGTCTTTGAAACGCTTGAAGAGGCCGAGCGCTTCGCCTGCCGCCACTGCCATGGCGAAGACAACTGGGCCGTGGTGGACGCCGTCACAGTAGAGCACGTCCAGATCGCTGCCTGACCGCCGCCGGGAAAGGCCCGGGCCGGCCCACGGCACCACGGCCATGTTCTGCACCATCGACGTTAAAGGCGTCAGCCCGCGCTGCCTGGCGGTTGCCGGCAGCGCGGGCTGACGCTGGTTTGGCGGATTCCCGGGCTGTTGGGCCGGTGCCGCCGTCGCGGGTTACGCGAAGTCGGAGACCGCGGGATCGGGTCCAATGCGGCCCTCGCCGCTGGCGGTCCGGTCCAGGTTGTTGATGGCTTCGACGTCCTCAGCGTCCAGGGATACCTCAAGTGCCGCGAAGTTCTCCTTGATGCGGGACTCGGTGACGGACTTGGGGATGACCACGTTGCCGATGGCGAGGTGCCATGCGATGACCACCTGGGCAGGGGTGGCCTGGTGCTTCGCAGCGATCGAGGCGACAACAGGGTCCTCCAGCAGTTCCCCGCCCTGGCCCAGCGGGGACCAGGCCTGGGTCAGGATGCCCTTTTCGGCTCCAAAGTCCCGCAGTTCACGCTGGTTGAAGTAGGGGTGCAGCTCGATCTGGTGGATGGCCGGAACCACTCCGGTTTCGTCGATCAGGCGCTGCAGGCCCTCGGCGGTGAAGTTGGAAACACCAATGGACCTGACCCGGCCGCGCTTCTGGAGCTCGATCAGGGCCTTCCAGGTGTCAACGTACTTGTCCTGCTTGGGCTGCATCCAGTGGATCAGGTAAAGATCAAGCGTTTCGAGGCCAAGCCGGTCCATGGATTCCTCGAAAGCGGCGAGGGTGGACTCATACCCCTGGTCCGCGTTCCACAGCTTGGTGGTGATGAAGATCTGTTCCGGTGACAGGCCGGAGCTGGCGATGGCGCGGCCCACGCCTGCCTCGTTGCCGTAAATCTTCGCAGTGTCGATGTGGCGGAAGCCGGCTTCGAACGCCTGGCGGACAACCTTTTCAGCCACGTCGTCCTCAACCTGCCACACACCGTAGCCGAGCTGGGGGATCGTGTTTCCGTCGTTGAAAGTCAAGGTAGGTGAAGAAGTCATTCCTTCATCCTGCCAAACGTCCCCCGCGCCACGCCCCCGATTGGGTCAATGTAAGCCACCCGCTTAACCGCAATATTCTCCTGCCCAAGCGGGAATATTTTCGTGCCGCCGGCCCAGCTAGTCCCCGCGAAGCCGCCTCTCGGCGTCGTCCACCTGCTGGAAGACGGCGTCAGCCCGGCGCCGCACGGACGCGGCACCAACCGGCACCGGGCCCACGGCGAGCCGAAGCATGGCCGCCGCTTCGGCGGTGGTGGCCAGCGAATTGCCGGCCTTGGACAGGGACCTGTGCACGTCCGCCAGGCCTGCCGGTATGTCCAGGCCCTCGCTGGGCGCACGCCGCTGCGCCTCCATGCACACCGCCCGGACGCGCTGCAGGACGGCAGCCAGTTCGTTGGCGATCTCAAGAAGTTCGCCGTACAGCTGGTCGTCTTCCACGCCCTCGAGCACCTGGTGGAAGCGGTCAAGTCCCCGTTGGAAGCGGTCGTGCGCGCGGCGCCACAGCCCCTTGCCCAATTCCGCGTCATCTTTGCGCCCCTGCCGGGCGGCGCTGAAAAGGCCCAAGCGGAACCTACAGGTACTGCCCGGGACCGTGGTCCGGGTCTTCACGCTGGCCGGGCCGCGCCTGCGGACCGGGGCGTGCCCCGGCCGGGGCACGCTGCGGCTCACCGTTTTCACCAATGACGACGCCGGGGGCAATCATGGTGCCCGGCGGCAACTGGCGCAGCTGCAGCTGCGCTGCGGCGTGTTCGCGGGCGGCGTTCTGTGCGGCGATGGCGGTCTGGATCCCGTGGAACAGGCCCTCCAGCCAGCCCACCAGCTGGGCCTGGGCGATCCGGAGCTCGGCATCGGAGGGAGTGGCCTCATCGGAGAACGGCAGGTTGATCCTGTCCAGTTCCGCCACGAGCTCGGGCGCAAGCCCGTCCTCCAGCTCCTTGATGGAGCGGGCATGGATGGCCGCCAGCCTGCCCCTCGCAGCGTCGTCCAGCGGCGCGGACTTCACCTCTTCAAGCAGCTGCCGGATCATGGTGCCGATCCGCATCACCTTGGCCGGCTCGTCCACCAGGTCCTGCAGGCTGCTGCCCCGGGGCTTGCCGTCCGCGGCGGACGGAACCTGTACCGGGTCTTGGGCGTCGTCAACGGGAGTGCCTTCTACCGGGAGGTCCTCAGGTGCCTGAGTGTCATTGGGATCGCTCATGCGTTCATACTCTCACGGCCCATCCGCCAGGGGCCCACCCATGAAGGCCTGTGGCGGGCTTGTCCGCTGCCGGCTCAAATCAGCAGCACCTCCCCTGCGGGTTGGTGTCCTGGCGGTCCGTGCGGTCCCGCCAGAACTCGCGTTCGGTGAGGGGCGGTTCCTGGTGCCCGGCCGCCCTGTGGTGTTCCAGGTACTTGGCATAGGCGTCCGCGCCCATGACTCCGCCCAGGTAGCGGGCGAAGCCGCGGAATCCATTGGCCACCAGGGCCATACCGGTGCTCATCAGTGCCCGGCCCGTTCAAGCCGTACGTCTGCGGGCACCCTGTCCCACTCGGCTGCCAGTTCCCGTTCAGCCGTCGTCGGCACCAGCCCGGCGGGGGCGAAGACCCGGGAGGGAACTGCCGGGTCCTCGTTGTCCGTGGTGGCTCTCCCGGCCGCCTTGTCACGGAACGCCTTGACGGTGGCGAGCACCGCCGTCGCGATCACGATGATGGTGAGCACCACGAAGATCACGGACAGCCAGCCCTGGATGGCGGTGTTGCGGACCACGGCTTCCATGGCGGCCACGGTCTTGGCGGTGCCGAACTCCTTCTTGCCGTCGGCCAGCGCCTTGCTGAAGGCGGCGTTGTTGGCGAAGTACCCCACGGCGGGGACGGGCGAGAAGATCTTCTGGAAGCTGGCAGTGATGGTGACCACGGCGGCGAAGGTCAGCGGCAGGGCAACGACCCACAGGTACTTGAAGGTGCCGCGCTTGGCCACGATCGCCAGGCATACAGCCAGCGCGATGGCGGCCAGCAGCTGGTTGGCTATACCGAACAGCGGGAACAGGGTATTGATGCCGCCCAGTGGATCGGTCACGCCCATCAGCAGCACGGCACCCCAGGCAGCCACCATGATGGCCGTGCAGAGCCAGGCTCCCGGGCGCCAGGAGGCTTCCTTGAACTTGGGGACGAAGTTGCCGATGGAGTCCTGCAGCATGAAACGGGCAACGCGCGTGCCGGCGTCCACGGCGGTGAGGATGAAGAGTGCCTCGAACATGATGGCGAAGTGGTACCAGAACGCCATCATGGCCGTCCCGCCGATGAACTGCTGCATGATGTGCGCCAGCCCCACGGCCAGCGTGGGCGCACCGCCGGTGCGGGAGACGATGCTCTGCTCGCCTACGTTGGCGGCGGTTTCACTCAGGAGACCGGGGCTGATGTTGACGCCGCTCAGGCCCAGGCTGTTGACCCAGGTTGCTGCCGTTTCCACGGTCCCGCCCGTAAGGGCTGCGGGGGCGTTCATGGCGAAGTAGAGGCCTCGGTCGATCGAGATGGCTGCCACCAGGGCCATGATGGCGACGAAGGACTCCATCAGCATGCCGCCGTAGCCGATGTACCGGGTCTGCCGTTCCTTCTCCACCAGCTTGGGGGTGGTGCCGGAGGAAATCAGGGCGTGGAAACCGGACAGCGCACCGCAGGCGATGGTGACGAACAGGAAGGGGAACAGGGCACCGGACAACACCGGTCCGTTCTCGCGGCTGGCGAATTCACTGAAGGCCGGGACGCTGACTTCGGGCCGGACCACGATGATGGCCAGCGCGAGCATCACGATGACGCCGATCTTCATGAAGGTGGAGAGGTAGTCGCGCGGGGCCAGCAGCAGCCACACGGGCAGGACCGCTGCGATGAAGCCGTAAATAAGGAGGCCCCAGGCAATGGTCACCTTGTCCAGGTGGAACACGGTGGCACCCCATTCGGTCTGCGCCACCAGGCCGCCGCCGATGATGGCCGCCATGAGGAGGACGAAGCCGATGATCGAGACTTCCATGACCTTGCCGGGGCGCAGGTAGCGGAGGTAGACGCCCATGAACAGGGCGATGGGGATGGTCATGCCCACGGAGAACACGCCCCACGGGCTTTCACCCAGGGCATTGACGACGACGAGCGCCAGGATGGCCACGATGATCACCATGATCAGCAGGGTGGCGATGAGGGCGGCAGTGCCGCCGATGACGCCGAGTTCCTCGCGGGCCATCTGGCCGAGGGACCGGCCGCCGCGGCGCATGGAGAAGAACATGACCAGGTAGTCCTGGACGGCGCCGGCGAGGACGACGCCGAGGATGATCCAGATGGTGCCGGGGAGATACCCCATCTGGGCAGCGATGATCGGGCCAACCAGGGGGCCCGCGCCGGCGATGGCGGCGAAGTGGTGGCCGAAGAGGACGTTGCGGTCCGTGCGGACGTAGTCCTTGCCGTCGGCCTTGTATTCGGCAGGGGTGGCGCGGCGGTCGTCAGGCCTGGTGATGTAGCGCTCAATCACCTTGGAGTAGAAGCGGTACCCGATCAAGTAGGTGCACACGGAGGCAAAGACGAACCAGATGGCATTGACGGTTTCCCCGCGGACGATCGCCAGCATGAACCAGGCGACGCCACCCAGGAGGGCTATTGCTGCCCAGAGGGCGATCTTGGCCGGCGTCCACCTCCGCTCCTCGGCCTCAAGCCGTGCCTTGTCCACAGCGGGCGGGGGAAGATCCGGGTCCGTCGCCAGTCCGCCCTCCGCCCGGGATCCGTTCTTCCGCTGGTCAGGCACTCCGGCCATGTCTCCTCCTTGAGAGATTTCCCACTTTTGCTACTGGGAACCCTACCAAGGGGTAACATGCCGGGAACGCCCGACGGCGGCGCGGCGCCGGGCTGTGCGGCGAGCGGCGGTGAGCCGGCGCCGAATGAGCAGGATCACGTGGACGACGGCGGGCGGCGGCACGGCGAAGGCCCCTGTCCAGGATTCCGGGCGGGAGCCTTCGCGAGTGTCAGGGGCAGGGTTAGTCAGGCGTGGGCGTAGGTGAGGCAGTCGGCGTTGTCAGCGCCGGGGCCCACGTGCACTTCGGCGGCGTTGCACATCAGGTGGTCGTTGTGGACGCACTCGGCGCGCTGGCATGCGCCGACGTCAGCCAGTACCTTGGGCAGGCCGCCGTGGATGCCGGTCTCGATGAAGGTGGCGCAGGATGCATGGTCCTGGGTTCCGCCAACAGTGATGGCGTGCGCGGTGCAGCCTTCGTGGTCGTTGAACGAACAACGGGTGACACTGCAGTCTGCAACATGTGTTGTCATGACGTTCCTCCGTAAGTTCCGCCGCCCGGCGGGCGGCTCCCGGAACCCACCGTAGGCCCGATGACAGCGATCAAAAAGACCCAATTGTGTGTCCTAATGCCGCTGGATCCACGCGCGCCGCTGCAGCGCCAGCCCGGGGCGGGTAAAAACCCAGGCGAGCGCGGCCGCCGTCAAAGGCACTGCCGCAACGAGTGCGGACAATTGCAGCCAGGGAACCTCAAGGGCTGTCCGCATGTCCGTGGACAGGACCAGCAGGACCGCGGGTACCGATCCCGCCAGCGTTCCCAGGACGGCTCCGACCCCGCTGGTGAACAGTCCCTGCGACCCGGCAAGCGCCTTGCGCAGCCGCGGCGAGGCACCAACGCCGGCCAGGACCGCATGGTCCTTCCGGGCATCCGCCATCGACAGCCCAGTGGTAATGCCAGCCGCGTTGAAGGTGATGAGGGCAGCCGCGGCCACGATGGACCAGGTGATCCACTGGCTTGCCTGCGAGATGCCCGCTTCCGGCTGGAAAGGCAGGCCGGGCTGCCCGTAGACAGCGGCGGCCGCAGCTGAGGCTGCATCCGCCGCAGCCTCGGAGGGGTAGGTCGAAAGCTGTACGAGCACTCCGGTGGGGGCCGCGTGGAGGTCCAGGCGTTCCGCGGTTTCAGGGGAGACCACGCCGTAGTAGGGCACGGGGACAGCCGGTTCCAGCACTGCCGCTGCAAGGGAGTCGCTCCTGACGGTTGCGTGGACGGTGCCAGGCCCCGAAGCCGCCGGCTCGTGGGTCCGCACATCCTTCCCCTCCAGCAGCACCCTTCCGTCACTGACGTAGACCGGGTTGGTCACCACCATCCCGCCGGCGTTCAGCACCGCAAGGGCCCGCGGGGTGGCGCTGCGGCCCAGGGCCGCCCGGATGTCCTCCTCACCGCCCACCAGGATGGCTGCCCCGGACGGTTGTTCGTTGACCAGGGAGCCGTGGCACCGCCAGTCGCCCGGGTCCAGCAGCCTGCCCTTGGGCGTCCTGGGGCACTGGTTGGCTGCAGGTTTGGCCAATGAGTACAACAGACAGTTGGAGGTTGCCGTCCGGGCGGGCACTGCGAGGTCGCTGGGACCGTCGGGGCAGTTGCGCAGGCTCTCAGGCGCGGTGATGACCTGTGACGATTCAACAGTGCCCAGGGCATCTGCCACTGCAGAGGAGAGCTCGTGGCCGTCCACCCGGACGGACGGCTGCCTGCTGCCATCGGCTGATGCGGGCGGGTCCACGACCAGCGGCAGGTACGCCTGGTTTTGCAGGGCACCCCAATAATGGGACTCCCGCAGCCCCGCCTGTTGGCTGGCGGAAAGAACCAGGGCCGCGCTTGCCAGGGTGGCGGCGGCGAGTACCGCGGCGACGGCGGGAACGCTGCGCCCGCGGTTCCGCGCCGAATCCCGGGCCGCCATCCGAAGGGGCAGCGGCATCCACCGGATGCGGGAGGTCAAGCGGAGGACCAGCCAGCCGGTCAGCAGCACCAGGCCGGCTACCGCCAGCACGGCGCCGAGGATGAGCAGTGTGACCACCAGCGGCAGCTGCTCCGCCTGCCGGTCCGGATCGTTGGTGGACCGCCCCAAAACCCAGCCGGCCGCCAACAGCCCGGCGGCAAGCACCACCGTACCGGCGCCGGCCACGCTTGCCCGCCGGCTCTTCTCCGCGGGTGCACGCCCGGCTTTCAGGGCACCCAGCACTGCCTGCCGGGACACCTGGCGTGCAGGCACCATGGCGGCGATGGCGCAGGATGCCAGGCCCATGGCCATGGCTGCGGCTGTCAGGAGGAAATCCGGATGCAGTCCCGGCAGCCGGGCGGATCCGTTCGCCCGCACCACGTGGACGACGACGGCAGCAGCTCCCAGCCCCACCGCGGCTCCCGCGGCAACGGCAAGGCCGCCAAGCCAGAGTCCACCGGCGGTGACAACAGCGCGGATGGTGGCGGCTTCCGCGCCCGAGGACGCCAGCAGTGCCAGCTCACGCACCTGCTGCTTGGCGCCGACGGCGAAGGCAGCACCGGCCAGCAGGCCCACCTCCAGCAGCGCGAGTGCACCGATCATCCCTAAGCTGGCGTAGAGTGCCACCGCTTCCGTCGAATCATCCCGTGGAATTGAACCGGCGACGGTCCGTTCCTCACGGGACGGCGGGTTCAGCACCACGCTGCGGGACAGCACGCCCACGCCTTTACTGTTGGCTTCCCTGACCTGCGGCCAGGTGACCGGGTCCGGGCCCACCAGGTAGTAGGACACGGACTGGCGGGTCAGCGGCCCCTGGACCACGTCAGCGGGCACTTGGCCTGCCCGCAGGTACAGGATGCTGTTGCCGTCTGAAACGCCGGCGTCGCGGATGGTGCCCACCGGGACGAAGGTGCCTGCCGACGTCGTAAATTCCTGCCCGAAGGTGAGGTTGAAACGCGTCATCAGCCCGGGCGAAGCAAGCACTTCTGTCCTGCCGCTCGAGGCACGCCCGGCCAGGAGGCTGAATTTACCGGTGAACGCCGGATTGAGTGCATCCACTTCGCGGCCCTGCAGTGAAACAAGGGCTTCCCCCACGCCGGTGGTCAGCTGGAGCAGGCGCTGCGGCAGGACGTCGTAGCCTGGCGGGATGGCGTCGAATGGGTCCGTTCGCTGGAAATCAGGGTCGAACCGGCCAGGACTGGAGGCGACCACGCCGTCATTGAGCGGGTCCTGGAGCGAGTCCGCACTGGGCACCGGCAGGACGGTGAACCTCGCCTGGGTGTTGCCCAGTTCGTAGCTGACGATCTCCTCCGGCGTCCGCTGGGAGCTCTGGTACAGGGTGGCGGCGCCCGTCATCCCGGCCACCGGCAACATGATGAGCAGGATGATGAGAAGGGACCGCCCCTTGTGGCGGGCGATGTCCCGGCGCGCCTGCCGCAGGGCAACCCGATGACTGCTCCGGCGGCTTAAGGGCGCCGGAGCAAGGTCCATCGGCATCAGATCCCGGCCTGGCTGAGGAGCATGGCGGGATCGTGCATGGCGGCGGCCTGGTCAATGATCCGCCCATCCCGAAGGAAGACCACCCTGTCGGCCCAGGCTGCGTGCCTTGGCTCGTGGGTTACCAGCATGACGGCTGCACCGGCGTCGGCCCGGCCCCGCAAGACCTCCATGACCCCCAGGCCGGTGGTGGAATCCAGGGCACCGGTGGGCTCATCGGCCAGGATCAGGCGCCTCTTGCCCACGATGGCCCGGGCAATGGCCACGCGCTGCTGCTGGCCGCCGGACATCTGGTCCATGAACCGGTCTGCCAGTTCCAGGATTCCTACCTGCCGGAGCGCATCGGCCGCCTGCCGGTGGGCCTTTCGGCCGGACGTTCCGTCCAGTTCCAGCGGCAGTGCAACGTTTTCCGCCGCTGTCAGCGTGGGGACCAGGTTGAAGTCTTGGAAGAGGTAGCCCACCGCGCGGCGGCGCAGGCGGGCCAGTTCGTTGAGGCCCAGCCCTGCCAACGGCGTGGACTCCACATAGACCGCGCCCGACGTCGGCCGGTCCAGTCCGCCGGCCAGGGCAAGCAGGGAGGACTTGCCGGAGCCGGACGGGCCCATGACAGCGACAAACTCCCCTGCTGAAATGGTGAGGTCAACATCGCGTAGCGCGGCGACCGCCGTCGCGCCTTCCCCAAATGTCCTGCCCACCCTGGCGAGCTCAAGGACCTGCTGAGGCCCCTGCACGCTCACCGTCGGCTGTCCGCGTTGAGCGGGGCGCCTTCTCTGGCCCCGTTGGACAGTTTCCGCTCTCCACCCGCTGTGCCGGCCTGGGCCTGCTGGACCATCCTGGCCTCGCAGAGGTCCAGCCAGCGCACTTCCGCTTCGGTCTGGAAGATCAGCGAATCAAGGACCAGCAGCCAGGCGGTGTCCGTGGCCCGCTGGTTTGCGGCTGTATCGCGGCGCGCCTTGGTGTAGTCCTGCAGTGCCCTGATCGATGCCACCCGTTGGGCCTGGATGATGGCCTGGACATCAACCCCGGGCAGGGTGACGGCGAGCGCGAGCTTGATGGCCAGCTCGTTTCGCGGCGGGTTGTTCCGCTCCACGGGGGCGGCAAACCAGTTCCGGACCTCTGCCTTGCCGGCCGGGGTGATGCTGTAGACCACGTGGCCTTCGCCGTCGTCGCCCTCCTTGGCCACCAGGGCGTCGCGCTCCAGCCGGTCCAGGGTGGTGTACACCTGCCCGATGTTCAGGGGCCATGTGGCCCCGGTTCGGTTCTCAAACTCGGCCCGCAGCTGGTAGCCGTAGCGCGGCTGGTCCTGCAGCAGGGCGAGGAGGCTGTGGCGAATGGACATGATGCTCCCCCGGGTTGTCTTACCGGTATGCACGGACCCCCAAGACCCGTGCATACCGCGTATAGGAAGCCTAACGCCGAAGGGGCGTTGCTGCAATACCGGGTATGTATCGCGGGGTGCTACATGACCAGAAGGACTTTGCCCACATGGTCGCCGCTGTCGAAGTAGCGGTGCGCCGCAGCCACTTGGTCCAGCGGGAACGTCTTGGCCACCAGCGGGCGGATCCTGCCATCGGCCACCAGCGGCCAGACCGCGTCCCGGACGGCAGTCATGATGGCGCCCTTTTCCGACACCGGCCGGGGCCGCAGGGCGGTGGCCACCACGGCAGCGCGCTTCTTCAGCAACAGGCCCAGGTCCAGCTCACCTTTGGTGCCGCCCTGCAGGCCGATCACCACGAGGCGCCCGTAGTCGGCCAGGGCGTCCACGTTCTGCTGCAGGTACTTGGCACCCACGACGTCCAGGATGACATCCGCCCCCTTGCCGTCGTTCTGCCGGCGGAGGCTCTCCGGGAAGTCCTCCTCGGCGTAATTGATGGCGATGTCCGCGCCAAGGAAGGCCTTGGCCGTACTGACCTTTTCCTCCGTACCAGCCGTGGTGGCCACCTTGGCGCCGAAGGCCTTGGCAAGCTGGATGGCCATGGTGCCGATCCCGCCGGTGGCCCCATGGATGAGGACAGTCTCCCCCGGCTGCAGCTGCGCCGTCATGATGAGGTTCGAGTAGACCGTTGCCGCCACCTCCGGCAGCGACGCCGCAGTGACCAGGTCAACCCCTTCCGGCACCCGCAGGACCTGTTCGGCCGGAACCGCCACCTGCTGGGCGTAGCCGCCGCCGGCCAGCAGGGCCACCACCTTGTCCCCCAGGGAGAAGGGCTTGCTGACGCCCGGCCCAAAACCGGCGATACGGCCCGATACTTCCAGCCCCGGCACCTCGGAGGCGCCCGGCGGCGGCGGATAAAAACCCCTGCGCTGCTGGACATCGGCACGGTTCAGGCCTGCGGCCACCACGTCAATGAGCACTTCGCCCTGGCCGGGCACCGGGGCATCCACGTCCCGGACTTCCAGCACCTCCGGGCCGCCCGGTTCCGATATGTAGACGGCTTTCATGGACCTCTCCCGTTCCTGACTCAAATCCTGGCTGCAACCAGTGTGCACCGGTCACCATCCCCGGCCTGTTTTGTTGCAGGCAAGTGCCTATGAAACACTACTAGCTGAGGAAGGTTGTCCGAGCGGCCGAAGGAGCTGGTCTTGAAAACCAGTGTGCGGTAACCCCGTACCAAGAGTTCGAATCTCTTACCTTCCGCAGAAGAAACCCCTGGCAGCCGGCAACGGCGGCCAGGGGTTTCCTGCTTTAACTTTCCCGGGCCGGCCTGTTGCAGGCACGTAAATTCTTTGGATTAACCCGCCGCCAAACCCGGGACCGAAAGCTACCCGCGGGTATCGTTTGTGATTGCCGGCACACTTGGCTGTTGCCGGTGCCATCACTCCCGCCAACAGCACCTCCGGTTGGGGCCAGGCAGGTCCGGGCCGGAGAACGGGGCGCTCCGCTGGGGAACGTCCCGCCGAATGCACGCTCCATCCACCCTGCGTTCATTCAGTGCTGTTGTCATGTGCCGGACACCCACTTGACCAGGAGCAGGATCCGGCCCCCAGTCCGAATGGTACAAGCGGACGCACCCCACCGGGTCCCCACCGGGACACCTCAATGAAAGTAAGAGCGGATGCATCAATCACTTTGGAAGTCAGCGCTGGGCACAGCGTTGTCAGCGGGGCTCATCGCAGCCCCGCTGGCAGCTGTCCCGGCGGCCGCGGAGGTCTCAGCCGCGGCCGGCACCTCCCCCGTTGTCATCAACGAGGCCTACCTCAGCGGCGGCAGCACCGGCGCCGCGTACAGGAACAAATTCGTGGAGCTCTACAACAGCTCCGACGCCCCCGTTTCCCTGGACGGCTGGTCCGTGCAGTACCGCTCCGGTACCGGCACCGGGGCCCCAACGGGCGTGGCCGCCCTGTCCGGTTCGATTCCTGCCAAGGGCTACTACCTGGTGCAGGGCGGCAGCAACGGAACCAACGGCGCGGACCTGCCCGCACCTGACCTCGTTGCCGGCGCGCTGAACTTCAGCGGCAGCAACGGCACCATCGTGCTCGCCAAGCAGCCCGCCGCCGTCGCCCTCCCCACGGGGTCGGTGCTGGAAACGGCGGGCGTGGCCGACCTCCTGGGCTACGGCACCTCCAACACCTTCGAGACCCAGGCTGCTGCGGCACCTGCCGGAAACACCGATGTGAAGAGCCTCAACCGGGCAGCCGGGGCGGACAGCAACAGCAACGCCGCGGACTTCACGCTTTTGGGCGCCATTACGCCAACGCCGTCGGGCGGCGCCGTTCCCGCTCCGGACCCCACCCCATCGCCCTCGCCGGATCCCGTTGCCAGGACCATCGCGGAAATCCAGGGCACCGGGACGGAAAGTCCCCTGGCCGGGGCCACCGTCACCACCACGGGCAAAGTCACCGCGGCCTTCCCCACGGGCGGCCTCAACGGCTACTACCTCCAGACCCCCGGCACGGGCGGTGACCTGACGGCCACCAACCACTCCGCCTCCGACGGCATCTTCGTCTACTCCCCGGCCACGGTAGCCTCGGTGCAGGCGGGTGATTATGTCCAGGTGACCGGCACGGTGGCCGAGTACTACGGCATGACCCAACTCAACGTCACAACCGCAACCGGGCTCGCCAAGCTCAGCCATGCCGCTCCCGAGGTCAAGCCCACCGTCTTCACCCTCCCCGCCACCGAGACCTTCCGTGAATCCCTGGAAGGCATGCTGCTGGCACCCCAGGGGCCCATGACGGTGAGCGACAACTACAGCCTGAACCAGTATGGCGAGATCGGCTTGGCCGGCGGGACCACTCCCCTGGTGCAGCCCACCGCCGTGGCGCCTTATGGCTCGGCAGTGTACGCGGCCGTCGTCGCGGACAATGCTGCCCGGGGCATCAAGCTCGACGACGGCTCAAGCACCAACTTCCTGAAGGATGCCGCCACCAAGGCCGAGGTACTGCCGTACCTCACCACCACGGACCCTGTCCGGGTGGGCTCGCCGGCCACCTTCACCACCAACGTGGTGCTGGGCTACGCCAACAACTCCTGGAAGCTCCAGCCGCTGACGCACCTCACCGCGGCCAACAAGGCCACGGTCCAGCCGGCCGGCTTCGGAGCCACCCGCACCGAAGCCCCCGCACCAGTGGGCGGCAACCTGAAGATCGCGTCCTTCAACGTCCTGAATTACTTCCCCACCACGGGCGATACATTGTCCGGGTGCACGTTCTACGAGGACCGCGGCGGCAACCCCATCACGGTCCGCGGCGGCTGCGATGCCCGCGGCGCCGCCAACGCGGAGAACCTCCAGCGCCAGCAGGACAAGATCGTCTCCGCCATCACCAAGTCCGGCGCGGACGTCGTGACGCTGATGGAGGTCGAGAACTCCGCCCAGTTCGGCAAGAACCGGGACGACGCCCTGGCCAGGCTCGTGGAGGCCCTGAACATCCCCACCCCCGGTATCTGGGACTACGTCCGCACTCCCGCGAACGCACCGCCGCTGGCTGACGAGGACATGATCCGGACCGCGTTCATCTACAAAAAGGCCGTAGCCGAACCTGTAGGTGAATCCATCATCCACAACGACACCGTGGCCTTCGCCAGCGCCCGCAAACCACTGGCCCAGGTGTTCAAGCCCGTCGGTGCCCCTGATGACAAAAAGTTCATCGCCATCGCCAACCACTTCAAGTCCAAGGGCTCGGCTGCAACCCCGGACGACACCGACAAGGGCCAGGGCGCCTCAAACCTTGCCCGCACTGCCCAGGCGCAGTCCCTGCTTGCCTTCTCCGACGAGCTGCAGAAGTCCGAGGGCACCGACAAGGTGTTCCTGGCCGGGGACTTCAACTCCTACGGCAAAGAAGACCCGATCAATGTCCTGACCGCCGCGGGCTATGTCAACCAGGACGACAAGGCCCGCAACCCCGACGGATCAGCCAAGCACTCCTACCTGTTCGGCGGCCTGGTGGGGTCCCTGGACCACATCCTGGCCTCCCCCGCCGCCAACGCGGTGGTCACCGGAGCCGACATCTGGAACATCAACTCCGTGGAATCCGTGGCGCTGGAATACAGCCGCTACAACAACAACATCACCAACTACTACGCCCTGGACCAGTTCCGTGCCAGCGACCACGACCCCGTGGTGGTCGGCCTGAACCTGCCGTCCACACCTGCCACCGTTGACCTCAATCTCCTGGCCATCAACGACTTCCACGGCAGGATCGACACCAACACGGTCCAGTTCGCCGGCACCATCGAGAAGCTGCGGGCCGCGGCCGCCCCCGGTGCCACCGCGTTCCTCTCCGCCGGGGACAACATCGGCGCTTCCCTGTTCGCCTCGGCAGTTGCCAAGGACCAGCCCACCATTGACGTGCTGAATGCCCTGGAACTGAAGGCGTCTGCCGTGGGCAACCACGAGTTCGACGGCGGCTGGGCGGACCTGCGCGACCGCGTCATCGCGGGCGGCACCAACGCCAAGTTCCCTTACCTGGGTGCGAACGTCTACAAAAAGGGCACCACCGACCCCGTACTCCCCGAGTACATGGTGCTGGACCTGAACGGCATCAAGGTGGCCGTCATCGGCACCGTCACGCAGGAGGTCCCGTCCCTGGTGACGCCGGCCGGCATCGCGGACCTCGACTTCGGGGACCCGGTGGATGCCATCAACCGGGTGGCCGCAAAGATCACGGCGGACAAGCTGGCCGACGTCATCATCGTGGAGGACCACGACGGCGCCGGCTCCGGCGTGGTGGAAGGCGCCACACTGGAGCAGGAAGTGGCAGCCGGCGGCCCGTTCGCGAAGCTGGTCACCGAGGCGTCTCCCGAGGTGGATGCGATCTTCACCGGTCACACGCACAAGGAATACGCGTGGGACGCACCCGTTCCCGGCGCAGCGGGCAAGACCCGGCCGATCGTCCAGACGGGAAACTACGGCGAGAACGTGGGCCAGATCCAGCTGACCGTGGACACCGCCAGCAAGGAGGTGACGGCCTACAAGGCCGGAAACGTCAAGCGCACCACTGACGCCGCCGCCGGCTTGGTGGCTGCCTACCCGCGCGTCGCCGCCGTCGACGCCATCGTCAAGAAGGCCCTGGCGGACGCGGCCGCGGTGGGCAACCAGCCCATTGGCTCGGTCACCAAGGACATCACCACGGCCTTCACCGCCGATGCCGCCGGCACCGCCAAGCGCGATGACCGCGGCAGCGAATCCACCCTGGGCAACCTGGTGGCCGACTCCCTTCTCTCTTCCCTGCAGCCGGCTGAGCTCGGCGGTGCGGAAATCGGCGTCGTCAATCCCGGCGGCCTCCGCAATGAGCTGTACTACGCACCGGACGGCACCATCACGTACGCCGAGGCCAATGCGGTGCTGCCGTTCGTAAACAATCTATGGACCACGTCCCTGACCGGGGCGCAGTTCAAGACGCTGCTGGAGCAGCAGTGGCAGACCAACCCGGACGGCACGGTTCCCAGCCGCGCCTATCTGCAGCTGGGCCTGTCGAAGAACGTGAACTACACCTATGACGCCGCCCGCGCAGCCGGAGACCGCATCACCTCGGTTCGCGTGAACGGTGAACTGCTGGACCCGGCCAGGTCCTACCGGGTAGGCACGTTCAGCTTCCTGGCAACCGGCGGAGACAACTTCCGGATCTTCACGGAGGGTACCAACACCCGCGATTCCGGGCTGGTGGACCGGGACGCGTGGATGGGGTACCTCCAGAAGAGCAGCCCCGTTTCCCCGGACTTCGCCCGCCGCTCCGTGGCAGTCACCAACACCACCGCCGCTGGCGTCAAGCCCGGCGAGCCGGTCACGGCGGCCGTGTCCAAACTGGACCTGACGTCCCTGGGCAGCCCGGTGAACACGGCGCTGGAGGCCTCGTTCACCGATGCCGCCGGCACTGTGACCCAGTTGGGCACCGTTCCGGTCGCCTCCGGCGCGGCCACGGTGAACCTGGCGGTCCCGGCCGGGACAGCGGAGGGCGCGGCCACACTGGTGCTCACCGCCGTCGAGTCCGGCACGGTGGTGAAGGTCGCCGTCCTGGTGGGAGCCGATACGCCGGCGCAGCCGGTCTGTGTTCCGCCGGTCAAGCCCACCCGCCCCGCTGACGTCAGGGGCCAGGCGAACTACGGGCACGCCATGGCCGCCTACCGCGCCTGCCTGCGTGGCTGACGGAAAAGGCACCCCGTCGGCGCTGTCAGGCGGCCGCGTAACAGCAGCGCCCGCTCGCCATTGGTGAGCGGGCGCTGCCGTTTTACCGGTCAAAGGTGAGCGGGCGTTTGGAGAATCATTGCCAAAGGTGAGCGGGCGTGGGTCAGCTGCGGAGGATGGCCGCCGCGATCTCGTCGGCATCCCGGAGGGTCCGCTGGCCGCTGCGGTAGGCGGGGCTGCCGGGCTGGAGGGCCTCGGCGGCGATGGCGGTGCCCCACTGGGTGGAGGACAACTGGAGGCCCAGCACGTACAGGTTTTCCGTCACCGACCCGTTGGCGGCAACCGGGCGGTACGGGTGGGGCTCCACGTCCAGGCCGGTGGACTCGACCGGAGCACCCTCGGCGGCCATCATGAGCCTGGGCCGCACCAGGCCATCGGACAGCAACTGTTCCAGGACGGGCGAATCGTTGGCCGACACCCGGTTGCCAGGGGCAAGGGCCTCCACCATCGTCCGTGCCATGACCGGGGGACCCGCAACCCACGGCGAGGAAGCAGTGAACATCGCGGACTTCCGGTCCACGCCGAATTTGGGGTCCGGTCCAACAAAGCTGACCACACCGGCCCTTGCCAGTGCGGCAAGCTGTTCGGCGCGCAGCGCCGGGGGGCCGCTGGCGAGGCCCTCCACGAAGGACTCAAACCAGCCACGCAGCCCGGCGACCCAGGACTCGTCGGTGATGCCGCCGTCGGCCACTGCCGTTTTGAGGACGGCACGCCCGTGGTGCAGCGCGGCAATGGCCATTTTGACGGGGTCGTCCTCGCCGAGGGCTGAACGGCGCGCATCGTCCAGCAGGAACTCCACCACCGCGGCATCATGCTCGCCGCGGGACGCGAACGAGCGGCCGGCCAGCGGGGCCGCCAGGCCTGGCAAATCCAGCCGGTGCCGTGGACCGACGTGGATGGCCAGGACGCTCTCCACGTTGTCTTCCCACTTAACGGCGCTGTGCGCGTGCGGCTGCAGGGCTTCCTCGAGCGCTGCGAGGAAGGCCTTCGCGTCGGAGACCGCGGCCGGCTGCGAGCGCACAAGCGTTGAATAGTAGGCCCAGAGGGCGTCGCGGTGCAGGAGCGGCCACAGGTCGTGGTCGAACGAGGGCCGGATTCCCGCCTTCGCCAGCCGTTCCAGGGCAGCCTCCGTGAGGTACCGGAGGGTGACGGACGCGGCGTAGTAGCCGTTGAGGGCTGCTTTGGCGCGGTAGGGGGTCCCACGCCGGGAGGCAGCAATGATCCGGGGCTCCTGGCCGGACGGTTCATACTCAAGCCGGCTGCCGGTGGACACGAATTTCCCGCCGCGGCCTTCGGTGAGCTGCCCCATCGTGTCGAAGAAGTTCAGGCCCATGCCGCGAACCAGGACGGGCTCGCCCGCGGGGATCCGGGACCAGTCCACGTCTGCGGGCGCGGCAGGGGGAAAGTACTGCAGACCCAGCTGCACAGCTGCGGCCTGGAGCTCGCGCTGTTCCGGGTTCAGCCGGGACGGGATGTGCCCCAGGGCCAGCACCACGGCGTTGGCGCGAAGCGTCGCTCCGGTGGCCAGGCCGACGTCGAACCTTCCGTCCCCCACCGGACGCACCGCCACGGCCGAGGTTTGGTGGAAGTCCACCGTGACGCCCTCGGGTGCGTTGCCCAGCAGTTCCTCCAGGGTGCACTGAAGGTAGCGTCCGTACAGAGCGCGGCTGGGAAAGTCGTTCGACTCAAGCACCGCCAGTTCCGCCCGTTCCTCGACGGTCAGGACCGGCAGCGGGTCCCGCTGCTGCTGCGCCCGCCACTGGTCGAACGTGCCGCCCGCAACCGGGGCTGGCAGCGACGGGTCCTGCGGGATCAGGGTGGGGTAGAACGACTGGGTGTTCATCAGGAACAGCCGGGACTGCCCGGGCTGCCACACGTGCCCGGGGCCAGCCGGGTAAGGGTCAACCACATCAATGTGCAGCCGCACGGGCGTGCCCGCTGCGTTGGTGTGGGCGAGCAGCCGCTCCAGCACGCTGGTGCCACGGGGGCCGCCGCCGATGATGACGGCCCGGTTGCTCTGCGATAATTCCACGGCATCCAGCGTACGGGCTGGAAGCGGAGTATGCCGCGGCCGCTTGACTTGCCAGCCTTGGGGGATGTTGTTTGGATGGGCCCCATGACCACCACAGCAGCTGATCAAGCATCCCTTCCCGGTCCCGGCCAGGACACCCCCGGCACCGCACCGCAGGGAACGGCACCGGTGCCCGTCGACGAAAATGTGTGGCTGGAGGACATCTACGGCGAGGAACAGCTGGCCTGGGTCCGGGAGCAGAATTCCCGGACCGAGGACCTGCTGGAGGACGCCGGCTACGCCGAACTGGAGAACAGCATCCTGGAGGTCCTGGACTCCACGGACCGGATCGCCATGGTGGGCAAGCGTGGCGACTGGTACTACAACTTCTGGAAGGACAGCCGGAACCCCAAGGGCCTCTGGCGGCGCACCACCTGGGAGAGCTACCTCACCGATTCCCCGGAATGGGACGTCCTGCTGGACGTTGACGAACTGTCCCGGGCCGAAGGCGAAGAGTGGGTGTTCCACGGGGCCACGTTCCTGCGCCCGGCGGCCGGCCAGCCCTACCGCCTGGCACTGCTTGCGCTCTCCCCCGACGGCGGCGACGCGAACCGCTACCGTGAGTTCGACGTCGAGGCGCGCGGCTTCGTTGATCCCGCCCGGGGCGGGTTCGACCTGCCCACCGCGAAGGGCAATGTGTCATGGCTGGACGCCGATACGCTCCTGGTTTCCTCCACCGCAGAGGGCCTGCCCAGGACCGCATCCTCCTATGCCCGCACCGCGGTGACCCTCGAGCGCGGTGATTCCCTGGCCGCGGCCCCGCGCCTGTTCGAGGTGCCGGAGGACCACATGATGGCCTTTGCGGCGCACGATTCCACGCCCGGATTTGAGCGCACCTTCGCCGTGGACTACATCGATTTCTTTAATCGGACCAACTTCGTGCTGCGGGACGGGGACTGGGTGCAGATTGACGTTCCCACCGACGTCAACATCAGCGCGCACCGGGAGTGGCTGCTCTTCCGCCCGCAGCAGGACTGGGACCTGGACGGCACCACCTACCCGTCAGGATCGCTCCTCGCCGCCAACTTCGAGGACTACCTGGCCGGCAGCCGGCAGCCCACCGTGCTGTTCACTCCGGATGACCACACGTCGCTGCAGTCCTGGAGCTGGACCCGGAACTTCCTGCTGCTCAACCTGCTCAGGGACGTTTCCTCGGAAATCCGGGTGCTGGACCCGTCCCGGCCCACCGGCAGCGTGGACGGCGGCTGGACGGCAACCCTCCTTGATGCCTGCCCGCCGCTGCATGACGTGAACGCGTACGCCGTGGACGACGAGGACGAGGGACCGGCGGACGGCGGCGCCGGCGACGACTTCTGGCTCGTCGCCACCGGCTTCACCACCCCCACCACCCTCATGCGCGGCACCTTGGAAAGGGCCGGGAACGGACATGACGACGGCGGGACGTCCGGCGTGGTGAGCCGGCACGCCACCATCAAGGCGTCGCCGTCGTTCTTTGCCGACGGCGACTATGAGGTGGAGCAGCACTTCGCCGTGTCCGACGACGGCACCCGGGTCCCGTACTTCCAGATAGCTCCGCGCGGGCTGGCTTTGGACGGGCAGAACCCCACCCAGCTGTCCGGCTACGGCGGGTTTGAGGTTTCCCGGACGCCCGCCTACAGCGGCACGGTGGGCCGGGCATGGCTGGAGCGGCGGACCACGCTGTCGGACGCAAGCGACGGGAAGGCGCCGCACTCCCGCGGCGGTGTGTATGTGGTGGCAAACATCCGCGGCGGCGGCGAGTACGGGCCGGCGTGGCACCGGGCCGCGCTGAAGGAAAACCGGCACCGTGCGTACGAGGACTTCGCGGCCGTGGCCCGCGACCTCATCTCGCGCGGCGTCACATCTCCCCGGCGGCTGGGCTGCGTGGGCGGCTCCAACGGCGGGCTGCTGGTGGGAAACATGCTCACCCGTTACCCCGAACTGTTCCGGGCCGTATCCTGTGGAGTGCCGCTGCTGGACATGCGCCGCTACACCAAGCTCTCCGCCGGGCATTCCTGGATTGCGGAGTACGGGGACCCGGACGTCCCCGAACAGTGGGAGTACATCAGGACCTTCTCGCCCTACCACCTGCTCAAGGATGCGGTGGAGTACCCGGAGACCTTCATCTGGACGGCAACATCGGACGACCGCGTCGGCCCGGTGCAGGCGCGCAAGATGGCGGCCCGGATGCTGGCCATGGGCATTCCCAAGGTGTGGTTCCACGAAGCGTTGGAAGGCGGCCATGCCGGCGCCTCGGACAACCGCCAGGCCGCCGCGCTGCAGGCCCGCAGCCAGCACTTCCTGTGGAAGGCGCTGGCAGGCTGACGGCCATGGAGTCCGCTCCGGCCGTCCGCAGGGCCGGCGCCAGGGACATCGAACAGCTGGCACAGGTGCATGTCCACTGCTGGCAGGAAACATACCGGGGAATGCTGTCCGATGCTTTCCTCGCTGCCGTGGATCCGGCAGACAGGCTGCGGCTCTGGCGGCACCTGCTGGACCGGCCGGAACCTGCCGAGGTTTGGGTGGCGCGCGACGGCGGGATGGTAGTTGGGTTCGCGGGTGTACGGTTCCTGCCGGCTCCCGGTTCCCCCGAAGGCCACCCGCCGCCGTCCTCGGGTGATCTGGAACTGTGGGGGTTGTACCTGCTGGCTTCGCACCAGGGCCTTGGGCTGGGCCGGCGCCTGCTCACGGCAGCCCTGGGCACCAAGGCGGCGAGTCTGTGGGTGGCCGCCGGGAACGGCCGCGCCATCGGCTTTTACCGCCGGTTCGGCTTTGAACCCGACGGCGCCCGGGACATCCTGCCGGACTGGGAGGACCTGCCGGAGATCCGCATGGTCCGCCCCGTGCAGCGTTTCCCGTAGGCGCCCTGGGCCGCGGCCGGCTGGCCGGGGCTTTGGGAGTGACCGTTTTGCACTGCATGGCCGGATCTGCGTATCCTTGGTGGGCTAGGAATAGCAATTGGAGACGTGCCAGAGCGGCCGAATGGACTTCACTGCTAATGAAGGGTCGGGGTTAAACTCGACCGGGGGTTCAAATCCCCCCGTCTCCGCGTTTGGCCCCGGTCCACTGGACCGGGGCCTTTTGCGTTTCCCGGCGCCCCGCAACCTGCCATAAGCCCGTTCGCGTATCAGAGCGTTATGGGTTCGGATGCGCGGACAAGCTTCTGAAACCGGGGCGTGGCTTTCGGCCTACGCCTGGAACGCGCTGTCCGCAAAGCGGACGGGGAAGGCGCCTGCCTCTGCCGCGATGGCAGGATGGGCGCATGGCGGCACGCAGCAACTCACACCAAACGGACGTCGCCCGGGCGGCATGGAACCCACGCCTGGCACTTCTGGTGGCGGCCACGTTCTTCATGGAATTCCTGGACGGCACGGTCCTCACCACGGCCATCCCCAGCATTTCGGCAGATTTGGCCGTTCCCGCCGCCGACGTCAACATCACCATGACCGCGTACCTGTTGACCGTAGCCGTCGGCATTCCCATCAGCGGCTGGCTGGCGGAGCGGTTCGGCGCCAGGCGGATCTTCTGCGCGGCCATCGCCGTCTTCACGCTTGCTTCCCTGGCCTGCGCCCTTAGCCAGGACCTGGCCACGCTGACCCTGAGCCGCGTCGCCCAGGGCGTTGGCGGGGCCATGATGGTTCCGGTGGGGACCCTGGTGGTCCTGCGGGGAACCCCGAAATCCGAGTTGTTGCGTGCCACCGCATTCCTTGTGTGGCCCGGACTCCTTGCGCCGGTCCTGGCACCGCTGGTGGGCGGGGCGCTCACCACGTACCTTTCCTGGCACTGGATCTTCCTGGTGAACATCCCCCTGGGTGCCGCCGCGTTTCTCGCCGCCCTGCGCCTGGTTCCGGTAGCACCCGGGGATTCCGGCCGGCGGCTTGACTGGCCCGGGATGGTCCTGACTACCGTGGGGGTGGGCGCGCTGGTGGCCGGCCTGGAACTCGCCAGCAGCCACCCGGACCTCCCCTGGGCCGGAATCAGTGCCGCTGCCGGCCTTGCGGCACTGGCCGGAGCCGTGCTGTGGATGCGGCGGACGCCCCATCCACTGTTCAACCTGCAGGTCTTCCGCACCCGGACCTTCCGGGCGATGGCCACGGGCGGGTTCGTGTACCGGGTCACCATCAGCTCGGTCCCGTTCCTGCTTCCGCTGATGCTCCAGACCGGGTTCGGCTGGTCCCCGCTGCATGCCGGCGCCCTGGTGGCAGCCGTGTTCATCGGGAACATCGGGATCAAACCGGCCACCACCCCGCTGATCCGGAAGTTCGGTTTCAAAGCGATGCTGGTGTTCGCCTCGCTGGGGTCCGCCGTCACCTTCGCTCTCTGCGCCCTCCTCACACCGGAGACCCCTGAGGCGTTGATGGTTGTGCTGCTGGTATGCAGCGGCGCCTTCCGCTCCATCGGCTTCTCGGCTTATGCCTCCGTGCAGTACGCCGACATCCCGCCGGCACAGCTGACCTCCGCCAACACTGTTTCCGCCACGCTGGTACAACTCGGCACGGGCTCGGGTATCGCGGTGGCAGCCCTGCTCATCCGGACCTTCGACGGGCTGGCGTTTGGACCGCAGGATCCGTCAGGGCCCTTCCGCGGCGCGTTCGTGGCCATGGCCGTCCTGATGCTGGCCAGCACCGCGGACAGCCTCCTGCTCCCCCGCCATGCAGGGGCCGCCGTCAGCCGGCCTGGGCCAGAACCAGGGGAAGCACCGCTCCCGCCCCGGCAATCCGAAGGGCGCGCCCCGCGACGGTAAGGGTCCACCGGCTGTCGGCCAGATCATCAATCAGCATGACCGTCTGGCCCTGGACGGACTGCAGGGCGGCTTCAAGCTCCGGTCCCACCACCAGCCGGTCCCATACCCCCGCCAGCCGGTAGGCGCTGTTTCCGCCGCGGCCGCCGGTGGGGCCGCCATGTGCCGGTTGCAGCTCTCCGAGGTAGGGGATCCGCCCGATTTCTGAAATCCCCCTTGCCAGCGAACCCACCAGCTGCGGTTTGCTGCGGGACGGCACACCCACGATGGCTGCCGGCCTGCCCGCGCCGCTCCACCCCGGGTTCCGGCCATCACCGGTTCCCCATTCGCGCAGGACCTGCACGCATGCCTGGAGCATCCTGGGGTCCACCGCCCGGTCCTCCGCGCCGGCGGCAAACAGCTCCCGCAAGGCGCCGCCCCACCCGAGGTCCGTCAGCCGGGCCAGGACGCGCCCCTCCGAAAGGCCTTCTCCCGGCTTGAGTTTTCCTTTCACCGGCACTCCCAGCCGGTCCATGCCGCTGGGCCACTGAAGCCGCGGTTCAAGGACACCGCCGGCCCGGCTCAGGGTCTGGCTGGCTGCCGCTGTGGCATCGGCTGCCACCTCCGCCGGGAACCAGCGGCCCGCGCAGTTGTCGCACCGCCCGCACGGCCGGGCCGTCTCATCATCCAGGACCGAGGTGATGTACTCCATCCGGCAGCCTGCGGTGTCCTGGTAGATCACCATGGAGTCCTGCTCGTCCACCCGCGCCTCGGCAATCCGGCGGTAGCGTTCGGCGTCGTAAACCCACGGCTGGCCGGTGGACCGCCAGCCACCGCCGACCCGTTCCACTGCGCCGTCCACCGACAACACCTTCAGCAGGAGCTCCAGCGGGGTGCGGCGAAGGTCCACCCTTGCTTCCAGCGCCACCGTGGACAGGGCAGCTCCAGCCTCGGCCAAAGCAGTCAGCACCGCCCCGGCCTTTTCCTCCGAGGGCATCGACGCGGTGGCGAAATACTGCCAGATCTCCCGGTCCTCCGCGCCGGGGAGCAGGAGGACGTCTGCGTTGGCAGCACCACGGCCGGCACGCCCCACCTGCTGGTAGTAAGCCACGGGCGAGGATGGCGCCCCGAGGTGGACCACGAAACCAAGATCGGGCTTGTCGAAGCCCATTCCCAGGGCGGACGTGGCCACGAGCGCCTTGACCTGGTTGTCCTTCAGCAGCTGCTCGGCCCGCTCACGGTCTGCCGGATCGGTCCGTCCGGTGTAGGCCAGCACATTATGTCCCGCCTCCGACAACAGGCGGGCGGTGTCCTCGGCCGCGGAAACGGTAAGGGTGTAGATAATTCCGCTGCCCGGCAGATCCGCCAGGTGGGTCAAGAGCCAGCCCAGCCGCTCTTTGGAGTCGGGGAGCGACAGGACACCAAGCCGCAGCGAGTCGCGGCCCAGCGAACCGCGGATGGTCAGGACCCCGGCGCCGAGCTGCTCTTCGATATCGTGCACCACGCGCGAGTTGGCTGTGGCGGTGGTGGCCAGGACCGGGACCGAATCCGGCAGCCGTGTAATGAGGTCCGCGATCCGCCGGTAGTCGGGGCGGAAGTCGTGGCCCCAGTCGGAAATACAGTGGGCTTCATCGATGACCAGCAGGCCGGTCCGCCGGATCAATTCGGGCAGCTGGGTTTCCCGGAACGCGGGATTGGTCAGCCGTTCCGGGGAAACCAGGAGCACGTCCACCTCATCGGCGGCCAGCTGTTCACGGACGCTGTCCCACTCCAGCTGGTTGGCGGAGTTGATGGCCACGGCGCGAACCCCGGCACGCGCGGCAGCTGCCACCTGGTCCCGCATCAGGGCGAGCAGCGGCGAGACGATCAGCGTGGGCCCGGCACCCCGCCGGCGCAGCAGCAGTGATGCCACAAAGTAGACGGCCGACTTGCCCCAGCCGGTGCGCTGGACCACCAAAGCCCGCCGCCCGCCGTCGACCAATGCCTCGATAGCCTCAAACTGCCCCTCGTGGAAGACCGCGTCCAGGTGCCCCACCAGGCCGCGCAGGACCTCAAGCGCTTCGGCGTGGGTGGCGGTTCCGGGTGCGCCGGGACCTGTCGGGTCTGCAACGGCGGTAGTGGAAACGGTGGACGTGTACTGGTTATCGGCCATTGATTCAGTATCCCAGCACCCTCCGACACCCTGCACAGCCGCAGGCTGCTATGTGGAAAGCGGGCGCAAGGGCATACCTGTTACGAAAGACCCCCCCAACCACATTGGCCGCGCGCGCTGCCCACGTAAGATAAAGCCCGTGACTAGCGAACAGACAACGACATTTGACCTTTCGGCATCCTTCAAGGCCTACGACGTCCGTGGGATTGTGGGCGAGTCGATCACCGCCGAAATCGTCGAAGCCGTGGGGGCCGCGTTCGTGGATGTCCTGCAGCTTGAAGGCCAGACCATCGTGGTGGGCGGGGACATGCGTCCTTCCTCCCCTGAGTTCTCTAAGGCCTTCGCCAACGGAGCGGCCGCCCGCGGCGCCAATGTGGAGCTGCTGGACCTGATCTCCACCGACGAGCTGTATTTTGCCTGCGGATTCCTCAACCGCGCCGGGGCCACCTTCACCGCCAGCCACAACCCCGCCGAATACAACGGCATCAAGATGGCGAAGGCGGGCGCCGTCCCCATCTCCTCCGAAACCGGCCTCAAGGAAATCCAGGCCCTCGCGGAGCAGTACCTCAACTCCGGGTCCATCCCCGCGACCGGCACCAGGGGACTTATCAGCGTCCGCGACGTCCTCAAGGACTACTCCGAGTACCTCCGCAAGCTGGTTGACCTTTCCGCGTCCCGCCCCCTGAAGGTGGTGGTGGACGCCGGCAACGGCATGGCCGGCCTGACCACCCCGGCTGTCCTGGGTGACTCGCTGCTGCCCAAGCTGCCCTTCGACATCGTCCCCCTCTATTTCGAGCTGGACGGTTCGTTCCCCAACCACCCGGCCAACCCACTGGAGCCGGAAAACCTCCGCGACCTGCAGGCCGCGGTCATCGAACACGGTGCGGACATCGGACTGGCCTTCGACGGCGACGCCGACCGCTGCTTTGTCATCGACGAGAAGGGGGAGCCAGTGTCGCCGTCGGCCATTACCGGCATGGTGGCCCGCCGCGAGATCGCCCGCGCCAAGGCCCAGGGCGAGGAAAAGCCCGCCATCATCCACAACCTGCTGACCTCCCGTGCCGTCGCCGAACTGGTGGAGCACGACGGCGGACGCGCCGTCCGCACGCGCGTTGGCCACTCCTTCATCAAGGCAGTCATGGCAAAGGAAGGCGCGGTGTTCGGCGGCGAGCACTCCGCCCACTTCTACTTCCGCGACTTCTGGAACGCCGACACCGGCATGCTGGCAGCAATGCACGTCCTGGCAGCCTTGGGCGAGCAGGACGGCCCGCTCTCCGAGCTGGCGCGCGAATACGAGCCCTACGTCAGCTCCGGCGAAATCAACTCTGAGGTGGAGGACAAGCCGGCAGCGGTGGAGCGGGTGCGCCAGGCCTTCGCGGATGAGGACCTCACCATCGACAACCTCGACGGCAGCACCTTCACGGCCAACGACGGCAGCTACTGGTTCAACCTGCGCCCCTCCAACACCGAACCGTTCCTGCGGCTCAACGCCGAGGCCACGGACCGGGCCACCATGGAACGCATCCGCGACCGCGTCCTGTCCCTGGTCCGGGCCTAGCCGCGGATGACGGACTCCACCGGACAGGCAGCGGACGGAAACAGCGGGCAGGAAAGCTGGCGCGATTCCGTCTCCGAGGCCACGGCAACTGACTTGGAGAACCTCCTGGGCACGGGCGTCAGCGCGGCCCAGGAGCAGCTCCAGCGCAACGGCGGGTTCCTGCCCTTCGCGCTGACGGTCCAGAACGACGGCGAGGTGCGGCTGGTTGCCGTCTCACCGGCGGATGCCACGGAAGGCAGCGACGGGGACTTCGACGCCGACGCCATGATCCACGACCTGCAGGCCCTCCTTCGCCAGAACCGGGACGACTTCCGCGCCGCCGCCGTGGTCTGCGACATCCTGCTGGTGGAGGAGGATTCGGACGCCATCCACGTGGCCGCCGAGCACCGGGACGGTTCCCTGTTTGCCGCGGTGCTGCCATACTCCGCCAACGCGACCACCCAGTCCTGGGAATTCGGCGAGCTGGGTGCGGACGCCAGCGAACCCGCCATCTGGGTGGACTAGACCGGACTGCAGCCATGAAGATCAATGCCTTCGCTGACGTCAGCCTGCGCGCACTCATGGTGCTCGCAGCCGTTCCGGACGGCACGCTGCTCACCACCCAGAGCATCGCAGACTCAGTGGGAACGCCCTACAACCATGTCAGCAAGGCCATGGCGAAGCTCCGGAGCATGGGGCTCATTGAGGTTGCCCGTGGCCGCTCCGGCGGCTCCCGCCTCAGCCACGCGGGCCGCATCGCCACCGTGGGCCAGATCCTGCGGCAGCTCGATACCCGCACAGATCCCGCCGACTGTGTGGCACCCGGCGGGAACTGCCCCCTCATCAACGAGTGCAAACTCCGCGGCGCACTCGCCCGCGCCCGCGAGGCCTTCTATGCGGAACTGGACTCCGTGGTCATCGCGGACCTCCCGCAGGAGCGGCAAATGGCACCGGTCTTCCAGATGATCGGACTCCGCCCGGGGCTTTGACCCTTCAATCCGGGTGCCGGCTCCCGGTTTGATTTCAAACTTCTACAAGGTGTAGAACTGAGGCAGAAATACTTGTATTTGAAATATGAGTTTTCATCCGGCCGGACGAAGGCCCCGGCCATAACCTCAGGAGTTCAGATGCTCTCGGACAAGTCCCGCCCCGTCATTGAGGCCACCCTGCCGCTGGTCGGTTCCAGGATCGGATCCATCACCCCCAACTTCTACGCCCGCCTTTTCGCGGCGCACCCTGAACTGATGGATGGCCTGTTCAGCCGCTCCAACCAGCGCTCCGGCAACCAGCAGCAGGCCCTGGCCGGGAGCATCGCAGCCTTCGCCACCCACCTGGTCAACAACCCGGGCACCCTGCCGGAAACCGTCCTTTCCCGCATCGCGCACCGGCACGCCTCTTTGGGCATCACCGAACCGCAGTACCAGGTGGTCTACGAGCACCTGTTCGCGGCGATCGCCGAAGACCTGGCCGAGGTCATCACACCCGAGATCGCCGAAGCCTGGACCGAGGTGTACTGGCTGATGGCGGACGCCCTGATCAAGCTCGAAAAGGGTCTTTACGCAGCGCAGGCCAATGACAGGATGTGGATGCCCTGGCGCGTGGCAGCCAAGGAACCGGCAGGAACCGGCTCCATGACCTTCACGCTCGAGCCCGCCGACGACACCCCTGTAACCCCGGCCCTTCCCGGCCAGTACATCAGCGTCAAGGTTGCCGTTGTGGACGGCCTGCGCCAGGTCCGGCAGTACTCCCTTTCCGGGGACGCGGGCACCAGCCGCACCTTCACCACCAAGCTGGACGACGGCGGCGAGGTCTCCCCCGTCCTGCACAACACTGTCCAGGTGGGGGACGTCGTCGAGATCTCCAACCCCTACGGCGAGATCACGCTCAAGGAGGGGGACGGCCCGGTGGTCCTCGCCTCCGCCGGCATCGGCTGCACCCCCACCGCCTCCATCCTCCGCTCCCTCGCCGAAACCGGCTCCGACCGGCAGGTCCTGGTGCTGCACGCCGAAAGCACCCTGGACAGCTGGGCACTGCGCAGCCAGATGACGGACGACGTCGAACGCCTTGACGGTGCCGAACTGCAGCTCTGGCTGGAGAAGCCGGTGGACGGCGCCAAGGAGGGATTCATGACCCTGCGTGAAGTGGACCTTCCGGCCGACGCCTCCCTCTACCTATGCGGCCCCCTGCCGTTCATGAAGAACATCCGCAATGAGGCCATCAACGCCGGCATTCCGGCCACCAAGATCCACTACGAGGTCTTCGGCCCGGACATCTGGCTCGCCAGCTGATTCGATGGTGGGGAACGACGGCGGCCCCGCACCTTGTCGAAAAGGTGCGGGGCCGCCGTCGTTGGCTTAACCAGTGGCTAGTGCTTGGCCATGCGTTCCTTGAGGGAGTCGAGCTCCGCGCGCAGGGCATCCGGGAGGGAATCACCGAACTTTGCGTACCATTCCTCGATGGAAGCGAGCTCGGCGTCCCATTCCTCGCGGTCAACGCGGACGGCGTCCTCCACGTGGGCGTGGGTGAGGTCCAGGCCGGTGAGGTCCAGTGCATGTCCGGCCGGGACGAAGCCGATGGGGGTTTCGACGGCGTCCGCCTTGCCCTCGAGGCGCTCGATGGCCCACTTCAGGACCCGGGCGTTGTCGCCGAAGCCAGGCCACGCGAAATCACCGTCCGCGGTGCGGCGGAACCAGTTCACCAGGAAGATGTGCGGCAGGCGTTCCGGGTTGGCCTTGCCTGAAACGCTGATCCAGTGCTTCAGGTAGTCACCAGCGTCGTAACCGATGAAGGGCAGCATGGCCATCGGGTCGCGGCGGAGCACGCCCACCTGCCCGGCGGCAGCGGCCGTTGTCTCGGAGGACAGGGTGGAACCCATGAAGATACCGTTGGTCCAGTTGCGCGCCTGCGTGACCAGTGGAACCGTGGTCTTGCGGCGGCCGCCGAACAGGATGGCTGAGAGCTCCACGCCTTCGGGGCTGTAGTACTCCTCAGCCAGCATGTCCACCTGCGAGATGGGGGTGCAGAACCGGGAGTTCGGGTGGGCGGCGGGACGGCCCGAATCGGGGGTCCAGGAGTTGCCCTCCCAGTCGGTCAGGTGGGCCGGAACTTCGTCCGTCATGCCCTCCCACCAGACACCGCCGTCGTCGGTCAGTGCCACGTTGGTGAAGATGCTGTGGCCCTTGGCAATGGCGCGCATCGCGTTGGGGTTGGTGCCCCAGCCGGTGCCGGGGGCTACGCCGAAGAGGCCGGCCTCCGGGTTGGTGGCGCGCAGTTCGCCTTCCTTGCCGATGCGCATCCAGGTGATGTCATCGCCAAGGGTTTCAACTTCCCAGCCTTCGATGGTGGGGTCGAGCAAGGCAAGGTTGGTCTTGCCGCAGGCCGAGGGGAAGGCTGCGGACATGTAGTACGACTTCTTCTCCGGCGAGGTGAGCTTGAGGATGAGCATGTGCTCCGCCAGCCAGCCTTCGTCGCGCGCCATGACCGAGGCGATGCGCAGGGCGTAGCACTTCTTTCCGAGCAGGGCGTTGCCGCCGTAACCGGAGCCAAAGGACCAGATGGACCGCTCTTCGGGGAAGTGGACAATCCACTTGTCCGGGTTGCAGGGCCAGGCCACGTCCTCCTGGCCCGGTGCCAGCGGGGCGCCGAGGGAGTGCAGGGCCGGAACGAAGAAGGCATTGGTGGCCGTGATCTTGTCCAGGACCTCGGTGCCGATGTTTGCCATGATGCGCATGGAGGCAACAACGTAGGCACTGTCGGTGATCTCCACGCCGAACTTGGGGTCCTCGGCGTCCAGGTGGCCCATGACGAACGGGATGACGTACATGGTGCGGCCGCGCATGGAACCGGCGAACAGGCCGCGCAGCTTGTCCTTCATCTCCCGCGGTTCCATCCAGTTATTGGTGAAGCCGGCGTCACGCTTGTTCTCGGAGCAAATGAAGGTCTGTTCCTCAACGCGGGCAACGTCAGCGGGATCCGAGAACGCAGCGAAGGAGTTCGGGAAGAGATCCTGGTTGAGCCGGGTCAAGGTTCCGGCAGCAACAAGCTCGTCGGTAAGGCGGGTGTTTTCCTCTTCGGACCCGTCAACCCAGTAAATGCGGTCCGGCTGCGTAAGCTCAGCAACCTCTTCGACCCATGCCAGCAGACCGGCATGTGTGGTGGGTGCTTTCTCAAGCAGCGGCTTCTGCGCCAGATCGCCCATTGCAGTTCCCTTCCTCGGGTTCATCGGTGTGAGCTAAATGCTATGGTCCGGACCAGTGGAGTTTTTGGGGAGCTTGACTGACATCTGCCGTCACCAAAAGTGAATTCCGCGGAAAATCAAGGAATTATTGCGGCGAAACGACCGATTAAGTGACAAAGGTCACCTATACCGGTCTAGTTGTCGAGATTACAGTCCTTTCGATTTGGCATCCCGGCCAACCCTCGCGTAAAGTAATTCGAGGTTCAGGGAGAGCGGTTCTTCTCCCGGGACACGGAATGCGCCCATAGCTCAGCTGGATAGAGCGTCTGTCTACGGAACAGAAGGTCAGGGGTTCGAATCCCTTTGGGCGCACCAACAAGGTCCGCACCGGTTCGCCGGTGCGGACCTTTTTTGTGCCGCCGGGCCCGTCATCCCCGGCTAGGCTGTGCACATGATGCCCGACGCCATTGAGCGCGAATTTGATGTTGTTGTCATCGGCGCAGGCGCCGTAGGGGAAAACGTGGCAGGCCGCGTCGTGGAAGGCGGGCTTACCGCCGTACTCGTGGAAGCGGAACTGGTGGGCGGTGAATGCTCCTACTGGGCCTGCATGCCGTCGAAGGCACTCCTCCGGCCAGGCACCGCGCTGCACGGGGCACAGACGACGCCGGGCGCCAAGGAGGCAGTCACCCGCACCCTCGACGCCGCCGCCGTCCTTGAACGCCGCAACTACTTCACGTCCAACTGGCAGGATGACAGCCAGGTCTCGTGGGTCGAAGATACCGGCATCGACCTGGTCCGCGGCCATGCCTGGCTGACCGGACCCAGGGCCGTGGAGGTTGCAGGGCTGGACGGAAACCGGCACCTGCTGCGGGCGCGGCATGCGGTGGTACTTGCCACGGGCTCAACGCCCAATACCCCACCCATTGAGGGCCTGCAGGATGTACAGGTATGGGGAACCCGCGAAGCCACATCAGCGGGTGAGGTCCCGAGGAGCCTGACGGTATTGGGCGGAGGGGTGGCCGGTGCCGAATTGGCCCAGGCTTTCGCCCGGCTGGGTTCCAGCGTCACCTTGGTGGCGCGCAGCGGGCTGCTGGGCAATTTTCCGCCGGAGGCTTCGGCACTGGTTGCGGCAGGGCTGCGCGCGGACGGGGTGGAACTTCGCTTGAACACCGCCACGAAACGCATCAGGGAGAACGACGACGGCACCCTCACCGTCAGCCTCGGCGACGGAACCGACGTGACGGCGGAGAAGGTCCTGGTTTCCACGGGCAGGCACCCTGCCCTCGAAGGCCTGGGCCTCGAGAGCGCGGGTTTCGAGCCGGACGATTCCGGGCATCTTTCCCTCACAACGGACGGGTCGGGGCTGGTCCAGGGAACCCCCGGCGACGAACCCTGGCTCTACGCGGTGGGGGACGCCGCAGGCAAGAACCTCTTTACCCACCAGGGCAAGTACGAGGCCCGCGCCACCGGCGCCGCCATCGCGGCGCGGGCGAACGGCGAGCTCAAGGGAAACCCCGATGACTGGTCGCGCTATGCCCAGACGGCCAACGAGCATGCCGTGCCCAGCGTCGTCTTCACGGACCCGGAGCTGGCCAGCGTCGGACGCACGCTGAAGGCGGCCAGGAAGGATGGGTACAACGCATGCTCTGTTGAGTTGCCCATCCAGGTGGCCGGATCCTCCCTCCATTCGGAGAACTATGAAGGCTGGGCCCAGCTGGTGGTTGATGAAGACCGCAAGGTCCTGCTTGGCGCCACGTTCGCCGGCCCGGACGTGGCCGAACTGCTGCATGCGGCCACCATTGCCGTGGTGGGCGAGGTGCCACTGGACCGCCTCTGGCATGCCGTCCCCTCCTACCCCACCATCAGCGAGGTATGGCTCCGGTTGCTGGAAAAGTATGGGCTCTGATCCCTATTTGAACTGACCAGTCAGTTCGGTTAGCCTTGATGCAGACGATTTCTGTGAAAGGCAAGCCTTGCTCTCAGCACACCAGCTCCATGCCAAAGGACGCCGGGATCCGCTGCTTCCGCCAACGTCGCTGGCCGTCCGCCGCGGCGAACTGCTCCTCGTTGCCGGCGACCGCCAGGACCAGCGCACCGCCCTGTCCCTCCTGCTCAGCGGGAGGATGAAGGCTGCCGGTGGACACGTCAGCTGGGACAACAGCACCCGGACCAAACAGCTCCGCCTGGCGGCAGCCCTGGTGGACTCCCCCGGCGTCAACGAACCTGAGGAACACCTCAGCGTCCGCGACCTGGTGACCGAGGACCTGGCCCTGATACCCCGCCGCTACCGCGGGGCGCTGCTCAGTGGCCCGTGGCTCAAGGTCAACCGGTTCGAGGACATCGCGGGCCTGTGGACAGAGCAGCTGGAACCTCAGCGGCGGCTTGAGCTGTTGACCGCGCTGGCCCTGGCCAACCCCCGCACGGACCTGCTGGTGGTTGACTCCCCGGACCGCCACAGCGCCGATGAGCTCACCTGGCTGCCGCGCCTGCAGGAGTTGGCGTACGACGCCGGGCGCCCGCTCGCCGTCGTGGCGGCAGTCAGCGCCGTCCCCGGCTCGTGGGACGGACCGGCTGCTGTGATCGGCAATGCGGCGCCGGAAGCGGCGCCGGCCGCGGAAGCCGCGGCGGAACCGGACGACGCGGGAACCACCGAAAACCAGGAAACCCCACTCGAAACCGAGGTTGCCAAGTGACTGTCCTGCGGCTGGCCCGCTCCGAACTCAAGCGCATGACCGGCGGGCTGCTGCCCAAGCTGACCATCCTGGCGCTGACCATGGTCCCGCTGCTCTATGGCGCGGTGTACCTCTACGCCAACTGGGATCCGTACGGGCACCTCAACAACCTGGACGCCGCCCTGGTGGTGGAGGATACCGGCGCAACCACAGCCGACGGCACCCGGCTGGAGGCGGGGGCCAAGGTGGCGGACAGCCTGGTGGAAGGCAACGTTTTCCACTGGGTGCCCGTGGCCAGCTCCACGGAAGCCGATGCCGGAGTGAGCAGCGGGCAGTACGCCTTCGCGCTGAAGATCCCCAAGGACTTTTCAGCCAACCTGGTTTCGCCCGGCAGCTTCGACTCCGCCAGCCAGGCCATGCTGAATGTGACCACGAACGATGCCAACAACTACCTCCTGAGCACCATCGTGGACAAGCTGACCACTGCCGTGCACTCCACCGTTGCCAAGGAAGTGGGTGAGGAAACCGCCAACCAGCTGCTCACCGGCTTCGGCACCATTCACGCCAAGATGGTCCAGGCCGCGGACGGCGCCTCCCAGCTGGCCGACGGCGTGGCCACCCTCAGGGACGGAACCCTCACCCTCCACGAGGGAACCACGGCTTTGAGCAGCGGGGCGGACCAGCTGTACGCCGGCCAGCTGAAGCTGCGCGACGGCGCCAACCAGCTGACCGACGGCGCGGGGCAGGTCAGCAGCGGCCTGTCAGTCCTGACGGACAAGACGGCCACCCTGCCCACGGACACCCAGACGCTCGCGTCCGGCGCCGCCCAAGTGGCTGCCGGGAACGCCCAATTGAACGCGAAGGTCCAGGACGTGGCGGCGCAGCTGGACGCAGCGGACCAAGGACTCCGCTCCCGCATTGTGGAGTCCAACGGCAGGCTCGTCGCTTCCGGCGTCCTGACCCAGGAGCAGGCGGACAAGGTCCTTGCGGATTTCGACGCCGCCGCTTCATCCAGTCCGGTGGCAGCCGCCAAGAGCAAAATCCAGACGGATGCGGCCCAGGTCCAGCAACTGGCCAACGGTTCCGAAGCAGTCAGTGTTGGCGCGGCCCAGCTGGCTGCGGGGATGCCCGCACTGAAGGACGCCATCGCACAGGCCTCGGCAGGGGCTGACCAGCTGCACACGGGAGCCTCTGCCCTGGCGGCAGGCGAGCAATCCGCCGTCGACGGTGCCGCAGGCCTTGCGGACGGTGCACACAAGGTGGACGCCGGAGCCGCCCAGGTTGCCGATGGCGCGGGCCAGGCCGCCTCGGGCTCCCGCACGCTCGCCGACGAGATCGGGAAGGGCGCCGGCCAGGTCCCCAACCCGGACGACGCCCAGAAGAGCAACCTGTCCCAGGTCATGGCCGATCCCGTGGCGGTCAGCAACGTGTCGCAGGCCAAGGCCGGGTCCTACGGTGCAGGCCTGGCCCCGTTCTTCCTCACGCTCGCCCTGTGGATCGGGATCTTCATGCTGGTCCAGGCCATGCGCCCCATTACGCAGCGGGCGCTGGCCTCCAACGCGCCGTCGTGGAAGATCGCGCTGGGCGGCTGGCTGCCCTTCCTGCTGGTCTCAATAGTGCAGGCGTCCCTGCTGACCCTGGTGGTGGACGTGGCGCTGGGGCTGAACCCGGCCCACCCGGTCCTGATGTGGCTGTTCATGCTGGCCGCCGCCATGGCGTTCAGCGCGCTCATCCAGGGCGTGGTGGCGCTGCTGGGTTCGCCGGGCAAGCTGGTGGTGCTCATCCTGCTGGTCCTGCAGCTGGTGTCATCCGGCGGCACGTTCCCGTGGCAGACCACCCCGCAGCCACTGCACGTGGTGCACCAGGTCCTGCCCATGGGTTACGTGGTGACCGGGATGCGGCACCTGATCTACGGCGGCGACCTGTCCATGATCGTCCCCACCCTGGTGGGGCTCCTGGGCTACACTCTGCTGGGCGCGGCAATGTCCACCCTCGCTGTCCGGAAGAACAAATACTGGACCCTCAAGACGCTGAAACCGGAGATCGCGGTATGAGCACCGAACCCACGGCCGCCAAAGGGCTCCGGCCCGCCCGCACCAATGCCACCCGCCAGAAACTCTTCGATGCCTCCATGGAGCTGATCGGCGAGCGCGGGGCGGCAAGCGTCACGGTGGATGAGATCGCTGCTGCTGCCGGGGTTTCCAAAGGCACCGTCTACTACAACTTCGGCAGCAAGTCGGAGCTGATCGCGCAGCTGCTGCGGCATGGGGTGGACATCCTCAAAGCGCAGCTGCTCGAGGCCGCGGACAGCGCAGGCACCGGCCGTGACCCCTTGCTGGCCATGGAAGCGATGATTGGCCAGGCCATGGATTTCATGGCGGAGTACCCGTCGTTTGCACGCCTGTGGGTCAGCGAGAACTGGCGGATTCCCAGTGAGTGGCAGGGCACCTTCTCGGTCCTGCGCGGCGAGCTCCTGGAAGTCATCGGCAAGGCCGTGGAAAGGGTGGCCAAGGCCTACCCCGTGGACGATGCAGTGTCCAGGGGAAGCCTGGAGACCGCCATCTTCGGTGCCTGCTTTGTGGTGGGCCTGGACCGGCAGACCTACAACCCCGAGCGCACTCGGGACCAGAGCGTTGCAGCAATCATGGCCATCATGCGCGGCTACGTCCTCAAGGAACCCGCTTCTCGGGGATGATGGAGCACATGCGCCATACGGGGAAGAGCGGAAAGTTCGCGGTGATCTGCGGCATCGTCGCTGCAGGGCTGCTGGTGCTCACGGCCATGACACTGGCCGAGCCGGTCTTCATGGCGTTCCTCGGCGTCCTCGTCCTGGCGTACCTCGCCGCGCTTGCCGAGATCCTGGTCCGGCGGCGGCGGTTTGCCCTGCTGGCGGCCGGCTTCGGCACGGCCCTCGCCCTCGGCTTTTCCCTGGCGTTCCTCAGCACATGGGAGCTGGCGTTCGACGGCCAGTCCTCGTTCCTGGGCACCCCGCTTCCCACTCACGACCCCGACAACTATTTCCTTGGTGCCGCCTGTGCGCTGGCCGGAACCTTCGGGATCCTCTTCCTGGGTGCTTTATGGCCGGGACGGGGAGGGAGCGGGGCGACCCGCAGGCCTTCCGCCGCACGGCGCGGGAGTCCGCGGCCGGCGCGCCCTGCCGCCCAGCGCGCTGCCGCCCAGCGCCCTGCCGCCCAGCACCCGGGCGGCCAAGCCACCGCCCGTCAACGGGCTTCCGTCACCCGCACCCCGCCAGGTGGCTCCCCGCCGGCCAAACGCCCGTCGTCGTCCGCTTCTTCACCCTCAGCCAGGCCGGCCCCCAGGTCCGGCAGCGGCTCCGCCTCCCGCCGCTGACGCCGCGGGCCTGGCCCGGTCAGCACCGCCGTCGCCACCCCGCCCAGGAGGAGCAGCCCGCCCGCCAGTTCCGTTGGCGACGGCACTTCCGCGAGGACCAGCCAGGCAGCGCTCATGCCCACCACCGGGACCAGCAGGGTGAACGGCACAACGGCCGACGACGGGTGGCTGGCCAGGAGCCGGTTCCAGATTCCGTAGCCCACCAGCGAGGCAAAAACAGCGGTGTACAGGGCGCTCAGAATGGTTGGCACCTGAATGGTGGACAGCGAATTCCACACCTGCCCCGGCCCGTCAACGAGCACCGACAACGCTGCGAGCGGGAGCGGCACCACGGCGCCTGACCAGACCACCAGCCCCAGGCCCGAGGCAGCTTTGGCCTTCCGGGCGATGACGTTTCCGCCCGCCCAGGACAGCGCTGCCGCCAGGACGATGACCAGGGGCAGGAGCGGTGCCACCGCACTGCGTCCCACGGCGACGACGGCGAGTCCCGCGACGCCGAGCCCGACACCCGCCAGCTGGCGCATGGTGGGCCGCTCGTTCAGGAAACCGGCAGCCAGCAGGACGGTCAGCAGCACCTGCGCCTGCAGGACCAGGGACGCGAGACCTGCCGGCATGCCGAGCGCCATGGCCAGGTAGAGAAGGCCGAACTGGCCCGCACTCATGAAAAGGCCGACGCCGACAATGGCCTTCCAGCCCACGTCCGGCTTCCTGACGAAGAAGATCCAGGGGACCACCACCAGGATGAAGCGCAGCGCAACGAACAACAGGGGTGGAAAGTTTTGGCCGTCGGCGTGGAGTCCGATGTCGATGGCCACGAAGTTCAGCCCCCACAGCAGGGCGACGAGAACGGCAAGGAGGGAATCGCGGAGGGTCACGCTCCTACTCTGGCAGAGCGGCAAATGAAGCACCAGCGCTTTATTCGGCGTTCAATCATGTACCTTTGCTTCATGATCGACATAGGGTCCTTACGGGCGCTCGCGGCCATTGAGCAGCACGGCACCGTTATCGCCGCCGCGGAAGCCATGGGGTTCAGCCCGTCCGCCGTCTCCCAACAGGTGAAGAAGCTGGAGAAAGAGGGCGGCTTCGCCGTCCTGGAACGCCGGGGCCGCGGAGTCCTGCTGACCGAGCGCGGACTAGCCCTGGCGGCGTATGGGCGGCGCATCCTCGCGGAGCTGGAGGAGCTGGAGTCCACACTGATGGCCGACCCCGCCAAACCCAGCGGCAGCCTGCGGGTGGTTTCCTTTTCCACTGCCTGCCGCGGACTGGTGGGCCCCCTGCTGGCCGAAGTGGGGCAATCGGGGGCAGCACTGGATATTTCCGTCCTGGCCGAGGACCCGCGCGAGGCCGTGGCCCGGGTTGCCAACGGCGAAGCCGATCTGGGCCTGGTGCACAACTGGAATTCCGTGCCGTTGGTCATCCCGGAGCACCTCACGCTGGAGTGGCTGTGCGAGGACGTGGCGGACGTCCTGGTCCACCGCGGCCATCCGCTGGCGCAGCAGCCGGAGGTTGAACCTTCTCAACTCGTGGACGAGCGCTGGATCAGCACGCCGGCAGGAGCGATTTGCAACGAAGCCCTGCTGCGGATCTTCGCCGACCTGGGGCGGGTTCCGGACATCAGGGTTTACGACCCCGATTTCGCGACTCATATCGCTTTCGTTGAGCAGGGGGTGGCTGTAGCGCTCGTGCCGCGCCTGGGCCGCCCGGCGCTGCCTCCGGACGTCGTCGCCATCCCTGTGGTTAATCCGGTCCAGGCGCGGCAAGTGGGACTCGTTCACCGCAGGACCATGACTGCCAGCCCCGGCATCAGGCACGTGGCGGGACTTCTGCGGGAGATCGCGGGCAGCGGGTCCGGGGCCAGCGGGCCCGACGGCAGCCGGCCTGTCTAGTGGGACCGGGGCACCGCAAACCGCGTGATCCGGGCATCCTGGCCGTCCAGTTCCGCCCACGGTTTCTCCGTCTCCAGGACGGTTAGCGCGTTGGTGGGAAAGCGGGTGGCGGCGTCCATGTAGGCGTCATGGTCGGAATCACGCGAGGCGAGGTGCATGGCCAGGTCCTGCACGCCGGGCAGGTGCGCGATCAGCATCAGCGTGGTCACGGTGTCCGGAACATGGTTGACCACGGTGAGCATCCGGAGGGCCGACGCCGCATAGAGTCCGTCTTCGAGCTTGGGCGTGGGGGCCTTGTCGCCGAGTTCAGAGCAGACCCAGGTGCAGGTCTGGCGGGTTCGCAGGGCGCTGGAGCACAAAATGAAGTCCGGGACGATGTTGTGCTTGAGCAGCCAACGGCCAGCCAGCGGCGCCTCCCGGTGCCCGCGTTCTTCCAGTGGCCGCTCATGATCGGCCACCCCGCCGGGCCAGTCAGCCTTGGCGTGCCGCATGATCACAAGGCGTCGAACGTGGTGCGAACTCATGGCCCAAGCCTAGCGCCAGCAAAAGCACCAGGGAGCGAAGATTTCCTCCGCCGCAAACGTCACGCCAAGCACGCTTTGAGCCGCCGCCAGCAACACATACGGCGGAAATTCAGGCTTCAGAACGAAACCATAGCTCCAAAGCGTGCTCTCAGTGACGCAAGGACCCCTCAGCCGCGTAGGCACAGCACCCGGAGAGCCCCAACGCGCTTGGAAGGCCCCTCTAACGTGCGGCGCCGTAGCGTAGCAAGGCGTCCTGAAGGCGCCGTTGTTGCGTGAGGCACGAGCGCAGGCGCCGAAGGATGCCTTGCTAAAGCGAAGGCGCCCACCAGAGAGGGGCCAGGCTTTCGAGCGAAGGTAAGACTAGATCGAGTACTCCGGAGCGGCCCAGACAACAACTTCCGGGTGCTCGTAGAACCGGTAGCCCTGGCCGCGGACAGTGCGGACGGTGTTGGCGAGGCGGCCCAGCTTGGAGCGGAGGCGGCGGATGTGGACGTCGATGGTGCGCTCGTTGGGCACTTCTTCGGCGTTGCGCCACAGTCCTTCGAGGAGCTCGTCGCGGCCCACGGTACGGGTGCCGTTTTCGACGAGGTAGTTGAGGAGCTCGAACTCCTTGAAGGTCAGGTTCAGGGATTCGCCGTCGAGGTGGACTTCGCGGCGGGCGAGGTCGATGAGCACACCGGAGGGGCGCGGTTCCTGGGGCTGGGCGGGGCGCGGGGTTTCGGTGCGCTGGCGGGAGTTGACGGTGGGGTCGCCAAAAGTGGAACGGACGACGTCGAGCGCGGAGCCGGGGGTGCCGGCGGGGGCTACTGCCACGGCGGCGTAGCTTTCGGCACCGGAGACCAGCGACTGGGCGTAGGCACGGATTTCCTGTGCGAGCTTGGCGATGGAGGTTCCCGCTGCTGCAGCGGTCTCCTCGTCGATGCCCATGTAGAGCACGAAGCCGCGGGCGACGTTCTCGTTGGCTACCGGGCGGACCGCGTTTGGACCTGCCACCACAGGGGTAGGGGCGGTAACGGGTGCGGACTCTGCGGGGTGCACGGCTCGGAGCTGGCCGTAGGAGTTGGGGTTGTATCCCTGCGGGGCGAAACCCTGGCCGGGGAAGCTGCTGCCGGACGTGGAGGGAGCGAGCGACGTGCGCGGACCGAAGCCGGGACGAAGACCGGAGGGCTGTCCTGCCTTGGCGGCGTTACGGACTGAGATGTGGACGTATCCGGATGCAACTGACATGTGTGGTTACCTCAATGTGAAATGGCCGTATTCGCGGCTCGAATGCTGGCTTCCCCGTCAGCGGACCGGGGAGGGGCGCCCGACGCTGGGCTTGGGGGCGAATGCCTAAGAACTTCGGTGGGTGGGAAGGTCAGGCGTGCATTCGACAACAGCGCATGTCGGCAGCAGCTGATGTGCTGGGCCAATATTCTGCGGCTGCAGGTGCTGTTGAGTTCTTGTTCACATTGGAAGTGTGCAGCGTAACAATGCCAACTTGCAAGTAACAATGGACCGGATCGTCCGCATCGTGAGACGAAACGCCGAATTGTGCTGCAGATCACTATTTCGGAAGAGCGAAATTTTTTTGCTGCTTATCCGGAGAATATGCCCGGGCCCTATCTATTCCAGAATTTTCTTCGCCGAAAGCGCATTTCATCGAATTCAGTCAAAATTCAACCGTTTGACATAGAATCGACCGGACAGGAACTTCTCCTGTCCAGCCGACGTTCCGTCTCCTGCTGATTTTTTGGGCCTCAGTGGCGTGCGATGCCCGTCGCAGGGGCAACCATTGTGCTGTGCGCTCTGTCCGAATCCTTTCAGGGCCGTCACGCGAACGCTGGCTCCCGTGGTCATGATGGACAAGCTGAGCGGACGGGGGTGGTCCCGCTCTGCCCCCTGACGCATTCCCTGCGCCTGGTCTCGCTGATCCATGGCGTTCTCCAAGAGGTTGAAACTGCTGGCGGTGATGCTCTTGTCCCACAAGGGTCCGCCGCGATGCTGCGCAGGGGCTGTACGGCAGTCCGAGCCAACCTGTGACCCGCGGCGCCGCTTGGGCAAGGCAACCGTTGCCCCTGGTTCAGGTGGCTAGGCTGGAGCTCACAGCTGGAACACAGCATTGGCAAAGCCTTGGCAAACCGACAGATCGGAGAGTTGTCCCATGGCATCCCCGCACTCCATGACCAACAACCTTCCCCAGCTCACCCACCCGGACGGCTCCCCCATCCGTGCCCTGGTGGTGGATGACGAACCGAGCCTGTCCGAACTCATGAGCATGGGCCTGCGCATGGCGGGCTGGTCTGTGGCCGTGGCAGCGGACGGACCCGCTGCGGTGAAGCTCGCCAAGGACTTCCATCCGGATGTCCTGGTGCTGGACGTCATGCTGCCGGGGTTCGACGGCGTGGAGCTGCTGGGCAGGATTCGCGTCTTTGCGCCGGAGGTGCCTGCGCTCTTCCTGACAGCCAAAGACGACGTCCAGGACCGCATCGTGGGACTGGCCGCGGGCGGGGACGACTATGTCACCAAACCCTTCAGCATGGAGGAAGTCCTGCTGCGCCTGCATCGCCTGGTGCAGCGTTCCGGGGTGGCCGCCATGGATACCGCCGAGCTGGTGGTGGGCGACCTGGTGCTCAATGTGGACACCCGGGAAGTTACCCGTGCCGGAGAAGGGATCCAACTGACGGCAACCCAGTTCGAGCTGCTCCGTTACCTCATGGAAAACCCCAAGCGCGTGGTCAGCAAGGCCCAGATCCTGGACCACGTGTGGGATTACGACTTCGGCGGCCAGGCGAACATCGTGGAACTGTACATTTCCTACCTGCGCAAGAAGATCGAAGCCAGCCATCCGCCGATGATCCACACCGTGCGCGGGGCGGGCTACGTCATTAAGCCTGCAGACTAGCCAAAGGAAACGCGTGTCTCTTCCCGGAGTTCCCCGGCCCACCGGCCGGTCCTGGTTCAATCCCTCCACCTGGCACCTCCGCACACGCCTGATCCTGCTGTCCATGGCCCTGCTGGTGGCCATCTCGGGCGCCATCGGGGTGGTCAGCTATGCCTCGATGGACGTGGTCCTCACCAGTCAATTGGATGCGCAGCTGAAGCTGGCGTCCCGCGGCCGGCCGCCCGAAGGCAACCCCTCAGGCCGCCCAGATCCCCTTGACGCACGCGGGCAAAGTGTGGGAACGCTCAATGCCCGGGTAGTGAACGGGCAGGTCAGCAGGGAGGCAGGGTTCCTGTCATCCGACGCCACCCGCATCTCCCTGACCTCCCGCGACGTTGCCATCCTGCAGGCACTCCCCCATGATGGCGTGCCGGTGGACCGCGAACTGTCCAACGGCGATTACCGGCTGATGGCTACCGGGACGCCCTATGGCGACGTGGTGATTACCGGCCTTCCGCTTGCTACGAAGAAAGCCACCGAAGGCTCCCTTGTGCTCACCATGGTGCTGGTCTCGCTGGGCGGGCTGGTCCTGATTGGGCTGGTTGGCACCGCCTTGATCCGCCGGACCATGCGCCCCTTGGAACAGCTGTCGGACGTCGCCACCAAGGTTTCCAAGCTGCCCCTTGACGCCGGCGAGGTGGCACTCGCCGTGCGCGTGCCGCCCTCCGCAGCGCACCCCACCACTGAGGTGGGCAGTGTGGGCCACGCCCTGAACCTGATGCTGGACAACGTGTCCAGCGCGCTGGAGGCCCGGCAGCGCAGCGAGATGAAGGTGCGCCAGTTTGTTGCCGACGCCTCCCACGAGCTTCGAACGCCGCTGACCGCCATCCGCGGGTACACCGAGCTGATGCGCATGACCGAACACCTCACCGAGGACGGGCAAAAGTCGCTGGGGCGGGTGCAGAGCCAGTCGGAGCGCATGACCGCGCTGGTGGAGGACCTGCTGCTGCTGGCCAGGCTCGATGAGGGCAAGGCAACCGAGACCACCGAAGTGGACCTTACCCAGCTGGTCATAGAAACGGTCAGCGACGAAAAGGTCATGGCCCCTGAACACATCTGGCAGCTGCAGCTGCCCCATCAACCCGTGACGGTCCGCGGTGACACCACCCAGCTGCACCAGGTGCTGGCTAACCTGCTCTCCAACGCCCGGAAGCACACACCGGCCGGCACCACCGTGACCACAGGGTTGATGCGCTCTGCCGACGGGAGCGTGGTGGTTACGGTCACCGATGACGGGCCCGGCATCCCCGCGGAATTCCAGGGCAGGATCTTTTCGCGCTTCACCCGGGCTGACGCGGCCCGCTCCGGCTCCGAGGGCTCGTCCGGCCTGGGCCTGTCCATCGTCGAGTCCATCGTCATGGCCCACGGCGGCACCGTGGAACTGGTGTCCCGGCCGGGCAGGACCGAGTTTGCTGTCCGTCTTCCCGCGGCCGGCCCCGCCGTGCCCTGAGTTCGTCACACACTGCGTTCAAGGCCATCCGCCTCGTCGAATTGAGATCTTCGACAGGTTCTGTCCCGCAATTCGACGCGCGGGTCATCGTGACTTCCGTTACCTAAATGTGACTTTGTCGTGTTCTTCCTGTACCGTCGATTGGGTGCGGTCCCCGTTCGGGCCGCATATCCCGGGTTGACGCCAAGCTCTGCCGCTTCCCCGGATTCCGATTGAGCTACGGCAGAGGCGGGGGACCCACCGTCCCGGGCACTGAATGCCCTTGGGGTTAAGCCAGTACGTGATCTTTCCGTACAGCCGGATGCCCTCATCCGAACCCGACAGCTAACTCCGCAGGTGTGAGAGGCGATCAATCATGTCCAAAAACACGGCAGAAGCACGTCAGCTGCAGGCCAAGGCTAAACACAAGGCCAAGCAGCAGGCAAAGAAGACCACCCTGGGCCAGCGCGCGGCCGTCCTTGCAGCATCCTGTGCGGTGCTGGTGGGGGTCGGCGCGGCAGGACAGGCCACCAGCAGCATGACTCCGGCGTCATCCACCGGGTCCAACTCTTCCACTGCAGCGTCCGACGCTCAAATGAGCATCGAGAAGAGCGAAATCCGTTCCAACCCGGCAGCCAGCCCGGCTCCCGCCGCCATCAGCGTGGCACCGCAGGCAGCGGAACCGGCCCCCGCTGCAGCACCGGCCGCGCCTGAAGCGCCTGCCCCAGCCCCCGCCCCGGCGCCGGCTCCCGAGCCTGCCCCCGCACCTGAGCCGGCTGCCGCCGTCGCGGTTAACGATCCCGCCGGCGCCCAGGCATACGCCGCCAGCCAGCTGGGGACCTTTGGCTGGGCTCCGGACCAGATGCAGTGCCTGCAGACGCTGTGGACCAAGGAATCGGATTGGACCACCACGGCCACCAATGCCAGCAGCGGGGCATACGGCATTGTCCAGTCCCTGCCGGCCGAGAAGATGGCCAGCGCCGGTGCGGACTACCTCACCAACTACCGCACGCAGATCAACTGGGGCCTGGACTACATCAAGGAGCGCTACCAGTCGCCCTGCGGCGCCCTGAACTTCCACCTGGCCCACAACTGGTACTAGGCAAGCCACCTTCAACCGCGGGCCGCATCATCATGATGCGGCCCGCGGTTTGGGTTAACCAGCGTTTTGCCCGGCGTCCTGAACAGTGCCCTGGCCAGCTTCCTGGCCGGTGTTTCGCCGCGGGATGTACTGGACAGCCCACTTGTTTCCGTCGGGATCGGCGAAGTAGACGAAGTGGCCCCAGTCCTGCACGTCCACATCGCTGACATCCACACCGTTGTTCTTCAGGTGGTCTCATGCGCAGCTTTAATGTCGTTGACCACCAACTGCAGGTTGGAACCCGTGCCGGGAGGGGCGTCGATGAGTCCCTCGCCAATGCAGATGGAGCAGGCCGAACCCGGCGGCGTCAGCTGCACGAAGCGGATGGAGTCCGACGGCCGTTCGTCGAAATCCGCATTAAAGCCCACTTTGTTGACGTAGAAGTCCTTGGCGCGGTCAACGTCGGACACGGGGAGAAAGACAAGCTCAAGTTTCCAGTCCATCCGCAAAGGCTAGCGGCGGGAACTGTATTGAAAAAGGGTGAAATCTACCCGGCGATGCCGTAGAGGCGGTCGCCGGCGTCGCCCAGGCCCGGGACGATGTAGGACTTCTCGTTGAGCTTCTCGTCGATGGAGGCCAGGACGATGTGCACGTTGGCTCCAGACAGTTCCTCTTCCAGCCGGGCCAGGCCCTCGGGGGCAGCCAGCAGGCAGATGCAGGTGACGTCGGAGGCGCCGCGCTTAAAGAGGAACTTGATGGCTTCGCGCAAGGTTCCGCCGGTGGCCAGCATGGGGTCCAGGACGAAGACCTGGCGGCCGGTGAGGTCCTCCGGCAGGCGCTCTGCGTAGGTGATGATGTCCAGCGTTTCCTCGTCCCGGGCCATGCCCAGGAAGCCCACTTCAGCGGTGGGAACGAGCTTGGTCATGCCCTCCAGCATGCCCAAACCCGCGCGGAGGATGGGAACCACCAGCGGGGTGGGCTTGGTGAAGGCGGTGCCGACGGTTGTGCTGACCGGCGTCTGGATGGTGACCGGCTCGGTACGGACCTCCCGCGTCGCTTCGTACGCCAGCAGGGTCACCAGCTCTTCCGTCAGCTGGCGGAAGACCGGCGACGGCGTGTTCTTGTCCCGCAGGACGGTGAGCTTGTGGGCGACCAGGGGGTGGTCAACAACGAGAGTGCGCATCCCCCAAAACTATCACCCGGCGCTGCCCTTCCCACGTCCGGAAGATCCGCCGTCGTGCAGTTCCTCGGCCACCACGTCACGGACGATAGGACGGTCGAACGACGGCGCTGCGCCGATGTGTTCGCGCCTGCGGACCAGGTGGAACAGCCGGTGGGCCAGGATGACGATGGCCACCCAGGCCAGCCCCAGGATCCACCCGGCCATGACGTCCGTCAGCCAGTGGTGGCCCAGGAAAACCCGGCTCAGACCCATGGCGATGATGAAGATGGAACCAGCGGTGATAGCAGTGACGCGCACCCGCATCGTGTGGAACTGAAGGCAGATGAGGTAAATCACCAGGCTGATGACCACGGTGGTGTTCAGGGTGTGGCCGCTGGGGAAGGACGGCGAATCCTCGTAGGGCGGAACGGCGTCAGCATGGTCCGGGCGGGTACGGCCCACCAACTTCTTCCCAAAGGTGGTGGCGCTGACCGACGCTGCCGCTGCGCCACCAATCAGCACCAGGGGGCGCCAGTTCCGGCTGAGGAACGTCAACCATGCCGTAAGGATGCTGGCGAGGATGGGCATCCCGATGCCGCCGCCGATGTTGGTGAACCCCGTGACAACCGCATCGAGCCAGGGGCTGCGCAGGGTCTCGGCGAACGCCAGGGCAGGTTTGTCCAGGTTGGCCAGCCCGGCTGAGTCCACCACGTCGTCGTAAACCTCGGACCCAAGCAGCGCCAAAGACACGATGACCACACCGCCCACCAGAATGGTGAGGATCAGCGCCGCGTACGGTTTGAACCAAGTACCTAAGCGGTCCCGAAGCGTGTCCATGGTGCCTCCCGGCATCGGCAAGTAACCTGAGTAACCCCGAAACTATCATTGAGCCATGCGGTTGCCCGAAAAGAAACACGACGCCTGGATGGGCCTTGCCCTGGCGGAGGCCCGTCGCGCGCTCGCCACGGAGGATGTGCCTATCGGCGCCGTGGTCATAGGGCCCGACGGCGACGTGCTGGGTTCCGGACGGAACCAGCGGGAGGAACTGGGCGACCCCACAGCCCACGCCGAGGTGGTGGCCATCAGGGAGGCTGCGGCACGGTTGAAGGAGAGGGCGCGGCTCGACGGCGGCCTGGGCGACGGCTGGCGGTTGTCCGACTGCACCCTGGTGGTCACCCTTGAACCCTGCGCCATGTGTGCGGGCGCCATTGTCCTGGCGCGAATCCCCCGCGTTGTCTTTGGGGCCTGGGACGAGAAGGCCGGCGCCGCAGGATCCGTATTCGATATCCTGCGGGAGCGCCGGCTCAACCACTGGGTTGAGGTGTACCCCGGGGTCCGCGAAGAAGAATGCGCTTTGGTATTGCGGGAGTTTTTCGCGGCGCACCGGAGCATCCGCTAGCGCTGTCGCCGCTCTCCCGGGTCGTCGCGTCCCGCCAGAAGTGCCAGCACGTCCTGCGCGGTTTTGCTCCACCCCGGCAGCCCGGTCCGCGCATCAAGCGCACCTGTCCGCCAGCTCTCGCGAGTCCTTTCATCCACCAACCACCCGCGCAAGGCGTCGGCCAGCCGGCCGGGACTCTCCTGTCCCCCGGCTGGAAGGGAAAGCACTGCCCCCGGAAGGCGGGGTTCGCCGTCGTCCGTTGCCAGTCCTGCCATCCCCAGCGCCTCCACTGCCCCTGTCCCTGACCGGACCAGTACGGGAATGCCGTGGGCCAGGGATTCGGTGACGGCCATGCCGAAGGCTTCCACCCTTGATACCAGCAGGGTCAGGTCCGTGCGCGCCCATTCAGCCTCAAGGGCTTCGCCGCTGAGCTCGCCGGTGAGCTGGACCCGCTTGCTGAGTCCGTTGGCCGTAATGGCTGCCCTGACCTGCTGCGCGTAGTCCGGGTCCGCCTGGTCTGACCCCACAAGCGATGCCGTCCAGGCAAGGTCCTGAATTTGGCTTAGCGCCTCCACCGTCAGCAACTGGTCCTTGTTAGGCAGCAGTGCGGCGACCACCGCAACATGCGGGGGTGTGGATCCGTATGCCTGTGGTGCGGGATTGACCCCGGGAAGGACAACTTCCGCCCGCGGAAGCCCTCTCTCAAGGAGGAGTGACGCGGAAGAGGTGCTGGTGCAGATCACGCCCGTTGCAGCGCGGAGAGCCCTGGCTTCGCGGTCCAGCGCTGCAGCCCCGGAACTTTCCTCTACGGGCATATGCACCAGGATCCATGTTTCGCGTCCTGCCTTAGCCGCGAATTCCAGCTCATCCGGCGCACCAACGGCAACCAGCCCATCGACTATGGTCACCCCCTGCCCCGGTCCCCACGCCCCGAGGAGGGTGCCCAGCCTGCGCCGGTCCTTCGCACCGGCGTCCGGCCAGGTGCCCTCCACGGCGATCACTTCGACCTGGGCCCCCCGTTCCTGCAGCCCGGCAACCAGGCGCGCGTTGTAGATGTTGCCGCCCGAGCTGTGGTGGATGTTGCCGGGGACCAGCAGCCGGATGGGGCGCATGGCTAGGCGGTGAGGTCCAGGGAGTAGGTGGCCCAGGCGTCCGGGTTCTCGCGGAGGGTGACGTCGATTCCTGCGAGTTCGCGGCCGTCGTCGGTGTCCTTGACCTGCGCGGCCACCTTACGTGCAACGTACTCGGCGAGGGCTTCCGTGGTGCTGAGCTTGCCTTCGAAATCCGGGTGCTCGTCCAGGTTGCGGTAATTCAGTCCGGCGAGCACTTCCTCGATGATGGTTCCGGCGGCGCCGATGTCCAGGACGATCGCGTCGATGTTCAGGGCGCGACGGCGGAAGGCCACCTCGGCGACGAAGGTTGCGCCGTGCAATCCTTGGGCAGGTCCGAAGGCTTCACGCGGAAGGCTGTGGGCAATCATGAAGTGGCGGCGGATGGTCAGGCTGAACATGGGTTACCTCAAGTTTTCCGGGTTGTGGACGGCTGGGCCGGGCTCGGGAGCGCCGGCGGGGTACTCGACGACGTGGCACAAGGCTTCCAGGCTGCCATCTGCCAGGCTCTGGACCACGCTGGGCAGGTTCTCAAACCGGGACGAGCCCGTCAGGAATGCATCGAAGACGGGGTCCTTGAGCAGCGATACGGCCAGGTCGAGGCGCTCCGCATTGGTGCGGCGGTGCCTGCGTGCGCGTGCCACCATGCCCACTTGGCTTGCCCTGATGGACAACCGCCTCGCGTGGAAGTCCTCCCCCAGTGGCACAGTGACCTCACGGTTGGCGTACCAGGACATTTCGATGACCTCGCCTTCATCGCCGACGAGCTGCAGGCTGCGCTCCAGGCCTTCCTGCGACGCCGAGCAATGGAACACGATGTCGCAGTCCGCCAAAGCTTCATGCGGGTGCGCGAAGTCAACACCCAAAGTGTCCGCAAGCTGCTTCCTGCCGGGGTCCAGGTCCACCAGTTGCAGGCGCTGCAAGGGGAAGGTGCGCAGCAGGGTCGCAACCATACTGCCCACCAGGCCGGCGCCGACCACGGCAATCCGGTCGCCAAGACGCGGGCCGGCTTCCCACAAGGCATTGACTGCCGTTTCCACCGTTCCGGTGAGGACGGCGCGCCGGGATGGAACGTCGTCGGGAATCCTGGTCAGGGAGGTCACCGGGACCACGTAAAGGTCCTGATGCGGGTTCAGGCAAAAGACGCGCTGGCCCTTCCACTCCTCGGGCCCGTCCTCCACCACTCCCACAGAGAGGTAGCCGAACTTCACAGGTCCGGGAAAGTTCCCTTCCTGGTGTGGGGCCCGCATCTCTTCCGCGACGCGCGGGGGCACGGCACCGGCATGGACCACCATCTCGGTGCCCTTGCTGATGCCGGAGTACAGGGCACGCACCAGCGCTTCGCCAGGTCCAGGCGCGGGCACCTCTTCCGTCCTGAGCTCGCCGTGTTCCTTGGCAGTGGTCCAGTATGCGGTTGCGTGGATCGGAGTCTGTGAATTTGTCATCTTGCTGATGAATCTAACCGGACGTGCATGGACAGGGAAAGTCCGACGGCGGGTGGCGGGGTGTCGTGGCCTGCACTGGACGCCGGTGCCAGCCGCCCGGGCAGGCGGCGGGGCTAGCGGCGGGGCTGGCGGGTTCGTCCATGAGTCACGCTGAGGCCACGCAGTCTGCAGTTCACCCACTTCGGCTTTACGAGGCGAGATGCTGGAGGAGTGCTTCCTCGAGGAGACTTCGTTGGCAGGGCAGGAAGCCGGGAGGCCAGTGTGGTGGTTCCCACTCCTGGTGTTCGCTCTTGTAGTGCCGGCCGGCGGGTGAGGTCCAGCCGGGTGGTTCATCCTTGCTGGCCGGTGTGGGTTTCCAACCGGTGCTGTGCCGGAGCCGGTGGTGCTTCGGGCAGGGCTGCCCCAGGTTGCTGATCCCCGTGGTGCCGCCCTGGTGCCAGGCGAGGATGTGATCGGCTTCGTTGTCCAGGGAGTTGTTGCTGCACCCCGGGAACGGGCATTTCCCGTCCCGCATCCTTAGCCAGTTCCGCATCGCTTTCGTGATTCGGTAGCTGGTCCTGCCGATCTCCAACGGTGCCCCGTCCCGCGGGTCCACCAGGACCCGGTGGAACGAGTCCGCCCCGCCCGCAACAAGCCGCCGTGCCATGGATGCCGGGATGGGCCCGTACCCGTCCAGGACCGCCGGCTCATCCGTCACCCCCTGCAGGGAGAGCACCGGGACCGTCACCAGAACCTGGGCCCGGATTGGCGTTGACAGCTGCTCCCGCCCAGTACCGTCACTCCCACCCTCGCCGCCACTGGTCCCGACAACGCCGCCCGTTAGGCTGGCACCGCTCCCGCTCATGTTGCCGCTGCTGTCACCGCCCGTGCCCAGCCCACCACCCAGGATCGCTTCGGCAAAGGTGTCCGCCCGCAGCTGGGGCATGCTCCGGGACTCGTCCGGGCCCTGCATGCCCCGGGCAACAGCGGTAAGCCGGTTCCAGCCAGCCACAGCCTGGTCCGCCGGCAGACACGCGCTGAGCCAAGCCATCCCGTCCCGGTCCGGCCGGAACTCCACCCGCCGGTCCAGCACGGACTTGGCGTGACGCTTCTCGATCGACTCGGCATGGTGGCGTTCCCGCCAGACCCGGGCCTTGGCCCTGAACCGGTGCGCCGGCATCTCCCCCACCGGACACCCCCGGACCGGGTCAGGTGCGTCGGGGTCCAGGAAATGCGCCTCCAACGCCGCCACCCCCGCAGCATCAAGACCCGCGGTTTCATCGGCCATCACCACCGCATGCTGCCACGAGATCACCCCGGTCCGCAGTGCCGCCAGAGTCCGCGGCAACGTCGTCATCACGGCGTGCGACGTGGCCAGGAACGACCCTGCAGCCCGCGGCCCCAACGCCAGTACACACCCGATCTCCGCAGCAACCGCCATCTCCTGCGCCACCACCGGCACCCCCGGCCCCGCAACAGCACAGGCACTCTCCGCGTACTTCACAGCAGCCTTCGCCTTCAACCCCGCAAACCCGGCCTCCACCTCCCGGGCACCGGCAAGAATATCCAGGCACCCATCCGCCAACCCCGCCAAAGGATCAGCGTCCGAAAACGGTTCCAAACCCGCCCCATCAACTTCCGCGTTGAGCACGGCAAGGGCAGCCTTAATGTCCTCAAAAGCCCTCGCCACCGCCGCGTTCCCCATAAACCCATCATGACAAGGGGGTCTGACAATAGGGATGCCCCGATCGCACATCAAGGCAGCCCTGGGATGTGGTGACCCGCAATGGCATCGGCGGGTGTCCGTTTTGGGGATGCAGGCCATGCTCCGGTACCCTATTGAGGTTGGTGACGTGTCCGAGCGGCCGAAGGTGCAACACTCGAAATGTTGTTTGGTGTAAAAGCCAACGTGGGTTCAAATCCCACCGTCACCGCCGATGAGAAAGGCTCTGGCTCCCTTAGATCCAAGGGAACCAGAGCCTTTTTCTTTGCCCTCAACCTTCCTGGACGGGGCCGTACACAAGAAAGGCTCCGGCCCTTGTAATCAGGATGCTGACGCCCCCTCGGATCGATGACCGCCCCTCGAAGTGGAGCGCAAAAAGGTGTGGCGCGGCTTTTCCTTCCTATCCCCGCTGCCATCGGCCGCGCGCCCAGATGACCTCGGCCACGCCTCCGAGTGCCAGCGGGAAAGCCACGACCGCGGCCAGGAAGCGCAGGAGGGTGTACGGGCTGACGAGGTCCGCCCAGCCCACGAGAAACCCCGGCAGTGCGACGCAGATGGTCACCCACAACGGGTTGCCTCGGCGGTGTGACCAGACGGAGGCCGCAATGGACAGCAGCCAACCAAAGAAGATGTAGCGGCTGCCGATCCAGGATGCCTCCTGTTCGGCCGGCGTCGGCATCCAGAGCCAGATTCCGGCGTGCACAATTCCGTAACCGATGAGGCCTATTGAGGCGAGCACGATCAGGATCCAGGCGCTTGCCCCCGCCCACCGGCGGGTCGCTTCCGACACTGCCCTCACCTGTCCCTTCCCCGCTGATGCATTTCTACTGCTGAACTACTGCCCGCCTATGCTGCTCAAGTGTTCCGACTCCGCGCCTTAGGGCTTCCAGGGACTGATCCGGACATTGGCAAAGGCTCCCGTCCCCCAGGTGGATCCATCCGGGCTGAGGTTGATGACGTCGACAGTGACCCTGCCAGCGCGCAGGTCGAGAGCCCTGCTGGAAGGCTCGGTACATGCGAATGCTTCGGAAAAGTTCACCTGATCGCTTGTGCTCCCGGGTGTTCTCTGGGTGAGGACCAGTCTGGCGCTGGAAGTGCCGATGCACGCTGTTGTTACGGCATAGGTGCCGGAGGAGGGCAGGGATGCGCCCGTGACAAAGGAATTCATCCTGCCACCGATTGATTCCGTTATATCCAGGTAAGTGTCCGAGGTCGGAACACCGAGTACCTCGTCCAGCTTCGCCCGGTTGCCCTCCTCGACAGCTGCCACCTCAGGGGGTTTCGTGGGCGGCCCCGCCGTAGAGTTCGATATAGGCGCTGAAGGAGTAGAACGTGCAGCCGGCATGGACTCATCCTGGTATTCGCAGCCGGCCAGAGTGGCGCCGAGCAGAGCCATGGCGGCTGAAACAAGCCAGAGACAACAGTGCCGTACTCCCCCAAGTTGTGACATAGCCCGAGCCTACGCCAGCCTATGCTTCTCCTCATCCTTGATCCCGCTGCGTCCTCGTGTGGCTGGCCTGTTCAGGTGGGTAAGGTGGGTCCTTGTCGCTCCAGCCAGGCCCCTGGCCCGCAACCGTAGACACTTCCGCGGTCCGGCGTTACCTTCGAAGCGGACACCGGAGTTCCTGGACGAAGGGCGGTACCGTGACCAGTCCTGCTGCCGAGAACCAAGTCCGCGCCGCCGTGGACCGAGCCAACGACGAAATGATCTACATCGGTCCAGACCACCCCTACTATCCCTTGCTCGCCGATTTGGTGTCCGCGGTCGGGAAGGCATGGCAACAGGGGTTTGAGCAGGGCCGGCGCGGCGGGCACGAACCAAACCCTTACACGTGGGCGCGGCGGAACGAATAGGGTGGACCACTTGCCCCTTCAGTTGAGGATGCTGATGAACAACAGGACCGTCAGGAATTACTGGCTGACTCTAGCCGCAATGTACGGGCTCAGAGAATCCGCTGGTACATCCGGTGGTCCTGCCATTGGCCCGCTATCCGGAGGTAGGCGCGCGCCATGCCATAGGCCTCGAACCCGTTCTTTTCCAGCACCCGCTGGGATGCCGTGTTGTGCACCAGGGTTGCGGCCTCGAGCCGGTGGAGACCGAGATCAACTGCGGCGATGTTGATGGCGGCACCTACAGCCGCTGTCATAATCCCTGCACCCTGGGACGCGTGGGAGATCCAGTAGCCCAAGTGCGCGTTCTGGAAGGCGCCCCGCACGATCGAACTCAAGGTCAACAGCCCCACGATACTGTCATTTCGCGCCAGCACCATGGGAAGTGCCGTGCCCGAATCCAGCTCCTCACGTCGTCGTTCAACCGCTTCCTTCTGGCCTTGGACGGTGTAAAACTCCGCAGGCCGGACCGGTTCCCATGGGGCGAGATGTGAACGGTTCGCTTGAAAGGCCGCCGCCAGCGCCCCCGCATCCGTTGGCTGGACAGGACGGAGCACAACATCCTCAGAAATTTCGCAGGAGAAGTCCACTGCTTCACACTACGCGGTTGCCCGCGCACCGGACGGAGTCACTGCGGGGCCGACGACGGCTGCCGCCCGTGTGCTTCCCTTTCGGCGCGCTTCTTGATGCCCAGCAGCATCGCCCGGTCCATGACCAGGCACCAGCGCAGAAGAAGGAAGTCCATCACGCGGAGCCAGCTCTTTCGGGCTCCGTGGTTCCCCACGTTCCCAGTACGCGCGGCCTGAGGCTGTGAGTGAGAAACCCCGCAGCGGCGGCGGCAGCGAGGACTCCGGGAAGCCGTCGGCGGATGCGGCTGGATGCATTGTTCCTGGCCGTCTTTGGCCGCATGAGGGCTAGGAACTCAGATGTCGTGCTGCTCACGGCACACCTCTTTCAGCTACGGAATGCATGGAGCCTACAGATACCTAACCGGCCGCCCAGGGTCCAAGGCCCCCTCACAGCCGTCTTTCAAGGCCCCGGGACTGCGTCGGCGGGCACGCGTGCTTGACGCATTATCCGGCAGCGGCTAGAAAAGTAAGCAGCCTTATTATTTGTCGATTCTGCCAAAGAGTTCAGCACAAGGAGGACATGCCATGAGTGAGAAGCCGGGTAACCAGACGCCGAACACCCCTGACGTCAGTGAAACCGAACTGCGCAACATGAAGGTGGACGAACTCCGGAACGAAGCCAAGGAAGAGAACATTCCCGGCACGTCCGGAATGCGCAAGGAAGAGCTGGTGAAGGAGGTCGCCAAAGCCCGGCAGGAAGGCGGGGACGGCGGCAAAGGTAAAGCCAGCGGCAGCCAAGCAAAAGACACGGAAGATGCAGAAGACCTGGGTGCCGGCCCCGACGGCGGCAAAATCCGCTACGGCGACGACTCGTCCAAATCGCTGAAGTACTCCCAGGAAATCACCTCCCCGGATGCGGAGCCCGAACGCGAAGGCCGAAGCCTGGCAACCACCCACCATGAGGTCATCAGGCAGTGGGCCGAAGAACGCGGCGGCGTGCCCGCAACGGTTGAAGGCACGGAACATGGTGACCATCTTGGCGTCCTGCGCATCGATTTCCGGGACAAGGACACCAACCTGCGCGAAGTCAGCTGGGAAGAATGGTTCAAGACCTTTGACGAGCGCCGCCTCAATTTCATCTACCAGGAGCAGAGGACGGATGGCAACCAGTCCAACTTCTTCCGGCTGGAGAACCCGGACCGTGAGGACGCCTAAGGGCTCCCACTACTGACGCATGAAGGAGGCGCCACCGCTGCTGCGGTGGCGCCTCCTGCAGTACTGCTAGAGCCGCGTATCGAATGACCCACAAAACACGTTCTCGTTGAACGTGCCCTGGAATTCGGACCGTCCCTGGATCTTCTCCACTGCGGCACGGATGGCTTCCCGCGTCCCGGCATGGGCATGGATTGCCGTCCTGACCATGGGCACGTCGATCAGGTGGTTTGGCTGGTTGAGCGATACGAACACCGTGGGCACCTCCGTGACGTACCAGGGGATTTCCGCGGCCATCGGCGAGGACCACTTGATTCGGATGGCCGCCTCCTGCGCGAAGCCCTTGACATTGGCAAAGACAAACGCGGCGTCGTACTTCTCCGCATAGTCGCCCGTGGCTTCCTCGGAGATGACGGACATGAAGTTCACCCCGGTCTCCCCCGCCGCCTCGCGCTGCTCAGCGGTCCGGAACAGATGCACCTCGAAACCGGCAGCCTCCAATTCCTCCTTCACCACCTCCAGGTAGGCCAGCGGGTCAGCGCGGGTGAAGTCGGCCCCGCCGGAGATCCCGTACAACCGGATCCGGGGATGCGTGGCCGGGGTGATGGGCAGGTTCCCGGCTGTGTCCTTGACCAGCGTCACCGTCTTGTCCGCGATCTCCGCGGCGATGGACCGGTGCTCTGCGGAGCCAATCACGGCAAGCGCCTCCGCGGGCGGCACCAGCTGGTCCGCAGATTTCAGGTGCAGCCCCAGGGACGCCTTCAGCCCGAGAATCCGCCGCAGCGCATCGTGCAGCCGCTGCTCGGTGATGACCCCGGACTTGTACCCGTCCAGCATGTACTGGAAGTCCTCGGCCGGGTTCCGGAAGAACAGGAACATGTCGCAGCCGGCGGCGATCGTGGCCGGCACCAGGTCCCTGCGCTTCATCGCCTGGGTCAGGCCCACCATCTGCGAGGCGTCGGTGAGGACCAGGCCGTTGAAGCCAAGCTCGCCGCGCAGCAGGTCCTGGAGCAGCTCCGGGGACAACGTGGCCGGCAGAATCTCGGCATCCGCAAGGCCTGGCCGGAAATGCCGGGAGACCTCAGGCGCGCCAATGTGGCCCACCATGATGGATTGCACGCCGTGCGCAATCATCTCCCGGTACACGTGCCCGTACGTCCGGTTCCATTCCTCGTAGCCAAGGGTGTTGTAGGACGTGACCACGTGCTGGTCCCGCTCATCGATGCCGTCGCCGGGGAAGTGCTTCATGGCACAGGCCGTGGGCGATTCGCTGATGCCGTCGAAGTACTCCTTGGCCCGCTCCACCACAATCTCCGGCGTGTTCCCAAAGGAACGCGTGGAAATGACGGTGTTCCGCCAGTTGTAGTGGATGTCCACGATCGGCGCGAAGGCCCAGTTGCAGCCCAGGGCCGCCGTCTCAACCCCTGCCACCTGGCCCATCTGCCGGGCTATGTTCTTGTCCGGATGCGAACCGGCCTGGAGGTGCGTGGACACGAACGTGCCGTCGTCGCAGCTGCCGGCGCCACCCATCTCCGGGTTGGAAGCAATCAGCAGCGGAATCGTGGACCTGGACTGTGCGTAGCGGATATGTTCCTGCACGGCGGCGGCCGGCCCGGGCCGGTACCGCATGCCGCCCACGTGGTAGTTCTCCAGCACCCCGTCGAGGTACTCGGGCGAGTAGTCGTTGTTGTGGTTGATGAACAGCTGCCCGATCTTTTCCTCGAGCGTCATGGCACCAATGGTGCCCTCCACCCAGACGATGGCGTCGGCGTCGAGCTTGAACGGCGCCGCCGCAAGGTCGACGTCGAACTGCCGCGGCCGGGCGCCGTGGGCCCCCTTGGCAGAAGGTACGACGGCGGCGATTCCCTTGAGTGCCTGGGCCACGACGTCCGCGACGGGCGCGGCGATGTCCACCACCACGCCGGCCTCGTCTTCCTGGAGCGGTTCGAGCGTGGCGAGTTGGGAATCGAGCAGGGCGGGGGGCATAAAGTGCCCGGTGCGGCCTTCCGTCCGCGCCTTCAGGACTTCCTTGCTGCCATTCAGGTGCAGGAAGATCGTATCCGGGGACTGTTCCCGGATGGCGTCGCGGTAACTGCGGCGCAGTGCGGAACAGGCCAGGACCATTCCGCCGTCACCGGCCTTTGCCAGCTCGGTTCCCACCGTGGCGAGCCATGGCCAGCGGTCCTCGTCCGTGAGCGGTGTGCCGGCCGCCATCTTGGCCACGTTCTCCACGGGGTGGAGGGAATCGCCGTCTATGAACGGGACACCCAGTTCGCGGGCTACGAGGTCGCCGATGGTGGTCTTGCCGCAGCCGGAGACACCCATGACCACGATGCGTTGCTTCTTCATCGAATTTCCTTACCAGTCGTGGACGGTGCCGTCGACCAGGCGGTTGTAGGGCAGGTAGGCCTGCTGGTAGGGATACGCCGCGGCGGCTTCTTCATTGAATTCGACGCCGATGCCCGGCTTGTCGCCCGGGTGCAGATAGCCGTCGGTGAAGGTCATGGACTGCTCGAAGACCTCGTTGGTCTTCTCCGAGTGCTGCATGTACTCCTGGATCCCGTAATTATGGATCGCCAACCCCACATGCAGCTGCGCGGCGAAGCCCACCGGGGAGATGTCTGTGGGGCCGTGGAAGCCGGACTTGATCTGGTACTGCGCGGCGAAATCCATCACCTTCTTCAACGGACTGATCCCGCCAAAGTGCGTCGACGCCGCCCGGACATAATCGATCAGCTGCTCCTTGATCAGCGTCTGGAAGTCATACACGGTATTGAAGACCTCCCCGATCGCCAGCGGCGTGGTGGTGTGCTGCCGCACCAGGCGCAACCCCTCCTGGTTCTCAGCCGGCGTGCAGTCCTCCAGCCAAAACAGGTCATACGGCTCCAGCGCCTTGCCCAGCTTCGCGGCCTGGATCGGCGTCATCCGGTGATGCCCGTCATGCAACAAAGGGATCTCCGGCCCAAACTCATTCCGGACCGCCTCAAACACGGTAGGCAGGTGCCGCAGGTAGGCCCGGGTGTCCCAGTCCTCCTCCACCGGGAACGCACCCCGCCCCGCCGGCTCATAGTCATACCGCTCCCCCGAGGCCTGCGCCTGCGCCGCCACACCATAGACGGCCTTGATCCCCGGCACCGCGGTCTGGATCCGGATCGACTTATAGCCCAGCTCCAGATGCTCCCGGACCGAATCAAACAACGACGGGATGTCCGCACCCGACGCGTGCCCGTAGGCCCGCAGGCCGTTCCGCGACGCACCGCCCAGGAGTTGGTACACCGGCATCCCCGCCAGCTTGCCCTTGATATCCCACAACGCCATGTCCACGGCAGCGATCGCCGCCATCGTCACCGGACCCCGCCGCCAATACGCACTCCGGTACAGGAACTGCCACGTATCCTCAATCCGGTGCGGATCCTTGCCAATCAGCAGCTGCGCCACATGCTCCTTCAAATACGCGGCGACGGCGAGCTCACGGCCGTTCAACGTGGCATCACCGATACCGGTCACGCCATCCTCCGTAGTGATCCGCAACGTCACAAAGTTCCGGGACGGACTGGTCACAAACACATCGGCGGCAACGATCTTCATGGGAATTAACTGTTCCTTCCGGAAATAAAAGCAGGGTTCAAGTAAGCGGGATTCAAAAAGCAGGGTCAGGTACGTGTGGGGGTGGCGGGGGACGCAGTTGTTGCGGAGAACGATCCGCACAGCCGGTGGACCAGGGACACGATGTCCGCGTCCTCGGCGATGCCGGCATTGACCAGGCGGAGCAGGGCTTCAACCCTGCCGGCCCCGTCAAGGGCAGCGGCCGCCCGGATCTCCCGTGCCAGCGGATCCTGGAAGTCCCCAGCCGCGGCCACGTAGTCGATCCACGCCGCGAGCATCAGGGCGGCACCGGAACCGCTGCGGCCTTCGGCGCGTTCCGCTGCCAGGACAGGTACAGCGCGCATCCGCAGTTTTGTGGTGGCATCGGCAGCGATCTGGGCCAGGCGGTGGGCGATCCGGGCGTTTCCGAAGCGCTCAAGCAGTGCCCGCCGGTACCCCGGGATGTCCAGGCCCTCAGAGCGCAGATGGTTGGCGGCCTCGTCCCAAAAATCCTCCACCGCCCTCCGGCAGAGCGGGTCGGCCAGGGCCTCGGCAACGGTGGCGTGCCCGCGCAGCTGGCCGACGTACGCCAGGATGGAGTGCGACCCGTTGAGCAGCCACAGCTTGCGGTTCTCGTAGGGCTCGATGTCATCAACCACCACGGCGCCCGCATCCTCCCAGCGGGGCCTTCCGGCCGGGAAGTCGCCGCTGAGCACCCAGTTCCGGAACGGCTCGGCAACCACCGGCGAGCTGTCGCGGTAGCCGCATTGCTCCGCCACTTCCGCGATGTCCGCGTCGGTGGTCCGCGGGGTAATCCGGTCCACAGAAGTACTCACGAAGCTGACATTCGCCCCGATCCACTCCACCAGGTCCTGCCCCCATGCTGCGGCCATGCCCAGGACGCCACGGCGGGCAACGTCACCGTTGGCCGACAGGTTGTCACAGCTGACGACGGCGATCGGTCCCGCGCCGCTGTCTTTCCGGCCCGCCAGGGCCAGCACCAGGCGCCCCAACGGCGTGCCGGGCACCCTTGCCCCGCCGGAAGCAACAGTCCCGCGGGGCGCGGAAGTCTCCCCGGAAGCGGAAGTCTCCCTTGTAATGGAAGTCTCCGGGGCCGCCGCTGCCGACAGCGCGCGGAGGTCATCCGCCACACTCGGGGCGTCGGCGTCGAACGTTCCATCCGCCGCCAACCCGTAGGCGGCCTCGGTGATGGTCAGCGTGACCACGGCCGTTTCCGGGGCGGTGACAAGCTCGCAAAGCCGGGTGATGTTGGCCCCGTCCACGGCTTCGACGATGCTTCCGATGACTTCGAAGCTGTCCCCGCCTGCCGATCGTTCCACCAGGGTGTAGAGGCAGTCCTGGGCGGAGAGCGTCTCCGCGGCGTCCGGGCGGCGGCCGGTGAACGCCGCGATCCCCCACTCAGCCGCGTCCGGGGCGTGCTGGGTGTACCAGGCCTGGTGGGAACGGTGGAAGGCGCCCAGGCCGAGGTGGACAATGCGTACCGGGGCCTTGGGCAGTGGCTTCAGGCTCCGGTCCAGTGCAGGAACAGGGGTCTGGGCAGGAGCCGGGTCCGGGACGGGCGGGGCCGCATTCACAGTTTGAACACCCGCCGGGGCGAGGCGTCGATAATGTCCACGATCAGTTCATGCGCGCGTTCTTCGGTGACCCGGTGCTCAGCCACCAGCCGGGCCAGGAACGAGGCCTCAATCCGCCGGGCAGTGTCATGGCGGGCCGGGATGGAGCAGAAAGCCCGCGTGTCATCAATGAAGCCCGAGGACCGGGAGAACCCTGCCGTCTCCGTCACCGCGGACCGGAAGCGGAGCATGGCATCCGGTGCGTCCAGGAACCACCACGGCGCCCCGAGATACACCGACGGGTAGAAGCCGGCCAGCGGGGCAAGTTCACGGGAAAACACGGTCTCGTCGAGCGTGAAGAGGACCAGGTGGAAGTCCTTGGCGGTCCCGAAATCCTGAAGCAGCGGCCGGACGGCCTCCGTGTAATTGACCGCCACCGGGATATCGTGGCCGGTATCGGCCCCAAACGCATCAAACGTGGGTGCGTGGTGGTTGCGGAAGGACCCGGGATGGATGGTCATCACCAGGCCGTCCTCCACCGACATCCGCGCCATCTGGTAGATCATGTGCGCTTCAAAGGCGTCCCTGTCAGCAGCACTTGCCTGGCCCGCCCGTCCCCGCTCAAAAAGCCGCTCCGCCTCGGCGTCGTCCAGTTTGAGCGTGGCAGGCGTGAAAACGCCGTGATCGGCCGAGACCGCGCCGCGCTCCACGAAGTGCCGGCGCCGGGCCTCAAGTGCCCTGATGTACCCGGCGTAGCCCGACGCCCCCTCACCGGCGGAGCCGATGAGGCGCTCCACGTTGTCCTGCCAGGCCGGATGCGCCATGTTCAGGTACTGGTCCGGCCGGAAGGTGGGCAGCACCCGCGCGGCGAACGCGGGGTCGGCGTGCAGCGCCGCGTGGCTGTCCAGCGAGTCCAGCGGATCATCGGTGGTGGCCAGCACCTCGATGTTGAATTCCTTGAACAGCTCGCGCGGCCGGAAGCCCGGCTCCGAAAGCTTGGCCTGCAGGGCGTCGTACAGCCGGTCAGCATTCTCCGCGGACGGCTCCTCCGCCAGGCCGAACACGTGGGCGAACTCCTGCCGGATCCAGTACCCGGACGCCGTTCCTTCAAAGGCAGGCCACGCCTCACAGAAGTGCCGCCACACCTGCCGCGAACCGGCCGCATGGCTGCCCAATCCCAGCTGGTCCATGGGCACCCCGCCAGCGTGGATCAGCCGGGTGACGTAGTGGTCCGGGGTGACCAGCAGGGCGGCGGGATCGGGAAAGGGGGTGTTCCGCTCGATGACCGCCGCATCGACGTGCCCGTGCGGGGAGATGATCGGCAGCCCCTCCACCTTCTTGAAGAGGGACCGAGCGATCTCCCGGACCCCGGGATCCGCCGGCAGGAGCCGGTCAGGGTGGTCCGCAATGGGCGTTCCCATGGGTCAACGCCTCCCTGCAGGGACCGGGAGTCCGGCCAGTACGGCGGTGGAGCGGAGGTAATCGAGGTTGTCCGCGGTCCGTTCAGCCAGCGGGAGTTCGGTGGAGAAGTCCTCCACCGTCACCCATCCGTCATAGCCAAAGGCCGCGAGCGCCTTGAAGTACTGGAGGACACTGCCCTGGCCTGACCGCAGCGGCGCCCACTCGTTGCGGTAAACGGCCGCGCCGGACTCGTCGGTTTCCCCGCTGTTGACCCATAGCGCGTTTTTGACATGCACATGGGCCAGGTAGTCGCCCAGGAGTTCGAAGGCGGGGAGGTAGTCCTCCTGCCCTTCGATGAGCAGGTTGCCCAGGTCATGGATGACGCCCACGTGCTGCGGATCCAGGCCGTCCAGCAGCCGCAGGGCGGAGGACGCGGAAGCGGTGATGGTGCGGTGGTGCAGTTCCACCAGCGCCTTGACTCCGTGGTAAGCAGCCCGTTCGGCGATCCACTCAAAGTCGCGGCGGGCTGCCGCGAAGAGCTCCGGGTAGGGCGTGCCGCTGGCCGGTTCGTTGCCCCACGCCGCGGTTCCCAAAGGAAGGGTGGTTACCCTGACTTTCTCCGCACCCAGCCTGGCCGTTGCGGCCAGCATGTGGTCAACGTCCTTATGGTTGTCGCACCGGGCATATCCGCCGATGCCGGAGAATTCCAGGCCGGCGCCGGAGGTAAGGGCGGCGATGCGGTCCAGGTGGTCTTCCATGCCGGTGAGCGGGACGGTTGCCTTGTTGCCGGCCCAGAATCCGGGCTCGGGGGCATCAGCCTGGTCCGTGATCCGCCACTCCACGCCGTCCCAGCCCTGCTCAGCCAGGTGCTGCACCGCTTCTTCGGGAGTCCATTCGGGGGTTGATGCGGTAAATACTGAAAACTTCATAGCCTCAGGCGCTTTCTGCCGATGTGCCGCCGGTGCGGACTTCAAGGTCGTTGTACTTGCCTGCCAGGACGTCGTCGAAGAGGACCGGCTGACCAAGGGTGGCCGAAACGTAAACGGAGCGTACGGCGGCGAGCGCGTTGACGGCGTCGCTGACGGTAACGCCGGCCTGCCGTCCACCGGCGAGGGCCGCCAGGATGTCCCGGTACTGCCGGACGTGGCCGGCGGGGTACACGGTGGGATCCGCGGCCTTGTAGTCCTCCTCCGGGAACTTGGCCAGTTCCTCTTCCGCCTGGTTGCCGCCGCCTTGGAGGCCCATGTCCGCGGACTCACCGCCGGCATCCTTGCTGTGGAAGTACTGCAGCCGGTCGTTGTCCACCACGGCCGAGCCTTCGGATCCCATCAGTTGGACGCGTACCGTCAGCCCCGGGTAGGCCGCGGTGGTGGCGTGCAGGACTGCCAGGCCGCCGTTTTCGAAGGTGATGGTGGCAACCGCGGTGTCCTCCACCTCGATGCGTTCATGGGCAAGCCGGGCTGTGTGTGCGTGGATCTCAACGGGCCGTCCCATGAACCACAGCAGCAGGTCCACGGTGTGGACGCCCTGGTTCATCAGGGCACCGCCGCCGTCCATGGACCAGGTGCCCCGCCAGTCACCGGAGTCGTAGTACCCCTGGCTGCGCCACCAGGCCACGGAAGCGATGGCGGAGGTGAGCCGGCCGAAGCGTCCCTTGGCCACGGCATCGGCAACGGCCACGCTTGACTGGTCAAACCGGTGCTGGCTGATGACGGAAGCCACAATCCCCTTGCCCGCCGCTTCCTTGGCCGCGGCTTCGATTTCCTGGGCGCGGGTGAGGTCAACGTCAAGCGGCTTTTCGATCACCACGTGCTTCCCGGCAGCCAGGACTTCCAGGCCCTGCTGGATGTGGAGGCCGCTGGGGGTTGCCAGCGCCACGAGGTCGATGTCGACAGCGCCGAAGGCTTCCTGCAGGGTGGTGAACTGCGGCGGCCGTGGCCCCCCTTTCTTCTCGATGAAGTCCGCCAGGGCCTCGGCCGCGTCAGGGATGGCATCCACCAGCGCGACAATCCGGACCTCCGGAAATGCCTGGAGGGCGACGGCGTGGGTGCGGCCGATGACGCCGCACCCGGCGATGGCTACATTCAAGGTGCTCATGCGGTCTGGACTCCTGCTTCTGCGGTGACTTTTGCGAAGGCGCGTGCTGCAATGCCGAATGCGGTGGGGCCGGAGAATCCGCCCAGCCCGTGGGCACCGGCGAGGTGCGGTTCCAGGGAGGCGAAGCCCTGGTAGCCGTCGTTCTTGAGGGCCTCCACAGTCTTGAGCACGTCGCCGTCGCCTTCACCGGCGGGCATCACGTGGCCGTTTTCGAACAAGGCATCCTTGACCTGGAGGTACTCCAGGTGCGGGCGGAGTTTCGCGTAGCCTTCGTCGAAGGGCTTCACCCCCACCTGGACGAAGTTCGCGGCGTCCCAGGCCACCTTCAAGGCGGGCGAGTTGACGGTCTCGATGATGTCCAGGACACGGTCGGGGGTGTCCCCGAAGATGTCCTTTTCGTTCTCGTGCAGCAGGATCACGCCGCCTTCCTCGGCGACATCGGCAAGCGCCCGCATCCGTTCCATGACGGCGTCGCGGATGCTGTCCACCTGCACGGATTCGCCGTAGTAGAAGGAGAAGATGCGGATGTACCTGGCGTCCAGGACCTTGGCTGCGTTCACCGCCCGGCGCAGCCGTTCCACTTCATGCTCCACCGGGAGGCTGACATCCACCTTCCCGATGGGCGAAGCGATGGCCGAGACCTTCATGCCTTTGTCCGCCAGCAGGGAGGCGAGGGCCTGGAGCTGTTCGTCGCTCAGGTCCACAATGTTGGTGCCCCAGGCGCTGCGGACTTCGATATGGTTGGCGCCGAGGGCCTGCAGCACCGCGACCTGGACGGCAGGGTCGTCGTCGATCTCATCTCCGAAGCCCGACAGCTGCCACGTGACCTGGGTGGTCGAAACCATGGTTATTTAACTCCTCCGGCGGTCAGCCCGCCTACTAGGTAACGCTGGAAAATCAGGTAAAGAATGACCACGGGAGCGGCGCACACGAGCGCCGCCGCCATCATCTGGCCGTAGTAGGGAATGGCGCCGCCTTCCTGGGAAGCGCCGAAGATTTGGAGCGCGACGGCGGCGGTCTGGCTTTCCGGCCGGGTCATCACCGAGGCGAACAGCACGTCGTTCCAGCCAAGCAGGAAGGCGAAGATGCCGGAGACAACGATGCCGGGCCAGCTCAGCGGCAGGATGATGCGGAACAGCACGCCAAGGTGGGACGCGCCGTCGATCCTTGCTGCCTCTTCAAGCTCCTTGGGGAGCCCGCGGAGGTAGGTGACCATGACCCAGGTGGAGAACGGCATGGCGAACGTCAGGTAGGTGACGAACAGGCCCCACTGGGTCCCGATGACCTGGATTCCGAGGTAGGTCGAGGCGGAGGAAAACAGGACGAAGACGGGCAGCACCATGAGGGTCCCGGGCACGGACTGCAGTGCCAGCAGTCCGCGGAGGATGGTCAGCCTGCCGCGGAAGCTGTAGCGGACCAGGACGAACGCCGTGGAGATGGACATCGCCGCCGAGACCACCGCGGTTGCCCCGGCCACCAGGACGCTGTTGGTGAGGCCGGTGGCCAGGCCCACGCTGGTCCAGATCTTCGAGTAGTTCTCGAACGTGACCGTGGACGGCCAGAACTCCCCGTTGGCCACCCCGATGTCCGAGTTGACGGAGGCGAGGAAGATGTACAGCACAGGAGTCAGGACCAGGACGCCCAGGAAGACCAGGACGAAGATCAGCAAGGGGGTGGGCAGAAGCCGCAGCACCTCATGCTGGCGGTGGGAGCCCGGACGGTCGATATCTAAGGTGGCCGCACGCTGCCGGTTGGCTGTCGTGGTGCTCATTTCTTGGCTCCAGGTGTTTCGGCGTCGTCAAGCTTGACGGCACGGAGGTAGACGAACAGCGGGATGGCGATCAGCACCAGGGAGATGAAGGCCATGGCGGCGCTGAGGCCAAAGCGGAAGCTCTGGAAGCTCGTGACGTAGGTCAGGATGGGCAGGACCTCGACGTCGGCCGGCGCCGGAACGCCGAACAGCACGTACGGGAGGGTGAAGTTGTTGATGTGGTGCAGCATCCCGATCAGGAAGGCCAGCGCCAGCGGGCCCTTCAGGTAGGGGAAAATGACGTACCGAAGCTTGTTCCACCAGAGTGCGCCGTCCAGGGCGGAGGCTTCGTGCACCTCGTGGTCCACGGACTGCAGGCCGGACAGTGCCAGCAGGTAGATGAACGGCCAGGACGCCCAGATCTGGACCAGTACCAGCGTCCAGAAGGTCTGCGGCCCGTTCAGCCAGAGGCCAACGTGGATTCCCACGGTTGCCAGGGCTTCATCCATGATGCCGCCCGGCTGGAGGATGGTCCGCCAGACAGTTGCCACCACGAAGGACGGGAGGACGTAGGGGATGAGGAAGACCGACCGGATGACCGCGCGGCCCTTGAAAGCGTTCTGGGTGGCGACGGCGGCCGCGATGCCCAGCGGAAGCGTCACCACCATGGCCAGGAGCGAGTAGCTGACACTGAGCCACACAGCGTGCAGCAACGGTGAAGCGGTCACAGCTTCAACGAAGTTCTCGACTCCGATGAATGGTGCGCTGATCCATTTCCGCAGGGTGTACTGGTCCAGGTTCAGGGCGGACATGTAGATGCCCAGCAGGAGCGGAACCACGATGATGATGATCATCAGGGCCCCGCCGGGGATGAGCATCCACAGCGGCCGGTTGCGTTCGCTCAGGCCTTTACGGCGGGGACCACCGTGGTGCTCGGGGCTGTGGCCGGCTGCATCGGCAGTCCTGGCCGCCCGGCCTGCGGCGGAATCCACCGCAGGCCGGACTTCATGGGAGGCGTCAGTTGACATTGGAACTATCCTTTAGAGGCCCGGTCCAGGGAAGCCTGGCCCTTGCTCTGGGCGTCCTTGATCCTTTGTTCGAGCGCAGACTCGTCAACCTTGCCCGCGGCCAGGTCCGGGACGGACTGGACGGTGACGTTGAGGAGGCCCAGCTGGATGTCGCCCCAGGCACCGGTGAAGGGGGTGGCCTTGGACTTTGCGGCGGCCTCGGCCAGCGGCTTGAGCTTGGCGTCAGTGAGGGTGGCCAGGGCTTCGGCGTTGGCCGGAAGGTCGCCGAAGATCTTCTGGTAGTTCAGCTGCTCGTCCTTGGAGGTGATCAGCTTGATGTAGGCGAACGCGAGGTCCTTCTGCTTGGAGTAATCAGCCACCACCAGGTTGTCACCTGAGAGGATGCTGGCGGCGTCGCCGTCGGACTTGGACTGCGTCTCACCCGGAGCGATGGTGGGCATGAGGGTGTATTCGTACTTGCCGGCGATGGCCGACTTATCCAGGGTGGGGATGGAGCTGGACGTGGTCATCATCAGGTAGCCGGCCTTGCCGCTGGCGAAGGCGGCCACGGCGTTGCTGTTGCTCCAGCCCACTGCAGCGGGGTCCACAACCTTGTCGTTGGTCAGCCAGCCGAAGTAGGTCTCGTAGGCCTTCTTGACGGTGGGGTCGTCCATCTTCAGCTTGTTGCCGTCCACCAGCGGGTTGCCTGCCTGGACGGACATGGCCCAGATGAACTTCCAGGGATCGAAGTTGTCCTTGTAGCCGGTGGCGATGCCGTATGTGCCGTCCTTGGTCATCTTCTTGGCTTGGGCGGCAAGTTCATCCCAGCTGGTTGCGGGCTTGTCGATGCCTGCGGCCGCGAGGAGGTCCTTGTTGTAGGCCATCACGAACGGGCGGCTGACGAAGGGAATACCGGCCAGGTGGTCCTTGTCCGGTCCGGAAATACCGAGTGCGGCCTGGTTGAAACGGTCCTTGCCGCCAACTTTCTTCCAGTCGTCATCAGAGAGGGTGACGAATGCCTTGGTGGCGTAGGCCGTGGGGGTGAAGGTGGTGCCGAGCCCGTAGACGTCGGGGCCCTGCCCGGAGACCACGGAGGTCTGGATCCTGGTGAGTTCATCGTTGGCCGAAGCGAAGGTTTCGAACTTCACGTCGGCTCCGGTTTCAGCCTTGAACTTGGTGGCGATGTCGCTCTGCCACTGCTTCTGCTGTTCGGGGTACTGGCTGAGGACGCCGACCAGGACGTTAAGGGTTTTGCCCGTCCCGTCCACTTTGCCGTCCGCATTCGTGGAACCTCCCCCGCCGGTCCCGGAACCTGAACCGCAACCGGTCAGGGCGAGTGCTGCAGCCGTAACAATCGCCGCAAGCCCAGTAGTCGATTTAAACCTCATTGTTTTTCTCCTCTAGGACACCCACATGGCCACATCCGTCCTGTGGCGGAAATCACTGCAGGCGACTCGAAAGCCAGTCTAGGAAGATGGCAAGCAGGTGGCAAGCGGTTGCCAAAAGTTGCCATAAGTGCTCAGATGGAGGCAGTAAAAAGACAGGGCACGCCGGCAGGAAACTGGGGATGGCCGTTCGTCCAGCCAGCAAGGAAAGGTCCACTGCCATGGCTGATTCAGGGACTACAGAGACCGCCAGGGACGCACCAAAACGTGATGCACGGCGAGACCGCCCGCCCACCATCCGCGACGTTGCCGAGCTCGCCGGGGTGGCAACGTCCACCGTCTCACGCGCCCTCGCCAAGCCGGACCGGGTAAACCCGCGCACGCGCGTACGGATCGAAGAGGCGGCAGCGGAACTGAACTACGTGCCGAGTTCGCAGGCGCGCGGGCTTAGTTCCGGCCGGACCAATGCAGTAGCCGTGCTGGTGCCCGACATCACCAACCCGTTCTACTTCGACATCATCCGCGGCACCCAGCACCAGCTCAAGGCCGCCGGCGTGACCCAGCTCCTGGTGGACACCGAGGAGTCCAGCGAGATGGAACTGGATGCGCTGCAAAAGATGCGCAAGTCCGCGGACGGCTTCATCCTTGCCGCCTCGCGCCTGACGGACGCCCAACTGGCAGAGGTCTCCCGGACCCAGCCCCTGGTCACCTTCAACCGTGCCTCCACCAGCGCCCCCACGGTGATGATCGATACGCCCTCCGCCATCATCCAGGCCCTGGAGCACCTGGCCTCCCTGGGCCACCACAGAGTCTGCTATGTCGCCGGGCCGCCCACCTCATGGTCAAACCAGGCGCGATGGAAGGTCTTCGAGGAAGACGCCACAAGGCGGGGCATGGAGGTCCACCGGATCGGCCCCTACACCCCGAAGACGACCTCAGGGGCCGCCGCGGCGGACGCGGCGGTCAGGACGGGGGCCACGGCCTGCATCGTCTTCAACGACCTGCTGGCCATCGGTATGCTCCAGCGGCTGCAGGCCCGCGGTATCCGCGTCCCGGAAGACATGAGCATCATCGGGTCGGACGACATCTTCGGCGCCGACTTCTGCAACCCGCCCCTCACCACCATCTCCAGTCCCATTGAACAGGCCGGGAGGGTGGCGGTGTCCATGCTGCTGGCGCAGCTCAACCCACTGTCCGGAAGCGCCACCCGCCAGCTGGCCGTCATGCCCACCCACCTGACCATCCGGGAGTCCACCGGCCCCGCGCCCCAGTAGAGGAATCCATTGCTCCGTACCTGCCGTTTTGAGGCGTCAAAAGGACAACTACGGAGCAGTCGATGGGGGTTGAACGCCCCGCCCGGCCGATTCATAAAGCGGCGTACGACGCCGGGAGCCACCCGCCGTCGTACGCCCGCCGTTGGAATGCCGTGCCTAGGCTTCCACCAACTTGGCCCCGGCCCGAACCTCCGCGGGAACGCCGGGCTCGCCGCGGCCGTACAGCCAGTCGTTGTACTGGAAGTTGTTGTCGCCGCGGCTCTTGAACAGCATGTTCCGCAGGACTCGGGCCACGCCGTCCACGTGCCAGGACTCGCCCCAGATCCGGGCGGTCCGCTGAACGCGCGCGGTGCGGGCGGCACGGACTTCATTGAACTCGCGGAAGGCAGCCTCCCAGGCGCCGGCGTCGATCCCCTCGGGGGTGAACACCTTGTTGCAGGCCACATCCTGGAGCACGGCTGCATCTTCCAGGGCCTGGCAGGCACCCTGGGCCAGGTACTGCAACATGGGGTGGGCAGCATCGCCGATCAGTGCCATGCGGCCGGACACCCAGTTCTCGATGGGGTTGCGGTCGTACATGGGCCAGCGGATTCCGGTGGCCAGGTTTTTCAGGGCTTCCTGCACAGCGGGGACGCAGTCCTTGTACGCGGCCTGGAGTTCGTCCACGCCGCCGTACTGCTCTTCGCCGCGTTCAAAGGAGGGGGACTTGAACACTGCCACGGTGTTGAGCAGCTGGCCCTTCCGCAGCGGGTACTGGACCAGGTGGCAGTCCGGGCCCAGGTAGACAATGACGTCCTCCAGGTCCGCGGCGGGAGTCTCCTCCGTGACGGGCACCGTCCCGCGGTACGCCACGTAGGCCGAGTTGACCGGACCGTCGTTGGCAACCGTGCCGCGGAGGGTGGACTTCAGGCCGTCGGCTGCCAGGATGGCGTCGGCTTCGAAGACTTCACCCTTGGCGGTGTAGGCGCGGGCCCGGTCGCCGTCGGTTTCCACCTTCTGCACCAGGACGTCGTTCACCAGCGTGACGCCGGCTTCCTGGCAGGCCTCCAGCAGGATCCGGTGCAGGTCGCTGCGGTGGATGACAACGTAAGGGGCGCCGTAGCGTTCCTCGAACTCGCCGCCCAGGGTCTGGCGGGTCAGTTCCTCACCGGTAATGGCGTCGCGGAACACCAGGTGCTTGGGCTGGACGCCGATTTCCAGCGCCTTCTCCAGCAGGCCCCAGCGCTTGAGGACGCGGGAGGCGTTGGGGGCCATCTGCAGGCCTGCACCCACTTCGCCGAAGGCCGGCGCCACTTCAACCAAGGTGACATCGGCGCCGTTTTCGCGGAGCGCCAGGGCTCCGGCGAGTCCGGCCATGCCGCCGCCCACGACGAGGACGTCGGTGGACTCTTTGACGTTAGACATTGGAAACTCCTACTGCTGTTGATTTCTTGATTTTCATGCCGACTGCCGCGATCAGGACTGCTGCCGCGGCGGCTGCTCCGGCAAACGCCAGGAAGTTTGAATTGACGCCCAGGCCCGCTGCGAGCAGGAGCCCACCGGCCTGCGGCGCGGCAACGGCGCCGATCCGGCCCACGCCGAGCGCCCAGCCCAGGGCGGTACCGCGCAGGTGCGCCGGGTAGTGGCTGGCCACGGCGGCGATGATCAGGCACTGGGTGCCGTGCGTCCCCACACCGGCAAGCACCAGCATGAAATAGACGACGGCGACGGGCGGCCCGGTCACCAGGACCATCAGGGCGACGGCGGCAACGGCCGCTGCCGCAATGGCCGTGGGGATGGGTCCGAACCGGGTCCCCGCCCAAGCCGTCAGCACCGAGCCCGCCACGGCGCCCAGATTGAGCGCCAGCGCGAACGTCAGGGCGGAGCCAAGGTTGTAGCCGGCCAGCTGCATGAGGTTGGGCAGCCACGTGCCCAGCCCGTACCAGGCGAACAGGGTCACCAGGGTGCCGATGGCAAACAGCACGCTGATGCCAAGGTAGGGCGCCCTCAGCAGGGAACCGAATCCCACTGAGGCCTTGACTGTGCCTCCGGCTTCCGCGCCAGGATTGGGGGCCAGGGTTTCCGGCAGGTAGCGAAGGCCCAGCGGGATCACCACCACCAGGGCGACGACCGCCACCAGGAACATAACGGGCCAGCCGAAGGCCGGAATCAGCGGGATGCCCACCAGTGCGGCGATGGATCCGCCGATGGGAACCCCGGACATCATCAGGGTGGCAATGGTGGACCGCCATTTTTCCGGCACCAGTTCGGCCACAAGGGCATTGGCTGAGGGCACCAGGCCGCCCAGTCCGATGCCGGCCAACAGGCGGAGGCCGCCGAAGACCGGCGCGTTGGGCGCAAAGGCGCAGAGGATGGTGAAGACGGAGAAGACGATGGCGCAGCCGATGATGGTGCGCCGCCGGCCCCAGGTATCGGACATGCGGCCGGCGAAGACCGCCCCGATCATCATGCCGACGAAGGCCATGGACCCGATGGTTCCGGCCGTGGCCTTGGTGAGGCCCCAGCCGGTGTCGCTGATGAGCGAGCCCTGGACGGTGCCGTAGACAATCAGGTCGTAGCCGTCGAAAACGACCAGCAGCCAGCACACCAGGACGGCGAGCATGGAACGCCGGGGAAACCCGGAAAGGCCTGCGCCCGGAGCGGGGGCGGCCGTGCGCTGCGGCGCTGCAGCGGAAGTTGTGTGATTCATCCCACCACTGTGCTGGCAGTCATACCGTCCCGCCCATAAGATTCTGTTATGCAGAATCTTCCGGCCCGGCGGAAGCCCACCTATTCGATCGAAGCGGTGGACAACGCCCTGCAGCTCCTCCAGTTGCTGAGGGACGTTGGCAGCCTGCGGCTCAAGGACGCGGCAGAGGAACTGGGGGTGGCCCCGTCCACAGCCCACCGGCTCCTGGCCATGCTGGTGTACCGGGGCTTTGCGGTCCAGGACGAGACTCGCCGGTACGTGCCCGGGCCGGCCATGGGCGCGGGCCCCGCAGGCTTCAGCTGGACCCGGAAACTGCGGGACATCTCGCGGCCGCACATGGAACTGCTGTGCGCCCGCACCAATGAGACCGTCAACCTCATGATCCGGGTGGGCACCAAGGTCCGCTTCCTGGACACGGTGGAGAGCACCAACATCCTGCGCGTCGGGGACCGCCAGGGCACACTGCTTCCGGCGCACAAAGCCTCCGGCGGCAAGGCCATCCTGGCGGAACTGGATCCAGGCGTCCTGGAGCAGCTGTTCCGCAGTCCCAACGCGGAGCTGGGCGGCGACTACATCCCGGACGCCGAGTATCCGGCCTTCCTGCGCGAGCTGGAGTCCGTCCGCGCCAACGGGTTTGCCGCCAACTTCGAGGGCACCGAGGAGGGCATCAGTGCCTTCGGGATGGCCCTGCACAACGGCAAGGGCATGGTGGTGGGCGCCCTGAGCGTGGCCACTCCCGTGGCACGGTTCCGCCCGTTGTTCGACGCCGGACTGGTGGGCGTCATGATGGAAACCCGGCGCCAGCTGGAAATAGACATCGCCGCCAATCCGGCGGACGGTGCAGGGGGCGCCTGAGCAGGGCCAACAGCGGGCGCGGAAGTAATTCTGGCAGCCAGAATATGTTAGGGATCACAGCAGATTTTCCCTAGGGTCGAATCCACGTCGCAGTCAGTCCGCACGCAAGGAGAAGGCCAGTGTCGATCAGCGCTGAAAACCAAACGCACGAATCCGTAGCGCAGGAACACCATGTTCCCGAGCCCACCCCTGAGGAGGCTGCCCAGCTTGAGCAGCTGTACCGGGATTTCGATAAAGAGAACCTGATTCCGTTGTGGACGGAGATCGCGGACCTGATGCCCATGGTCCCGTCCCCCAAAGCAGTGCCGCACGTATGGCGGTGGAATGACCTGTACCCCCTGGCCGCCCGCGCCGGGGACCTGGTGCCGGTGGGCCGCGGCGGGGAACGGCGCGCCATCGCGCTGGCCAACCCGGGCCTTGCCGGCACCCCCTATGCCACCCCCACGCTGTGGGCAGCCATCCAGTACCTGGGCGGCCGGGAAACGGCACCGGAGCACCGCCACTCGCAGAACGCCTTCCGCTTTGTCGTTGAAGGCGAGGGCGTGTGGACCGTGGTGAACGGCGACCCCGTCCGCATGTCCCGCGGCGATTTCCTGCTCACCCCGGGCTGGAACTTCCACGGCCACCACAACGACACCGACGAGCCCATGGCGTGGATCGACGGCCTGGACATCCCGTTCGTGCACTACGCCGACGCCGGCTTCTTCGAGTTCGGCACCGAGCGCGTCACCGATGAGGCCACCCCGGACATCTCCCGCTCCGAGCGGCTCTGGGCCCACCCCGGCCTGCGCCCGCTCTCCGGGCTCGATGACACCACCAACTCCCCCATCGCCGCCTACCGGTGGAAGTACACCGACGCCGCCCTGCGCGAACAGCTGCTGCTGGAAGACGAGGGCCACCCGGCCACGGTCTCCCAGGGCCACGCCGCCATCCGGTACACCAACCCCACCACCGGTGGTGACGTGATGCCCACCATCCGTGCCGAGTTCCACCGGCTGCGCGCCGGCGCCAGCACCGAGACCGTCCGCGAGGTGGGCTCAAGCGTCTGGCAGGTCTTCGAAGGCACCGGCACTGTGACCCTCAACGGCGAAACGAAGATCCTGGCCAAGGGCGACCTGTTCGTGGTCCCGTCCTGGGCTGCCTGGTCGCTTCAGGCCGAGAGTGAATTTGATTTGTTCCGTTTCAGTGACGCCCCCATCTTTGAGCGCCTGAACTTCAACCGCACCTACATCGAAGGACGCACCAAGTAATGAAACTCCTCACCCTCCGCCTCGCCTCCGGCCCCGGCGATGAAGCACGTACGACGGCGGTCCGCCAGGACGGTGACACTCTCACCGAGATTCCGGGCTTCTCCGACGTCGGTGCCCTGCTGAAGGACCCCAACTGGGAAACCACGGCCAAGGAAGCCCGCGGCGCAACGCACGCGCTCGACGGCGCCGACCTCGCCGCCGTCGTGCCCTCACCGGGGAAGATCATCTGTGTTGGCCACAACTACCGCAACCACATCAAGGAGATGGGCCGCGAGGTCCCCGAGCACCCCACCCTGTTCGCCAAGTACGCCGAATCCCTGATCGGCCCCAACGACGACCTCGCCCTGCCGCAGGAGTCGGACACCGTTGACTGGGAGGCGGAGCTCGCCGTCGTCATTGGCAAGTCCGGCCGCCGCATTCCCGAGGCGGAAGCCGCGGACCACATCGCCGGCTACTCGGTGCTGAACGACATCAGCATGCGCGACTACCAGTTCCGCACCATCCAGTGGCTGCAGGGCAAGACCTGGGAGAAGTCCACCCCGTTCGGCCCGGCCCTGGTCACCAAGGACGAGTTCACTGCCGGACCGCTGATGACCTCGGCCGTGGACGGTGAAGTCCAGCAGAGCACCCCCACCTCGGACTTGGTGTTCACCCCAGAGTTCCTGGTCTCCTACATCTCCACGATCATCACCCTGAACCCGGGGGACGTCATTGCCACCGGCACCCCCGGCGGTGTGGGCCACGCACAGGACCCCAAGCGCTACCTGCAGGAGGGCCAGGTCCTGGTGACCACCATCGAGGGCCTGGGCCAGCTGACCAACCGCGTGGTCAAGGAAGCCTGATGGTTGCCCGGCACGACCAGGCCACCGATCCCGTCCTGCTCGACGGGCTGCTGCAGGCCCGGCGCGGCACCGCGTTCTTCGCCCGCAAGCTCAATGAGCTGACGGACGCGGAACTCGACGGTGACTCGCTGCTGCCGGGCTGGAGCCGCCGCCACGTTGTAGCCCACGTGGGCTACAACGCGCGGGCGGTGGCCCGCCTGGTGGAGTGGGCGGCCACCGGGGTGGAAACACCCATGTATCCCTCCGTTGAAGTCCGCAACCACGAGATCGACTTCGGCGCCACCCTGAGTCCCATCGCACTGCGGAACCTGTTCGACCACTCCGCCGTGCACCTGAACGTGGAATGGCGCGACCTGCCCGCCGACAACTGGCACCACAAGGTCAAAACCGTCCAGGGCAGGACAGTCCCGGCGGAAGAAACCGTGTGGATGCGCACCCGTGAAGTGTGGGTGCACGCCGTGGACCTGGACAACGGTGCCACCTTCAAGGACATCCCCGCACCCGTCCTGGAACGGCTCCTGGGCGACATCACCGGTGCCTGGCACGCCCGCGGGACCGACAAGGACCTGATGGTCGAAGTTACCGGCGCAGCGTCGCCTCTGACTTTCGGTGACACGGCGTCTGCCTCACCCACCGTGGTTTCGGGTTCCCTTCCGGCCATCGCGCAGTGGGCCACCGGCCGCGGCACGGACGGAACCACGGCAAAGCTCGACAACGGATTGGTCACCCCGGCGGCGCCGGCACCGGCCTGGATCTGACCGGGACCACTTACACCGCACCGGAGGCGGGCCAGCATGCGCTGGCCCGCCTCTGGTCGTTACCGCAGACGTGCCGCTTCCGCCCCCGCGACTGCGCCTCGGGCTGGAAACCAAAAATGGGCCGCTGGACTTGGAAAAGATTCCATGAAATCACCTGCGGAGGCTGGATAGCATGAGGTGACCGGACAGAGCCGTCCGCTGGGATCGACACAAAAGGAAAAGCCATGGCCGCGGTTACGGTGGATGACATCCTCTCGGATCTTCCCCTTGGCTTCGCCAGCCTCATCCTCCGGCCTGCCCCTTCGGCGCCGGCCATCGAACGGTTCCTGATTGTGGACGCGGACGACGAAGCCATCGAGCCCGCCAAAGCCTTTGTCCTGCTCATCGGGGTCCGCGGCAGGTCCGCGCTGCCTGCCCTCCGGCGCCTCCTGAAGGACCCGCCCCCGGTGGTCGCCATGAAGGGCCAGCGTGAAGACCTCGCAGAAGCCGAGGAACTCCTGCGCGCAGCCGGGTTAGGTCTGCTCCTGGTGGACCCGTCGGCAGACTGGGACCGCCTGCTCTCCATTGCCAAGGACCGGATCCAGCCGCGCAGCTACCAGAGCGAAGTGCTGACGCTGCTCGAGGAAGACCTGTTCGCAATCGCCCAGACCACGGCGCGGCTCACGTCCAGCCATGTGCTCATAGAGGATGCGGCCAACAAGGTCCTGGCCTACTCCACCGTCACCAACGACATCGATGAACTCCGGAAGGCGTCCATCCTGGCCCGCCGCGGCCCCCGCAAGTACGAACTGCTGCTCAAGGACCTGGGCGCCTACCGGGAACTCCACCGTACCCGGCAGCCGGTCCGCGTCCCCGCACGGCCCCAGGACGGGCTGCGGGAACGGGTTGCCATCGCACTCTTCGCAGGCGAAAGGATCATGGGCTACATCTGGCTCCAGGAGACCGGGGCCGGCTTTGGTCCGGATGTTGAATACGTCCTGACCGGCTCCGCGGCACGCGTTTCCGCAGAACTGATCCGCTACCGCAACCAGCAGTCCGTCCATATGCGGGAGGACCGGATCGTCCGGATCCTGTCCGGCCCCGCCGAGGCCGCCGCCAGCGCGCACAGCGGGAAAATCCCCTCGGAACGTCCCGCCGCGCTCATCCTCATCGGCATGTCCGACGCCGACTCGCGCGCCGACGACGCCGGGCTCAAGCACGGGGAACTTGCCAACCTCGCCTCCATCCACGCAGCCGCATACAAGCCCACCGCCGTCGTGGGCCAGTTCAACGGTGACACCGCCATCATCGTGCCCGACCTGCAGTCCAGCACCGCGGAATCAGGGCTGCGGTCGCTGGCCGAAGCGATCGTCCGGGATGCCGGCAAACACCTCGGCATCAGTCCGTTCGCAGCCGTCGGCCCCCTGGCGCCGGACCTGCTGTCCCTCCACACGGTGACCCGGATTACGGAGGCGCTGCTGGCCTGCGTGGGCACCGCGGAATCCGGCACGGTTGCCTCGGTAGGTGATTTCGAAGCCGAGATCCTCTACCGCGAGGCGGCCCGGAACTTCCACTCTTCACCCTTCCGCCACCGCAGCCTGGCAACACTCCTCCAGGAAGATGCGGAGCTCGCCGAAACCCTGCGCGCGTATTTCGACGCGTCCTTCGACGTCGCCGAGTGCGCCCGGCAGATGAACCTGCACAAGAACACCGTGTACTACCGGGTGGCGAAAGCCACCCGGGTGACCGGCCTCAACTTCAGCAGTCCCAGGGACTCCCTGGTGGCACTGCTCCACCTCCAGGAGTGGGCCTCCACCTCCTACGACACTTCGGGCAGGAAATGACCACAACGCTCGGTGCACCACCCCTGGACGTCCTCCTTGAGGACATCGTCCGGTATCACCGGCCGCGGAAGGAAACGGGTGCAGTGCCCCGCAACATCCCCTTCCTGGCCAAGGTCCCCTTCGACCGGTTTGGAATCGCCGTCGCCACCACCACCGGTGACGTCTTTTGCTCCGGCGACGCTGACGTCCCCTTTTCCATCCAGAGCATCTCCAAGGTGTTCACCCTTGCCATGGCATTGCAGGGCGGCGGATCGGCCCGCCTGTGGTCACGGGTGCTGCGCGAACCCTCCGGAACCGCCTTCAACTCCCTGGTCCAGCTCGAAGCCGAACACGGCATCCCGCGCAACCCCTTCATCAATGCCGGCGCACTGGTGGTCACCGACCACCTGATGGAAGGGACGCCCGACGCCGCCGAGCACCTCCTGCGGTTCCTCACCGAACAGGCCGGCACGCAGGCCCCCATAGGAAAGCAGGGACAGCCAGGACCGTTCATTGACGAGGCCGCCGCTGCCGGCGAACTGGCCGGCAGCAGCCGCAACCTGGCCTTGGCCCACTTCCTGAAGGACTTCGGAAACCTCACCCAGCCCGCGGAATCAGTGGTGGAAAACTATGTCCGCCAGTGTTCCATCATGATGACCTGCACCGAGCTGGCCAAGGCCGGCCTGTTCCTTGCCAATGACGGCCAGGGTGCCTCCGGGACGGTGTTGTCGCCCAGCGAGGCCAAGCGGGTGGGCTCCATCATGCTGACCTGCGGCATGTATGACGCTGCCGGCGAGTTCGCCTACCGCGTGGGCCTGCCCGGCAAGAGCGGGGTGGGCGGCGGAATCCTGGTCATCGTGCCGGGCCAGTGCGCCATCTGTGTGTGGAGCCCCCGCCTGGATGCCAAAGGCAATTCCCTCGCCGGCACGGCAGCCCTTGCCGACCTCTCCGACCGCACCGGCTGGTCCGTTTTCTAGATTTTCCCATCCCATCAGATCTCCCCCGGATCGAAAGGAAATACCCATGCCCAACAACCCCAATGACGAGGTTGGTTCCGACCACATTATTGATGGTGGTCACGCGCATGCGTCCGAGACCTCCCTGCACGCGGAGGACAAGGGTTACCACAAGAACCTCAAG
>NZ_JBPFDM010000016.1:0-33321 GCF_059414945.1 Arthrobacter sp. SAFR-179
CACCGGAATCAACCTCCCCGCAGCGAAAACAGCCAAACAGCCGACCCAATGACTCCACACAGCTTGACAATCTGCGGGCGTCCCAAGAAAACCAGCAGGATGTGAGCGGGCGTCCCAGGAAAACCCGCAGGATGTGAGCGGGCGTCCCAGGAAAACCCGCAAGATGTGATGGAGCGTCACGGGAATACCCGTCAAAGGTTGGCGGGCGTCGCTGTGAAGATGGCCACGATACCGCCGCCAGGGCACCCACTGTCCAGCGGGATTTTGTGGCTCCACTAGAATTGATGAAGATGTACGGACTTCGAAGCGCTTGATTTCGGGTTGCGTAGGAAACGAAACGAGCGGCTGCAGTTGCGCCAGTGGTCGGCTCACAACAGGAGGAATCCATATGGCCGAGCACAACGGGGGCAACCGCGGCAACGACCGTGGCGCGTTCCGCGGCAACAACAACTCCGGTGGGGATCCCCGCGGATTCCGGTCCCGGTCCGACCGCGACGGCAACAACTCCTCCCGTGGTGGTTCTGCCGGTGATGGTGAACGGAAGCCTTATGGTGACCGCGATCGCAAGCCGTTTGGTGATCGGCCGCGCCGCGATGGCGAAGGTGATCGTCGTGGTTTTGGTGGCGGAGCCGGTGGCGGTGAGCGGAAGCCTTACGGTGACCGTGACCGCAAGCCGTTTGGTGATCGCCCCCGTCGCGATGGCGAAGGTGATCGGCGTGGTTTTGGCGGCGGCGCCGGTGGGGGTGAGGGGAAGCCGTTCGGTGATCGTGACCGCAAGCCGTTTGGTGATCGTCCGCGCCGCGATGGTGAGGGCGACCGGCGTGGTTTCGGCGGCGGTGATCGTGACCGTAAGCCGTTTGGTGACCGTCCCCGCCGTGACGGTGAGGGTGACCGCCGTGGTTTTGGCGGCGGCGATCGTGACCGTAAGCCGTTTGGTGATCGTCCCCGCCGTGATGGCGAGGGTGACCGTCGTGGTTATGGTGGCGGAGCCGGTGGCGGCGAGCGGAAGCCGTTTGGTGACCGTGACCGGAAGCCGTTTGGTGACCGCCCCCGCCGTGACGGTGAGGGTGATCGTCGTGGTTTTGGTGGCAGCGATCGTGACCGTAAGCCGTTTGGCGACCGTCCGCGCCGTGATGGCGAGGGTGACCGCCGCGGTTTCGGCGGCGAGAACCGCAAGCCGTTCGGAGACCGGCAGGACCGGGCACCGCGCAGCTTCGACCGCGGTGACGCACGTGGCGAATCCGGCCGCGGCGGATCCGGCCCCCGTGGCTTTGGACGCGACCGCCAGGAGGAGCGCCCTGCCCGCGTGCCCAACGCCGCTGACCTTCGCAGCGCCAACCGTCCTGACCGGGAACGCTCGCCCGAGATTGACGAGGACGTCACGGGCAAGGAACTGGACCGCGCCACGCACCACCAGATCAAAACCCTTGAGCCCAAGAGCGCAGAGTGGGTGGCCCGCCACCTGGTGATGGCCGGCCGCCTGATTGACGACGAGCCCGAGCTTGCCTTCCAGCACGCTCTTGCTGCCAGCCGCCGCGGTGGAAGGCTCGCTGCCGTCCGTGAAGCCGTTGGCCTGACTGCCTATGCTGCCGGCCACTACGGCGAGGCACTCCGCGAGTTCCGCACCTTCCGCCGGATCAGCGGCTCCAACGTACACCTGCCAGTGATGGCCGACTGCGAACGTGGCCTGGGGCGCCCCGACCGCGCCCTCGATGTTGCCCGCTCGGAGGAAGCCCAGGACCTTGACGCCCCCGGCAAGGTGGAACTGGCCATCGTGGCGGCCGGTGCCCGGACCGATCTCGGCCAGCTGGACGCGGCAGTGGCCGAACTCGAAATCCCGCAGCTGGATATCAACCGTGCTTTCTCCTACAGCCCCCGCCTCTTCCGCGCGTACGCCGATGCACTGGCAGCGGTAGGACGCCAGGAGGAATCGGAAAAGTGGAGCCGCCAGGCCGTTGTGGCAGAAAATGCCCTGGGCCAGGGCGCGGACCAGGAACCCGAAATCATCGACCTCGGCTGGGACGAGGAAGAAGAGGCACGGGAAGAGGCTGAACGGCGCAGGCTCCTGGAGCGTGCGTCCACAGCTGCCGGGACAGAAGCCCCCGCCGAAACCACCGCAGCAGTTGAACCGGAGGACTCCCGCGCCGCCAAAGCGGAGGCGGCACAGGACAGCAACCTCGACGACCAGGACGCGGATTACTTCGTCTCCGACGACGCCGAATCGGACCAGGACTCCGTGGAACCCGACGAGCTGGGTACCGCAGCCGCTGAGGACGCCGACGCGGAGGGTACCGCTGCCGCCCACCACGATGAAGAGCGCCGGGACTGAACAGTCATGAGTGACATTTCGCTGGTCTCGCGCTTCGATGCGCTCCTCGCAGACCTGGATGGCGTGGTCTATGCCGGGCCCAACGCCATTCCCGGAGCCGTGGAATCGCTGCAGCAGCTCTCGGGTCTGGGAATCGGCCTCGGCTACGTGACCAACAACGCTTCCCGCTCTCCGGGCGAGGTTGCAGCACATCTCCGCGAGCTGGGTGCGCCTGCCGAGGACGACCAGGTGGTCAGCTCCTCCCAGGCGGCTGCCGAGTTGCTTGCCTCACTGCTGGCGCCGGGGTCAAGGATCCTCATCACGGGAAGCCCTGCGCTTGCCCGGGAAATCGAGCTCGTGGGCCTGGTGCCCGTAGCCAGCCAGGCGGAGGACCCAGTGGCGGTGGTCCAGGGGTTCAGCCCCGCCATTGGCTGGAAGGACCTGGCGGAAGCCACCTACGTTGTGTCCGCCGGGGCGCTGTGGGTGGCCACCAACACGGACATGTCCATTCCCCAGGCGCGGGGCATCGCTCCGGGTAACGGCACCCTGGTTGCCGCCGTCGCTGCTGCTACCGGCCAGCAGCCCCGGGTTGCCGGAAAGCCCGAGGCACCGCTGTTCCACTCGGCCGCCAAGCGCCTCGGGGCCGAGCGTCCCCTGGTGGTGGGCGACCGGCTGGACACGGACATCCTGGGCGGCAACAATGCAGGCTTTGCCACCGTGGCTGTCCTGACCGGCGTCGACACGCGCGAAACCATTCTCGCCGCAAGGTCGGCGGAACGGCCCAACTACATCATCGGGAACCTGACGGATCTGCACCGCCCGTACCCGGAAGTGACGCACGACGACGGCACTTACATGTGCGGCCAGTCAACGGCGCGCGTGGCCAACGGAGCGGTGGGCATCATTGGCAGCAAGGACCACCTCGACTCCTGGCGTGCCGCATGCGCAGCCTGGTGGGCGGAGACGCCCGATTCCGCGGCCCCCCAGGCGCCCAAGCTGGTGTGGCTGGATCACTAGACTGGTTCAATGACTGAGCTGACTGAACCGGACCACGCCGCAGCCCGGCCGGCACCCGAGTGGCCGCAGCCAGGCGGCCAGGACATCGCGGATCCGGAGGTGGCACAGGCCATCGCCGGGCTTCTCGACCTGCCCGGGCTACCTGTCGGGGACCACGAGACCGTCTACAACGGGCTTCATGATGAACTGCTGGCGGCCCTGAACAGCGACCCCGCAGAGACCGGTCCTGCCGCGCCCGGTCCCGCGGGAGGCGCAGCCTGATGCCAGTACGCCTCGACCAGGCACTGGTGGCGCGCGGGCTGGCGAGGTCCCGCACGCATGCGGCGTCCCTGATCGGCGAAGGCAAGGTCAGTTCCGGCGGCCAGGTCCTCACCAAAGCCTCGCTTCAGGTGGACGACAGCCGCGACCTCGCCGTCCACCACGATGACCAGGACACCTACGCCAGCCGCGCCGGCCACAAGCTGGCCGGCGCCCTCGACGCCTTCCCCGATGTCTCCGTGGAGGGCAAAAGGTGCCTCGACGCCGGCGCCTCCACCGGGGGCTTCACCGACGTCCTCCTTCGGCGGGGCGCCGCACACGTGGTGGCGGTCGACGTCGGGCACGGCCAGTTGGTGCCGCACCTCCGCGACGACCCGCGCGTGGATGTCCACGAAGGGATGAACGTCAGGTACATGGCGCCGGCCGACATTGGGGGCCCCGCCGCCCTGACCGTAGCGGACCTGTCCTTCATTTCCCTCACCCTGGTGGTCCAGCCGCTGGCGGACTGCACCGAACCCGGCGGTGACCTGGTGCTGATGGTCAAGCCCCAGTTCGAAATCGGCAAGGACCGCCTGGGCCGCACCGGCGTGGTCACGTCCGAGCGCGAGCGGCGGATGGCCGTGGAGAAGGTGGCCAGGGCAGCGCTCGACGCCGGCCTGGACCTTTGCGGCCTGGCGGCCAGTCCACTGCCCGGGCAGGACGGAAACGTCGAATACTTCCTGTGGATAAGACGCAGGATCAGCAAAGACTTGCCTAAGATCGAAGAGCGAGAGGCAGCAGCCGCTGCGTTGCTCGGACAAATCTGGCCGAACCACTAGAGAGCGGATCCTGATGAGCAGGCGTGTACTGGTCCTTGCCCACACTGGCCGCGAGGAGTCGCTGAAAGCTGCCTGGGAAGCCTGCGCCCTGCTGCACGCCTCCGGCATGGTTCCCGTGATGCAGGAGTCCGAGCTGGGGGACATGGAACGGTTCTTCGGGCACCTGGCCCAGCCGGTGGAGGTCCTTCACGACCATGTCCAGCTGCCCGATGTGGAACTGGTCATGGTCCTCGGCGGCGACGGCACCATCCTGCGGGCTGCCGAACTGGTCCGCGACGTGGATGTGCCGCTGCTGGGCGTCAACCTGGGCCATGTGGGTTTCCTGGCTGAAAGCGAACGCGCGGACCTTGCCCAGACGGTGGAGTGGATTGCGAGCCGCGAGTACACGGTTGAAGAGCGCATGACCATCGACGTCCAGGTGTGGGTCCGGGGCCAGAAGATTTGGCACACCTGGGCTTTAAACGAGGCTGCGATCGAAAAGGCGAACCGCGAACGCATGCTCGAGGTCGTGACCGAAGTGGACGAGCGTCCGCTGACGTCCTTCGGCTCCGACGGCATCGTGCTGGCCACCCCCACAGGGTCCACCGCCTACGCGTTTTCCGCGGGCGGACCGGTGGTCTGGCCGGAGGTGGAGGCCCTGGTAATTGTGCCGATCAGCGCCCATGCGCTCTTTGCCAAGCCCCTTGTGGTGTCGCCGCGGTCAAAGCTCGCGGTGGAGGTCCTGGGCCGTACGGACGCCCAGGGTGTGCTGTGGTGTGATGGCCGGCGCTCGGTGGATTTGCCGCCCGGCGCCCGCGTGGAGGTGACCAAGTCCGCCACTCCCGTCCGGCTGGCCCGCACCCACCAGACGCCGTTCTCGGCCCGCCTGGTGCGCAAGTTCGAACTACCCATCCACGGCTGGCGGGGCCCGGTGCCCAAGTCTGATGCGGTGCATACCGGCCCCATTCCCATCGTGCGGACGCCGCGGCCCATGCCGCCGCTGCCGGTACCGCACGTGGAGAACCCCGGCAGCGATCCCGATCCGTCGACTGCAAAGTGAAACCATGCTTGAAGAACTGAGAATCCGCGATCTCGGCGTCATCACCGACGCAACGCTTCCGCTCGGCCCGGGATTGAGCGTCGTGACCGGTGAAACCGGCGCGGGCAAGACCATGGTGGTCACCGCCGTCGGGCTGCTCCTGGGCGCCCGTTCGGATGCCGGGGCGGTCCGCAGTGGCGCCAAGAGCGCCACGGCTGAAGCCGTGCTGAAGCTGGACGCCGGGCACCCGGCCATCGCCCGTGCCCTTGATGCCGGTGCTGAGGCGGAGGAGTTCGACGGCGGCGCGGAGCTGATTTTGGCCCGTCGCCTGGGTGCGGATGGCCGCAGCCGTGCGTTCCTGGGCGGGCGGGCTGCCCCCGTGGGCGTCCTGGCCGAGATCGGTGAGTCACTGGTGGTGGTGCACGGCCAGTCGGACCAGATCCGGCTCAAAAGCGCCACGGCGCAGCGTGAGGCCCTGGACAAGTTCGCCGGCGACGCCCTGGCCGGCCCGCTGGCCAGCTACCAGGAGCTGTACAACCACTGGAAATCCAGCCAGGCGGAGCTGGACACCCTGCGCAGCGCGGCACGGGACCGGCTCCGGGAAGCAGAATCGCTCGAGGCAGCCTTGGCGGAGATCGACGAGGTGGATCCGCAGCCGGGGGAGGACGAGCTGTTAAAGGCTGAGGCCGTGAAGCTTGCCAACGTGGAGGAGCTGCGGATCGCCGCCAGCACCGCACACCAGGCACTCATCGCTGAGGACTTCGGCGAAACCGGGGACGCCACCACGCTGGTGGATTCCGCCAAAAGGACCCTGGAACACGTGGCCGAGCACGATGCCGAGCTGGGTTCCGCAGCTGCCCGGCTCGCCGAGGTGGGTTTCCTGCTCAACGACATCGCCACCGAACTCGCAAGTTACCAGGCCGGCCTGGACACGGAGGGCCCGGAACGGCTCGCCGAAATCGAGGACCGGCGCGCCGCCCTGGCCAAGCTGGTCCGCAAGTACGCCCCCACCATCGACGAAGTGCTGGAGTGGGCGGAAAAGGCGCGCGTCCGCTTTGACGAGCTGCAGGATGACTCGTCCCGCATCGAGGCCCTGGATGCGGAAGTGGTCCGTGCCGAAGCGGAACTGAAGAAGCAGTCGGCTGCCATCAGCAAGATCCGCGCCAAGGCTGCCAAGGACCTCTCCGGCCGGGTCAGCGCTGAACTCAAGGCCCTGGCCATGGCCGACGCCACCCTGGTGATCACCATTGAGCCGGCGGGGCAGCTGGGCCCGCACGGCGCAGACGAGATCAGTTTCCTGCTGCAGCCGCATTCCGGCGCCCCGGCCCGGCCGCTGGGCAAGGGCGCGTCCGGTGGTGAACTGTCCCGCGTCATGCTGGCCATCGAAGTGGTGCTTGCCGCCGTCGACCCCGTCCCCACCTTCGTCTTCGACGAGGTGGACGCGGGCGTTGGCGGCCGGGCCGCCGTCGAGATCGGCCGGCGCTTGGCCATGCTGGCACGCCACGTGCAGGTGCTGGTGGTCACGCACCTGCCGCAGGTGGCCGCCTTCGCGGACCAGCACATCACCGTGACCAAAACCGCAGTCAGGGGAGCCGACGGCGGCACGGCCACCGGGTTCACCTCCAGTGACGTGCGGCTGCTTGACGGCCCGGAGCGGGTGCGGGAGCTCGCCCGCATGCTGGCGGGCCAGGAGGACTCGGAATCGGCCCAGGCGCACGCCCAGGAACTGCTGGACGACGCAAAGCTCCTGCCGCAGCGGGCCTGACGGAACAGCCACGGGAAGGCGCAATTGATGATAGGCTCGAATTCCGTGGTGCAGCGATCAAATTCCCGTGTAAATTCCCGGTTCCCGGGCTCCTCCAAGACGACCAAGCACATCTTCGTCACCGGCGGTGTGGCGTCCTCGCTCGGCAAGGGACTGACGGCGTCCAGCCTTGGTCATCTGCTGCGGGCACGCGGCCTGTCCGTCACGATGCAGAAGCTCGATCCCTACCTGAACGTGGATCCGGGCACAATGAACCCGTTCCAGCACGGCGAGGTCTTCGTCACCGACGATGGCGCCGAGACTGACCTGGACATCGGGCACTACGAGCGCTTCCTTGACGAAAACCTCGAAGGCTCCGCCAACGTGACTACCGGGCAGGTGTACTCCACGGTGATTGCCAAGGAGCGCCGCGGCGAGTACCTCGGAGACACCGTCCAGGTCATCCCGCACATCACGGATGAGATCAAGCGCCGCATGCGCCTGCCCGCAGAGGGCAAGAACGCCCCGGACGTCATCATCACCGAAATCGGCGGCACCGTGGGCGACATCGAGTCCCAGCCGTTCCTTGAATCCGCCCGCCAGGTCCGCCAGGACATCGGCCGCGGAAACGTCTTCTTCCTGCACGTCTCGCTGGTTCCCTACATCGGCCCGTCCCAGGAACTGAAGACCAAGCCCACCCAGCACTCCGTGGCTGCGCTGCGCTCCATCGGCATCCAGCCCGAGGCGATCGTGATCCGCTCGGACCGCGAAGTGCCCGAGGCCATGCGGGAAAAGATCGGGCGCATGTGCGACGTCGACATCGACGCCGTGGTGAACGCCGCCGACGCCCCGAGCATTTACGACATCCCCAAGACCCTGCACGGCCAGGGGCTGGACTCCTACATCGTCCGTGCCCTGGACCTGCCGTTCAAGGACGTGGACTGGACCAGCTGGGACAAACTGCTTGAAGCGGTCCACAACCCCAAGCACCATGTCGAGATCGCCCTGGTGGGCAAGTACATCGATCTCCCGGACGCCTACTTGTCGGTCACCGAAGCGCTGCGCGCCGGCGGTTTCGCCAACGAAGCCAAGGTCAAGATCCGCTGGGTCCCGTCCGATGAATGTGAAACCCGTGAAGGAGCCATCAAGGCACTCGACGGTGTCGACGGAATCTGCGTGCCCGGCGGCTTCGGCATCCGCGGCCTCGAAGGCAAGCTCGGAGCCCTGAAGTTCGCCCGGGAAACCAAGCTGCCCGTGCTGGGCCTCTGCCTTGGCCTGCAGTGCATGGTGATCGAGTACGCCCGCAACGTGGTGGGCTTGGAGGGCGCCTCCTCCAGCGAGTTCGAGCCGGACTCCAAGTACCCGGTCATCGCCACGATGGAAGAGCAGCTGGAGTACGTTGAAGGCCGCGGCGACCTGGGCGGCACCATGCGCCTTGGCCTGTACGAAGCCAAGCTCGACGAAGGCTCGGTCATCGCCGGAACGTACGGCAAGACCACCGTCAGCGAACGCCACCGGCACCGCTACGAGGTCAACAACAAGTACCGCCAGCAGATTGCCGACAAGGGGCTGGTCTTCTCCGGCACCTCCCCGGACGGCAAGCTCGTGGAATTCGTTGAACTGCCTGCAGATGTCCACCCGTACTACGTGGCCACGCAGGCGCACCCCGAGCTGAGCTCGCGGCCCACCCGCCCGCACCCGCTGTTCGCCGGCCTGGTCCAGGCTGCCTTGAACCACCAGACCGCAAACCACCCGCACGCAGGGCAGGCCGGCGTTGCCGACACGGCCGTTCCCGCGGCCGGGGAGCCTGCTGCATCGGGTACCGTTACCGCTAAGTAGTCAAGAGAACACAAAGGACGGCGCGATGCCTGGTACACCTGAAGCCACCCCTGCCAAACAGGTTTCGGATGCACCAAGCCCGCGCCGTCTTTTGTCTACCGAGAAGGTTTACCAGGGCCGGATCTGGGACGTCGTCAGCGACACCTTCCAACTCTCGGAGTCCGGCGACGCCCTCACCCGCGATTACATCGACCACCCCGGCGCGGTCGCGGTCCTGCCCATGAACGACGAGGGGCAGGTCCTGCTGTTGAAGCAGTACCGGCATCCGGTGGGCATGGACCTTTGGGAGGTACCTGCCGGACTGCTGGATGTCGAAGGCGAAGGCTTCGTGGAGGGTGCCGCCCGCGAACTCGCCGAGGAAGCGGACCTCGCCGCCGGCACTTGGAACGTCCTGGCCGATCTCTTCAATTCCCCGGGATCCTCCAGCGAGGCCATCCGCATCTACCTCGCCCGTGACCTCACGGAGGTTCCGCACCACGATCGCCATGAACGGACGGACGAGGAAGCGGAGATCGAGTTCCATTGGATCAGCCTGGACGATGCCGTGGCGTCCGTCCTGGCCGGGCGACTGCACAACCCGTCCGCCGTCGTCGGGATCCTTGCGGCTGCTGCCGCCCGCGCCGCCAACTATGAAGGACTTCGCCCCGCCGACGCCCCCTGGCCCGCGCACCCCAGCCAGCGCTGATGGCAGGTGCTTCGGTAAGCGCGGGTGCTTCGGCTGAAGAGGCGTCTGCGGTTGACCCGGTTCCGGGCCACGGAACTGCTGCCGCTGCCCCTGCACCAGTGCCTCCCGCGATCGAGCATGGAATCACCGACTACCTGCAGCACATGGGGGTGGAACGCGGACTGGCCGCGAACACCCTGGCAGCCTACCGCCGCGACCTGGCCCGGTACGCCCGCTACCTGGCAGCAGCCGGCTGCACCCGGCCGGAGGACATCAACCGGCACCATGTCACCGGTTACGTCCGCGCCCTTTCGGATGGATCCGACGGCGGCTCCACCCTGGGTGTCCGGTCAGCGGCCCGGACGGTGGTAGCCGTCCGCGGCCTGCACAAGTTCTGGGCCCTCGAGGGCTACACGCCGGCCGATCCCGCCCGCGAGGTCCATCCCCCCATGGCCGGCAAGCGGCTGCCCAAGGCCATCAGCGTAGACGAGGTGACCCGCATCCTTGAGGCGGCCGGAACCGACACCGCTGCCGGACTGCGGGACCGCGCCCTGCTCGAATTCCTCTATTCCACCGGCGCCAGGATCAGCGAAGCAGTGGGACTGGACGTGGACGACATCTCCCTTGCAGAGCCGGAATCCGGGCCTGCCATTGTCCGGCTGTTCGGCAAGGGATCGAAGGAACGGCTGGTGCCCCTGGGCTCCTACGGCGCCCGCGCCCTGGACGCCTACCTGGTCCGCGGCCGGCCGCTGCTCGCCGCCAAAGGCAAAGGCACCCCCGCCCTGTTCCTGAATGCCCGCGGCGGCAGGATCAGCCGGCAGAGCGCCTGGACCATCCTGAAGGCCGCGGCGGAGAAGGCCAACATCACCCGGGACGTCTCGCCGCACACCCTGCGGCACTCCTTCGCCACCCACCTGCTCGAAGGCGGCGCAGACGTCCGCGTGGTCCAGGAACTCCTGGGTCACGCATCCGTGACCACCACCCAGGTGTACACGCTGGTCACGGCCGATACGCTCCGGGAGATCTACGCCGCCGCCCATCCCCGGGCGCTCGGCTGAAGTTCTAGAACACCGCTTCGATGGTCAGTTCCACGGGGCCGAGCAGGAAAGCCAGCACCGAGGTGCCCATGCCGGCGAGCAGCATCAGTCCCGGATGCGCCAGGCCGATTACCACCCTCCGTAGACGTGGCCGGCCGCGGAGGAACGATTTCGGTACCCGCGAGAGCGTGGGCACCTGCCGCCAGCCGCGCAGTCTCCGTAGGAACCAGGCGCACCTGGCAACAAACGCCAGCCACAGGACGGCCACCACCAGTGGGACCAGCGCCGCCATCAGTGTGAAGCCCAGGGCGGTGACCTCGCGCTCGGAGTCACCTGCCATGGCCTGGATGGTGGTTGAGATGGAGGCACTCAGCACCACCGAGACGGCCCACACCATGAATGCCGCAACGAGGGCCAGGAAACGCACGAAGAACAGGCCCAAAACCGACTCCCTGGCGGCCTTCACTTGGTGCCGGGGCGTCACGTGGAGCACGGCCAGGGTGCTGAGCAGCGTGGGGAGGGCAGCCGCAGCCACCAGCAGGTACCACGTCCACCCTGCCAGGTCCACGAATTCATCGGTGACAATGAGCGCTGTCCAGACTCCGGCCCAGGCCCAGCCCCAGTACAAAGGGTTGCGTACCAGCCACTCCGGCAGGCGGGCGTCAATGGTCGAGTTGCGGGCCGGCCGTATCCCGTGTGCTGTTTCGGGAGTCACACGTAGAGCTTGGCATATCCGCCGGCCCCATGGCGTGTCCCGCTGGGAACTTCCGGACCCCCTAGGCTTGAACGCATGACTGCAGCCCGGGTTACTCTTTGCTTCCTGCTCCGCGACGGCGCCGGTGGGACCGAAGTGCTCCTTGGGCTGAAGCAAACAGGTTTTGGCCGCGGCAAGATCGTGGGCGTCGGCGGCCACGTGGAACCGGGGGAGTCGGACGTCCAGGCCGTCATCCGGGAGGTCTTTGAAGAAACCGGCGTAGTGCTGCAAATGGAAGACCTGGCCGACGCCGGGTCGGTCCACTTCGTCTTTCCGGCCCGGCCGGAATGGGATATGCACACCAGGCTCTTCACCGCCCGGACATGGCAGGGCGATCCGGCACCCAGCGAGGAGATCCTGCCCGAATGGTTCCGCGTGGATACGCTGCCGGTGGACCGCATGTGGCAGGACGCCGACCACTGGCTGCCGGTGGTGCTGGAAGGCCGCGCGGTGAACGTGGTGGTCACCATGCATACCGACAACGAATCCGTGGCCTCGTCCCGGAGCCTGCTGGAGTAGCCAGGCGCCACGGCCACGGTCCCGGCAGTGACAGGCAGGGCGGGCGCAGTAGCGACGACGCGGACAACAAGTTGCCGGACAGTTGTAACCATCCGGGAGTTACCGGAAACGATACGGTTAGCCTGCAGATCAGGACACTACGCATTCTTCGGGGGGAACGTGCTTTCAGAGCGCGAACTGGCGTTTATCGCCTTATACAAGGACAGCTATCCGCGAATCCACAAATTCGTGCATCGTCGGGTTGATAATTCGGAGTTGGCCGAGGAGTTGGCTGCCGACGTATTCCGCATCGCCTGGCAGAAGTGGGACGGCGGTTCCAATATGGAAATCTCTTGGTTGTTTACGGTCGCCCGCAACGTTATTGGCAACGCCTACCGTGGGCGCGAGAGGCGGCGTGCCCTTCAGCAGCGGCTCGAGGCTTTCTCATGCCAAGGCGATGCCCGGGACAGCGACAGCGCTCTGGTGGAGTCAGCCCTGGGGACCTTGCGTGAGAGGGACCGCGACATTCTGCAGTTGGCGTACTGGGACGAGCTGACAATCGCGGAAATTGCCGCTGTTCTCCGGTGTTCACAATCGGCGGCAAAGGTCCGCCTGCATCGGGCCAGGGAGGCGTTCCGCAGCCTTCTGCCTGCTCTTTGCGCTTCAATCGACCAGGAAGTGGGGGCTTAATCATGGACGCCATCAAGTACCTCATTGCAGGTGCGGACCCTGTGGGACAGCACGCTGACGTTCCCGACCCGGCGAGGGTGCTGCAGGGTATTCTCTCGCGACCGGAGGTCTTTGAGGACCGGGTACCGATCGATGTGCCGACACTGAAGGAACGGAGGGGACGCCGGGCCAAGGTCGCGGGGGTCATGGCGGTCGCTGCCGCGGCAGTGACGACAGGTGTGCTGCTGGCCATCAACCTCGGTCCCCTGGCAACTGTGCCTTCCCCGGCGGCTACCTCCACCGCTGAGGCCCTTCCCACATCGACAGCAAGCAGGCCTTCCACCCCGACTCCAGGCCCAAGCGTGACGCCACAGCCGGAACCAGCAGCCTCCACCGCCGCCAGTTCCATCCCACCTGCCGACGACTGGCTGACCTACACCAGTGCCGACGGGAAGGTGTCTTTCGACCACCCCCAGGAGTGGAAGGTCGTGCCCAGTCCCGGCAGCCCCGAGTATCCGGCGCTGGCCCTGGATGTACAGGACCGGGAGGGAAAGAACATTGCATCCCTCCACTTCGGGGCTTCGGGGGGTATCGGCGGTGCATGTAACGCGCCCGTGCCCTACGAGGTTCTGGATTCCCTGGAACTCCCGCTGCCATACAACGCTGCTGCGTCAGACGTCATAGCGCCAAGGTTTGCATACCGCGCCCTGATTGAACCTGGCAGGGTTACTGCGTCCTACGGCATCACCAGCAGCGCGGCCGGAAAGAACGGGCGGACGTGCATGTTCTACAACGTGGTCAGCGGCCCCGCGGAGTCAACTCTGTATTCATTTGCAGACAATTTCCAGGTGTCAGCGGGCGGTTCGCGGAGTACCAACACCAAGATCTTCAGCTCGCTGGATGAAGCCCGTGCGTACATGCTTTCGCCCGAGTACATCAACGCCAAGCGCATGATCACGTCACTGCAGATCCGCAGCGGGCAGTAGTCGTCCGACGGCGGGCGGGCACCGGTCGCATTTACGCGAAAGGTGCCCGCCCGCCGTCGGACGTTCCTGTCAATGGTTACGGAAGGTGCCGCTCCTCCGGACCGATGTACTCGCTCAAAGGCCTGATCAGCGAGTTGGCGTCCAGCTGCTCCATGATGTGCGCGGTCCAGCCCGTGATCCGGCTGGCCACGAAAAGGGGAGTAAACGTAGGTGTATCGAAGCCCATCAGGTGGTAGGTGGGCCCGGCAGGATAGTCGAGATTCGGCTTAATGCTTTTCGCCTCGTCCATCGCCGATTCCAGGCCGTTGTACAGCCCCAGCAGTTCGGGCCGGCCGTAGTGGGCAATCATTTTGTCCAGTGCGGCCTTCATGGTGGGGACCCTGGAATCGCCATGCTTGTAGACGCGGTGTCCGAAGCCCATGACCTTCTTCTTCTGCGCCAGGGCATCTTCCATCCATGCCTTGGCCCGGGCCGCTGCTTCCTCCAGGGACTCCTCCTGCCGGATGCCGATCTCGTCGAACGTGTGCATCACGGCTTCGTTCGCGCCGCCGTGCAGTGGGCCCTTCAAGGCCCCGATGGCACCGGTCACGGCGGAATGCAGGTCCGAGAGCGTGGAGGTGATAACCCGGGCCGTGAAGGTGGACGCGTTGAAGGAGTGCTCGGCGTAAAGGATCATGGAGACGTTGAAAGCCTCCACCACCTCCGGCACCTGTTCTTCGCCAAAGGCCATCCACAGGAAGTTCGCCGAGTAGCCGAGGTCTTCGCGGGGTTCCACCACGTCCTGCCCGTGGCGACGGCGCTGGTCGTAGGCCACAACCGCAGGCATGGCGGCGAAGAGGTCAACGGCCTTGGTCATGTTCGCTTCCCGGGAGGAATCCTCCGCCAACGGATGCCGTGCCCCCATGACGGAGGCGGCGGTCCGGCAGACGTCCATCGGGTGCGAGGTGAGGGGCAGGGCATCAATCACCTGTTTCACCACCGGATCAAGGGCGCGGCCGGCGCGCTCCCGTGCCGTGAACTCCGCAAGCTGGTCCTTCGCGGGCAGTTCGCCGTTCCACAGCAGGTAGGCCACTTCCTCGAAGCTGCACCTGGCGGCCAGCTCCTGGACAGGGTAGCCGCGGTAGAGCAGGGAGTTGGTGTCCGGGTTGACCTTGGAAACGGCGGTGTAGTCCACCACCACGCCGGCAAGGCCCTTTTTGATCTCATTTTCAGCCATGCTGAAACTCCTTTGTTCCTAAAGCCTGTTGGTCCGGCTGCTGCCGGCATTCCGGTGGTTTGTTTAGGTGCCGGGGATCTGGAAGTTGAAGACTCCGGTGTCGAAGCGGTTGTAGGCCTCATAATCAACCAGGTCGTAGAGCCGGGCACGGGTCAGCATGCTTGGAACCTGTGCCTCCTGGCTGCCGTCGGATTTGATCGATTCCAGAGTACGCTCAGCGGCGCCCATGGCACTACGGAGCAGCGTTACCGGGTAAATCACCAGGTTGACCCCGACCCCCGCCAACTCGTCGACGGTGAAGAGGTCACTCTTTCCGAACTCGGTCATGTTGGCCAGGATCGGCACGTTGACGGCATCGCGGATGGCCTTGAACTCGCTGAGGTCCTTCATGGCTTCAGGGAAGATCGCATCCGCGCCGGCTTCAACGAGGGCCTTGGCACGCTGCTGCGCCGCCTCGAGTCCGTCGGTGGCACGGATGTCGGTCCGGGCCATGATCAGGAAGTTCGGGTCCCGCCGGGCATCGGCGGCGGCCCGGATCCGCTTGGTGGCGGTGTCCAGGTCCACCACGTTCTTGCCGTCCAGGTGGCCGCAGCGCTTGGGGTTGAACTGGTCCTCGATGTGGCAACCGGCCAGGCCGGCGTTTTCAAGCTCCTGGACGGTGCGGGCCACGTTCATCGGTTCGCCGAAGCCGGTGTCGGCGTCGACGATCGACGGGAGGTCCGTCATGCGGGCAATTTGCCCGGCCCGGGTAGCCACCTCGGTGAGCGTGGTCAGGCCGATGTCCGGCAGGCCAAGGTCGTTGGCCAGGACGGCGCCGGAGATGTACACCCCGGCGAAGCCCTTCTCCTCGATCAGCCGTGCCGAGAGCGGATTGAACGCTCCGGGGAACTGTTGGATTGTCCCGGAGGCAAGCAGTTCCCGGAACCGGAGCCGCTTCTGCTCGGGAGTGGTCTTTGAGTACAGCATTTAGAACAGTCCCTTCGGCGCGGCCGCGGGGTCGATGACGCCGGGAGCGGCGGTGATGTTCAGCTGGTCCAGTTCCCCGGCGGTGAGGTGGGGGAGGCGTTCGACGGCGGCGAGGAACCTGTCGATCTCGGCTTCCTCCACCAGCCCGGCGGCGAGGGTCCGGAACTTGTTCACGTACTGTTCCCGGGCGAACGGCCGGGCACCGAGCGGATGGGCGTCGGCAACGGCGATTTCATCGGTGATGACGGAGCCGTCCTTGAGCGTGATCTCCACCGAGCCGCCGAACGCCTTCTCGGCAATGTCCAGGGAGTGGTAGCGGCGGGTCCATTCCGGGTCCTCCACCGTGCTGACCTTCTGCCACAGCTCCACGGTGTCCGGGCGTGCGGCGCGCTGCGGGGCGTAGGAGTCCACGTGGTGCCAGGCCCCATCCTGCAGGGCCACGGTGAAGATGTACGGGATGGAGTGGTCCAGGGTTTCCCGGGACGCGGTGGGGGAGTACTTCTGGGGGTCGTTGGCGCCGGAGCCGATGACGTAATGCGTGTGGTGGCTGGTCTTGATCAGCACGGATTCCACGTTGTCCGGGTCCGTGACCTCGGGGTGTTCGCGGTGCAGCTTGCGGGCAAGGTCGATCCAGGCCTGTGCCTGGTATTCGGCGGAGTGTTCCTTGGTGTACGTGTCCAGGATGGCGCGCTTGGCTTCACCGGGGGTGGGAAGCGGAACCATGTAGGACGCGTCCGGGCCATCCAGCATCCAGGCGATGACGCCGTCTTCGCCTTCGTAGATCGGCACGGGGGAGGTCTGGCCGCGCATGGCCCGGTCTGCGGATTCGATGGCCATCTTGCCGGCAAACGCCGGGGCGTGTGCCTTCCAGGTGGAGATCTCTCCCTTGCGCGACTGCCGGGTGGCGGTGGTGGTGTGCAGCGCCTGGCCCACGGACTGGAAGATGGTTTCGACGTCGAGCCCCAGCAGGGTGCCGATGCCTGCGGCTGCGGAGGGGCCCAGGTGCGCCACGTGGTCGATCTTGTGCTTGTGCAGGCAGATGGCCTTGACCAGGTTGACCTGGATCTCGTAGCCGGTGGCGATGCCGCGGATCAAGTCGTGGCCGCTGGCGCCAACGTGCTGGGCGACGGCGAGGATCGGCGGGATGTTGTCACCGGGATGGGAGTAGTCGGCAGCAAGGAAGGTGTCGTGATAGTCCAACTCGCGGACGGCCACGCCGTTGGCCCAGGCGGCCCATTCCGGGGCCACCCGTTCCTCGATGCCGAACACCTTCGAACCCTTACCGCCGGTGGTGGGGCCATGGGTGAGTGCCTGGGCGCGGGCTGCGACGATGGGTGCCCGGTTGAGGGATGCGATGGCCACCGAAGCATTGTCGATGACGCGGTTGATCACCATGTCGGTCACTTCGTCAGACACAGCCACTGGGTCGGCCGCAACCTGGGCGATCTTGTACGCGAGCTGGTCCTCACGCGGGAGGTTTTCTTCGCTCCGATAGACGCGGACGTGGTGTTCCTTAACCATGATGCTCCTTTGGGTGGGATGAGTGGGTCGCTTTGACGTGGGAGAGGCTGCGGTGCAGGTGGACGATGGTCGCCGCCTCTGCAAGCCGTGGATTGCCGGCCGCGATGGCCTCTGCGATGGCGGCATGCTCGGCGGCGGCGGCAGTGAGGCGGCAGGCGTCGTCGGCGGCAAGCCGGCGGATCCGGACCAAATGCACGCGCAGGCTCCGCATGGCCTGGGCCAGGTAGGAGTTGGAGATGGCAGCATCGATCGCTGCATCCAGCCGGCCCACCAGTTCGTAGTATTCATGCAGGGCAGGGTGGTCGCCGCCGATCAACTCCGGAGCCCGGAGCAGGTCACGCTGCAGGTGCTCGAAGGTACGGGCGTCGCCGCGGCGCGCGGCCAAGGCCGCCGCCCTGCCTTCGAGGGTTTCGCGGAGCTCGAACAGTTCGTCGATGTCCTCCAGGGAAATGTCGCTGACCACCACGCCGCGGCCGCCCGCCGTCGTCAGGCCTTCCGCCGTAAGGCGGCCCAGGGCTTCCCGCAACGGAGTTCGCGAGACGCCCAACCGCTCGGACTGTTCCACCTCGGCAAGGACCGTCCCTGGGGCCAGGCGCCATTCGATGATGTCGTCCCGCAGGGCGGCATAGGCCTTGTCGCTGGCGCGCATGCCTGTCTCCTTCCTCGGCTGATGGCTCCAGTGTATACACAACTGCCCTGAGTTTGGGAAGAAACTGAAATAGCGGGTGATAACTGGCTCTTCTGTATACAAACCTCTTGTTAGCCGGGGAGGCGCAAGCTACCATGAGCTGCATCACAATGTCGTGGACGGGATTACGTTATGGTCAGCAACAGCTATCGGGACACCTACCGGCGCAGCATTGAAGAGCCGGAAGACTTCTGGCTGGAGGCGGCGGAAAAGATCCACTGGACCGCTGCTCCTGCCCGGGCACTGGACTCCAGCCGGGCGCCGCTCTACAGCTGGTTTCCGGACGGCTCACTGAATACCTGCTACAACGCCCTGGACCGGCACGTCGCCGAAGGCCGGGGAGAGCAAGATGCACTGATCCATGACTCCGCCATGCTGGGAACCCGGCAGCGTTTCACCTATGCCGAACTGACCGGCCTCGTGGCGCGCTTCGCCGGCGTTCTGCGCGGCCACGGCGTGGGCAAGGGGGACCGCGTGGTCATCTACATGCCGATGATCCCGGAAGCCGCCATTGCCATGCTGGCAACAGCCAGGCTCGGCGCTGTCCATTCCGTGGTCTTCGGCGGGTTCGCGCCCAAAGAGCTAGCGGCCAGGATCCGGGACGCGGCACCTGCTGCGGTGGTCACCGCCTCAGGCGGGATCGAACCCACGCGCCGCATCGAGTACCTGCCGGCCGTCGCGGAGGCACTTGAGCTGGCAGGCACCCGGGACATTCCCGTGCTGGTCAAGGAGCGGGACGGCTTCGCCTCCAAGGCGGCGGACCATGCCGCTTGGCTGGACTGGGACACGGAAATGGCAGCCGCGGAACCGGCCGCTCCCGTTGACGTAGAGGCCACCGACCCGCTTTACATCCTCTACACATCGGGGACCACGGGCACTCCCAAGGGGGTGGTCCGGGACAACGGCGGCCACGCCGTCGCCCTGCGGTGGACGCTGGAGAATATCTACGACGTCGGCCCGGGCGACGTGATGTGGACCGCTTCGGATGTGGGCTGGGTGGTGGGGCATTCCTATATCGTCTACGGGCCGCTGCTCGCCGGCGCCACCACGGTGATGTACGAAGGCAAACCGGTGGGGACCCCGGATGCGGGTGCCTTCTGGCGGGTGGTCCAGGACCACAAGGTCAACGTGCTCTTTACCGCGCCCACGGCGCTGCGGGCCATCCGCAAGGCAGATCCGGAGGCATCACTGCTGGGCGGGTATGACATCTCCAGCCTTCACACCCTGTTCACTGCCGGTGAGCGGCTGGACACGGACACGTTCCACTGGGCATCCCGGGTCCTTGGCGTGCCGGTGGTGGATCACTGGTGGCAGACCGAGACCGGGTGGGCCATCTGCGCCAACCCCCGCGGCCTGGAGCCCCTGCCCATCAAGGCCGGTTCCCCGAGCGTTCCGATGCCCGGTTACCGGCTCCGGATTCTCGACGGAATGGGCGGCGACGTGGCACCCGGCACCGAGGGCAACATCGCGCTGGGGCTGCCGTTGCCACCCGGCACGCTGGCCACCCTGTGGGGAAACGACGAACGCTTCATCTCCTCTTACCTGACGGCCTTCGATGGCTGCTATGCCACCGGCGACTCGGGTTACCAGGACCAGGACGGGTACCTCTTTGTCATGGGCCGCACCGACGACATCATCAACGTCGCCGGCCACCGGCTCTCCACCGGGGCCATCGAACAGGTCATCGGCCAGCACCCTGCGGTGGCGGAGTGCGCAGTGATCGGCCTTGCCGATTCCCTCAAGGGCCAGCGTCCCAGTGGCTACGTGGTGCTCAAGTCCGGTGTCGACATTCCTGAGGACGTCCTGGCCAAGGACCTGGTGGCATTGGTGCGCCGGGACATTGGTGCTGTTGCGGACTTCAAGCAGGTGACGGTGGTGGATGCCCTGCCCAAGACCCGGTCGGGGAAGATCCTCCGCAAGACCATGCGCCAGATAGCGGACGGCGAGGAGTACACCGTGCCTTCCACGATTGAGGATCCAGGGGTCATCGACCAATTGATCGGAGCGCTCCGGGTGGATGGACCGGCGGCCGGCTGAGGGGAATCGAAGGACTGTTGAAACGCCGGTTCAGCTCAGCGGGGGTTCCAGCGGTATTCATTTTCCGGCCTGCCGGGGGTGCCATAGCGGGCGGTCCGCGAAACAGTGCCGGCATCGGCAAGGTATTCGAGGTAGCGTCGCGCTGTCACGCGTGACATTCCCAGGGCGTCCATTACTTCGGTGGCGGACACTGCTTCCGGCTGCCCGCGAAGAAACTCCTGGACCGAGCCCAGGGTCGAGGTGGAAAGGCCCTTGGGGAGCGGGAGTTCGGACGGCGCCCTGAGGCTGGCAAAAGCCCTGTCCACTTCACTTTGGGACGCACCCCCCTTGCCGGGACCGCCGCTGGAACCGCCCAGTTGCTGGCGGAACAGGCGGTAGTTTTCGAGCTTGTCGGAAAACGTGGCGAACGTGAAGGGCTTGATCAGGTACTGGACCACACCGATTGCCACCGCGCTGCGGACGATTGCCAGTTCACGCACAGCCGTGATGGCGATGATGTCCGCGAGGATCCCCGCCGAACGCATCCGCCGGGCAATGTCCAGGCCATGAAGGTCGGGCAGGTTCATGTCCAGCAGGACCAGTTCCACCGGCTGCCCCGCGGCCACGAATTCGGTCAGCAGCCGCAGGGCAGACTTGCCGTCGGGGGCGGTCCCGGCCAGCTCGAATCCTTCCAGCCTCCCCACGTAGGCAGCGTGGGCCGCCGAAGCGATGGCCTCGTCTTCGACGACGAGGACCCGGATGTTGCTCACTGTCTGTGCTCCTTCTCCGCGGACACCGCTGCGGGCAGGAATACTTCGAACTTGGCGCCGCGCCGGCCGTTGATGGCCAGCGTACCGCCCAAACGCTGCACAGCCTGCCGGACCAGCGCAAGGCCGATGCCCCGGCCTCCCGGCCCTGCCGGCTTCGTACTGAATCCGTGCCGGAAGATCTTTTCTGCATCGGCGGGGTCGATGGGCGTCCCGGAGTCGTTGACGGCGATGTCCAGGCCTTCGTCGTCGGCCTCCAGCGTCAGTTCCACACGCCGGGGAGGCGGTGCATCAGCGGCGGCGTCGATGGCGTTGTCCAGCAGGTTGCCCAGGATGGTCACCAGGTCCTGGACGGCCACCCCGGGTGCCGTGCCGGAGCCCAGGGTGGACACGTCCAGCTGGACTCCACGTTCGTGGGCCTTGGCCACCTTCCCCATGACCAGTGCGCCTACCACCGGTTCATCGATCGAGCTCACCATGTCATCCGTCAGCTGCTGGCTCAGGGCCAGGTCCTGGGTGGCAAAGTCCAGGGCCTCCCCGGTTCTTCCCAGTTCCAGGAGCGAAACCATGGTGTGCAGCCGGTTGGCGTGTTCGTGGGTCTGGGCGCGCAGGGCGTCGGAAAGGGTCCGCATGGTCTGCAGTTCGTTGCCGAGCGCTTCGATCTCTGTCCGGTCCCGGAGGGTGGCAACCGTGCCGTACACAGGGACCTTTCCCCGGGACCCGGGGGATTCCGGGCCCCGGGCCGGGCCCTGGTTGACCACCAGCACGCGGGAATCGGTCAGGACCATCTCGTCCTTGGTGCTCCGTCCAGATTCGAACAGGCTCCGCAGCTCTTCGTCGAGGGGAAGGTCTGCCAGCGATGGGGGCCGGGTGGGATCGTTGCTGCCCGTGTCCGCCAGGCCCAGCAGTTCGGCAGCCTGGTCGTTGTACATCACCACGCGCTTCCGCGCATCGATGAGGATCAGTCCTTCACGGACCGAGTGCAGCACCGATTCGTAGTAGGCGAACAGCTGCGCCAGCTGCTCAGGACCCCAGCCCCTGGTTACCCGCCGCAGATACCTGCCCAGCAGCCACGACGCCAGGGAGCCGCCCACAAGGAGGGCTACGCCAACGGCCAACAGGACGGGAAGGCGCCCGGCGAAGGCGATATCGACGCTGCGGACGGTGACACCCACCGCCACGAGCGCTTTCACCGTCCCCGCGGAATCCTTGACCGGGACAATCGTCCGCACCGACGGGCCCAGCGTCCCGGCCGTGACTTCGGTGAATGGCTGGCCACGGAGCGCGGCGTCAATCGATCCAATGTACGGCCGGCCCAGCTCCTCGTCCCTCGGATGGGTCCAGCGGGTACGGTCGGGAGCCATGATGGTGACGAAGTCGACGTGGGCTGCCGTGGTCACATCCCTGGCATATGGCTGCAGGAGGGCGGACGGATCCGGCGTGGAGGCAGCCTGGAGCACCAGGGGATTGGCGGCTATGGAGGCGGCCACTCCTTCCATCCGGCGGCCGGCCTCGTCATAGGTCCGGTCCCGGGCGTCCACGTAGGCGGCGGTTCCCACGATGGCGATAAATGACACGACGATCAGCAGGTTGGCCAGGAACAGCCGGCGGGCGATACTCCAGCGGTGGATCATGCCTGCCTCTCGTCGGCCCTGCGGATGCCGCGACCAATATGAACGCAACGGTGAGCTGGATCACGGCGTAGCCAATGATGGATATCACACCGCAAGGACGTGATGAGCCCAGAGACTGTGCCCCAGCGTCTATCAGATTATCCATAAGGAGACACATCATGGCTTCTCAACGAGGAGAGTCCCTTGACACCGTGAAGACGCGGCGCAAAGGCCTGGACAAATCGCATTACCTTTACATTGCCGTCATCGTCGCCGTGATCCTCGGCGCAGCCGTCGGCCTGCTTTTTCCGGAAGTCGGCAAGTCCCTCAAGCCCCTTGGTGACGGATTCATCAAGCTCATCAAGATGATGATCGCCCCGGTCATTTTCTGCACCATCGTCCTGGGCATCGGCTCCATCGCCAAGGCGGCCACCGTCGGTAAGGTCGGTGGCCTGGCCCTGGGCTACTTCATCGTCATGTCCACCTTCGCCCTGGCCATCGGCCTTGTGGTGGGAAACATCATCCACCCGGGTGAGGGCCTGAAGCTGACGCCGTACGACCCAAACAAGAAGGCCGCCACGGACAGCACCGTGGACTTCCTGCTCGGAATCATTCCCGGCGACGTTCCCGTCCTGCCCACCCTGCTCGCAGCCATCCTGGTCGGCTTCGCGCTGCAGAAGATGGGCGCCCAGGGTGCGCCCATCCTCAAGGCCGTCAGCTACGGCCAGGCTCTCGTGTTCCGCATCCTGATCATGATCATGTGGCTGGCTCCGGTAGGCGCCTTCGGTGCCATCGCCGCCGTCGTTGGTGCAACGGGCTTCCAGGCAATCATCAGCATGTTCACCCTCATGATTGCCTTCTACATCACCTGCGCCCTGTTCATCGTGGTCATCCTCGGCGGACTGCTGCAGGTAGTGGCCGGCGTCAACATCTTCAAGCTCATGAAGTACCTGGCCCGCGAATACCTCCTCATCTTCTCCACCTCATCGTCCGAAGCGGCACTGCCCCGCCTGATCGCGAAGATGGAACACCTGGGCGTCTCCAAGCCCGTCGTCGGCGTCACCGTCCCCACCGGCTACTCCTTCAACCTTGACGGTACGGCCATCTACCTGACCATGGCCTCGCTCTTCGTCGCCAACGCCATGGGAACGCCGCTGGACCTCGGCGCGCAGATCTCGCTGCTGATCTTCATGATCATCGCCTCCAAGGGCGCCGCCGGTGTGACCGGCGCCGGCCTGGCAACCCTGGCGGCCGGCCTGCAGGCACACAAGCCTGAACTGCTCGGCGGCGTGGGCATGATCGTCGGCATCGACCGGTTCATGTCCGAGGCCCGTGCCCTGACCAACTTCACGGGCAACGCGGTGGCCACCGTCCTGATCGGCACCTGGGTCAAGGAGATCGACGGCGGCCAGGTGGGCCGGGTGCTCTCCGGCGAAGAACCCTTCGACGAAGCAACCATGATGGTCCACCACCACGGCGAAATGGCACCCAAGGAAGAGGGCGCACGCGAGGCCGCCAAGGCCTAATCGCCACCCGCGCACCCCCACGAAACCGCCCCCGCAGCGATGCTGCGGGGGCGGTTTCGCGTTGGCCGCCACTTCAACCTTCGACCTCAGCTAGAGGGTCAAGGCTCAACATTCGCGGAAAGTCAAGTTCCGTCGAATACCGTGTCGGGCGCTGTAACCTAGGGAGCAGAACGAACGGCGCTGGTGAGCCAGCGGCAGGAAATCACCGTCATCGAAAGTGTGGACAGATACGTGAGCAGCGAACAGGGTTCAGCAACTCTGGAGGGCACGGAATTCGACCTGGAAAACGCGGTGATGGGGCCCACCGGGCGCCCATACCGGGAGTTCCCGGAACCCGCGCCGCTGCCCTCCCACGGTCCGGCACGCGTGATCGCCATGGTCAACCAAAAAGGCGGCGTGGGGAAGACCACCTCCACCATTAACCTCGCGGCAGCCCTTGCAGAGTACGGCCGCCGTGTCCTGCTGGTGGACTTCGATCCCCAGGGTGCGCTCTCGGCCGGCCTGGGCGTCAACCCGCACGAACTGGACCTCACCGTGTACAACGTCCTGATGGACCGCAAGGTGGATATCCGCGACGCCATCCACCAGACCGGTGTGGAGAACGTGGACCTGCTGCCGGCCAACATCGACCTCTCGGCAGCGGAAGTCCAGTTGGTCAACGAAGTTGCGCGCGAACAGGTCCTGGACCGTGCCCTCAAGAAAGTCGAAGACGATTACGACGTCGTCCTGATCGACTGCCAGCCGTCCCTGGGCCTCCTGACCGTGAATGCCCTCACGGCAGCCCACGGTGTGATCATCCCGCTCATTTGCGAGTTCTTCGCCCTCCGCGCCGTGGCGCTTCTGGTCGAAACCATCGACAAGGTCCAGGACCGGCTGAACCCGCGGCTGCAGGTGGACGGCGTACTGGCCACCATGTACGACGCACGGACACTGCACAGCCGCGAAGTGATAACCCGCCTGGTGGAGGCGTTCGGCGACAAGGTCTTCGAAACCGTCATCAAGCGCTCCATCAAATTTGCAGACGCCACGGTGGCCGCGGAGCCCATCACCAGCTATGCCGGAAACCACGTGGGCGCCGATGCCTACCGCCGGCTGGCCAAGGAGCTGATCTCCCGCGGCGGCGCACCCTAACCACGCCGTGGCCGAATCCAAACCCGGCTTCGAGGTGCGGCTGGCCAACTTTACGGGTCCGTTCGACCTCCTCCTGGGACTGATTGCCAAGCACCAGCTGGACATCACCGAAGTGGCCATCGCCACCGTCACGGATGAGTTCATCAAGTACATCCGGAAACTGCAGCAGCTTGGCGAAGAATGGGCGCTGGACGAGGCGAGCGAGTTCCTGGTGATCGCCGCCACGCTGCTTGATCTCAAGGCAGCGCGGCTCCTTCCTGCCGGCGAAGTGGAGGACGACGAGGACATCGCCTTGCTGGAGGCGCGCGACCTCCTCTTTGCCCGGTTGCTGCAGTACAAGGCGTTCAAGCAGGTGGCAGGAATCCTGGGCGAAACCCTGCACCAGGAAGGCCGGCGCTTTCCGCGGCAGGTGGCCCTGGAGGAGCACTTCGCGGCGATGCTCCCCGAACTGGTCTGGAAGCACACACCGCAGCAGTTCGCCGCACTGGCCGAGGCCGCGCTCCGGCCCAAAGCGCCGGCCCAGCCGCCGCAGGTGGCCCTCGGACACCTGCACGGCAGCACCGTCAGCGTCAAGGAAGAAGCGAGGATGCTGGGGCTTCGCCTTCAACAGGAGTCGCCCCAGACCTTCCGTTCCCTGATTGCCGACGCCGATTCAACCCTGGTGGTGGTAGCCAGGTTCCTGGCCCTCCTGGAACTGTTCCGGGACCGGGCCGTCGCGTTCGACCAGCTGTCCCCGCTGGCCGAGCTTGCCATCCACTGGACCGCCGAAGGCCGGGACTGGTCTGCAGAAAACCTGAGCGAAGAGTATGAGGAGCAGCCGTGAACCCCAAGCCGCAGGAAAGGGCGTCCCGGGAGGACCTGGACCACGGCCCGGACTTCGACGATCTCCCCGGCGGCGCCAAGGCTGCCCTCGAAGCGGTGCTCATGGTCCTTGACGAACCCGCCACCGAAGAGGAGCTGGCGGCGGGAGTGGGCCTGGCCACCGATACCATCCGCTCCCTCCTGGCAGAACTGCAGCGTGAGTATAACGGCTATACTGTTAAAGCCCCGGAGATGGAGGATGCCAGTCACGCTGGCATCGGTTCCAGCCCCCGGGGTTTTGAATTGCGGAACATCGCCGGTGGCTGGCGGATCTACTCGCGCACCGAGTTTGCTGACATCGTTGGCAAATATGTGCTTGAAGGGCAGACGGCCAGGCTTACCCAGGCGGCGTTGGAAACACTGGCGGTCATCGCGTACCGCCAGCCCGTCTCCCGGGCCCGGGTGTCTGCAATTCGCGGTGTCAACGTTGATTCCGTCGTACGGACGCTTGCCCAGCGCGGGCTGATCGAGGACGCGGGAACCGATCCCGAGTCCGGCGCAATCCTCTACCGGACCACCTCCTATTTCCTCGAACGGATGGGAATCAGTTCAGTGGGGGACCTGCCGCAGCTGTCGCCGCACCTTCCGGGGCTCGACGGGATCGCAGAGTTCTACGACGCCGGGACGATGTAGGCAGGCGCCCTGCCGGCACCTGTCCCATCAGCAGGTTTATCAGGTTTTTTATCAGGGCAGACGAAGTCTGCACGGCTGGCTAGGGTTGTCCTTGGACATCTTTGCCGGCCAAAACACATTGAAGGACGGGTCATGACACAGGCGGGACGCCAGGGTTCACCACGTAACGGTTCGGGACGCGGCGGGAACGAACGCAACAATTCCCAGCAGCGCAGCACACAGGGCGGCGGCTTCAGCGGAGGCTCCCGCGGCGGAACAGGCAAGCGGGGCCCTGCTTTCGGCGGAGACCGGCCGCACCGCAGCCCCAAGCCGCGCGAGGAACGCTTCATCGATCCTGATCTGGCGGGGGACCAGCAGGGACGTCCAGCTGAGGGTGCCCGTGGCGCCAAGCCGTCGTCGCGAAAGCCCGCTGCCCGCAAGCCGGGCGCCAAGAAGGCTCCCGGAACTCCCGGCGCCCTGAAGCCCAAACCGCGTACCGGCACTCCCGGCGCAGCAGCTTCGCGTGCCTTTGGCAGCGAACGCTTCGGCCAGAACCTGGGTCCGGTCCGCAAACCCGGCCGGAAGAAGGGTCCGCGCGGCAACGTTCCGCAGTCGGAACTCCACGATGCCGACGGCGTGCGCCTCCAGAAGGTCATGGCGTCCGCAGGAGTGGCGTCCCGGCGCGTCTGTGAAGAGATGATCGCGGAGGGCCGGGTTGAGGTGGACGGCCAGGTGGTCACGGAACTCGGCATGCGCGTCGATCCCAAGACCGCCGTCATCCACGTTGACGGCCTGCGGATCCAGCTGGACGAGAACCTGGTCTACATGGTGTTCAACAAGCCCAAGGGCGTGGTGTCCACCATGGAGGACCCCGAGGGCCGCCCCTGCATCAGCGACTTCCTGAAGAGCAACAAGAACACCGGGGAACGCCTCTTCCACGTGGGCCGGCTCGACGTCGCCACCGAAGGCCTCCTGCTGCTGACCAACGACGGCGAACTCGCCAACAGGCTGACCCACCCGTCCTACGAGGTCCCCAAGACCTACCTGGTGCAGGTGCGCGGGCCGTTCCCACAGGGCGTCGGTGCCCAGCTGAAGTCCGGCGTGGAACTGGAGGACGGCTTCGCGAACGTTGACTCCTTCCGCCTGGTGGACTCCACCCCGGGCCACGTGCTGATCGAGGTTGTGCTCCACTCGGGCAAGAACCGGATTGTCCGACGCCTCTTCGACGCCGTCGGCTTCCCGGTCCAGCGGCTGGTCCGCGTCAAGGTAGGCCCCATCGGCCTCGGTGACCAGCGCCAGGGCAGCATCCGCAACCTGGGCAAGCAGGAAGTCGGCCACCTGCTGGCATCCGTAGGACTCTGACGCGTGTCCGCGTTCAAAAGCCAGGGGCGCGGCCACCTGGATGGTCCCGTAGTGGTGATTGGCACCGGACTGCTGGGCACCAGCATTGGGCTGGGCCTCCGCGGGCGTGGCGTACCGGTATTCCTTTCCGACCCCTCACCCACCAACCAGGCGGTGGCGGTGGACATTGGTGCCGGGCGTCCCTTGCCGGAGCTCCGGGGCGCCAAGCCCCAGCTTGTGGTGGTCGCCGCTCCGCCGGACGTTACTGCCGACGTCGTGTCCAAAGCGCTCGCTGAGTACCCCGACGCCGTCGTGGTGGACATTGCGAGTGTGAAGGCGGACATCCTGGCCCGGCTGCGCAGCCTCGGTGCCGACCTCACGCGCTACGTGGGCACGCACCCCATGGCCGGGCGGGAAAAGTCAGGTCCGGTCGCCGCGCGGGGCGAGCTGTTCACCTCCATGCCCTGGGTGCTGTGCCCATCAGAGGAGACGTCCGGCGCTGCCCTGCAGGTGGCACGGTCGCTCGCCTCGGACCTGGGGGCAGTGGTTTCGCAGTTCACGGCGGACGAACATGATGAGGCGGTGGCCCTGGTGTCGCACCTGCCCCAGGTCATGTCCTCCCTGCTCGCCAGCCGCCTCCAGGGAACTCCGCTGCATGCCCTGTCCCTGGCCGGGAACGGGCTGCGCGACGTCACCAGGATCGCCGCGAGCGACCCCACCCTGTGGGTGCAGATTCTGGGTGGGAACGCGGCCAAAGTCGTGGAGATCCTGTACGGCGTCCGTGAGGACCTGAACCGCCTCATCGGAACCTTGGAACAGCCCAGGGCACCGGGAGCCCGGCTGGACCTGGCTCAGCTGATCAGCGAAGGCAACGCGGGGCAGGCCCGGATTCCCGGCAAGCACGGAGGCCCCCCGCAGGCGTACTCCTGGCTCACCGTCCTGGTGGATGACAAGCCCGGCCAGATAGCGCAGCTGCTCACCGAAATCGGTGAAATCGGAGTCAACGTCGAAGACCTTCGGCTGGACCATTCCTCCGGACAGAACGTTGGCATGGTGGAATTGTCTGTGTTGCCGAACAAGCACGACCACCTGATCGAAGCTCTCAACGACCGCGGATGGCGGGTACTTCAGTAATGACACAGGAACTCCTCGAAACCATGCGCGCATTGCGCATCGGCCGGCCGCTGGTGGTCGCCATCGACGGACCGTCAGGTTCGGGCAAATCCAGCGTGAGCAAGGAGGTTGCCCGCAGGCTGCGGCTGGCCTACCTGGACACCGGAGCGATGTACCGCGCCCTCACCTGGTACTGCGTAACGCAGGGCATCGACCTTGACGACGGTGCCGCCGTGGAGCAGGCATCCAGGGACTTTGTGCTGGAACTGAGCACCAGCCCGCAGGAGGAATACGTCCGGGTGGGCGGCGTGGACGTCACCGACGCCATCCGTGAGCCCGAAATTTCCTCCGCTGTCAGTTCCGTGGCCACCACCCTTGGTGCCCGCACGGAACTCATCCGCCGGCAGCGGGACCTCATCGAAAAGCACCACCGCCGGATGGTGGTGGAAGGCAGGGACATCACCACCGTCGTCGCGCCCGGAGCCGAGGTGCGCATGCTCCTCACCGCCAGCGAGGAAGCCCGCCTGCGCCGGCGGGGCATCCAGCTGGGCGGGACGCAGAACGCCGAGCAGCTGGCGGCCCAGGTGACCCACCGGGATGCCAGGGACTCAACCGTGGTGAACTTCACCCAGGCCGCTTCCGGGGTGGTGACGCTGGACTCCTCTGACCTGGACTTCGAGCAGACCGTCAACGCCGCCCTCGTGATCGTCACCAAGGTGCTCAACCGTGACTGACGCCCGAGGTGCCCTACCGTCCGGCCTGACCATGGCGTGGAGCAGGCCGGTGGGCTGGATCCTGGACCACCTGGTCTACCGGACAACCGTGACGGGCAGGAGCAACGTCCCCACCGGCGGGCCGGTGATCTTCGCCGCCAACCACATCAGCTTCCTGGACGGGCCGGTCATGTTCGGCGCGGCACCGCGGCCCATGCACATCCTGGTGAAACAGGAGATGTTCAAGGGTTTCCTGGGCCGGGTGCTCACCGCTGCCGGGCAGCTTCCCGTGGATCGGCGGGGGGACCGGGCTGCGCTGCAGCGCTGCAAGGACGTGCTCGACGCCGGACGCTGCGTGGGGATTCTTCCCGAAGGGACGCGGGGGAGCGGCTCAGCGGCGGACATCAACGGCGGCGTGGCCTGGCTGGCACTGAACTCCGGGGCCCCCGTTGTTCCGGTCGCCATCCTGGGAACCCGGCAGGGCGATGAGCACCTGGACTTCGTTCCGCGGCCGGGGCGGCGCTTCCACGTCAGCTTCGGCTCAGCCCTTACGCTGGCCCGCCGGGCGGGCGAAAGCGGGCGTGCTTCAATGGACAGGGCGGCGCAGGACATCCGTGCAGCGCTGGCAGGGCACGTCCAGGACACCATCCAACTCAGCGGGCAGCCACTGCCCTTCGCTGACCACAACGACTTGACAGCAGTAGCCGGGGACGCCGGCAGATGACCACTAAGGACAGTGCAATGAGCGACACCACCCAGACTTCCGGGTATTCCGGCGCCGAGGACGAATACACCCCCACAGGCACGGACCAGGTTGCCGAACGGCTGGCGGCAATTGGCGACGACGAAGCGGAGCTGCGTGCTGCCTCGCTCCGGGCCGGCCTCGAGGACTATGAGCTTGATGAGGACGATGCCGCGCTGCTGAGCGGGGAGTACGGCGACGAGGACTTTGATGGGCCGGTCAAGCTGGATCCCGTCCTGGCGATCATCGGGCGGCCGAACGTGGGGAAGTCCACCCTGGTGAACCGAATTCTGGGCCGCCGCGAAGCAGTGGTGGAGGACACCCCGGGCGTCACCCGCGACCGTGTTATGTATTCAGCCAACTGGAACGGCCGCAACTTCACCTTGGTGGACACCGGCGGTTGGGAACACGACGCCCGCGGCATCCATGCCCGGGTCGCAGAGCAGGCCGAGATGGCCGTGGAACTGGCCGACGCCGTGCTGTTCGTGGTGGACTCCGCCGTCGGCGCCACCGCCACGGATGAAGGCGTCATGAAGATGCTGCGCCGCAGCAAGAAGCCGGTCATCATGGTGGCCAACAAGGTGGACGACTTCGCCCAGGAGGCTGACAGCGCCGCCCTGTGGGGCCTCGGTTTCGGTGAGCCGTACCCGGTCTCGGCACTGCACGGACGCGGTGTGGCGGACCTCCTGGACCACGTCATGGAGGTGCTGCCGGAGTTTTCCACCATCGAGGGAACGGACCGCTCCGGCGGCCCCCGCCGTATTGCCCTCATTGGCCGGCCCAACGTGGGTAAGTCCTCCCTGCTGAACAAGCTTGCGGGATCCGAACGGGTGGTGGTGGACAACACCGCCGGAACCACCCGCGACCCGGTGGACGAATTCATCGAACTCGGCGGCCGCACCTGGCGGTTCGTGGACACGGCAGGCATCCGCCGACGCCAGCATATGGCCCAAGGTGCCGACTACTACGCCTCCCTCCGGACGCAGTCCGCGCTCGAAAAGGCGGAGGTCGCCGTCGTACTCCTCGCCGTGGACGAGGTCCTCAGCGAACAGGACGTCCGCATCCTGCAGCTGGCCATTGAGTCCGGGCGCGCGCTGGTCCTGGCCTTCAACAAGTGGGACCTGCTGGACGACGAACGCCGCCGCTACCTGGAGCGCGAGATCGAGCAGGACCTGGCACACGTCGAATGGGCGCCGCGCGTCAACATTTCGGCGAAGACCGGCTGGCACAAGGACCGCCTGGTCCCTGCCCTGGACCTTGCCCTGGAGAACTGGGACAAGCGCATCGCCACCGGCCGCCTCAACGCCTTTCTGGGCGAGCTCGTGGCTGCCCACCCCCACCCGGTCCGCGGCGGCAAGCAGCCACGCATCCTGTTCGGCACCCAGGCCTCCAGCCGGCCGCCGAAGTTCGTGCTGTTCACCACGGGCTTCCTGGACCCCGGGTACCGCCGGTTCATCACCCGCCGCCTCCGGGAGACCTTCGGATTCGAAGGCACGCCGATCGAGGTCAGCATGCGCGTCCGGGAAAAGCGCGGCCGCAAGCGTTAATTGCGACACACCTGGGGCTGATCGCCGGAAAGTGTCACGGGCACCCCTCCGGATCGTGTAAGCTCTTCTAGGTGGTTCGGCCGGACTGCTGATGAAAATCTTCGGGTTTGAGTTCAGCGGAGAACGGCGGAACCAGCGGGCTGTAGCGCAGCTTGGTAGCGCACTTGACTGGGGGTCAAGGGGTCGCAGGTTCAAATCCTGTCAGCCCGACCACAAAGCCGCGGAAACTTCAGGGTTTCCGCGGCTTTTTCGTGCCCGGATTTGGGCCGGCCGGCGAGACCATCAAAAACCCTACGTCCGCCGTGGGTCCCCGGTCAGCCGAGTGCGGCGTCGAGGGTGACGAAGCCGTAGCCTGCCGCCCGGAGCTGGGAGATCACCTCTGGAAGGGCCTCGGCGTCGAGCGTTGAGCCGTCGTCGGGGTTTGAACCGAGGTGCATCAGGACGATCTCCCCGGGCTGCGCCGAAGCCATGACCCGCTGGACGATGAAGCCCGGGCCGCGCGTTCCGTTCATGGTGCCTTGCCAGCCCAGGGTGTCAACGGTCCACCGGATCGGAACGTAGCCGGCGGCGTTGACGTCTGCGATCGTGCGGGAATTGCGGGCGCCGAACGGGAAGCGGAAGAACGGGAGCGGGTCGCCTCCAGCGGCCTCGATGGTCCTTTGCGCGCCGCTGATCTCCGCCGTGATCTGGGCGTCGGTCAGGGTGGTGAAGTCTGGGTGGGTCATGGAGTGATTGCCGATCCGGTTCCCTGCGTTGTAGATCAGCGCTGAATCGGAGGGGAACTGGTTGACCCAGTTGCCGGTGAGGAAGAACGTGCCCGGAACGCCATTGGCCGTGAGGGTGGCGAGGATCGATCGGAGGCCGGCGTCGTTGGCGCCGGCGTCGAACGTGAGCGCGACAACCTTCTGCGTGGTCGGAATGCGTTCGAGGTCAACGCCCATGAGCGCCGACGGGATGCTGGTGTAGATGACCTCGGTCCTGCCGCTGGCCGCGTGCCACAGGATGGAACCGTGCTGGAAGTCGTTCCGGCGCCCGCCCGTGATGCTGTATTCGCCGCTGGTCGGGTAGCCGAGCCGGCTGCGCTCCCAACCAAGGACCGCCCACTGGGCCCGGATAGCTCCGTACACCTCATGGGCTCCCGTGGCGGGGGACCAGTAGATCGACGAGCCGCCATCCATGCCGCTGAAGTGGTTGTACCGGCCCACTCCGTCGGGGGTGCCGGTTTCGTCCGTCACGGGGAATCCGAGCACGCCAGAGGGCCCGCCAAGCTCCAGGTAGTTTCTGCGGATTTCCCCGTGCAGTTCGTGTGCGCCGGTGCCGGGGCTCCAGTAGATGGTG
>NZ_JBPFDM010000016.1:33421-100279 GCF_059414945.1 Arthrobacter sp. SAFR-179
CCGCGGGCGAAGTCGTTGTACCGTCCGGGGGCGCCCGGGGTGGCGGTTTCGTCGGTGAGTGGGAAGCCCAGGAAGCCAGCGGGGCCGTTGAGTGTGAGGTAGTTTCTGCGGATTTCCCCGTGCAGTTCGTGTGCGCCGGTGCCGGGGCTCCAGTAGATGGTGCCGCGGGCGAAGTCGTTGTACCGTCCGGGGGCGCCCGGGGTGGCGGTTTCGTCGGTGAGTGGGAAGCCCAGGAAGCCTGCGGGGCCGTTGAGTGTGAGGTAGTTTCTGCGGATCTCCCCGTGCAGTTCGTGTGCGCCGGTGCCGGCGCTCCAATAGATGGTGCCGCGGGCGTATTCCTGGGCGCGACCCCCAGCGATGTCATACGCGCTGCCGACTGGCGTGCCGAGAAACGATGCGGTGCCGCCGAGCTGCTCATAGTGCTGGACGATCGCGTCGTCGCCGGCCTGCTCGACCACCATTGGCGCCGGGACGCTCCGTTGCGCAGCCTCTGCTGCGGCGGCCGCCGACGGGCCCAGGGCTGTGCCCCCGAGGCCACCGCCGAGGGCGAGGGCCAAGGCCATTCCGAGGACGGCGGGTCGATACCGGCGCATTGGGACCCCTTCGTGCTGATCGAGGCATGCGAACCTTGGTTTAAGACGCTACGCCTCAGAGGCGTGCCCGGGTAGGACCGGAAGTCCCGAATCGCAATGGCTTACCGGTGAGCCTCGGGCCGCCTTGCCTGCCGGTTCTTCCTACTTGAGAAACTTCGAGGTCCTCCGGTCGGCCAGGATCTTGCCTTTTGTCTGGCACGTGGGGCAGTACTGCAGGGCGGTGTCCGCGAATGAGACTTCCCGTACTGTGTCGCCGCAGACGGGGCAGGGCTGTCCGGTCCGGGCGTGAACGCGCATGTGGCTGCGTTTGACGTCCTTGAGGTCCTTGGGCGGTTTGCCGGCTGCCTCGGCCAGCGCTTCCCCCAGCACGTTGTGGATGGCGTCGTACAGCACCTGCACCGTCTCCCGGTCCAGGGATTTCGCGATGGCGAACGGCGAGATCCGGGCGGCATGCAGGATCTCGTCGCTGTAGGCGTTGCCAATGCCGGCGATGACGCTCTGGCTGCGCAGGAGTCCCTTGATCTGCTGGGAGCTGCCGGCGAGGATCTCACCCAGCATGCCGACGTCGAACGCTTCAGTGAACGGGTCCGGACCCAGGGCGGCGATGCCCGGGACCTCCTGGGGGTCCCGCACGACGTAGACGGCGAGGCTCTTCTTGGTGCCCGCTTCCGTCAAATCCAAGCCACGCGGCCCGTCCGGACCGGAGAAAGCAGCGCGCACCGCGATGAGGCCCTTGCCCATCCGGAGCTGGCTGCCGGCGGGTGAGTCCGTAAAGCGCACCCAACCGGCGCGTGCCAGGTGGAACACCAGGGAAATGCCGTCCATGTCAATGCTGATGAACTTTCCGAACCGGCGGACGCCGGACACGGTGCGGCCTTCGATGGCGTGGAAGGGTGGGTCGGCGGTCTTGAGCACTGCGAAGGAGACAATCTGCAGCTTCGACACAACGCAGCCCCGCAGCTGTTCGTCAAGGAACGCGGCCAGGCCGGCGACTTCAGGCAGTTCCGGCATGGGCTACCTGCCCTGTCCCCGGAATGCCGCACCAGTGCTTGCACTCATGGCTCCCATCTTGTCAGAAAGCCCCGTGCCGGCCCCGGCAGTTGTGCCTATACTTTCAGCGGCGGCCCGTTTTGCGGGCCCCTTTTGACATTTGGCGCGTACCCCGATGAAAGGCCCCCCATGAGCAACATTCCCGAAGACCTGTCCTACACCGCCGAACACGAGTGGGTCACGGCCCCCAATGCCGACGGCGTGGTCCGCGTGGGAATCACCGATTTTGCCCAGGACGCCCTCGGAGATGTCGTTTACGCCCAGATGCCCGAAGTCGGCACGAAGATTACGGCAAACGAAGTGGTGGGTGAAGTCGAGTCCACCAAGAGCGTGAGCGACATCTACGCACCGGTTTCCGGCGAAGTGGTGGCCCGGAACGACTCCCTGGACAGCGATTCGGCCCTGATCAACACTGATCCGTACGGCGACGGCTGGCTCATCGAGGTCAAACTCGCCGAACCTGACGCCGTTGAGTCCCTGCTCAGTGCATCGGAGTACGAACAACAGGTAGGCTAAAGCTAACCGGTATTTCCGGTCCGGCCCCGCGCCGCAGGCAAGGCGTCTCCGCACGTCAGCCCCGGATCGGGTGCCGGTGCCGGACCTGTTGGCAGGGCCGGAGAGCAAACGTTGGTTGCGGGTTGAAGCCCGCAACGTCAAAGAGGAGGAATCCATGGCTGGCCACAGACACAACCCTGCCGATGGGGATTACGGCACGGGTGCGGCTAAGGCGTCGGAGACCACCTCGATCCATCTCACCCCCGTCACTGATGAACCCACAATCGCGCCCAGGCTGTCCTCGGACGAGCGCAACTCGGTGGAAGCCCTGCCTGCCGGGTCGGCCCTGCTCGTGGCCCACAGCGGTCCCAATGCCGGCGCCCGGTTCCTGCTGGATTCGGACGTGACCACCGCGGGCCGCCACCCGGACGCGGACATCTTCCTGGACGACGTCACTGTTTCGCGCCGCCACGTCGAATTCCGGCGCACGGCCCGCAGCTTCGAAGTCGTGGACAAGAACAGCCTCAACGGCACCTACGTCAACCATGACCGCGTGGACCGCGTGGAGTTGAAGTCCGGCAGCGAAGTCCAGATCGGCAAGTTCCGCCTCACCTTCTACCTGAGCCCTGCCACGGCTGCAGGCCGCAGCTGAACCGGGGACCGCTGCCTGTGGCAATGGCACAACCGGAACGCCGGGGCCCCCAGGTCCTGAACATCGGCGAAGTCCTCGCCCAGTTGAGCGCCGACTTCCCTGGCATGACCGCGTCGAAGATCCGGTTCCTTGAGGAAAAGGGCCTGATCAACCCCCGGCGCACCCCTGCCGGCTACCGCCAGTATTCCGACGGCGACGTGGAGCGGCTGCGCTTCGTGCTGGCCCTGCAGCGGGACCAGTACCTGCCCCTGAAAGTCATCAAGGACTACCTTGATGCCATCGACAGGGGGGAGCGGCCGGAGAACCTGCCGCCCGGCGTCGTGGTTTCCCCGCGTATCGTTTCTGACGAGCTGGCCGCCGAGTTGCAGAACCGCGGCCGGAAACTGAGCGAGGAACAGCTGCGCACCGAATCCGGCGCCAGTGTGCCCCTGCTGCAGTCACTGCTGAGCTTCGGCCTCATCAGCCACAGCAACGGCCAGTTCGACGAACACGCCCTCCAGGTTGCCCGCGCCTGTGTCCAGCTGGAAAGCCACGGTCTGGAACCCCGGCACCTGCGGCCCTTCCAGGCAGCAGCCGAACGTGAATTCGGCCTGGTGGAACGTGCTGTGGCACCGCTTGCTTCGCGCAAGGACTCTGCATCACAGGCGCGCGCGGCCGAGGCCGCCCGCGAAATCAGCGACCTCTGCCTCACCCTGCACCGGGCCCTGGTGCAGGACCACATCTCACGCATGGACATCTGATGATCGAAGTCGAGATTGTAGGCGTTCGCATCGAACTGCCTTCCAACCAGCCGCTGGTCCTGCTCAAGGAGATGCACGGCGAACGCCACGTCCCCATTTGGATCGGCACCCCGGAAGCCAGCGCCATTGCCCTTGCCCAGCAGGGCGTGGTGCCGCCCCGGCCCATGACGCATGATCTCCTGGTGGACGTCGTGGAGACGCTGGGGCATTCTGTGGTCAGTGTCAATATCGTTGCGGTGGAGGACAACATCTTCTACGGGCAGCTGCAGTTCGAGAACGGAACTACCGTGAGCTCCCGGGCTTCCGACGCGCTTGCGGTGGCGCTGCGCGCAAAGTGCCGGATCTGGTGCGCCGACTCCGTTATGGATGAGGCCGGCGTCCGCATTACCGAACATGATGAGGGCGAGGACGCGGAGCCGGGCCCCACAGTGGATGAGGAGCGCGAACTGCGCCGTTTCCGTGAGTTCCTTGACGACGTGGAACCCGAGGATTTCGACGGCTAAGGTCACGTTAAGGTTAAAGTTAAGCCTGAAAGTTTCGACACGCCTCTTCCAAGCCCCTGAGGTCTTTGACCTCGGGACCCGCCGGGCCTAACGTCGAAGTATCAAGTTCCCTTGCTTACAGCAGCCGCGCAAGTCACACTGGAAAGTGCGCCCCGCGGAAAAATTACACGCATGGTCTTCATGCCAAGGCTGCCGTATCAGTTCCCGGGAGCGTACGACAAGGAGGATCCAGGTGAGTCCCAAAGGCGAAGCAGGCGGGCTGAAGCAGCCCACGGCTGGTGTTGCTGTGCCCGTGAGCGGTGCCCAGGGCCTCCTGTTCACCGAGGACCTGCCAGTACTGGACGAGGACGCGGGCTACCGTGGTCCTACTGCCTGCAAGGCGGCAGGCATCACCTACCGCCAACTTGATTACTGGGCCCGTACCGGGCTGGTTGAGCCGGCCGTCCGCGGCGCGGCAGGATCCGGCTCCCAGCGGCTGTACGGGTTCCGGGACATCCTGGTGCTCAAGGTGGTCAAGCGGCTCCTCGACACTGGCGTTTCCCTTCAGCAGATCCGCACCGCGGTTGAACACCTGCGGGAGCGGGGCGTCGAGGATCTGGCCCAGATCACGCTCATGAGCGACGGCGCCAGTGTCTATGAATGCACGTCCGCGGACGAAGTCATTGACCTTGTCCAGGGCGGCCAGGGCGTCTTCGGCATTGCGGTGGGACGGGTATGGCGCGAGGTGGAAGGCAGCCTGGCCTCCCTCCCCAGTGAGCATGCCGCCGAACAGTCCTTTCCGGACGACGAATTGAGCAAGCGGCGGGCCGCGCGGAAGATCAGCTAAGCAGTACATATACCTTAAACAAACAGGGCCGCCCTCCAGCTGGAGGGCGGCCCTGTTTGTTGGACAGGCGTTTCAGCGGGTGCGGCTGCGCAGGCCCTTGCCCGCCGCCATCAGATTGGACAGCAGTTCGTCGAACAGTCCTGCCGCGGACTTCGCCGAATCCCCGGGCCAGTGGTGAACGGGGTGGGCAGCGCCCTGGATCTGTTGCCAGTTGGCCTGTTCGGGGATGCGCGGGCTCAGCAGGAGTTCGCCAAACATCGATTCCATTTCCGCCAGGCGGTAGGTGTGCTCGGAAGAGCCGCTGCGGACGCGGTTGGCCACGATGCCCGCCGGTGACAAATTGGGCGCGAACTCCTGCTTAAACAATTGGATGGCACGCATGGTGCGTTCCGTGCCGGCAACCGAGAACAGACCGGGTTCGGCGACCAGGGCAACCTTGTCGCTGGACGCCCACGCCATGCGCGTCAGGCCGTTCAGCGACGGCGGGCAGTCAATGAGGACCAGCTGGTAATCCTCGGCGCCGGCGAGCACGGCGGAAAGCCGGCGAAGGTCGCGGCGGCCAAGGTCCGGCCGGTCATAGATCCCCGTGTAGGCAGAGCCGACGGCGACATCCAGCACAGCAGGCCCGGCACCGTTCGACGGGGTGCGGTCAGCCCAGCTGCTGCGGACCACGTTTTCGGCCAGTTTCGCCCTGCGCGGGCTCTTCAGCATCCTGCCGATATCCAGGTGGTCGCCCGGCTGTACGCCGAGGGCTGTGGTGGCGTCGGCGTGCGGATCCAGGTCCACCACCAGCGTGCGTACTCCGGCGGCCAGCGCCGCAGACGCCAATCCTGTGGTGACGGAAGTCTTGCCGACTCCACCCTTGAGGCTGCTGATGCTGACTACTTGCACTTGAGAGACCAAAACCTAACGCCGGATGCCGTGTTGGGAGTAATGTTTGCCTCGGCAGAGCCGAAGCCGGACGGTCCTGCCGCCCTACTCATCATATGTTGATGCGTCGGCGAATCCCGCCTTACCGGGCGTCGGCATGGCACCGACTGTGCTGCCGGGGCGGTTTCCGCCCGCAAGGCTGAAAGCGATCGGGACATGACGGGAAAATCTGTGACTGTTGCCACAAAGATTTGTGTTTGTCCTTGTAGGTCCTAGACACTGTGACCACTCATCAGTCCACCCCGCAATGATGCAGGAGAAGCATGTTTTCCAAAATTCTGGTGGCCAACCGCGGTGAAATCGCGATCAGGGCCTTCCGCGCCGGCTACGAGCTTGGCGCCAAGACCGTTGCCGTTTTTCCCCAAGAGGACCGAAACTCGATCCACCGCCAGAAAGCGGACGAGGCGTACCTGATTGGCGAGGAAGGCCATCCCGTCCGGGCATACCTTGACGTGGCGGAGGTGCTACGGGTTGCCAAGGAGTCCGGAGCGGACGCCATTTACCCGGGCTACGGCTTCCTGTCGGAAAACCCCGAGCTGGCACGGGCGGCAAAGGAAGCCGGAATCACCTTCGTGGGTCCGCCCGCCGAGGTGCTGGAGCTTGCAGGCAACAAAGTCGCCGCCCTCAAGGCGGCCCGCGAAGCCGGTGTGCCGGTCCTGAAGTCCAGCGAGCCGTCCAAGGACCTGGACGAGCTCCTGGCCGCTGCCGATGAGATCGGATTCCCCATCTTCGCCAAGGCTGTGGCCGGCGGCGGCGGCCGCGGCATGCGCCGGGTGGATACCCGCGAAGCCCTGCCCGAAGCCCTTAAGTCAGCCATGCGTGAAGCGGATGCGGCGTTCGGTGACCCCACCATGTTCCTGGAGCAGGCGGTCCTGCGCCCGCGGCACATCGAAGTGCAGATCCTCGCGGACGCCGAGGGCAACGTCATGCACCTTTTCGAGCGTGACTGTTCCATCCAGCGGCGGCACCAGAAGGTCATCGAGATCGCTCCGGCTCCCAACCTGGACGAGGGCATCCGCCAGGCCCTTTACCGCGATGCGGTGAAGTTCGCCAAGGCGCTCAACTACGTTAACGCCGGCACCGTTGAATTCCTGGTCGACACCGAGGGCGAGCGGGCAGGCCAGCACGTCTTTATCGAAATGAACCCGCGCATCCAGGTGGAGCACACGGTCACCGAGGAAGTCACGGACGTGGACCTGGTCCAGGCCCAGATGCGGATCGCCTCCGGCGAGACCCTCGCCGACCTTGGCCTCTCCCAGGACTCCGTCAAGCTGCGCGGCGCAGCCCTGCAGAGCCGCATCACCACGGAAGATCCCGCCAACGGATTCCGGCCCGACGTCGGAAAGATCACCGGCTACCGCTCGGCCGGCGGCGCGGGTGTTCGGCTCGACGGCGGCACGGTCTACTCCGGCGCCGAAATCAGCCCGCACTTCGACTCCATGCTGGTTAAGCTCACCTGCCGCGGCAGGGACTACCCGGCCGCCGTGGCCCGTGCCCGCCGCGCCTTGGCCGAATTCCGCATCCGCGGCGTCTCCACGAACATCCCCTTCCTCCAGGCCGTCCTGGATGATCCGGACTTCATCGCCGGGGACGTGGCCACCAACTTCATTGACCAGCGCCCCGAACTGCTCAAGGCCCGCGTCTCGGCCGATCGCGGCACCAAGCTCCTCACCTGGCTGGCCGACGTCACCGTCAACAAGCCCAACGGCGAACTGACAGTGCACTCCAACCCCGCCCACAAGCTGCCCGACGTCAAAGGCATGCAGCCGGCACCGGGTTCACGCCAGAAACTCCTTGAGCTCGGCCCGGAAGGCTTCGCCAGGGCGCTGCGTGAACAGACCGCCGTCGCCGTCACTGACACCACCTTCCGCGATGCGCACCAGTCCCTGCTGGCCACGCGTGTCCGCACGCGCGACCTGGTTGCCGCAGGGCCGGCCGTCACGGCCCTCCTTCCGCAACTGCTGTCCGTGGAGGCCTGGGGCGGGGCAACCTATGACGTGGCTCTGCGCTTCTTGGGGGAGGACCCCTGGGATCGGCTTGCTGCCCTTCGCGCGGCCATGCCGAACGTCTGCATCCAGATGCTGCTGCGCGGCAGGAACACCGTTGGCTACACGCCCTACCCCGAAGAGGTCACCGAGGCCTTCGTCAACGAGGCCGCAGCCACTGGCATCGACATCTTCCGTATCTTCGACGCCCTGAACGACGTCAGCCAGATGGCACCGGCCATCCGCGCCGTGCGGGCCACCGGCACCGCCGTCGCCGAGGTGGCGCTCTGCTACACCGGGGACATGCTGGACCCGGAGGAGAAGCTCTACACCCTGGACTACTACCTGGGGCTCGCGCAGAAGATCGTCGACGCCGGCGCCCACATCCTGGCCATCAAGGACATGGCCGGCCTGCTCCGCCCGGCCGCTGCCGCCAAGCTGGTTGCAGCCCTCCGGGAACGGTTCGACCTCCCGGTCCACCTGCACACCCACGACACCGCGGGCGGCCAGCTGGCCACGCTCCTGGCAGCCGTCGACGCGGGCGTGGACGCCGTGGATGTTGCCTCGGCGTCCCTGGCCGGAACCACCAGCCAGCCCTCGGCGTCGGCCCTTGTTGCTGCCTTGGCCCACACCCCGCGGGACACCGGCCTCAGCCTGGACGCCGTCAGCTCCCTCGAGCCTTACTGGGAGGCCGTGCGCCGCGTTTACGCACCGTTCGAGTCCGGCCTGCCCGGCCCCACCGGCCGCGTGTACAAGCACGAGATCCCGGGCGGCCAGCTGTCCAACCTGCGCCAGCAGGCCATGGCCCTGGGCCTGGGGGAGCGCTTCGAAGCTATCGAGGACATGTACACTGCGGCCGACCGCATCCTGGGCCATCTGGTCAAGGTGACGCCGTCCTCCAAGGTGGTGGGCGACCTCGCCCTGCACCTGGTGGGCCTCAACGCCGACCCCGCAGATTTTGAGGCGAACCCGCAGAACTACGACATCCCGGACTCCGTGATCGGGTTCCTGTCCGGCGAGCTCGGTGATCCTCCCGGCGGCTGGCCGGAGCCTTTCCGCACCAAGGCCCTTCAGGGCCGGAGCGTGAAGGTCCGCGACGTGGAACTCAGCGCCGAGGACAGCGCCGCGCTGAAGTCCGATTCGAAGACCCGCCAGCACACGCTGAACCGGCTGCTCTTCGACGGGCCCACCAAGGACTACCTGAAGAGCGTGGAGACGTACGGGAACATCTCGGTCCTGGACACCCGTGATTACCTGTACGGGCTCCAGCGCGGCATCGAGCACGAGATCCAGCTGGAGCGCGGTGTCCGGCTGATCGCTTCCCTGGAAGCCGTCTCGGAACCGGATGAGAAGGGCATGCGCACCGTCATGTGCACCCTCAACGGCCAGTCCCGGCCAGTCATGGTGCGCGACCGTTCCGTCGTGAGCAACGTCAAGGCCGCAGAGAAGGCCGATCCCGCCCAGCCCGGCCACGTGGCCGCGCCCTTCGCGGGCGCCGTCACCGTCACGGTCAAGCCCGGCGACGAGGTAAAAGCCGGCGACACGGTGGCAACCATCGAGGCAATGAAGATGGAAGCATCGATTACGACGCCGGTGGGCGGCAAGGTTTCCCGCCTCGCCATCTCCTCGGTGGAGCAGGTGCAGGGCGGCGACCTGCTGCTGGTCATCGAGCAGTAAGCAGGACTGAGTAGCACATAAGGTCCTCCCGGCAGTTGCTGGGAGGACCTTTTGCATTCGTGCGTCGACGGTCGGGCGGGGCCCGATCCTCTGCGTGCTATTCCCCACGCCCCGCTGAGGCCGCTTCGCGGCGAGCGGGGGCGCGGGGCCCCTTTTACGCACGCTGCCGGACCGCGCCCCGCCCTCCGGGCACGCTCACCGGAGCAGGGATGGCCGCGCTGATTCGAAGAACACGGCCCGCCTCGGCCCCGGGGTCAGGAACGCGGGGCCGAGTACATTTCCTCGATGACGGTTTCGAAGTCCTTCATGACCTGCGCCCGCTTCACCTTCATGGACGGGGTCAGGTGTCCGGAGGCCTCGGTGAAGTCTGCCGGGACGATGCGGAAGGACTTGATGGCCTCGGCCTGGGATACGGATGTGTTTGCCGCCGTGATCAGGTCCTGCACCGCTGCCTTGACCACTGGATTCGAGGCGGCCTGCTCCAGGGTGGTGTCGGCCGGAAGTCCGTGGCGCTGGAGCCAGCCCGGGAGGGCTTCCTGGTCCAGGGTCACCAGGGCCCCGATGAAGGGCCTGTTGTCGCCCACCACCAGGACCTGCGACACGAGGGCGTCGGCGCGGATCTGGTCTTCAAGCAACGCGGGGATGACATTCTTGCCGCCGGCGGTGACGATGATCTCCTTCTTGCGGCCGGTGATCCAGACAAAGCCATCGTCGTCCACCCGGCCGATGTCACCGGTATGGAACCAGCCATCGGTGAACGCCTCCGCCGTGAGGTCTTCCCGCCGGTAATAGCCCCGCATGACGCAGACTCCCTTGGCGAGGATCTCGCCGTCGTCGGCAATCTTCACGGCGTTCCCCGGCAGGGGCTTGCCCACCGAGCCGATCTTGATCCGTGACGGCGTGTTGACCGTGATGGGTGCTGTGGTTTCGGTGAGACCGTACCCCTCCAGCACCTGCAGGCCGATGCCCTGGAAAAAGTGTCCCAACCGCTCGCCAAGGGGGCCGCCGCCGGACACCGCGTGGGCAACGTGCCCGCCCATGGCGGCGCGCAATTTGCCGTACACCAGTTTGTCGAACAGGGCGTGCCGGAGCTTCAAACCCAGGCCGACGCGGCCGTCCTGCCGGGCTTTGGAAAACGCGATGGCGGTTTCGGTGGCGCGGTGGAAGATGGCGCCCTTGCCGCCGTCCTCCGCCTTGGTCAGGGCTGAGTTGTAGACCTTTTCGAAGACCCTGGGCACCGCCAGGATGAATGTGGGCTCGTAGCTTTGCAGGTCGGCCAGGAGGTTCTTGATGTCCGGTGTGTGGGCAACGGTGGTTCCGGCAGCCATGGCCAGCACCGAGATAAAGCGGGCAAAGACGTGGGCCAGCGGCAGGAACATGATGGTCTTGGCGTTCTCGTGGACTATTTCGCCGATGATGGCCAGTGCGTTGTCCGAGAGTTCAACGAAGTTGCCGTGCGTGAGTTCACAGCCCTTGGGGCGCCCGGTGGTTCCGGACGTGTAAATGATCGTGGCAACGTCTTGGAGGCCGGCTGCACTTCTGCGTGACTCCAGTTCTTCGTCACTGACATCGCGGCCTGCCTCGCGGAGGCTGTCCAGGCCTTGGCCCTCAAGCTGCCACACATGCTGCACTGCCGTTAGTCCTTCGGCGGTGACGGCCTGGCGGATGACGTTCTCGTGGTGGGCGGACTCGCCGAAGGCGGCCACAGCGCCCGAATCGCCAAGGTTCCAGGCAACCTGGGAAGGGGAGGAGGTTTCGTAAATGGGCACCGACACGGCCCCGGCGAACCAGATGGAGAAGTCGACCAGAGCCCACTCGTAACGGGTCCGGGACATGATGCCGACGCGGTCACCTGTTCCGACTCCGCTGGCCATGAGCCCCTTGGCCAGTGTCTTCACGTCGGCAAGGAACTCCGTGGCAGGCACATCGCGCCACGAGCCTGCGGCGTCGAGCCGGGAAAACAGTGCCGGGTTGCTGGGCTTGGCCGCCTGCCGCAACACCAGATCGGTGATGTTGGTCTCGGGTGGGACAACAACCAGGGGCGGAACACTGAATTCGCGCACTATAGCTCCTTTGATATCTGAAGTCCCGCGCAGGGGTTTGCCTAAAGACTAGTACCCCTGCCGGAACTGTGCAGTACACAAACCTACTGGCGAGTAACTTAGCCGTCAATGGGAGCGGCATGCGGGGCGTATATGTCAAGACAATCATTCCGCCCGCCTAGAATGGTGCACTATGTACGGACCCTTGTCCGGCGATCAGGCCGGCCCCCTCAAAAGACCAGCGCCCTGGCGCCGCCGTCCCGCCACATACCGGGCCGGGCAGCTGCACGGTGGTGTCGGCGGGCACCTTCGCCTTGGCCGCAAGGGACTTGCCATCGGGATCGACATCGGGGGAACGAAGGTGGCGGCGGGCGTGGTGGACGCCGAAGGCAGGATCCTCAATGAGGCACGGCGGTCCACCCCGGGGACGGATCCGCGCGCGGTGGAGCAGGTCATCGTGGAACTGGTGGAGGAGCTGGGCCGGGGGCACCGCATCTGGTCAGTGGGCATCGGAGCTGCCGGGTGGATGGACCTGGCCGGTGGAACCGTGCTTTTCAGCCCGCACCTTGCCTGGCGCAATGAACCGCTGCGCGAGAACCTCCAGCGGCTCCTGCGCCGTCCGGTGCTGCTGACCAACGACGCCGATGCTGCGGCCTGGGCCGAGTGGCGCTTCGGTGCGGGGCAGGGGGAGGACCGGCTGGTTTGCATCACGCTGGGCACCGGCATCGGGGGCGCCATGGTGATGGACGGCAGGGTGGAACGCGGCCGGTTCGGCGTGGCAGGGGAGTTCGGCCACCAGATCATCGTGCCCGGCGGCCACCGGTGCGAGTGCGGCAATCGCGGATGCTGGGAACAGTACGCGTCCGGCAACGCCCTGGGCCGGGAAGCCAGGCTCCTCGCCCGGTCCAATTCGCCGATGGCCCAGGACCTGCTGGCAGCCGTGGGCGGACATCCCGACGCCATCACCGGAGCCGTCGTCACCGAACTTGCCCTGGCCGGAGATCCCGCGTCACGGGAGCTGATCGAGGAAGTAGGCGAATGGCTGGGCCTGGGGCTGGCCAATCTGGCGGCTGCGCTGGACCCGGGCCTCTTCGTTATCGGCGGCGGGCTGTGCTCAGCCGGTGACCTGCTGGTGGAGCCGGCCCGCAAAGCGTTCGCCCGGAACCTGACGGGCCGCGGCTTCCGCCCGGCTGCAGGAATAGAGTTGGCCGCACTTGGCCCCAACGCCGGGCTCATCGGTGCCGCAGATCTATCGCGGGTCAGCAGCCGCGTCCGCAATTGACAACGGCGGCAGGTCGGCGGGAAGGACGCTAAACCCTTGCGCCGTCGTCGTCCCCGTTCTTCTCCTGGGGCAGTTTCATGATCAGGTACACGGTTCCAAGCACGAACGCGGCAACAATGCCGACGATGGCGAGCAGGGGCGCCGCGCGCCAGAACATCGCCGACAGCAGCAGTGCCACCGGTCCGCCCACCGCCCCAAGCCAGGCCAGCATGGTCAGGGGGTCGGCGCCGGCCAGGCTGGGCGGCTCCTCCGGCACGAACTCCCCGCCGTCGTCGTCCACCTCATAGTCCCGCGGTCCCTCCGGGGATTCCTGCGCGGCATCCTGCCCGCCCGCTGCCGCCTGGCGCTGCGCCGCGGACAATTCGGCGGGCGGTGCCCCCGCCAGGCCTAGGGGGTCGAAATCGCGGAAGGCGGACTGCGTCGGCTTTTCCGGTGCAGGTTCCGTCTCCGCCGGCAACTGTTCCCCGGGCGTCGGGGAATCGGGGCGAAGGGCCACCGTGTCCGATTCGAGCCGTGCCACCAGGTCCAGCCACACGGCGTCGTCCTGGTTGGCGCCCTGGTCCGGCTGCCCGGAATCAGGCCTGTTCACTGCGGACCTCCCGTCCCGGTCCCGCCGGCCCGGACTCCAGCACGCGCCGGACAAAGTCCACCGACCCTTCAAAGATACGGTCGGCGTCGTTGTCCAGGGTGGCGACGTGGTAGCTGTTCTCAAGCCGGACCACTTCCAGGGGAGCGTTGGCCAGCCCGCGCCGCAGGACATCCATGCTGGCATCGGACACCACGTGGTCCACAGTTGAGCGGTACACCTGGACAGGCGCTGTAACGCGGGGGAGGAGCCGGACGGTGTCCTTGAACATCTTGTTGAGCTCGTGGGCTGCGGCCACAGGGGTGCGGGCATACGCGCCCTCGTCCACCCCGGCTTTGAGGATGTCATTGCCAATGGACGGGGTGCTCTTCAGGACCAGCTTGAGGAGTCCGGCCAGCGATGCACGGGGATCATCAATGACGAGGCCGGGATTGACCAGGAGCACCCCGGCGACGGGGCGGGTAGCGGCGAGGCGCAGGGCCAGCGCTCCGCCCATGCTCAGGCCGGCCGCAAAGACCTGGTCGCACTCGGCGTCCAGTTCCAGGAAGGCGTCGTCCAGGGCACCGTGCCATTGCTGCCAGCGGGTCCGGGCGAGGTCCTGCCATGTGGTCCCGTGGCCTGGCAACAGCGGCATCCGGACGGCGAAACCGGCCTCGGCGAATGCCATGGCCCAGGCACGCAGGCCATGGGGGCTTCCCGTGAAGCCGTGGGAGAGGACAACGCCGGTGCGGGCCCCTTCGCCGCTGAAGGCGCTGCTGAAGGGGCTGTGGTCCGGGCCTGACGTCATGTCGTCTCCAAGGTGCTGGTTCGGCGGGCGTGGGCGGCGACGAAATTTGCCGACCCGGCGAAAATTGCGGGCGCGTCAACGTCCAGAGTAGCCACATGTCCGCTGCTGGCAAGGTCGGTCACGTCTGTGAGGTTCCCGCCCAGCGCTTTGCGCAGCAGCGCCAGCGAGGTAGGCGGAACAACTGCATCGGTGCGGGACTTGAAGACCTGCACGGGGGCGTCCACGCCCGGCAGCCCGCGCACCGCTGCCCCGAAGAGTTTCTTGAGCTCATGCACGGCAGCCAGCGGAGTCAGTGAATAGTCGCCGTCGTCCGTCGCTGGTGCCCCGGTCTGGTCCTCCTGGAGCGGGACGGTGGTCCGCTGGAAGTACTTAAGGAGGCCGATGATCCGCACCCGCCGGTCATAAAAGCTCAGGCCCGGGTTGACCACGCTCACCCCTGCGACGGGGTGGCGGGACGCCGCAAGCAGTGCGATGGCGCCGCCCATCGACAGGCCGGCCGTGAAGCAGATGTCGGTCCGCCCTGCCAGCTCGAGGAATGACTCCTCGTAGCTGCGGTACCAGTCCTTCCAGCCGGTCCTGGCAAGCTGGCGCCAGTCCGTGCCGTGGCCGGGCAGGAGGGGGACGGACACGGCATACCCCAGCTCCGCCAAGTGCTGCGCCCACGGCATGATGCTCAGCGGGCCGCCGGTGAATCCGTGGCAGATGGCCACTCCAATGCGGGCATTGGCGCCGTGCCCTGGATAGCTGAAAGCGGCCGGACGGGACGGGGTGCTGCTTTCAGTCATGACTCCATCGTGTCACTGTTCCAGCCAAATCTCACTAGAGTAGGGTTGCATTGAATCGCTGGCCAGGCCCGATGCAGGGCCTGGGGGCTGCCTTCCGGAGAGGTTCACCACGTGTTCTATTGGGTCATGAAAAGGATCTTCCTCGGTCCGGTGATCAAGCTGCTGTTCCGGCCGTGGGTCAAGGGCCTGGACAACATTCCGGCGCAGGGGGCCGCCATCATCGCCTCCAACCACCTGTCGTTTTCCGACTCAATCTTCATGCCGCTCATGGTGCGGCGGCCCGTGGTCTTCCTGGCAAAGTCCGAATACTTCACTGGCACGGGAATCAAGGGCAGGCTGACGGCCGCGTTCTTCCGCCTCACCAACCAGCTGCCCATGGACCGGTCCGGAGGCGCTGCCTCCGCCGCGTCCCTGAACGCCGGCATGGAAGTCCTCAACGCAGGCGGACTGCTGGGCATCTACCCCGAAGGCACCCGCAGCCCGGACGCGCGCTTGTACCGCGGCAAGGTGGGCGTGGCCAGGCTGGCCCTGGAGGCCGGGGTCCCGGTGATTCCGGTTGCCATGATCGGCACCGACAAGGTCCAGCCCATCGGCAAGCGGCTGCCCAACATCCGAAGGATCGGGATGATCTTCGGTGAACCGCTGGATTTCAGCCAATACCGGGAGCAGGCGGAGGACAGGACGGTCCAGCGGAAGGTCACGGATGACATCATGACGCACCTGATGAAGCTGTCCGGGCAGGAATACGTGGACGAATACGCCGCCGTGGTGAAGCTCCGGCTCGCCGGCAAGGATGGAGAACCCGTGGCCGCTGCCGAGCCGCTTGCCGCCCCTGTGGCGTCCGAAGGCATGTTTGTCCAGGACGCCGGTTCCGGCCGTCCGGCCGCCGGGCACTCCGGTGCCGGGGACGGCGCCGTGGAGGACGACGCCGGCACGTCAGCGGCAGGGTAGCGGAACCTTCCGATGGACGCGCCACGGTTGTGACGGCGACAGCGGGCAGCGTGACGGCCCGGTGCCCGGCGGTGCCGCCCTGCCGTTAGTCTTAGAGGGTGACTGAGCTATCTGCAAAACCCGCCTTTTCGCTGTCCAGCACCGCCCAGAGCGGAGCCGCCAACTATCCCGGACTGGACCACTGGCGGGACCTTCCCATCTCCCAGCAGCCAAGCTGGCAGGACCGGGATGTTTTCGAGGCGTCGGTAAAGGAACTGTCCGCCCTTCCGCCGCTGGTGTTCGCCGGCGAAGTGGACGTCCTGCGTGAACGCCTGGCTGCTGCTGCCCAGGGCAAGGCGTTCCTGCTGCAGGGCGGTGACTGCGCCGAAACCTTCGAGGCCGCGACGGCTGACAAGATCAGCGCCCGCGTCAAGACCATCCTCCAGATGGCGGTGGTGCTCACCTACGGCGCAGCGATGCCCGTCATCAAGATGGGCCGGATGGCGGGACAGTTCGCCAAGCCCCGCTCCTCCAATGACGAAACCCGTGACGGGGTTACCCTGCCCGCCTACCGCGGCGACATCGTCAACGGCTACGATTTTACCCCCGAGTCACGCGGGCACGACGCCTCCAGGATGCTGCGCGCCTACCACACCTCCGCGTCCACGCTGAATCTGATCCGGGCCTTCACTCAGGGTGGCTTCGCGGACCTGCGCTCTGTGCACCAGTGGAACAAGGGCTTCACCGAAAACCCTGCCCACGCCCGCTACGAGTCCCTGGCGCGCGACATCGACCGGGCCATCAAGTTCATGGCGTCCTGCGGTGCCGACTTCGAAGCGCTCAAGCGGGTGGAGTTCTTCGCAAGCCACGAGGCCCTGCTGCTCGATTACGAACGCGCCCTTACCCGCATCGACTCCCGCACCGGCTTCCCCTATGACACTTCCGCGCACTTCCTCTGGATCGGGGAGCGCACCCGCGAGCTGGACCACGCCCACGTCGATTTCCTGTCCCGGGTGCGCAACCCCATCGGCGTCAAGCTCGGGCCGTCCACCACCGGTGACGACGCCCTCCGCCTCATCGACAAGCTGGACCCGGAGCGCGAACCCGGCCGGCTCACTTTCATCACCCGCATGGGCGCCGGAAACATCCGCGAAAAGCTGCCGGCCGTCGTCGAAAAGGTCACCGCTTCCGGCGCCCAGGTCCTCTGGGTCACGGACCCCATGCACGGCAACACCGTCACGTCGCCCAACGGGTACAAGACGCGCAATTTCGACGACGTCATTGACGAGGTGCGCGGCTTCTTCGAGGTGCACCACGGGCTGGGGACGGTGCCGGGTGGACTGCACGTCGAAATGACCGGCGACGACGTCGCCGAGTGCCTGGGCGGCGCGGACCCGATCGACCAGGAGGCCTTCCTGGACCGCTACGAGTCGGTCTGCGATCCCCGCCTGAACCACATGCAGTCGCTTGAGATGGCGTTCCTGGTGGCCGGCGCCCTCGCCAAGCATTAGGGATCAGAGCAACACACCGGAAAAGGGTGGGCCGGCGGCGCCGGCCCACCCTTTCCTGCAGGACGCGGGGCTACACCACGGTGATGGTGATGACGGAGCCTTCCGGGACTTCTTTGTTCACCGGCGACTGGTCCCGGACCGTGCCGAAGAAGCCGCCCAGGATGTTGTTAACCCGCACCTCGAAGCCCAGGGCTTCCAGCGCCTTGCGGGCCTCACCTGCCTGCTTGCCGATGTAGCTCGGAACCGCCACCATCCTGGGGCCCTTGGAAACGGTCAAAGTGACAGTGCCGCCACGGGTCAGTGTCCCGCTGGCAGGGGACTGGCTGACGACGGCGCCCGCCGGGATCTTCCGGTCGAATACCTTCTCCGGGTCGACTTCTGCCGTAAGCCCTGCCGCCTTGACCGCGGCCACGGCGTCATCAGCGGACTTCCCGACCACCGAAGGGACCGGGATGGGCTGCGGACCCTTGGAAACAACAATCGCCACGGGCGTGCCGTGCCGTGCAGGCGTGCCGGCAGCAGGATCCTGCGACAGCACCGTGCCCGCTGCTGCCTTTTCATCGAACTGTTCCGTGACAGTGCCTAATGCCATCTGGTCCGCGTTGAGGGAGTTCTTCGCCTCTGCCAGAGTTCCGCCGGTCAGTTTGGGCAAGGGGAAGAGCTGCGGACCCTTTGAAACCAGCAGTGAGACGGGCTGAAACTTCCGGATCTCCGTCCCGGCAGCGGGCTCCGTGCCTACCACCAGTCCTGTGGGCACCTGGTCGTCGAACACGTCGCTCGTGGTGGACCGGAAGCCCACCCCGCCCAGCAACTGCTGGGCCTGCGCCACCGTCTTGTTGGCCACGGCCGGTACAGCGGCAGCAGCCCCCGGGCCCATTCCGAAGAACCACCCGGCACCCGTGGCCAGGAGGGCAGCGATGATGAGGACCAGGACCCACAGGACGCCACGGCGGCGGGGATTTCCTTCGTGCAGCGTACGCGCCGGCGTGGCAGCGGCCAGGGCGCGGAGTTTCTCGCTTTCCCTGTCCGCCCGGCGCTGGGCCCGCTTTCCCTGCCGCGGCGGCGGGGGAGACCATCCGCTGTCGGCATCGTCGTCGTCGGGCAGCGCCAGCCCGGGACGCTGGTGGTAGTCCCCCGGGGCGGCAGGTCCCGCCGCTCCCGGCCGGGCCGGTACGCCTGGCTGCCGTCCGGGTGGATAGGCAGGCGCGGCAGGCCGGGAGGGAGGCATCAGCGTCGTGGGATTGCTGCGGCGGGCCAGGACCTCCGTTTGGTGTTGGGACCCGGCGGCAGAGGCGGCAGGAGGCTGCAGGTCCAGTTCGGCATCGGTGAGGTTGGTCCGGATGTGGCGCAGTTCCTGCAGCAGCGCGTTGCCGTCCACCGGCCGTTTCTCCGGATCATTGGCAGTACACCACTGCACCAGTTCGTCCACTTCCGCCGCCAGCCCAGGCACAAGGGCCGACGGCGGGCCCACTGTTCCGTTGACATGCTGGTAGGCCACCTGGATGGGCACTTCGCCCTCGAACGGCTGCCTGCCGGTCAGCATCTCGTACAGCATGATGCCCACGGAATAGACGTCGCTGCGCTCGTCCGCCGGCTTGCCCAGCACCAGTTCCGGCGAGATGTAGGCAACGGTTCCGATCAATGCCCCGGTGCTGGTTGAACTGGTGACGGCGCGGGCCAGGCCAAAGTCGCCGATCTTGATCCTGCCGTCATCGGCGATCAGGACGTTTTCGGGCTTCACGTCACGGTGGATGAAACCCGCGGCGTGCGCTGCACCCAGCCCCTCCACCACTGGATCGATCAGCGCCAGCGCCAGCCGTGGCGGCAGGGCACCCCTGTCCCTGAGGACGTCCCTCAGCGTGTGGCCCTTGATGTACTCCATGACGAGGTAGGCGGCGGTGCCGTCATTGCCCTGGTCCAGGACACCCACCACGTGCGGATGGGACAACCGGGCGGCAGCCTTCGCCTCCCGGCCCAGCCGGTCCAGGAAGTTTTCGTCAGCAGCGAGGTGGGGGTGCAGGACCTTCAATGCCACTTCGCGGTCCAGCCGTTGGTCCACGGCCAGGTAGACAGTGGACATGCCGCCGCGGGCAAGCCGGGAGGTGACTGCATAGCGGTTGTCCACCAGCGTCCCTGCAACTGGGTCTGACACGTGTTCCTGCACCTTACGATCCTAATCCCGCAGCAAAACGGCGTCCGACACGAAAGCGGGTCCGAACCGGTAACGGTTCGGACCCGCGCGCAGGAACCGGCCAGTGGCGAGGCTCAGCGGAAGTTCTTCTGGTGCGCCTTGATGGCGGCGAGGTAGGCCTTGGTGTCGTCGTACATGCCGTACTTGCTCACCGAGTACTGGCCCTGGTAGTAACCCGCAATAGCAGTGTCCTGGTCCTTGCTGGTTGCCAGCAGCTGCCGGATGATGGCCACGCCGGCTGTGGCGTTGTCGTACGGGTCCAGGAGGTTCAGCTTCCGTCCCACCAGGTCCGACGCCCACTGCCCGGAACTGGGGATGACCTGCATGGTGCCGATGGCGTTGGCCGGTGACACGGCGCGCTGGTTGAAACCCGATTCCTGGAAGGCGAAGGCAAGGGCCAGGGAAGGATCAACACCCATCCGGCGTGCGGTGTCGGCCACGATGTTCTTCATTTCCTCCCGCGAGGGAACAGGCGAGGCATTCAGCAATGCCTTATTCTCATTCGCCGAGCTGACCACAGCGGCCGGGTAGCTGAAGCCAAGGAAGGAGCTGGGGACCAGGGGCGCGGCGGGAGCCTGCGGCGCCGCGGGTGCCGGCTGGGGAGCGGGCTGGGCGGAGGCGCCGGGAATCACCAGCTTGCTGCCGGGGTAGATGATGCTGGTCATGCCCAGCTTGTTCGCGGAGAGCAGGTCGGCGAGCTTCACTCCGTTCCGGGAAGCAATTGCCGAGAGCGTGTCGCCGGCTTTGATGGTGTAGGAACCCGCTGCCGGTGCTGAGGTGGCTGCCAGCGGTGCCGGTGCGGCAGGGGCGGGGGCGGCCGGGGCAGGGGCGGGGTCTCCGCCGCCCACCTTGATCTTCTGCCCCGGGTAAATGATCGAGCGCATGGAGAGGTTGTTCCAGGCGAAGACGTCGGAAAGCGCCACGTTGTGCTTTGCCGCTATGGCACCCAGGGTGTCGCCCGGTTTCACCGTGTAAGTTGCCCCGCCTGCAGGGGAAGGAGCTGCCGGGGCAGCCGCCGGTGCAGGAGCGGCCGCAGGTGCGGCCGGTTGGGCCGAGCCGGACAGCTTGAGCTTCTGGCCCGGGTAAATGATGGTGTTGGCCTGCAGGTTGTTGAGCTTGAGGATTTCCCCGGTGTCCAAGCCGAAGCGGCCGGCGATGGCGCTGACTGTGTCACCCCGGACAATCGTGTACTCCGCCGGGGCGGCCGGCTGCGCGGGCTTGAAGGCCGCCGGAATGGTGGTGGAGACAACAGCAGCGGGGATGACTGCTCCGGCCGCTTTTGCTGCAGCCTGGGCCTTCATTGCTGCTGCCAGGCTGCTGGGGATATTCCGGGCCGGCTGCTGTGCGGCAGCAGGCTGGGCAAGGGCCAATGATGACAGTACGACCGCTGGCAGTGCCGCAGTGGTGGCGGCAATCATGGGCAGACTCGGCTTGGGGGGCTGCTTGGGCGAGCGGGACATCGTCATCGGAAGGAATCCTCTTCTCAACTGCGGGTGCGGACGCGGGCGGGGATGCCGCTGTCAATCTTGATACTACTGTGACTTAAGTTATTAGTGTTACAACTGTGATGAATGTGAATCTCTCACGAATTTTGGATTAGCACAACAATTTTCGGATTCCGCGTAATGCCCTCTTTATGGGAGTGTCCGCAGGCCAAGAGCGGAATGATTTGCCCGGACTAGGCGCGAAGGCGCGCCGCGTGGCAACCTTGATCCGTGAATAACGTAGAAAACCTGGTGGGCCAGTGGTTGCCGCTGCCCGACGTAGCCCGTTTATTGGATGTTTCCGTCACCAAGGTCCACAGCCTGATCGACGAACACGCCCTCGCGGCATTGCGCGTTGGAGACCGGAAGATCCGGTCGGTTCCCGCGGAATTTATCCAGGACGGCCAGGTGGTGGACAGCCTTAAGGGGACCATCGTGGTGCTGGCAGATGCCGGTTATTCGGACGAGGACCTTATTGTGTGGCTTTTTACCGCCGACGAGTCGCTTCGCGGCCGCCCTATCGATGCCCTGCGGGAAGGCCGCAAGACCGAAATCAGGCGCAGGGCCCAGACCTTGGCCTGGTAGCCGCCGGGATCAGGAGGCTCGGCTGACGGTCGCTTCAGCCAGCCTCCGCAGGGCAGTCTTAGGCAATTCTTCCAACTCAAGCCCGTCCAGGGCATCAAATGCTGCCGCGCCGAATTCGTTAATTAGGACTTCGGTGGCCTGCAGTGCCCCTGAGTCCTCGATAATCCGGCGGATTTCGACGATGTCGGATTCGGACAGGTCCGGCCTGCCGAGGCTGGCATCAATGAAGGCGGACTCTTCCGGCGAAGCCTGGTCCAGTGCGAGGGCCACCAGAACGGTCCGCTTCCCTTCACGCAAATCGTCGCCGGCCGGCTTGCCTGTAGTGAGCGGATCTCCAAATACCCCCAGGACGTCGTCGCGGAGCTGGAACGCTTCGCCGAGGGGGAGGGCGAATGAGGAGTAGCCGCGGAGCAGGTCATTGGACGCTCCGGCCAGGGCTCCGCCCAATGCCAGTGGGTGCTCCGTGGAGTACTTGGCGCTCTTGAACCTGATGATGGACTGCGCCCTGCCGACGGCACCCGCGCGGTCCCGGACTGGACCGGCCACTTCTTCCAGGATGTCCAGGTACTGACCGGCCATGACCTCGGCGCGCATCAGGTTGAAGATCAGCCTGGCCCTGCTTCCGGATGCCGCCCGCTCGCCGATATCGGTGAACGCCTCTTCGCTGAAGGACAGGCAAAGGTCACCCGCCAGGATGGCGGCCGCCTGGCCAAACCGTTCGCTGTCCAGTGCCCACCCCTGGGAAGTGTGCAGCTGGCTGAAGCGGCGGTGGACGCTGGGGCCTCCCCGCCGGGTGTCCGAACGGTCGATGATGTCGTCGTGGATCAGGGCGGCGGCCTGGAACAGCTCAAGCGCTGCGCCGGCCGTGACCACCTGGCTGGCCCCGGCCTCACCGCCGGCGCCCCGCCAGCCCCAGTAGCACATCAGGGCACGCAGGCGCTTGCCGCCCGTCACCAAATTCGAGATTGAGCCCATGATGGGCTCAATGTCCGGGGAAATGCCGGACATGACCGACTGTCGTGCCGTGAGGAAACTGGTCAGCTCGCCGGCAACCCCCGCAACGAAATCAGCCTGTTCATTCCGCAACTGCTCCGCGGCGGTCACTTGGCTGACTCGACTGCCACGTTGGCACCGATGGTGAAAGTGGAAACACCGGCGGCCTCGACCACGGAGAGGTTGACGGTCTCGTTGTCACCGCGGACGAAATCCTTCGAAGCGACTGCGCCCACTTTGTCGCCGGGAACGGCCTTGAAACCCTGGCCTTCCAGAGTCTTTGAATAGAAGTCCAGGACGGAGGCCGTGGGGGCCTTGACGCTCCCCACCATTGCGGCTGTTGCAGGCGCTTTAGCTTTGTCAAAGCTGCTGGATACCACGGTCGCCCCCGGCATCAGGGGCAGGAGTTGCTGAGGGAACCCTTCCACCACGGCTCCGACTGTTGCGGAGGTGTTGGGCGACGGCGACGGGCTGGGGGAGGCGGTCAGGGTGGATTGGGTGGCAGCAACGGACGTGGAGGGATTTGGCTCTGCCTGTCCGGACGGGGTCTGGCTGCATGCCGCCAGGGTCAGTGCCCCGATGGCGGCAAGTGCGGCCAGGCCAGCCGGCTTGAAGTTTCCAATAGCCGTCACAGAGACTTTCCTCCTGGTGTTGTTGGCGGAACCAGCCTCCAGTTTAGCCAGCCTGACCTGCGGTCCTGACAAACCGGGCAGTCCGGCGAACCGATAGGATTGGATCCGTGGGGCCCGCAGGTATGAACCAGCCATCCGCCGCGCGCCCTCCGGGCCGCAGGCCCACGTGCATCATGCATGTGGACATGGATGCTTTCTTCGTTTCGGTGGAGCTCCGGACGCGCCCGGAGCTCCGCGGCAAGCCCGTCATTGTCGGCTTCCCCGGGGAGCGTTCGGTGGTCCTCTCGGGGTCCTACGAGGCCCGCGCCTTTGGCGTCAAATCGGCAATGCCCATGGCTGTGGCAATGCGGATGTGCCCACGGGCGGTGGTCATTGAACCCCGGCACAAGCTGTACTACGAGGTGTCCGGGCAACTGATGGCCATCTTTGAGTCCATTACCGGCCTCGTCGAGCCGCTCAGCGTTGACGAGGCCTTCCTTGACGTTACCGGAGCACTGCGGCGTCTGGGGCCGCCCAGGGGAATCGGTGAGCTCATCCGCCGGCGGGTGGCAGCTGAACTTGGCATCACTGCATCGGTGGGGATCGCGGAAACCAAGTTCGTGGCGAAGGTCGCCTCCACGCGGTGCAAGCCCGACGGCCTGCTGCTCATCGGCCCGGACGAAACCGTTCCATACCTTCACAGCCTGCCGGTAGGTGCCCTCTGGGGCGTTGGCGCCAAGACCGGGGAGGTTCTCGCGAAGATGGGGATCAGGACTGTGGCGGACGTTGCGGCGACCCCCGTGTCCTCCTTGAAAAAGGTCCTTGGCGCCACCGGCGAACACGTGCACCAGCTTGCCTGGGGAATCGATCCCCGTCCCGTTACCCCGGTGCGCCTGGAAAAGAGCATTGGTGCCGAAGAGACCTTTGCGGTAGACACCACTGATGATGCCCTCCTTCGCCGGGAACTGCTGCGGCTCTCCCACCGCACCGCCACCCGCCTCCGGAGCTCCGGAATGGTGGCCCGGACCGTAGCGCTGAAGCTGCGTTTCGCCGACTTTTCCACCATCACGCGCAGCAGGACGGTCCAGACGCCGGTGGATAGTGCCCAGCTGGTCTATGCGGTGGCACTCCAGCTCCTGGAGTCGGTGGGGACCCGGCCCATGGCTGTGCGGCTGGTGGGGGTCAGGGCTGAGCAGTTGGAGGAAGCGGCCCGCACCTCGCTCCAGCTAAGCATTGACCGCAGGGAAGAGAACTGGCGGGCAGCTGAACAGGCACTGGACGAGGTGGCGCGCAAATTCGGCAGCAAGTCCGTCCTGCCCGCCCGCCTGATGGAGCAGGAAAACCGGCCGGTAGACGGTTCGCAGCGGCCCGCCTAAGGGGTCCGGCAAAGTCATTGCCGTCTTTCAGATCAGGCCTCAACAATCTATCCTTATAGATACATAGTTTTCGAGTGAATGGACTTACTGCCGGACCCTCTTGGACATGCTCCCGCTCCCGCGAACGCATGCTGCATTCCTGTTTTGGCCACTGTCGGCGAGGCGGGAACTTTCCAGCAACAGCAGGCGTTTCAACGGTGTAGAAGTAGTGGCTGGGATCAGCCCGGACGTTGGCCTACAAAAGGAGGTCGTGATGCCGCTGTCGGAGCACGAACAGAAGCTGCTTGAGCAGCTTGAAAAGCAGCTTCACGAGGACGACCCGAAGTTCGCGAACTCAATGGGTTCGGACCCGGGACGTTCCTGGTCCACGAGGCATGTGGTTATTGGGGTTCTCTGCGCCCTTGCCGGCGTCTTCCTGCTGCTGGTCGGTGTCACGCTCCAGAACATTTTCGTCGGCGTGCTGGGCTTCGTGGTGATGGGCGGGGGAGTCTACTTCGCCACCATGCGCAGTTCCCGCGGAACGGGCGGGGCCAAGGCCGGAGGGGGGAAACCCGGCAAGCAACGGAGTTCGTTCATGAGCAACCTTGAAGAGCGCTGGGACGAGCGCCGCCGGGGTGAGCCGTAAGCAGTAAGGACCCCGGGTGCCAGGCTCCTCCACTTCGCTCCCCTGACAGAAGGGGATGGCACGAAAAGACCCGCTACGGCGGGTCTTTTCGTGTTTAAGGGGCTATTCCAAGCCTGCCTCGTAACGCATCCATGGCAGCGGCTTGCCCACTTCATGCGAAAAGTCCTCCACTTTCCACCACCGCCCCAAATCCCCGCCGTTTCAAGGCCCTTTTCCCACAATCCGCCCGCTGCAAGAAGCGTTTTGCGTTGACTGTGGTGGAAAGTGGAGTAATGTGGAGGACATAAGAGGGTGGTTGCAACATAGGGGATGTGCAGTTCCTGACGGCGGACAGGCGGTGGGCCAGTGTTTCTGGGCACTCACTCGCCGCGTCTGGATGAAAAGGGACGGATCATTCTCCCCGCCAAGTTCCGTGAGGAGCTTGCCAGCGGTCTGGTGCTCACAAGGGGCCAGGAACGTTGCATCTACGTCTTCAGCGAGAAGGAATTTGCACGGGTCCACGAGCAGATGCGGGAGGCACCAATCTCCTCCAAGCAGGCGCGTGACTATATCCGCGTATTTCTCTCTGGAGCCTCGGATGAGGTACCTGACAAGCAGGGGCGCGTGACCATTCCACCGGCGCTCCGGGAGTATGCAGGACTCGGAAGGGAACTCGCCGTTATCGGCGCCGGTACCCGCGCCGAGATCTGGGACGCCCAGGCTTGGAATGAATACCTTGCGGAGAAGGAGACAGCCTTCTCCGAAACTGACGATCCCATTCCGGGCATTCTCTGAATTCCGGAGCGGGGCAGCAGGGGTTTCTTGGATGAGATCTCCAGCCGGCCCATCGGCTGCCAACCTGGCTCACCTTCCCCGGAGCCAGGCGGGCGGAACGGTAGGCGCGGATGGGGATCTGGTCCAAGGAACAGCAGGTGACAACGACGGCGGGAAAGGACCAGGCATGACCGATCAACCCAAGCCCACGTCCGAACGCCATGTGCCGGTCCTTCGCGACCGGTGCATCAATTTGTTGGCACCGGGATTCGAAGCAGCAAGACTGCGCGGTGAGACCCCCATTGCCGTTGATGCAACCCTGGGCATGGGCGGTCACTCCGAGGCAATGCTCCAGCGCTTCCCCGACCTCCACCTCATCGGCATTGACCGTGATGAGGAAGCACTGGCCCTGGCGGGAGAGCGGCTCGCTCCGTTCTCCGCGCGGACTGACCTGGTCCACGCCGTGTACGACGAAATCCAGGACGTCCTGGAAGACCTCGGTGTACCTGAAGTCCACGGAATCCTGATGGACCTGGGTGTTTCGTCCCTGCAGCTGGATGAGCGGGGGCGCGGTTTCGCCTACTCCTTTGATGCGCCTCTGGACATGCGCATGGATACCAGCCGGGGCCAGACCGCAGCGGACGTCGTCAACACTTACAGCGAAGAGGACCTGGTCCGGATCATCCGCAAATGGGGCGAGGAAAAGTTCGCCGGCCGGATCGCCAACAGGATCGTCGCGGCGCGTGCCGTCAAGCCATTCACCACCACGGGCGAACTGGTGGAGCAGATCCGTTCCGTGGTTCCCGCCTCGGCGGCGAAGTCAGGTGGACATCCTGCCAAGCGGACTTTCCAGGCCCTGAGGATCGAGGTCAACGAGGAACTCGACGTCCTGGAACGTGCCGTTCCCGCTGCCGTCGCTTCCCTGGCCCTCGGCGGCCGCATCGTGGTCATGTCCTACCACTCGCTGGAAGACAAGATTGTCAAAGGCGTTTTCCAGGCCCGCTCCAAGTCTTCTGCTCCGCTTGGCTTCCCCGTTGAGCTGGAAGAGCACAAACCCGAACTCAAGACCTTGACCAAGGGCACCGAGGTGCCCACCGCCGTCGAAATCGCCGAAAATCCACGCGCTGCCTCCGCCAGGCTTCGCGCGGCAGAACGTATCAGAGCCAGGAGAGCTGCATGAGCACCGCCGCCGTCAAGAACTTTCCCGTTGTCTCCGGCAGTTCGGCGGCCGACACCAGGCGTGCGGCTGAACAGGCCGGGGGCCGGAAGGGCCGCACCCCGCTTTCCGTGGTCCGCACGGCGCCGCGAAAGCGCCGGGCGCCGTTCGTGGTCCTGTGCTTCGCCATGCTCGCCGTAGCGTTGATGGCGGTGCTGGTCCTGAATATCTCGGTGTCCACGGCGCAGTACCAGTTGGTGGAGCTGCGTGCCAAACAGAGCACACTGACCAAGACGAACCAGGACCTCACCCAGCAGGTGCAGAGTTTCGAGGCCCCGCAGAACCTGGCGGCCAAGGCCACCGAACTGGGAATGGTGGCATCCACCGTCAAGGGCCAAATCGACCTGTCCACGCTGTCAGTGACCGGGAAAGCGACCCCGGCGGTCAAGGGCGCAGCATCAGGAGCCGTCATTCCGTCGCCGGCAGTGGCAGGCCAGCTGATTGTGCCGCCCGCGTCCCAGAGCGCAGATTCAAAGGATGCGAACTCCAAGGATGCCAAGTCCAAGGATCCAAAGTCCAAGGATGGACAGTCCAAGGACGCGGCGGCGGATAAGGCCACGACGCCGGATGCCGGCAAGGCTCCTGCCGCCGCTCCCTCCGCGGATGCTGCCCAGGCGGCTGCCGCCCAGGCCGCCGCAGCCGCTCCGGCCCCCGAGCTTCACGGCGGCTCCGTCCCGGCGCCCCAGCAGAAGGTCCCCGGACAGTAGGCCAGCAGGCAGGACAGGCAGCAGCGTCGAGCAGCAAGGAATATCACGGTGGCGGAGACGACCGGCAAGGCAGGAAAAAGCAAGGCACCGAACGCCACCAAGCGCTTGCGCCTGGGGCTGGGCGTCATGCTCACGCTCCTGCTGGTGGTGGGCGGGAAGCTCTTCCTGGTCCAGGGGCTCGACGTCGGCGGCATGGCCGAGGCGGCACTGAACAGCCGGATGACCTCGGCGATCCTTCCGGCTGAGCGGGGCAGTATCCTGGACTCCCGCGGCACCGTCCTGGCCAACAGCGTGATCCGTTACAACATTGTGGTTGACCAGCGTGTCAACACGAAAACAGAGGCCTACAAGCGGCTGGAGCCCCAGGCCGACGGCCACGACAAGCTGGTGGATGTCAGCCGCGACCAGGCAATTTCCGAACTTGCCGCCGCGCTGGGCATGGACACCAACGCCGTCCGTGACGCGGTGACAGGGGAACAGCCCTATTACATTGTGGCCAAGGACGTAAAGCCTGACGTCGAGGACCGTATCTCCAAGCTCCAGGTTCCCGGCATTGTCGCCGAGGGTGTGAGCAAACGCGTCTACCCGAACGGTGCCGTGGCAGGCGGAGTTGTCGGCTTCCTCCAGGACGGCACCACCGGCCTGGCCGGGATCGAGCAGACGCAGGACGACCAGCTCAAGGGCAAGGACGGCAAGCGCCTGTTCGAGATCGGCGCCGACGGGCTCCGCATCCCGGTGGGTCTGGACGAGCTGACCCCGCCGCAGAACGGCAAGGACGTCAAGCTCACGCTCAACTCGGATCTTCAGTATTTTGCGCAGCAGGCAGTCCAGAGCCAGGCGGACAAACTCAGTGCCGAATGGGGCGTCATCATCGTGATGGACGCCAAGACCGGGAACCTGCTTGCCCTGGCCGACACCAACTCCCCGGACCCCAACAACCCCGGCCTGGTGGCAGCCAAGGACCGTGGCGTCCGGTCCGTAACTGCGGCTTATGAGCCCGGTTCGGTGGAGAAGATGATGACGGCGGCGGCCGTGATCGATGAAGGACTTGCCAGCCCCCTGGACCACTTCACCATTCCGCCCACCTACACCGTGGACGGCCAGACCTTCAGTGACGCGTTTGCCCACGGCACGGAGGAACGGACGCTGGCGGGCATCATCGGCTATTCCATGAATACCGGAACGGTCATGGCGGGGCAGCGGCTCAGCAAGGAGCAGCGGTACGACTGGCTGAAGAAGTTCGGGATCGGCGAGGCTCCGGACATCGGGCTGCCCGCCACGGCAGCGGGCATCCTCACGCCCCCGGACCAGTGGGACGGACGCCAGCAGTACACCGTCCTGTTCGGGCAGGGCGTTTCCCAGTCCACGCTCCAGACGGTCCGTGCCTACCAGAGCATCGCCAACAACGGCGTCATGCTCCAGCCGCGGCTGATCGATTCGTACATTTCCCCTGACGGTACCGAGGAGAAAGTTCCCGCCCAGCCGTCGCGCCAAATTGTCTCCGAAGGCACGGCCCAGCAGGTCCAGGACATCCTGGAAAGCGCCGTCACCGAAGGCGAGATCAAGGACGCAGGGATCGACGGGTACCGCGTGGGAGCCAAGACCGGGACATCCGAATCACCCTGCGACGACGGCAAGTCCGGCTACTGCGGGTACACGGCCTCCATTGTGGGAATGGCGCCGATGGATGATCCGCGGTTTATTGTGGAGGTGGTCCTCCAGCGGCCGAAGGGCAGCATCTACGGCATTACCAACGGGCCGGTTTTCCGGTCCGTCATGAGCCAGGCGCTGCGGACCTACAACGTCCAGCCTTCGACCGGCCAGCCGGCCAGAATGCCGCAGTACGCCAAGTAGCCGCTGCGCCCCGCCGGAAGTACCAGCAGCATCCAGCGCCTCACAGTGCCCGGCGCGAACCATGCCGGGCACGCACTAGCACCATCGGAGATCCCTTTGTCAGAGTTCACCACGCCCGGCAGCGATACTGCGCGGGACGAAAATCCGGGCCGCTTCCGGCCCGCAGCCGTGGCGGCGGTCCCGCTGGCCGCCGTCGGGCAGGCCGTGGGCGTATCCGTACCCGCTCCAGCCGCCGACGTGGACATCACTGGCATCTCCATCAACTCACGCACGGTCGAGCCCGGCGACCTGTACGTGGCCCTGCCGGGGGCCAGCAGGCACGGCGCCGACTTCGCCACGGACGCCATCGGTGCCGGGGCTGCAGCAGTCCTCACGGACGACGCCGGCGCGCGGCTGCTCGCCCTGTCCGCGGACACGCCCGTGCCCGTGCTCGTCGTCGACAAGCCGCGCAACGAGGTGGGACCCCTCTCCGCCATGATTTACCGGAGCCAGTCCGCCGACGGCCGTCCGCTGCAGCTTTTCGGCGTCACCGGGACCAACGGGAAAACCACCACCACCTACTTCATTACCTCGCTGCTGCGCGCGCTGGGGCGGCAGTCCGGCCTGATCGGCACCATCGAGATCCTGGCCGGCGGGGAGCCCATCCCCAGCCTCCTCACCACGCCGGAATCCCCGGAGGTTCACGGGCTCCTGGCGCTCATGCACCAGCGCGGGCTGGACGCCGCTGCCATGGAGGTGTCCTCCCATGCGATCTCGTACCAGCGGGTGGACGGCCTGGTCTTCGACGTCGCAGGGTTCACCAACCTCACCCAGGACCACCTGGACCTGCACCACACGATGGACGGGTACTTCGCCACAAAAGCAGAGCTCTTCACACCGGACCGCGCCCGCAGGGCCGTGGTGACGGTCGACGACGAGTGGGGCCAACGCCTTGCCGGCAACAGCGATGTGCCCATCACCACGCTCAGCACTACCGGCCGGACCACGGCGGACTGGACAGTCAGCGCTGCCTCGCCACGCGGGCTCGGCACCGACTTCACCCTTACGGGGCCCTCCGGTGCCGTCCTGAACGTCCACACCGGGCTGCCCGGCAGCTTCAACGTTGCCAACGCCGCCCTCGCGGCGCTCATGGTCCTCACGTCCGGAGTTGACGCCGCCGACCTGCAGGCCGCCCTGGACCGTGCCGATCCGTTCAGCACGGCAGTGCCGGGGCGCATGCAGCTGGTCGCCGAGCGGCCGGCCGCCGTCGTCGATTTCGCCCACAACACCGACGCCCTGGCACGGGCCCTGGAAGCAGTCCGCTCATCGGAACAGGACTCCCGCCTGATCGTTGTCTTCGGCGCCACGGGACAGCGCGACCAGGGCAAGCGCCCGGCCATGGGAGCCATCGCCGCCCGGCTTGCCGACACCGTGATCATCACCGACGACGACCCGCACGACGAGGACGCAGCAGCGATCCGGGCCGACGTGCTGGCCGGTGCGCGGGAAGCGGTGGAAAAGGAGTCCCTGGACACCGACCTGCTGGAGGTCTTTCCCCGGGACGAGGCCATCCGGCACGCCGCAGGCCTGGTACGGCCGCAGGACACTATCCTGGTGGCCGGCCGCGGCCATGAGATCTGGCAGGAAGTGAAAGGCGTGAACCTCGCGCTGGACGACAGGGTGGAACTGCGCAGCGCCTTGACAGCCAGGGGATTCAACGTTCTCCATGACGACCGGATAGAGTCCTAGACCGAGATGATTGCATTTACTGCGGCGGAAATCGCCGAAATCACCAGCGGGCGCCTGGACGCCAATCCCGGAATTACGCCCCTCTCGGTGGTGACGGATTCACGCGAAGCCACGCCCGGCTCGCTTTACGTCGCAAAGCCGGGCGAGCACGCCGACGGCCACGACTTCATCGACGCCGCCTTTGCCTCCGGAGCTGTCCTGGCCCTCGTCGAGCGCACGGTCGAAGCTCCGGGGGGCACCGCCTACCCGTCCATCGTGGTCGCCGACGCCGTCCTGGCAATGGGTGCCCTGGCTGCCGAAGCAGTCCGCCGCATCCGTGCCGCCCGTGCAGCAGCGGGGGAGCAGCTGACCGTCGTGGGCATCACCGGTTCGGCCGGCAAGACCACCACCAAGGACCTGTTGGCCGGGATCATGGCCACGCAAGGCAACACCGTCGCGCCCCAGGGCTCCTACAACGGTGAGGTGGGCGTTCCGCTGACCGTCTTCCGGGCTGACGCCGACACCCGCTACCTGGTCATCGAGATGGGGGCCACGGGTATCGGCCACATCCGCTACCTTGCGGAGATGGTCAAGCCGGACATCGGGGTGGTCCTGGCAGTGGGCACTGCACATGCCGGCGAGTTCGGAGGGGTGGAGAACATTGCGCTGGCCAAGGGCGAGATGGTTGAAGGCCTTTCCGGCGCCGGCACCGCCGTCATCAATCTCGACGACGAACGCGTCGCCGCCATGCGCAGCCGTACCTCGGCCAACGTCCTCGGCTTTTCCGCCGACGGACGCCAGGACGCGCAGATCCGGGCGCTCAATGCGGACACCAATGCCGCGGGCAGCCCCGAATTCGACCTGCAGCTGCCCAACGGCGATGCACCCCTCCACGTAAGCAGCCGGCTGATCGGGGCCCACCACACGGGAAACCTGCTGGCGGCCGCGGCAGCCGCATGGGCTGCCGGAGTTCCGGGAGAGCACATTGCTGCCTCGCTCAGCAGCCAGGCAGCCGCAAGCCGCTGGCGGATGGAACGCACCGAGCGGCCTGACGGCGTGACCATCATCAATGATGCCTACAATGCCAACCCCGAATCGATGCGCGCCGCGCTCCGAACGCTGGCAGACCTCGGCCGGGGCCGCCGCACCTGGGCCGTCCTGGGAGCCATGCTGGAACTGGGGGACGACTCCATCCGGGAGCACACCGCCGTGGGTACCCAGGTGGTGCGCCTCAACATCTCCCGGCTGCTGGTGGTGGGCCGGGAAGCGCGTGCCCTTTACGTCTCCGCGGTACAGGAAGGGTCCTGGGGCGACGAATGCCTCTTTGCCGAAACTGTGGATGAGGCCCACGAAATCCTCGACGCAGAACTCCAACCCGGCGACCTGGTGCTGTTCAAGTCCTCCAACAGTGTGGGGCTGCGCCATTTGGGCGATCGGATAGCATTACCCCCAACCCCGACCCCTGCCGACGAAAGGAGCACACTGCTGTGATTGCTCTGCTGATCGGCGCAGGCCTGGCCCTGCTGTTTGCCCTGGTGGGCACGCCCCTCTTCATCCGCCTGCTGGTGCACCGCGGCTATGGCCAATTCATCCGTGACGACGGCCCCACGTCGCACCACACCAAGCGTGGAACACCCACCATGGGCGGAACTGTCGTAGTGGCCGCCGTCCTGCTGAGCTACGGACTCACGCACCTCATCATGCTGATGATGAACCCTGGTTCCCCCGGGCCTTCAGCCTCAGCACTTATCCTGCTGTTCCTCATGGTGGGCATGGGCCTGGTGGGCTTCCTGGACGACTTCATCAAAATCTCGCGCCAGCGAAGCCTGGGCCTCAATGCCAAGGCGAAGCTCATCCTCCAGGCGGCCGTGGGCATCATCTTCGCCGTCCTGGCGTTGAACTTTCCCAACAGTGCAGGCCTGACCCCGGCGTCAACCAAGATCTCCCTGGTCCGCGACCTGCCGTGGCTCGACCTCGCCTTTGGCGGCACCGTCCTCGGCGCAATCCTGTTCGTCATCTGGTCCAACCTGATCGTCACCGCCGCCACCAACGGCGTGAACCTTACGGACGGCCTTGACGGCCTGGCCGCCGGTGCATCCATCATGGTGTTCGGCGCGTATACGCTCATGGGCATATGGCAGAACAACCAAGCCTGCGGCTCACCCAGGGAAGCCGGCAGCGGCTGCTACCTGGTCCGGGACCCCCTGGACCTCGCGCTGCTCGCGGCCATCCTTAGTGCTGCCCTGGTGGGTTTCCTCTGGTGGAACACCTCGCCGGCCAAGATCTTCATGGGCGACACCGGATCATTGGCCATTGGCGGTGCGGTGGCTGGTTTCGCCATCCTCTCCCGGACCGAGCTTCTGCTGGGCATCGTGGGCGGCCTCTTCGTGCTGATTACCCTGTCCGTCATCATCCAGGTGGGCTACTTCAAGGCCACTGGCGGAAAGCGCGTCTTCAAGATGGCGCCGCTGCAGCACCACTTCGAGCTGAAGGGGTGGGCCGAAGTGACCGTCGTTGTCCGGTTCTGGATCCTGGGCGGACTCTTCGTCGCCGCGGGCCTGGGCATTTTCTACGCTGAATGGGTTGTACTGCTGTGACCGTTTCCCCCCGCCTGGCAAACCTTGTCTCCTGGGACTCCGACTGGGCCGGCCTGCGCGTGGTCGTGACCGGCATTGGCGTGTCCGGCTTCGCCGCCGCAGACACCCTGATTGAACTCGGTGCACGCGTGGTGGTGGTGGACGCCGCCACCAGCGAAACAGCGCGTGCGCATGCCGATACGCTCAAGATCGTGGGCGCCGCCGATGTGCTGCTGGGACCGGACGCGGTCACCCACATACCGCGCGTCGACGGCGAACTTCCGGAACTGATCGTGACATCGCCCGGATGGCGGCCGGACCAGGCCCTCCTGGCTGCAGCAGCCCGGGCACACATCTCCGTCTGGGGCGACGTCGAACTGGCATGGCGCGTGCGGACCCGGGAGGGACGGAAAACGGCCGACTGGCTGGCAATCACCGGCACGAACGGCAAAACGACAACCGTTGGACTCACCGAATCGATGCTGCGTGCCGCCGGGCTCAAGGCAATCGCGGTCGGAAACGTCGGCACCCCCATCCTGGATGCCCTGCGCGACCCGGTGGAGTACGACGTCTTCGCCGTTGAGCTCTCCAGCTTCCAGTTGCACTGGGCGGAATCCGTGTCGCCGGTAGCCAGTGTCTGCCTCAACGTGGCCGAAGACCACGTGGACTGGCACGGTTCCTACGACTCGTACCTTGCGGACAAGGCCAAGGTCTACGAGCGGACCCGGAAGGCCTGCATCTACAACGCGGAGCAGGTGGAAACCGAGCGCATGGTGGAGAACGCGGATGTGGTGGAAGGCTGCCGCGCTGTCGGCTTCACCACAGTCACCCCCGCGGTCAGCATGCTCGGAGTCGTGGAAGGGCTCCTGGTGGACCGGGCGTTCATCGAGGAGCGCCGGAACAGCGCCGCCGAACTTGCCTCGATGGCCGACCTTGGTCCGCTGGCGCCACGGCACATGGTGGCCAACGCCCTCGCCGCCGCCGGCCTGGTGCGCGCCTACGGCGTGGATGCCAAGGCGGTCCGCCAAGGCATCCTGGACTACGTCCCGGGCGACCACCGCATCCAGCCCGTGGCCCGCATGGATGGGGTCCTCTGGGTCAACGACTCCAAGGCCACCAACCCGCATGCGGCGTCTGCTTCCCTGTCGGCCTTCACCAACGTGGTCTGGATTGCCGGCGGCCTCTCGAAGGGCGTCAGCTACGACGACCTGGTGAGGGACCACGCGGCGCGGCTCAAGGCCGTGGTACTGATCGGAACAGACACCTCACCGCTCCGGGAGGCCCTCCGGCGACACGCGCCCGATGTCCCGGTGATCGAACCGGGGGCAGGCGACACTGAAGGAGTGCAGACTGCTTCGGCGCCCGGTGGCACTCCTGCCGGTTCACCCGGCAACGGAGAACAGGTGATGTCCCGGGCCGTTGCGTCAGCAGCACAGCTTGCCGAACCCGGCGACACCGTGCTGATGGCTCCCGCAGCTGCTTCCATGGATCAGTTCTCTTCCTACGCTCACCGTGGCGGTACTTTCATCGACGCTGTCCGCGAGCTGGTGGAAGGGCAGGCCCAGACCGGCGAGGAGTAACAATGGTCAGCACGCCCACCCGGCCCAAGGGTGGCAAGCCCCAGGGTGTCAAAAGCCAGGGTGGCAAGCCCCGCCCCGGCTCCACGGCCACCCGGCAGCCTGCTTCGGCGGGCCTAAAGCTGCGGACCATCTACCGCCGGTTCTGGTCCGCGCTGGAGGGAACAGGCACGTCCCGGAACGGCTCCACGTACTACCTCATCCTCGGTGCCACACTCGCATTGACGGCCATCGGGATCATGATGGTCCTCTCCGCCTCCAGCGTTGAATCCATCGCTGCCGGAAAGTCCCCCTATGGTGATGCCTTGAAGCAGGGTGTCTTCGCCGCAATCGGGATCTTCACCATGTTCGTGCTCTCGCGGATCAATGTGGTGTGGCTGAAGCGGCTCGCATGGCCCGCCGTCGGTGCCGCCGTGCTGCTCCTGGGCCTGGTGCAGGTGGTTGGCGACGAAGTCAACGGCAACAAGAACTGGATCGACCTCGGCGGCATCACCTTCCAGCCTTCCGAAGCCGCCAAGCTGGCCCTCGCCCTGTGGCTGGCCACGGTGCTCGCCCGGAAGGGCAAACTGCTCAGTCGGTGGCAGCACGTGCTGGTCCCCGCAGTGCCCATGGCGGCCATCGTCATCGTGCTGATCCTGGTGGGCAACGACCTCGGAACGGCCATGATCATCATGATGATCGTCGCAGCGGCGCTGTTCTTCGCGGGTGTTCCGCTCTACCTCTTCGGCATCGCCGGCATCATCGCCGCTGCCGGCACCGCCGTCATGGCCGTCACCAGCTCCAACCGCATGTGCCGCATCACCTCGTGGTGGACCGGCCAGTCCTGCGCAGACGGTATCGACGCCAACTACCAGGCCACCAATGGAATGTACGGCCTTGCCTCCGGCGGTTGGCTGGGCGTGGGCCTGGGGCAGAGCCGGCAAAAGTACAGCTGGATCCCCGAAGCCCACAACGACTTTATCTTCGCCATCATTGGCGAGGAACTCGGCCTGGTGGGAACCGTCGTCGTCCTGATCCTGTTCGCCATCCTGGGCGCTGCCATCTACCGCGTGGTGGTGGCGCAGGAGGACATGTTCCACCGGGTCCTGGCCGGCAGCATCATGGTCTGGCTCCTGGGCCAGGCCACCGTGAACATGTCCGTTGTCACGGGTTTGATGCCGGTCATCGGCGTGCCGCTGCCGTTCATTTCCTACGGCGGTTCGGCCCTGCTGATGTCGCTGTGCGCCGTGGGGGTGGTCCTCTCGTTGGCGCGGGAGCAGATGGCCCCGGCTATTCGGCCCAAGCGGATGCTGAAGTTCAAGGCCCGGCCGGGGCGGGACAAGAACAAACCAAAGACATCCAGAAAGCGTGCCTAACTCCAGATGACTCCGACACAACCCTCCATCGTCCTGGCCGGCGGCGGAACAGCGGGCCACATCAGCCCAATGCTCGCCATCGCCGCTGCCCTGAGGAGCGAAGCCCCCGACGCATCCATCCTGGCGGTTGGAACGCCCTCGGGGATGGAAACCCGGCTGGTTCCCGCCGCCGGCGTCCAGTTGGCCACGATTGACCGGGTGCCCCTGCCGCGCAAGCCGTCTGCGGACCTGCTGCGCCTGCCTGCCAGGCTGGCCGGGGCGGTCCGGCAGGCCGGTGCCATCCTGGACCAGGCCCGGGCCGATGTACTGGTGGGAGTGGGCGGATACGTTTGCACACCCATGTACCTGGCGGCACGCAAGCGCCGCATCCCCATGGTCATCCATGAAGCCAACGCCCGTCCCGGGCTGGCCAACCGGGTGGGGGCCTTCCTCAACGGCAGGGTTGCCGTGGCCTTCGACGGAACCCCGCTGCGCAATGCCGTTCATGTGGGAATGCCCATGAGGAAGGAAATTTCCGGCCTGGACCGGAAGACCGCACGCAGCGCCGCGCGGGAGGCCCTTGGGCTCGATCCCCACCAGCCAACCCTGATCGTCACCGGCGGTTCCTCCGGCGCCCAGAGCATCAACCGGACCATCGCCGCCGCTGCCGGCCGCCTTGCCGATGCCGGTATCCAGACCCTCCACATCACCGGCCGCGGCAAGACAGTCCTGGACCAGGCCGGCCAGCCCCTCGCGGCAAAGGGCTACCGGCAGGTGGAGTACATCGACGGCATGGAGCTTGCCTATGCCGCTGCGGACCTGCTTCTGGCACGGTCGGGCGCGGCCACGGTGTGCGAGGTGGCCGCCGTCGGCGTCCCGGCGGTCCTGGTGCCACTGCCCATCGGCAACGGGGAACAGGCACTGAACGCAGCCGGCCTGGTGGCCGCAGGCGGAGCGCTGCTGGTGGCTGACCGCGACTTCACGGCGGAATGGGTTGACCGCGAATTGATTCCCCTGATCACCGACAAGGCACGGCTTGCCGCCATGGAAGCCAAGTCCTACCGGCTCGGAATCCGAAATGCCGACCAGCGCATGGCTGGTCTTGTCCTGGAAGCGGTATCTGCATGAGCCCCGACAACACTCCCAGCCTGGAATCCCTTGGAAAGGTGCACTTCGTCGGCATCGGGGGAGTAGGCATGTCCGCCGTGGCCCGCATTATGGTGGCCCGCGGAGTCCCGGTCAGCGGATCCGACGCCAAGGACCTGCCCGTTATGACGGACCTTGCCGCGGCGGGGGCACGCATTGCCGTCGGCTACTCCGCGGGCAACCTGGCGGACGCGCAGACTGTGGTTGCAGGCTCAGCCATCCGGGAGGACAACCCCGAACTGGCGGCGGCACGCGCGGCTGGGCTGCCTGTGCTGCACCGGTCCCAGGCCCTGGCAGCCACCATGGGCGGGGACACGGTGGTGACGGTTGCCGGAACGCACGGCAAATCCACCACCACATCGATGGTTACCGTGCTGCTCCGCGCGGCGGGCCTGGATCCGTCCTTTGCCGTCGGCGCCAACATTCCCGCGCTGGGCGTGAACGCCGCGCATGGGACGTCCGGCGTCTTCGTTGCGGAGGCTGACGAATCCGACGGGTCCTTCCTGAATTACCGGCCCCGCATCGCCGTCGTCACCAATGTGGAGCCTGACCACCTCGACTACTACGGCACCGCTGAAGCCGTCTACGAGTCCTTCGACCGCTTCACTGCACTGCTGCCCGCGGACGGCCTCCTGGTGGCCTGCGGTGACGACGCCGGCGCGCTGGCTTTGGCGGAACGGACCAGGGCGCGGGGCAACACGCGGGTGGTCCTGTACGGCACCAGTGACGCGGCGGACATCAGGCTTGACGACGACGGCAGGGGACAGGTTGCCATATCGGCAGATGGCGCCCGGTTCCCTTTGTCGCTGCAGGTGCCCGGACGGCACAACGCCCTTAACGCGGCGGCCGCCTTTGCCGTGGCCCTCGAGCTCGGTGTGGACGCGGCTGCCGCTGCCGCCGGGCTGGCCCATTTCTCCGGCGCCTCCCGCCGCTTTGAACTGAAAGGCGGGGCAAGGGGGGTGCGCGTGTTCGACGACTACGCCCACCACCCCACGGAAGTCCGCGCCGCCCTCACCGCTGCCCGGTCGGTGGCAGGCGGCCACAAGGTCCATGTCCTGTTCCAGCCGCACCTGTTTTCCCGTACCCGCGAATTCGCTGCGCAGTTCGCGGATGCCCTCAACCTGGCCGACACCGCCCTGGTCCTGGACATCTACCCCGCCAGGGAGGACCCGATCCCGGGCGTCACGAGCCAGCTCATCGCCGACCACCTGAAGGAAGGCGGACGGCTCGTCTCCGCCGACGACGCAGTTGGCACCCTGGCCGAAGCAGCCGCGGACGGGGACGTTGTCCTCACGGTGGGCGCCGGTGACGTCACAGCCTACGGTCCCAAAATCGTGGAGGCACTGCGTGCCTAGCTCCCGCCGCCCCACCTATGCCCCGGCTAAGCGGACCAAGCGCCCTGACGCCCCGTCCGGGAACGGCACGGACGCAGGGGCACAATCGTCCGGCATGCCCGGAGGCGCGGGCAATGACGTGATCACGGCATCCCGCAGCATCCCTGACCAGGCGTCCCCGCAGCAGCTGAAGGAGCCCAAGGCCGCCGGGGCAACGGTCCTGGCGTTCCCGGAACCCAAAGGCCGGCGCCGCAGGAAGAAAGTCCTGCTCGCCGTGGGAACTGTGCTGGTCCTGGTGGCCGGGTTGCTGGCGGCCGCCGTCTACTCCCCAATGCTTGCCATGCAGACCATTTCGGTGACCGGCACGCGGCTTGTCACGCCGGCCCAGGTTCAGGCTGCGTTGGAGCCCCTGCGCGGCAAGCCATTGCCGCAGATCAGCGACGACGACGTCCGCGGGCTCCTGGGCTCCCTGATCCAGGTCAAGTCCGTTTCCGTGGAGGCCCGGCCGCCGTCCACCCTCGCCGTCGCGGTGCATGAGCGTGTGCCGGTGGCGCTGGTCAAGCAGGGGGAGCAGTACCAGCTGGTGGACGTCGACGGCATCCAGCTGGCGACCACTGATGATCCGGCGTCGGCCTCGCTGCCGGTCATCGACGGCGGTGCCGGCGCGATCGGCCAGGATCTCTTCCGTGCCACCGCCGCAGTCCTCGGGGCGCTGCCGGCCGACGTGCTGGCAAAGCTGTCCAACGCGTCCGCGCAGTCCGTGGACGCCGTGGAACTCAAGCTGGTGGACGGCCAAACCATCGTGTGGGGCAACGCCTCCGAGAAGGAACTCAAGGCCAAGGTCCTGGCCGCGCTCCTCAAGGCTCCGGCCGATCCCAAGAACCCGGTCAGGGTCTACGATGTCAGCGTTCCACGGCACCCGGTGACGCGCTGAGCGCTTTCTTTTCCGGTATTAATCCGACACGCGGACCCGGTTATTGAATGTCGGAACCAGAGGAAATACCGTCACAGACAAGAGTTACTTGACATAACTATAACCTTCAACTCGAAGGTTAAGGTTTCAGCCTTCAAGCTCTCCATCAGTTTTCGCAATAAGACACGAACAAGGGACACGTAACGTGGCAGCTCCGCAGAATTACTTGGCCGTCATCAAAGTCGTCGGCATCGGCGGCGGTGGCGTGAACGCAGTCAACCGCATGATCGAGGTCGGCCTCAGGGGTGTTGAGTTCATCGCCATCAACACCGACGCCCAGGCCCTGCTCATGAGTGACGCCGACGTGAAGCTCGACGTCGGACGGGAGCTGACCCGGGGCCTGGGCGCCGGCGCCAACCCGGAGGTGGGCAAGCAGGCCGCCGAGGACCATGCCGACGAGATCGAGGAAGTCCTGCGCGGCGCCGACATGGTCTTCGTCACCGCCGGCGAAGGCGGCGGCACCGGCACCGGCGGCGCGCCCGTCGTCGCCCGCATTGCCCGCTCGCTCGGCGCCCTGACCATCGGCGTGGTCACCCGTCCGTTCACGTTCGAGGGCCGCCGGCGTGCCGGTTCCGCAGAGGCGGGCATTGACGCCCTGCGTGACGAGGTGGACACCCTGATCGTCATCCCCAACGACCGTTTGCTGTCCATCAGCGACCGCAACGTGTCCGTTCTTGACGCCTTCCGCTCCGCGGACCAGGTCCTGCTGTCCGGTGTCCAGGGCATCACCGACCTCATCACCACGCCCGGCCTGATCAACCTTGACTTCGCGGACGTCAAGTCCGTCATGCAGGGCGCCGGCTCGGCCCTGATGGGCATCGGTTCCGCCCGGGGTGAAGACCGCGCCGTCAAGGCGGCCGAACTGGCCATCGCATCGCCGTTGCTGGAAGCATCCATCGACGGCGCCCACGGCGTGCTGCTGTCCATCCAGGGCGGCTCGGACCTGGGCCTGTTCGAGATCAACGAGGCGGCGCGGCTGGTCCAGGAAGTGGCCCACCCCGAGGCGAACATCATCTTCGGTGCCGTCATCGACGATGCCCTGGGTGATGAAGCGCGTGTCACGGTCATCGCGGCCGGGTTCGACGACGTCAAGGCCACCTCGCCCTCCATGGACCAGTCCCAGCCGCAGGCCGCCCCGCAGCGGCCCGCTGCCCCCGCTGCCGCCCCCGCCTCTGCCCACCCGCAGAACGGAAACCACCAGGGCAACGGCAACCACCAGCAGAACGTCCAGCCGATCCATGCCGGCGTCGGTGCCGCGGGCCTCAGCAACTGGGGACAGCAGCGCCCGTCGGCCGTCCCCGCCGACTCAGGCTTCGACGTCGACCTTCCCTCCGTCGTGGAGCCGGACCTGACCGGCACCCACCCGGATGACCTGGATGTCCCCGACTTCCTGAAGTAGGCAGCGGTTTGTTCCATTGGCGCGCCGACATCCTGCCCGGGGTGTCGGCCGCGTTCACTGATGTGGATGCGGGAAATCTTGCCCTGCATGTAGGGGATGATCCAGGCGAGGTCCGGCAGCGCCGTGCCCGGCTGGAGGAGTATATGGGTGTGCGTCCGCAATCGCTCCGCTTCATGAACCAGGTCCACGGGACGACCGTGGCAGTAGTGGGTGCGGAAGTGCCTTCACCTGAGGCCGACGCCATGGTGTCCCGCGGACTTCCCCTGGCCGTCATGGTGGCGGACTGCATTCCGGTGCTGCTCGCGGGGGAGACCCCGGGCGGGCCAGTGCTTGCCGCAGTGCATGCAGGCCGTCCCGGCATCGCGAACGGTATCATCCCGGCCGCCGTGGAGAACATGTTGTCCCTTGGTGCCTCCCGGATCCACGCCTGGATGGGCCCATCGATCTGCGGGTCCTGCTATGAAGTTCCTCCGGCACTGCAGGATGAGGTGGCCGCTTTGGTCCCTGCCACCCGCAGTACCACTTCATGGGGAACGCCCGCACTGGACCTTCCCGCCGGTGCACGGAGCCAGCTTGAAACGGCCGGCGTGGAGGTGGAATACACGGGTAGCTGCACCCTCGAGACGGACACCCTCTACTCGTACCGCCGCGACCGGAATACCGGCCGTTTTGCCGGACTGATCTGGTGCCATGACTGAGCCGGCAAGCACAGGGCAGGGCCGGACAGATGATTTCCGGCGCGCGGAACTTTCCGAACGGCTTGCCGCCGTGCGGAAGCGGATCGCAGCGGCCGCCGGGGACGCGGGGCGCGGGGACCGTCTTCCGACCCTGATCGTGGTCACCAAGTTCCACCCGGCGGACGATATCCGGCGCCTGGCCGCCCTTGGAGTTACGGATGTGGGCGAGAATCGGGACCAGGAGGCCGCCGCCAAGGCCCTCGAGCTGGCAGATCTACCCCTGGCCTGGCATTTCGTAGGCCAGCTGCAAACCAAGAAGGCCAAATCCGTGGCAAGGTACGCCTCCGCGGTCCATTCCGTGGACCGGCCGCAGCTCGTGGACGCACTGGCCAAGGCGGTTGCCCATGAGATGGAGGCCAGCGGGAGGGCGGCGCTGGACTGCTTTATCCAGGTCAGCCTTGAGGGCGACGGCGGCACGCACCGCGGCGGTGCAGACCCCGCCGATGTGCCGCTCCTGGCAGAGCGGATTGCCGCGGCGGAGGGCCTGAACCTGGCCGGCGTGATGGCAGTGGCGCCCCTGGGTGCGCCACCGGAGCCGGCGTTCGAACAGCTCGCCGGGATTTCCGCCCGGCTGGCGGCGGCCTACCCCGCGGCGACAGGCATCTCGGCAGGCATGAGCCAGGACCTTGAGGCCGCCATCAAGTTCGGAGCGACACACCTGCGAATCGGTTCGGATATTCTCGGTTCCCGTCCCGCGGTGGGGTAGCGTCGGTCCTATTGGAAGTGATGGGCGGGGGACTCCAGTGCTGTCAAATCATTGGGCGGCCCGCTTACGGGACACGATTAGGAGTCGACCATGGCCGGCGCTCTGCGCAAGACAATGATCTATCTTGGGCTCGCCGACGGCGATGAGCATTACGAGTCCGAGCAACAGACCACACGTAAGGATGAGGACGAACCGATGGAAGTTGACCGCGAGGAACGCCGCGCTCCGGCGCCGGTCCGCGAAGTCAGCCGCGAGGCGTCCTACGCCCCTGAAGAGGAATACCGCGCCCCTGTGACCCCCATTAAACGCGCGGCGTCGAGCCGCGAAGAGAACACCGGACTTCGCCAGATCACCACCATCCACCCGCGTTCCTACAACGATGCCAAGCTCATCGGTGAGAGTTTCCGGGATGGCATTCCGGTGATCATGAACGTCACGGACATGGGCGAATCCGATGCCAAGCGGCTGGTGGATTTCTCCGCCGGCCTTGTGTTCGGCCTCCGGGGAAGCATCGAGCGGGTGACCAACAAGGTGTTCCTGCTCTCCCCGTCCTACGTCGAAGTGATCGGTGACGACAAGAAGGCCAGCGACACGCAGGCCAGTTTCTTCAACCAAAGCTGAGCACCAAAAGCCGCATCCGGATGCCAGGCAGGGACACCTGTCTGGCATCTGTGCTGAAATAGACAAGACAACAGCAGGACAACAGCGGCCTCCGCTATGGCAGCGCCGCACGAATATGGAGATATGAAATAAGTCATGGGAATTGTTTTCGGACTTCTCTATCTCGCCCTGCTGCTGTTCTTCGTCGCCCTCATCATCCGCCTGGTGTTCGACTGGGTACAGATGTTCGCAAGGGAATGGCGGCCACGGGGCGCGGCCCTGGTTGTGGCGCACGCCGTGTACTCCATCACCGATCCGCCCCTCAAGGGCCTGCGGCGCATGATTCCGCCGCTCCGGCTTGGCGGCATTTCCCTGGACCTGGGTTTCCTGATCCTGTTCATCGGCGTCAGCATCGCGATGAATGTCACCAGGGGACTTGCCTGATCCACGCACCGGACCGGCAATGCAGTGTGTTCCCCCGCGGAACGGCTAGTGTAAAGCGAAGAAACCTCGCGTTTGACACCGCAGTGTTGAATTAGAGTAAGCAGACCAAATTTAGGTACCGTAGTTTTGACGGCCGGAAGGCCTACTGACTAACCAGACCAGTGAGGTGACCAGATGGCTTTGACGCCAGAAGACGTTGTCAACAAGCGCTTTCAGCCCACCAAGTTCCGCGAGGGCTATGACCAGGACGAGGTTGATGACTTCCTGGACGAAATCGTCGTTGAACTCCGCCGCCTGAACCAGGAAAACGACGAGCTCCGCAAGAAGCTCGCCGAAGCGGGTTCGAGCGTTCCGGCAAGCTCAGCTGCCGCTCCCGTGGTGGAGAAGGTCCCCGCGCCGGTCAAGGCCGACAAGGACGAGGCCCGCGAGAAGGCTGAGGCCGAGGCCAAGGCTGCCGAGGCCAACAAGAAGAAGGACGTCCAGCCGGCTGCCCCGGCTGCCGCCGCACCGGCCGCGCCCGCAGCTGTCGCCACTCCTTCCGCTGAATCCGCCGCCGGCCTGCTGGCCATGGCCCAGCAGATGCACGACCGCCACGTCGCCGACGGCCAGGCGCAGAAGGACAAGATCATCGCCGAAGCGCAGATCGAAGCCAGCAGCCTCGTCAACGACGCCCAGGAGAAGTCCCGCAAGATCCTCGGTGCCCTGGAGCAGCAGCGCTCCGTCCTGGAACGCAAGGTGGAACAGCTCCGCGGCTTCGAACGCGACTACCGTTCACGCCTGAAGGCCTACATCGAAGGCCAGCTCCGCGACCTGGATGCCCGTGGCTCCGTGGCTACCCCGGAAGTCAGCGAAGCCAACTAAGCCTGGCAGCACGTATTCTGAAAGCCGGTGGCTGAGGATTCCTCGGCCACCGGCTTTTGGCATTGACACCAGCTCCACGAATTGAAAGCACCATGACTGACGAACTTGCTGCGGATGCGGCACGCCCTGTCCCACCCTCACCGCGCCCGCGCCGGGCGGTGCTGCTCTCCCTGTTCGCCGGGTTCGCGGTGTTCGCCTACGTCCTGGACCAGCTGACCAAACTCTGGGTCACTTCCACCATGGTGGAGGGGGAGCGGATCCCCGTCCTGCCGCCCCTCCTGCACTGGTACTTCATCCGTAATTCCGGTGCTGCGTTCTCGATCGGTGAGAACGTCACGTGGGTGTTCTCCATCATCATGGCCGCCGTGGCCATCGCAATTCTTTTCCAGGTGCGCAGGCTGGGTTCGGCCTGGTGGTCCCTCGCCCTGGGCCTGCTGCTGGGCGGCGCCCTTGGCAACCTCACCGACCGGCTCTTCCGTGAGCCGTCCTTCGGCATGGGCCACGTGGTGGACTTCATCCAGCTGCCCAATTTCGCCATCTTCAACATTGCCGACTCCGCGGTCGTGTCCGCCGTCGCCATCATCTGCATCCTGACCATCCGAGGAATCGCCCTGGACGGAACGCGGCTGGGGAACGCACCCCAGGAAAAGCCCGCCCATGACTGAGCGCATTATCGTGGCCGAAGAGTACGGCGGGACGCGCGCCGACGCCGGGCTGGCCGGCCTTCTGGGGGTGTCCCGCTCCGTGGCCGCATCCCTGCTGGCGGAAGGCCACGTCCTGAACCGGGGCAAAGCATTGGGCAAGTCGGCAAAACTCGTGGCCGGGGACGTCCTGGACGTCACTGTCCCGGAACGGCGGGACCCGCTGGAAGTCGTGGAGGAGATTGTGGAAGGCCTGAACATCCTGCTGGACGAGGACGATTTCGTCGTTGTCGACAAACCTGTGGGCGTGGCAGCCCACCCGTCGCCCGGCTGGGTGGGACCCACTGTGGTGGGCGGCCTGGCCGCCGCTGGTTACCGCATCTCCACCTCAGGCGCCCCGGAGCGGGCAGGCATAGTCCACCGGCTCGACGTCGGCACGTCCGGCGTGATGGTCGTGGCCAAGTCCGAGCGGGCCTACACCGCCCTCAAACGGGCCTTCAAGGAGCGCACGGTGGACAAGGTCTACCACGCGGTGGTGCAGGGCCTTCCCGATCCCCTGACCGGGACCATCGACGCCCCCATCGGACGGCACCCCGGGCACGACTGGCGTTTTGCCGTCATCGAGGACGGCCGCCCTTCCGTGACCCATTACGAAGTCCTGGAGGCCTTCGGCAAGGCCAGCCTGGTGGAGGTCCACCTTGAGACCGGCCGTACCCACCAGATCCGCGTCCACTTCTCCGCCCTCCGCCACCCCTGCGCCGGCGACCTCACCTACGGCGCCGACCCCCGCCTTGCTGCCACCCTGGGGCTTACCCGGCAGTGGCTGCACGCCCGCGAACTGGCCTTCGACCACCCGGTGACGGGGGAGCGTGTCACGGTTACCAGCGACTACCCCCAGGACCTGGCCTACGCCCTGGACGTACTGGAATCCGGACAGGCCTGACACGGACCGGCTGGCGGGGCTGCAAAGCCGCAGAGCTTAGAATGGTCCGGTGAGTTCCAGCAATGATTCGTTTGTCCACCTGCACACCCACACCGAATATTCCATGCTGGATGGGGCGGCCCGCCTGGGGGAGCTGTTCGACGAAACCGAGCGCCTGGGCATGCCTGCCCTCGCCACGACGGACCACGGCTACCTGTTCGGTGCCTTCGATTTCTGGCGGAAAGCCACGGACAAGGGCATCAAGCCGATCATCGGCGTCGAGGCGTATATAACTCCCGGCACCGCTCGGACGGACAAGGAACGCGTCCGCTGGGGCGATGAATCCCAGCGCAAGGACGATGTCTCCGGTGGTGGTTCCTACACCCATATGACGCTCCTGAGCTACAACAACGTGGGCATGCGGAACCTCTTCCGGGCCTCGTCCATCGCGTCCCTCGATTCGGTGTTCGGCAAGTGGCCCCGGCTGGACCGTGAACTGCTCAACACCTACTCGGAAGGGCTCATTGCCACCACCGGCTGCCCCTCCGGGGAAGTCCAGACCCGGCTGCGGCTCGGCCAGTACCGCGAAGCCCTTGAAGCGGCGGCCGAATTCCGGGACATCTTCGGCGCGGAAAACTACTTCTGCGAACTGATGGACCATGGGCTGGACATTGAGCGGCGGGTCACCGGGGACCTGCTGCGGCTTGCCAAGGACCTGAACCTGCCGCTGGTTGCCACCAACGACCTCCACTACACCCACGAGCACGACGCCAAGGCGCACGAGGCCCTGCTGGCCATCCAGTCCGGCTCCACGCTGCTGGAACCCACATACGACAACGGCGGATCGCGGTTCGCGTTCTCCGGCAGCGGCTACTACCTCAAATCGCCGCAGGAAATGCGCGAACTCTTCCGCGACCACCCGGAGGCGTGCGACAACACCCTGCTCATCGCCGAGCGCTGCGAGGTGTCCTTCAACACGGACGCCAACTACATGCCGCGGTTCCCCTGCCCGCCCGGTGAGGACGAGACCTCCTGGCTGGTCAAGGAAGTGGACAAGGGCCTGAAGTACCGTTACCCGGCCGGCATCCCGGACGAGGTCCGCAAGCAGGCCGACTACGAGCTCGGCGTCATCACCTCCATGGGCTTCCCGGGCTACTTCCTGGTGGTTGCCGACTTCATCAACTGGGCCAAGAACAACGGCATCCGCGTGGGCCCTGGGCGTGGCTCGGGTGCAGGCTCCATGGTGGCCTACGCCATGCGCATCACCGACCTCGACCCCCTCCGCCACGGGCTGATCTTCGAACGGTTCCTCAACCCGGACCGCGTATCCATGCCCGACTTCGACGTCGACTTCGATGACCGGCGCCGTTCCGAGGTCATCGACTATGTGACCCGGAAGTACGGCGACGAGCGCGTGGCCATGATCGTCACGTACGGCACCATCAAGACCAAGCAGGCCCTGAAGGATTCTTCCCGCGTCCTCGGCTACCCCTTCAGCATGGGCGAACAGCTGACCAAGGCCCTGCCGCCGGCCGTGATGGCCAAGGACATCCCGCTGGCGGACATCCAGAACCCGGAAGCCAAGCGCTACGGCGAGGCAGGGGACTTCCGGCAGCTGATCGCTACCGACCCCGAAGCTGCCAAGGTCTTCGAGACCGCCCTGGGCATCGAAGGCCTGAAGCGCCAGTGGGGCGTGCACGCCGCCGGCGTGATCATGTCCTCGGACCCCATCATCGACGTCATCCCCATCATGCGCCGGTTCCAGGACGGCCAGGTGATCACCCAGTTCGATTACCCAACGTCCGAGGGCCTTGGCCTGATCAAGATGGACTTCCTGGGCCTGCGGAACCTGACGATCATTTCCGATGCCCTTGAGAACATCAAGATGAACCGCGGCATCGACCTGGACCTGGAAAACCTTAAGCTGGACGATGCACCGTCCTACGAACTCCTGGCCCGCGGTGACACCCTGGGTGTCTTCCAGCTCGACGGCGGACCCATGCGTTCGCTGCTGAAGCTCATGAAGCCTGACAACTTCGAAGACATCTCCGCCGTGCTGGCGCTGTACCGTCCGGGCCCCATGGGCGCCAACGCCCACACCGACTACGCGCTGCGCAAGAACGGGATCCAGGAAGTGATCCCGATCCATCCGGAACTGGAGGAACCCCTCAAGGAGATCCTCGGCGGAACCTATGGCCTGATCGTGTACCAGGAGCAGGTCATGGCCGTGGCGCAGAAGCTGGCCGGCTACTCGCTGGGCCAGGCAGATATCCTCCGCCGCGCCATGGGCAAGAAGAAGAAGTCCGAGCTGGACAAGCAGTTCGCGGGCTTCTCCCAGGGCATGCAGGACAACGGCTACTCGATGGAGGCCGTCAAGACCCTCTGGGACATCCTGCTGCCCTTCTCCGACTACGCCTTCAACAAGGCCCACTCGGCCGCGTACGGCGTCATCTCCTACTGGACCGCCTACCTCAAGGCGCACTACGCGCCGGAGTACATGGCGGCGCTGCTGACCTCAGTGGGTGATGACAAGGACAAGTCCGCCATCTACCTCAACGAGTGCCGCCGCATGGGCATCACGGTGCTTCCGCCGGACGTCAATGAGTCCGCCTTGAACTTCACCCCGGTAGGGAACGACATCCGCTTCGGCATGGGTGCCATCCGCAACGTGGGCGTCAACGCCGTCGAGGCCATGGTGGCTGCCCGCGAAAGCGAGGGTGCCTTCACCTCGTTCAAGGACTACCTGATGAAGGTCCCGGCCGTGGTCTGCAACAAGCGGACCATCGAATCCCTCATCAAGTCCGGCGCGTTCGACTCGCTGGGCCACCACCGCCGCGCCCTGGCAATGATCCATGAAGAGGCCATCGACTCCGTCATCACCCTCAAACGCAACGAGGCCATTGGCCAGTTCGACCTCTTCGCCGGCTTCGAGGACGCCGGCGAAGAGTCCTCTTCGTTGAGCATCGAGATTCCGGACCTTCCCGAGTGGGAGAAGAAGGACAAGCTTTCCTTCGAACGGGACATGCTGGGCCTCTACGTGTCGGACCACCCGCTGCAGGGCCTGGAGGGCCTCCTGGCCCAGCATGCCGAGATGAGCATCACCACCATCCTGGGCGAGGACGGCCCCCAGGACGGCGCCATCATCACCATCGCCGGGATGATCACGTCGCTGAGCCGGCGCATCGCCAAAGCCAGCGGCAACGCTTATGCCCGGGCGGAGGTAGAGGACCTGGGCGGTTCGATCGAGGTCATGTTCTTCGGGCAGGTTTACGGGCCGATCGCCTCCGTCCTTGCCGAGGATCTGATCGTGGTGGTCAAGGGCCGCCTGCAGAAGCGCGACGACGGCGCCATCACCCTGAACTGCATGGAGCTGTCCGTCCCGGACCTCAGCGAAGGGCTGAACGGACCCCTGGTAATCACCATGCCCACCCACAAGGCCACCGAGGCCGTGGTCACTGAGCTGGGCGACGTGCTGCGCACCCACCGGGGCAATTCCGAAGTGCGGCTGCACCTGCAGGGCGATACCCGCACGGAGATCATGGGCCTGCCGGTCCACCTCCGCGTGAACCCCAGCCCGTCGCTGTTCGGCGACCTGAAGGTCCTGCTGGGCCCTGCCTGCCTGGACGCCTGAAAGACCGGACGCCTGACAAAGAAGCGGCCGACGGCGGGAAGCAGCTCCCGCCGTCGGCCGCTTCTTTTGTGCCGGGCTGGTCTACCCGCGGCTAGATCTCGTAGTCCAGCGGCACGGGCTGCCCGTACGCCCCGCCGTGGTACAGCAGGGGCGATCCCTCGCCGCCCACCTGGCCGTCCACCACCTGGACCACCACCACCGCGTTGTTCTCGAAGGAGAGCCGCATCTGGATCTCGCCGATCAGCCAGCCCGCCACGTCCTTCAGGATGGGAACCCCGTGCGGCCCGATCTCCCAGTGGTTGCCTTCGAAGCGGTTGCCCGGGCGGGCAAAGCGGGCAGCGAGTTCCTGGTTCTCCAGCCCCAGCATGTGGACACCCAGGTACTGGGTGTTGGCCACGGCCGGCCAGGACCTGGAACTGCGTGCCATGTTGAACGTGAACCGGGGCGGCTTGGCGGACAGCGACGCCACCGAGGTGGCGGTAAAGCCATAGGGCTCGTCCTGGTAGTTCACGGTAATGATGGCCACGCCCGCGGCGTGGCGGCGGAACATCTCCCTGAACGTCTGCTCGAACGGCTCGCTGTTGTCGGTCACCGGAACTCCTGCACTAAGTGGTGTAACTCTTTCTCCAAGCGTATTGGCCAGCGGTCGCGGCCGGAAAACAGGCAGCGGCAACACCCCGGCCGGAGGCCCAGCCAGGAACCTTTGTTAAGGTGTGTTGCATGACAACTTCCGCCCGCCCTGCCCGGCGGCTGCCCTGGTCACTGCTGCTGGTCCCGGCGGCTTCGGGGATTCCGGCAGGCCTCCTCTGGTGGCTCCTGGCGCCGGGCGGATTGAACCTGATGACGCGGGATCCAGCCCTGGCATCAGGCACTGTTCCACTGGTGTGGCTGCCGCGGGACCTCACCCTCGCCGGGATCCTGGTGCTGGCCGGCTGCCTGCTGGCCGTGTTCCTGGCCGACGGCAAGCGCCGGGACCCGCAGGCAGCCCTGCTGACGGGCCTTACCGGGGCGCTGGCGGGCAGCGTCCTGGCCTGGGGGACAGGGATCCTGGCAGCCCGGCTGTTTGGTCCTGCTGTCGACGCCTCAGCCAACCCCAGCATCGCCTTTTCCCTCCGGGCCTGGCCGGTGCTGCTGCTGTGGCCTGCCGCCACGGCCGTATCGGTCTTCGTGCTGGAACTGGTGGGAGCGGCGGGCAGGAAGCCGCAGCCGGAGGCGGCGGACCGGGCAGGCGGGAACAGCCCAGTAAAATAGTCCCGTGACCACTTTCCCGGAGTTTCCCGCCCCTGCTGCAGCCGCCGTCGATTTCCGTACCGTCGACCTTCGTGGCCGCAACCTGACGCTTGCCGCCCTGCGCGCCGCCGTACCCCGCGCCCAGGGCCAGACAGTGGCGGATGCGGAGGAAAAGGTCCTGGAGATCATCTCCTCCGTCCGGCAGCGCGGCTTCGCGGCCCTGGCCGAGCTGGCGGAACGGTTCGACGGCGTAGCGCAGGACCACCCGCTGGTCCCCGGGGATGCGATCGACGGAGCGCTGGACCAGTTGGACCCGGCGGTGCGGGCCGCCCTGGAGGAATCCATCAGCAGGGCGCGGAAATTCGCTGACGCCCAGCGCCCCCGCAATGTGGACGTCGAACTGGGCGACGGCGCGGTGGTCAGCCAGAACTGGGTGCCCGTGGCCCGCGTGGGGCTGTATGTTCCCGGCGGCCTTGCCGTTTACCCCTCATCGGTGATCATGAACGTTGTGCCCGCGCTGGCGGCAGGCGTGGAGTCCATTGCCCTGGCCTCGCCGCCGCAGAAGGAGTTCGGCGGGCTGCCGCACCCCACCATCCTCGCGGCAGCAGCGCTGCTGGGCATCACCGAGGTCTATGCCATCGGCGGCGCCCAGGCCATCGCCGCCTTCGCCTACGGCGTCGAAGCCTCACCTGCCGGGCCTGCCCTGGAGCCCGTGGATGTGGTGACCGGGCCCGGGAACATCTTCGTCGCCACGGCCAAGCGGCTTGTCAAGGGCGTTGTGGGAATCGACTCCGAGGCGGGAACCACGGAGATTGCCATCCTTGCCGACGACTCCGCCCAGCCGGCGCTGGTTGCCGCGGACCTGCTCAGCCAGGCCGAGCACGACCCCAAGGCAGCGTCGGTCCTGATCACGGATTCGGAAGAGTTGGCTGCGGCGGTCCGGGGTGAACTGGAACTGCAGGCGGCCGCGACCAAGCACTCGGCCAGGGTAAAGGAGGCGCTCTCCGGCCCGCAGTCCGGCGTCGTGCTGGTGGACAGCCTGGAACAGGGGATCGCTGCCTGCGACGCCTACGCGGCCGAGCACCTGGAAATCATGACCCGGGATGCCGCAGCGGTGGCTTCGCGGATCCGGAATGCGGGCGCCATCTTCGTTGGCGACTACAGCCCCGTCAGCCTGGGCGACTACTGCGCCGGCTCCAACCACGTGCTGCCCACCAGCGGCACGGCTGCTTTTTCGTCAGGGCTGAACGTCACTACTTTCCTGCGCGCCATCCAGGTGGTCAATTACAGCCGGGATGCCCTGGCAGCGGTCAGCGGACACATCGTGAGCCTGTCCCGGGCCGAGGACCTTCCGGCCCACGGTGACGCCGTCTCGGTCCGCTTCCCCGGCTGAGGTTGCACCACTACATGTAGTAATTACAGGATTGTTATTACCCCAGATGTGCCCGTAAACTGGGAGGCGCCACAGCATTGCCCCCCGGCGGTGCTGATGGCTTCCAACGACGTTGCACACCACAAGCGAAAAGGGGGAACGCCATGTACTGCCCGTTCTGCCGGAACCCCGATTCCCGCGTGGTGGACAGCCGCATGGCGGATGACGGTTCAGCCATCCGCCGGCGCAGGCAGTGCCCTGAATGCGGCCGCCGGTTCACTACGGTGGAAACCACCAGCCTCTCCGTGATCAAGCGGTCCGGCGTGGGTGAGCCCTTCAGCCGCAGCAAGGTCATCAACGGGGTGCGCAAGGCCTGCCAGGGCCGTCCGGTGAGCGAGGACGACCTCGCCATGCTGGCCCAGGAAGTTGAAGAACAGATCCGGGCCTCGGGAGCCGCCGAAATCGATGCCCACGAGGTGGGCCTGGTGATCCTGGGGCCGCTTCAGAAACTCGACAAGGTGGCGTACCTCCGCTTTGCCAGCGTGTACCAGGCGTTCGAGTCCCTTGAGGATTTTGAAACCGCCATCGCCCTGCTCCGCCACGAGGCCGAGGAAGACGCCAAGGGCGCCGCCACCAGCGCCAAGAGCTCCGAGAAGAGCCCCCTCTAGACTCCGGTGGCGGCAGCGGAGGGGAAGCCGCGGCCGCCACCGGCACCACTGCCTACTTGGCCAGCTTGTGCTTCAGGGCGATTTCCAGCGCGGCGCCCACAATCCCTGCCTCATTGCGCAGGACGGCCGGGACAATCGGGGTGCGCAGCTTGAGGTTGGGCAGGTACTCGTCCGCCCGCTTGGAGATCCCGCCACCCACAACGAACAGTTCCGGCGAGAACAGGAACTCCACGTGGGAGAAGTAGCGCTGCAGCAGCACGCTGTACTCGTCCCAGGACAGCCCGTCCCGCTCCCGTGCCACCGCCGATGCCTTCGACTCGGCATCGAAACCGTCAATCTCCAGGTGGCCCAGTTCAGCATTGGGGACCAGCTTGCCGTCGAAAATGAAGGCGGAACCGATGCCAGTGCCGAGGGTGATGACCAGGACGGTCCCGGAGACGCCGGCGCCGGCACCGTAGCGGGCCTCGGCAAGGCCGGCGGCGTCGGCGTCGTTGATGACCTCCACGGGGCGGCCCAGTTTTGCGGTGAGGAGGGCGTCGATGTCCGTGTCCAGCCAGGTCTTGTCCACGTTGGCGGCCGAGTGGACCACGCCGTGCTGGATGATCCCCGGGAACGTCACGCCCACGGGGGAGCCGGCTTCCGGTGCCTCGGGGCGTGCCGAAAGCTCGGCCACCACCAGGGCCACGGCCTCGGCGACGGCCTCAGGGGTGGCAGGCTGGGGGGTGGGCACGCGGAAGCGGTCACCCAGCAGCTTGCCCTTCTTCAGGTCGACAATGCCGCCCTTGATCCCCGTACCACCGATGTCGATGCCGATCAGCGGTGCGTTCTTGTGCGGTTTTTCGTCCTTCTTGGCCAATGGGATTCCGTTCGTGACAGGGGTGGGCAGGAAAAGGGGCCGCTTTCGGCGGCCAGTAACAGGTGTCCGGTCTGCACCGGGAGCATGCCCGGTGCAGGCATGGGACGGGCTACGGGAGGGTGAGGATCTCGGCGCCGGTCTCGGTGACCAGCAGGGTGTGTTCGAACTGGGCGGTGCGGCGGTGGTCCCGGGTGACAACCGTCCAGTCGTCGCTCCACATGTCCCACTCCACGGTGCCGAGGGTGAGCATCGGCTCGATGGTGAACACCATCCCGGCCTCAATGACCGTGTTGTAGGCAGGAGCGGCATCATAGTGCGGAATGATGAGCCCCGTATGGAATGCTTCACCAACGCCGTGGCCCGTGAAGTCACGCACCACGCCGTACCCGAACCGCTTGGCGTAGGACTGGATGGCACGTCCAATGACGTTGATTTCCCGTCCCGGCGCCACCGCCTTGATGGCCCGGTTCAGCGATTCCCTGGTGCGTTCGACCAGCAACCGGGATTCCTCGTCCACGTCCCCCACCAGGAAGGTGTGGTTGGTGTCCCCGTGCACGCCGTTGATGAAGGCCGTGATGTCGATGTTCAGGATGTCGCCGTCCCGGACCACGGTGCTGTCCGGGATGCCATGGCAGATGACCTCGTTCAATGACGAGCACAGCGATTTGGGGAATCCGCGGTAGCCGAGCGTGGACGGGTAGGCGTGATGGTCCAGCAGGAACTCGTGGCCCACCCTGTCCAGCTCGTCGGTGGTGACGCCCGGCTGGATGTGCTTGCCCACCTCAACGATGGCCTGTGCCGCGATCTTTCCGGCGATCCGGATCTTCTCGATGGTCTCCGCGGACTTGACCTCGGAACCGGTGAATTTTGCAGGCGCGGGCTTGCCCACGTACTCCGGACGGGGGATGGACGCCGGGACGGGACGCTGCGGACTCACGGTGCCCGGGGTGAGGGTGCCGATGGGTGCAGTCGAGGCAAGGGAAGGCATAGATTGATCATATAAGGCACCACAGAACGCCTAACAACCGGAAGCGGCGCACGGCCTCCGTAAGAATCAACGTTACGTGGGTCACGCCGCCGCTTCCCCGCCGCCGGACGAGGAGCAAACGATGGCTGAGTACTGGTACAACGTCAGGACGCACGAGATCGAAGAGGACCGGCTGTCTGATTGGAGCCAGCTAATCGGGCCCTACAAGACCCGGGCAGAAGCCGAACATGCCCTGGAGAAGGTCAAAGCGCGCAACGAGGCCTGGGAAAAGCAGGACGACGACGACTGACGGCTTTGTTGGGCAAGGCGCCTTGCGGTGCTCCGGAAGCGGACGTCAAGGTGAGGCCGCCCGCGGCCGAGGCAGTCCGCGGAGGAGTGCCGCCAGGCGCCACCCGCGGTCTTGACGGCTGGCGCTGGTTCGTCTGACGGCCGGGGCGGGCTTAGAAGGTATGTTCCTGGCCGGGGAACTGGCCGGACCTGACGTCCTCACCATAGGCGGTGGCGGCGTCGAGCAGGGTGCTCCGCAGGTCCGCGTACTGCTTGACGAACTTGGCCATCCGGCCGCCCCGCAAACCTGCCATGTCCTGCCATACAAGGACCTGTCCGGTGGTGGCCTTGCCGGCGCCGATGCCCACCGTGGGGACACTGACCGCAGCGTCAACCGCCGCCGCCGTCTCCGCAGGCACCATTTCCATCAGCACGCAGAACGCTCCGGCGTCCGCCAGCGCAACGGCGTCGTCAATCAACCGCTGGGCGTCGTCGCCGCGGCCCTGGACGCGGTAACCGCCCAGTGCGTGTTCGCTTTGGGGGGTGAAGCCGATGTGCGCCATGACCGGAATGCCTGCCTGCACCATGGCCCGGACCGTGGGCGCATAGTACTTCCCGCCCTCGATCTTCACGGCGTGGGCCAGTCCTTCCTTCAGGAAGCGGACGCCGGCGCCCACGGCCTGTTCCGCACTGACCTCGTAGCTGCCGAAGGGAAGGTCCGCCACCACCAGGGCACGCTTGGCGGACCTGGCGACGGCCCGGCACAGGGGGAGCAGTTCGTCCACGGTCACGGGCAGGCTGGTCTCGTTGCCAAAGACGTTGTTCGAGGCCGAATCGCCCACCAGGAGCACCTCGATGCCGGCAGCGTCGAAAATCTCGGCCGTGTATTGCTCGTACGCGGTGAGCATGGCGAACCTGGTGCCATCGCGCTTGGCCTGCTGCAGGTGGTGGATGCGGACCTTTGCCGGCTTCCGTTCGCCCGGAGCGGGAACCGGGGCCGCAGCCGGTGTGCCGGGGCCGCTGCCGTACGGGGCGGGTACTTCTGCGGACGCGCTGGAGTCGGAGCTGTTGCTGGAGGCCATGGGATGAGCGTAGTGCGCCATCCGCCGTACTAGCTACCGCGGGCAAGGCGGGACAAAGGTGATTAGCGTCATAGCGTAGTGCGTGGACGCGTGCCGCCGCGGGGTGGGAACCCCGGAGGTGGGCGGCCTGGGGTGCCTGCCAGGTTAATGCTGTGTTACGCAGGGCCCGGGCTCAAGCATCGGCGCCGAATGATTAGTACAGTGTTGATGAACTGCTGCCGGCTTTCCCCTTTGCGCGGGCCCCGGAGCATGAACGTTGACCGGAGAAGAGGCCATCATGGACCGCCAGCAAGAATTTGTCCTGCGCACAATCGAAGAGCGGGACGTACGTTTCGTGCGCCTGTGGTTCACCGACGTCGTGGGTTCGCTGAAGTCCGTGGCCCTGGCCCCGGCGGAAGTCGAGGGAGCATTCGAGGAAGGCCTTGGCTTCGACGGTTCCTCCATCGAAGGACTGGCCCGCGTCTTTGAATCGGACATGCTGGCCCAGCCCGATCCTGCCACCTTCCAGATCCTGCCGTGGCGCGGTGAGACCGAACAGACCTCGCGGATGTTCTGCGACATCCTCACCCCTGATGGCGAGCCTTCCGCGGCCGATCCGCGCAACGTGCTGAAGCGGACCCTCGCCAAGGCCGCGGACATGGGCTTCACCTGCTACACCCACCCGGAGATCGAGTTCTACCTCCTCAAGTCGCACGAGCCCGGTCCGGACGGCGCACCGGTGCCGGTTGATGAAGGCGGCTACTTCGACCATGTTCCAGGCGGCGTGGCGCAGGACTTCCGCCGCACGGCCGTCACCATGCTGGAATCCGTGGGCATTTCCGTGGAGTTCAGCCACCACGAGGCAGGGCCCGGCCAGAACGAGATCGACCTCCGCTACGCGGACGCGCTGCAGACGGCCGACAACATCATGACGTTCCGCACCGTCATCAAGGAGGTGGCGCTGCAGCAGGGCACCTATGCCACGTTCATGCCCAAGCCGTTCACCGACCACCCCGGATCCGGCATGCACACGCACTTCTCCCTGTTCGAGGGCGACAGCAACGCCTTCTTCGAGGCAGGTGCGGAGTTCCAGCTGTCCACGACGGCCCGGCAGTTCATTGCCGGCATCCTCAAGCACGCCCCCGAGTTCACGGCTGTGACCAACCAGTTCGTCAACTCCTACAAGCGCCTGTGGGGCGGCGGCGAGGCACCCAGTTACCTGAGCTGGGGCCACAACAACCGCTCGGCCCTGGTCCGCGTGCCCCTGTACAAGCCGGGCAAGGGCCAGTCAGCGCGCATCGAGTACCGCGGCATCGACTCCGCTGCCAACCCCTACCTGGCCTATGCGGTCCTGCTCGGTGCCGGGCTGAAGGGAATCGAGGAAGGCTACGAGCTGCCGGCAGCCGCCGAGGACGACGTTTGGTCGCTGAGCTCGGCCGAGCGCCGCGCTATGGGCCACGACCCCCTGCCGGCCAGCCTGCACGACGCCATCCGCTCCATGGAGGACTCGGAGCTCATGCCGCAGATCCTGGGCGAACAGGTCTACGAGCACTTCCTGCGCAACAAGCGCGCTGAATGGCAGGACTACCGGCTGCAGGTGACGCCCTACGAGCTGCAGCGCAACCTCGGCATCCTCTAGGTGCCCGGCGTGAGCCTGGCACGCCGCCTGATCGCGGCCGGATTCAGCGACCTGGAGAAGGGCGAACGGTTCCTTGCCGCGCGCGAACTCGAGGGACTGGACCAGGACAGGCTCTTTGCCGGGCTGCATCTTGCGGCCAGCCCGGACACCGCACTGCAGTCCCTGGTCCGGCTGATCGAAAAGCACCCGCAACTGCGGGACCTGGCGGCGGCCGAGCCTGAGGCCAGCGAACCGATGTACCGCGTCCTGGGGGCCTCAGAGGCTCTGGGGGAGTTCCTGATCCGGCACCCCGAGCACCTGGAGGCCTTCGAGGTCCGGGCCAGCCCGGAGCCGCTTCCCGCCGACCCGGGCCGGTTGCGCGCCACGCTCCTGCAGTCCGTGGGCGCCGATCCCCGCGCAGTCCGTCCCGTTGCCGCCGTGACAGGTGTGGACGCGTACGCAGCCCTGCGCACCGCCTACCGGCGCGGGCTGGTTGATCTCGCCGTCAAGGACCTGTGCGCCGCGGATCCGCTGGACTTCCTGCCGTCCGTTGGCGGCGAACTGGCGGACCTGGCCGCCGCGGCCATCGAGGCCGCCCTCGCCGTTTCCAGGGCCGAGGCCGCGGAGCAGCACAGCGCTGCCGACGTCGCTGACGTCGGCCTTGCCGTGATCGGCATGGGCAAGTGCGGAGCCCGGGAGCTGAACTACATCTCCGACGTCGACGTCATCTACGTGGTGGACCCGGGCAGCCTGGAGGACGCCCACGCCAACACCATCGGCACGGCCCTGGCGAGCGGCATCTCGCGGGCCATTTCATCGGTTGCCAGGGAACCGGGGCTCTGGGAGGTGGATGCGAATCTTCGGCCCGAGGGCAAATCGGGACCACTGGTCCGCACGCTCGCCTCCCACGAGACGTACTACGCCAGGTGGGCGGAAAGCTGGGAATTCCAGGCCCTCCTCAAGGCCCGCTGCATTGCGGGTGACGCCGCACTGGGCCGCGCCTACGAGGAAGCCGTGGCGCCATTGATCTGGAGCTCGGCCGGGCGCGAGGGCTTTGTTGAGTCCGTCCAGGCCATGCGCCGCCGGGTAACGGAGCACATCCCGGCCGCCGAGGAGCAGCGCCAGATCAAGCTGGGGCGCGGGGGGCTGCGCGACGTCGAGTTCACCGTCCAGTTGCTCCAGCTGGTGCATGGCAAGGCCGACGAGTCATTACGACGGCGGGACACCACCTCCGCGATCGCCGCGCTGTCGGCCGGAGGGTACATTGGCCGATCCGACGCCGCCGCCTTCGACAACGCCTACCGCTACCTCCGGCTGCTGGAACACCGGATCCAGCTGTTCCAGCTGCGCCGCACCCACCTGATGCCGGTGGCGGAGCCGGCGCTGCGCTCACTGGCCAAAGCCGTGCTGGGACCCTTCTCCAACGAGCGCCCCAGCCCGGACTCCCTGCTGTCAGCATGGCAGCGCACCAAGCGCTCCGTCCGCGAACTGCACGAGCGCATCTTCTACCGCCCGCTGCTGAACACCGCGGCAAAGCTCAGCAGCGAGGACGCCAAACTGACGCCCGAGGCGGCGCAGGGGCGGCTGGCGGCCCTCGGATACAGGGACCCCCAAGGGGCAATGCGCCATATTGAGGCGCTGACCGGCGGGGTCAGCCGCCGCGCAGCGCTGCAGCGCCAGCTCCTGCCCATCCTGCTGGACTGGCTCGCGGAAGGCGTGGATCCCGACGCCGGCCTCCTTGCCTTCCGCCGCGTCAGCGAGGCCCTGGGAACCACGCACTGGTACCTGGGACTGCTCCGTGACTCCAACGCGGCCGCCGAACGCCTGTGCCACATGCTGTCCAACTCCCGCCTCATCGCAGACCTCCTGGAAGTCTCGCCGGAGTCCGTGGCGTGGCTGGGACAGGACAAGGACCTGGTTCCCGTGGGCTTCGAGGCCCAGTGGCAGGAAATCACTGCCAAGATGTCCCGGCACGCGGACCCGGAGAGCGCCATGCGCCTGATCAGGCTGATCCGGCGCCGCGAAATCCTGCGCATCGCCATCGCCGATTCGGCCGGCCTCCTGGACCAGGAACAGGTGGGCACGGCGTTGGCCGATACGGACCGCGCCGCCGTCCTGGGTGCCCTGCGGGTGGCGGAAGGAATCGTCTCCGCCGGCGGGCCTCTCAAGACCACCGTCCTGGTGGTGGCCATGGGCCGCCAGGGCGGCCGCGAGATCGGTTACGGCTCCGACGCCGATGTCATGTACGTCCACCGTGCACTTCCAGGCTTCTCCGAGGCGGAGGCGCAGGAACAGGCCGGGCGCATCGTGGCGAAAATTTCAAATCTGCTCACCCAGCCGCTGAAACCGGCCATCATGGCTGAGCGTGTGCTCCAAATGGACGCGGACCTCCGGCCCGAGGGCAAGAACGGGGCCATGGTGCGCTCCCTGGACTCCTTCGCCGAGTACTACCGCCGCTGGTCCCTGATCTGGGAAGCGCAGGCCCTGCTGCGGGCACGCCCCATGGCCGGCGACGACGCCCTGGCCGCTGACTTCGTCAAGCTCATCGATCCCATCCGGTACCCGGAGTCCGTGTCCGAGCAGGACGTCCGCGAAATCAGGCGGATCAAGGCGAGGGTGGAATCCGAGCGGCTGCCGCGCGGCGCCGACCCCGCACGCCACCTCAAGCTGGGGCGCGGCGGCCTCAGCGACGTTGAGTGGCTGGTGCAGCTCCTGCAGCTCCAGCATGCCGGGAAGCATCCGGAGCTCCGGACCCCGTCCACCCTGGAAGCCCTCTCGGCCGCAGCGGAGCTGGGGCTACTGGACAGCTCCGACGCCGGCCTGCTCGCCGAGGCCTGGCGGCTGGCCAGCCGAATCCGGTCCGCCAACGTCATCTGGAATGGCAAGGCCTCCGACCTCCTGCCGTCCTCGCGCCGCGACCTTGAGGCCGTGGCCCGCTGGTGCGGCTACGAGCCCGGACACGCCGCCGCGCTGGAGGAGGATTACCTCAGGGTGAGCCGGCGGGCCAGGGCAGTCTTCGAGCGCGTCTTCTATGGGCATTGAACCCCAGCCGTGGGTCTGGCTCATCCAATTGGAGGACCTGGACTCCGACGCCCTGGCCATTCAGCTGGACGCCATCGCCAACATGCGGCTGGTGCCGGGCCAGGACCGTTTCGTGGGCGACCCGCTGCGGATGGCCCTTACCGGACTGGCGGAGGAATCACGACGGCCACACGTGATCGAGGCAGAAGGAAGCGCCGTTGGCCTGTTGACGCTGCAGTCCGGTGCCGCGGGACTCGCCGGCTGGCCTGACGATCACTCCGCGTGGCTCCTGCGCGGGTTCCTCATCGACCGGCGGCACCAGGGCAAGGGCCTGGGCACGCTCGCGGCTGCCGCCGCTCTGGAGGCAGCGCGCAAGCTGACCGCCCGGCACCAAAGCGGCGAGTCCGGCGTCGTACTGTCCGTCAACCAGGAAAACCCTGCAGGCCTCTCCGCCTACCGCCGCGCCGGCTTCATCGACTCCGGGCCGTACCTCGGCGGAACGTCCGGGCCGCAACGGACCATGTTCCGCAGTTTCGCCGTGGAGGCGCCTGCGTAACGCGCCGGACCGGCATTGCGCTTAGCAAGCGATTGCCCGATCATGTGGATTGGCGGTGTTCTCCAACCTTGTTGGGGGGAAGGCTGGACAGTCTTCGTCTCGGGGGGCATTCGTCAGGGGGTCCGGTTCCCGGTCTCAGCACGTCTGGAGGCGGACCCCCACCTTATGGTCTCCGTCCGCGGCTTTAAGGCCCGGACAAACGCCGAAGGCGGCCACCGGTTCATCACCGGTGGCCGCCTTCTGCTGTTCAGCTGTCCTGCAGGGCAGGGCTGGGACTAGACGCCGTAGTAGAGCTCGAACTCGTAGGGGTTCGGGCGCAGGGACAGCGGGCGGATCTCGTTTTCGTACTTGTACTCGATCCAGGTGTCGATCAGGTCCTGGGTGAAGACGCCGCCGGCCTGCAGGAACTCGTTGTCCTCGCGCAGGGCCTCCAGTGCTTCCTCCAGGGTGCCCGGAGCCTTGGGGATATCCTTGGCTTCCTCGGCCGGGAGCTCGTAGAGGTCCTTGTCGATCGGAGCCGGCGGCTCGATGCGGTTGCGGATGCCGTCGATGCCGGCCATCAGCTGGGCAGCGAATGCCAGGTACGGGTTGGAGGAGGGGTCCGGAGCGCGGAATTCGATGCGCTTGGCCTTCGGGTTGGAACCGGTGATCGGAATGCGGATACCGGCGGAGCGGTTGCCCTGCGAGTACACCATGTTGACCGGAGCCTCGAAGCCCTTGACCAGGCGGCGGTAGGAGTTCACCGTCGGGTTGGTGAAGGCCAGGACGGCGGAGGAGTGCTGGAGCAGGCCGCCGATGTACCAGCGGGCAGTGTCGGACAGGCCAGCGTAGCCCTTTTCGTCGTAGAACAGCGGCTCGCCACCGTTCCACAGCGACTGGTGGCAGTGCATGCCCGAGCCGTTGTCGCCGAAGACAGGCTTCGGCATGAAGGTAACAGACTTGCCCCAGGCGTCAGCGGTGTTCTTGATGACGTACTTGAACTTCTGCAGGTCATCGGCAGCGTGGGTCAGGGTGGTGAACTTGTAGTTGATCTCGGCCTGGCCGGCGGATCCAACTTCGTGGTGGCTGCGCTCGACCTCGAGGCCGGCTTCGTCCAGGGCAACACACATGGCGTCGCGCAGGTCAGCCTGCTTGTCGGTGGGGGAGACCGGGAAGTAACCGCCCTTGACGGGGGTCTTGTAGCCCAGGTTGCCGCCCTCTTCCTCACGGCCGGTGTTCCAGTGGGCTTCCTCGGAGTCGATCTTGTAGAAGCTGCCCTGCGGGGAGGACTGGTACTGGACGTTGTCGAACACGAAGAACTCGGCTTCGGGAGCGAAGAACGCGGTGTCGGCGATGCCGGTGGAAGCCAGGTAGGCTTCAGCCTTTTCCGCTACGCCGCGGGGGTCGCGGTGGTAGGGGTCACCCGTGCGGGGGTTCACGATCGAGAAGTTCAGCGCGAGGGTCTTCTCCATGCGGAAGGTGTCCAGGAACGCGGTGGTGACGTCCGGGATCAGCTGCATGTCGGATTCGGCGATGCCCTGGAAGCCGCGGATGGAGGAACCGTCGAAGAGCTGGCCGTTGACGAAGAAATCAGCGTCAACACTCTTGGCGGGGACGTTGAAGTGCTGCTGGACGCCCGGAAGATCGGTGAAGCGGATATCGACGAACTTTACATCTTCGTCCTTGATGAACTTGAGGACTTCGTCCGCAGTCTTGAACATCTATGCTCCTAACGCATATGTAAATATCTGGCATGGAAGCCTGTGATCCAGCGCAATCCAAAAGCAGGGAGAACGCGTGGTTTCCCTGCGGGGTACCTGCCGGGGATTGCATGAAACTGCTAACAGACTATGGATGCGGCATTTCCCGTCCGTGTCCGCATTGTTTCGGGCAGGTTACAGAATGCCCTGCTATGACCACGCTATCCTCCGTCCACATTGCGGTCGAGTCCTATCCACACTGTGGGCGCACCGGCACCGGCGTGGCTCGGTAAGCTTGGACGGTGGTAGATCGCAAAGACATTGGGTCCTGGCTCAGCGGACCGGACACCTCCGGCATCTCAAAGTATCCGGGGGAGCGCCTGGGCCTGGCCGAGGCCGGGCCGGGTTCCATGGCGCGGGCGGGGCGCAGGATCGCAGCCATCTGCATCGACTGGGGCATCGCGCTGCTCATCAGCAACTTCGCTTTCGGCGGCGACTCCTGGGCCACCCTTGCGGTCTTCGCGATTGAGCAGATCCTCCTGGTGGGAACGCTCGGCTACAGCATCGGCCACCGCATGATGGGCATCGCCGTGGTGAAGCCGGGAGGCGGCGCGCCCGGACCACTCGCGGCCCTGGTCAGGGCCGTGCTGCTCTGCCTGGTCATCCCCGCCGTGATCTTCGACCCGGACCAGCGCGGCCTTCACGACAAGGCGATGAACACGCTCCTCATCCGCCGCTAGGCGCGGATGCTCCGGGCATCCACACAATCCTCAGCCTTGCCCTTCCCGGGCATTCTGCCGGCGGAAGTTCGGCGCATTGGCAATGACCACGCCGCCGATCACGATGGCGCCCCCCACCAGTTGCGCGGTGGTGTGGACGTGTCCGGCGAGGATAGTAAGGATGGCAGTGAACACCGTAATGAGGTTGAGGAACACCCCGGCACCGCTTGCGGGCAGGACCGTCAGGGCACGGTTCCACAGCAGGTAAGACAGCACCGACGGGAAAACAGCGATAAACAACAGCGACGCCCAGGAGTTTGCGGTTGAAGGCAGGGCCAGGCCGCCTGTCGCCAACCGGACCGGGGCCAGCAGGGCCACCGCCACTGCTGCCTGGACTGCCGTGGCCGTAATCGGAGGAATCTTCGGGGCCCGCCGGCCGATCACCGTGTACGCGGTCCAGACAACCACGGCGCCGACCATCAGCACCTCGCCCGTACCGAAGCCGGCGGTGAGCAGCCTGCCGGCGTCCCCGCCGCTGATCACGATCAGGACGCCGGCCAGGGCCAGAAGGACGCCGGCCACTGACAACCGCGTCAGCCGTTCCTGCAGGAAGACGGCGGCGGCAAGCGTGATGAGTGCCGGATTGAAGGCGTTGATCAACGATGCATTGAACGCATCGGTGTGCTCCAGGGCGACATACAGCAGGAGGTTATAGCCGAGCAGCCCGCAGATGCTAAGCGCGACCAGCCACGGCCACGCGGCCAGGACCGAGCGCCAGTTTGGCCGCTCCACCAGCTGGGCTATGACCAGCAGCGGCACCAGCGCGATGGCCCAGCGCAGGAAGACCAGGCTCAGCGGCTCAATGCTTTGGACCGCACCCGCGCCCACGACGTAGTTGCCGGCCCAGAACAGCGTTGCCCCCAGGAGGGAGAGGAGCGCGACCATGCGCCTGCGGCCCTGCGCGCGCCCCGCCAGCGGCCCTGGCTTGGAGGACGGCTCTGGCTTCAGTTTTGAATCAATGGAGTCCACGGTTGATGAGCGTTCGCCTACACCCGGCTGGACTCAGGCTCACCGGCGGGCACTTCTGCCCCTGCGGCACCGAGGTAACCGCGCCGCCCGGCCCATCGCTCGAACAGGAGGGTGGCAAAGGGGAAGACGGCGGAGAACCCCGCCAGCACCGCCACCATGAAGGGCCAGCGCTGCACCCGCCACAGCATCAGCGCGGCAACCCCGTACCCGATGAACAGCGCACCGTGGATGGGTCCAGCCACCTGGACGCCAAGCTCACTGGTGCCCGCTATCCACTTGAAATACATCCCGGCAAGGAGCGCTGCCCAACTGCAGGCCTCGGCCACGGCGAGGATATGGAAGGCGCGGATCACGGCTGTCCTGGGCTTCATGGTCACGTCCTGTCTTAGGTTGATGGCGGGGCCAGTCAGTTGGGCAAAGGCTGCCGTTCGGCACAGATAATTGGCGCGTACGAAAAAACGCCCCGGCCCGGCAGTGCCGGTACCGGGGCGTTCCGCCGGCTAGCGTCCGCGGTTGGGACGGGCCTTGTAGGGATCGATTCCCTTGGGGATGGGCATCCGGGTGCCCATCGAGGCAATGCGCTTGGATACGGTGCTGACCTCCAGCTTGGTCAGTTCGTTCTTCATCTTGCCCATCTTCTTGGCCACCTGGCTCAGGGGCACCTGGCCCTCGCCGTGCCCGGTCTGGATGGTGTGCACGGGAACATTCGGCAGGATGCGCGCCAGGCGCTTGCGCTCGGCATCGAGCAGCGGCTTCACGCGGTGGCCGGGGCCTTCGCTGACAAGGACGACGCCGGGGCGGCCAACGGCGCGGAACACGGCATCCTGGGTGCGCGGGTTGACAGCCACAGGCTGCTCCTCTGTGATCCAGCCACGGCGGAGCGTGCCCAGGGCGGCACCAGAGGCACCGGGCTGGTTTTCAATCTGCGCGAAGGCGGCACGTTCGGCGCGGCGGGACAAAATAAACGTTGCCGCCAGCAGGCCCAGCGGAATGCCGATGATGAGGCCGGTAATCCAGTTGTCCAGCCAGAAACCCACCAGGAAGCTGACCGCCACAACGCCTAGGAACGCCAGCAGCATGAGCCACGGAACCATGGGGTCGTGGCGGCGGGTCATGGTGAAGACCTCGCCAATCTGCTTGAGCCTGCTGGGCTTCTTGGCCTTTGCTTCCTTCGGCTTGCGCGTGAACAGGCCGCGCTTCACCGCGCTTGAGCCCGCCGGGGTGGAGTTGCTGGAGTCAGGGGATTTCGCCATAGTGCCTCAATTCTACGTGACTTAAACCAAAGAGCCGGACGCTGGAATGATCCGGCGTCCGGCCCCTTGCCACGTCACTGCAGGGAGGTCAGGAATGTGCTGCCAGAAGGGTGGCGGCTTCCTGGCGGGTGGTGCCGGAGTCCTGGATGCCGTCGGCGATGTGGGCGAGTTCGGCGGGGATGTC
>NZ_JBPFDM010000017.1:0-38131 GCF_059414945.1 Arthrobacter sp. SAFR-179
CTTGAGGTTCTTGTGGTAACCCTTGTCCTCCGCGTGCAGGGAGGTCTCGGACGCATGCGCGTGACCACCATCAATAACGTGGTCAGGAAGGGGGGTATTTGTCATGGGAGTGTCCTTTGGGGGGTGGTGGGCCCACGCCTGCCGGGTTCCCTGGCCGAGCTTGCGAGGCGAGGGAGCAGGTGGGGACTACTTGCTGAGGTTGGCCAGGCGTTCGGGGCTCAGGAGTTCCTGGAGCTGGGCATCGGTGAGGAGTCCGTGCTCCAGGACCAGTTCAGCCACACCCTTGCCGGTGGCAAGTGCTTCCTGCGCAATGGCAGTGGCGGTGGCATAACCGAGGTGGGGATTCAATGCGGTGACCAGCCCGATGGACTGCTCCACGGTGCGGCGCAGGTGTTCGGTGTTGGCGGTGATTCCACGGATGCAGCGGGCCGTAAGGGTGCGGCAGGCTGCTTCGAGGTGGGAAATGCTCTTGTGGAGGCTGTGGACGATGATGGGTTCGAAAGCATTGAGCTGCAGCTGCCCGGCTTCGGCGGCCATGGTGATGGTGACGTCGTTGCCGATCACTTCGTAGGCCACCTGGGAGACCACTTCCGGGATCACCGGATTGATCTTGCCCGGCATGATGGAGGAGCCGGACTGCACGGCCGGCAGGTTGATCTCGCCGAAGCCGGCGCGCGGGCCGGAGGAGAGCAAACGGAGATCGTTGCAGATCTTTGACAGTTTGACCGCCACCCGCTTCAGCACGCCGGACAGGTGCACGAAGGCGCCCACGTCCTGCGTGGCTTCGATGAGGTCGACGGCAGTGACCAGCGGCAGGCCCGTGACCTCCGCCAGGTGCCGGCAGGCGGTTTCGGCGTACCCGTGCGGCGCGTTCAGGCCGGTGCCGATGGCTGTGGCGCCGAGGTTGATCTCGTGGATCAGCAGTTCGGCCTCCGCCAGGCGCAGCCGGTCCTCGCCGATGGTGACGGCGTAGCTGCCGAACTCCTGCCCCAGGGTCATGGGGACGGCGTCCTGGAGCTGGGTGCGGCCCATTTTCACTACGGTGCGGAATTCCATGGCCTTGGCAGCGCAGGCGTCCTCGAGTTCCTCGAGTGCTGCCAGCAGCTCCCGTGCGGCGAAGATGGTGCCCAGCTTGACCGCGGTGGGGTACACGTCGTTGGTGGACTGGCTGAGGTTGACGTGGTCGTTGGGGTGCAGCCGGGCATAGTCGCCCTTGGGGTGGCCCAGGATTTCCAGGGCGCGGTTGGCGATGACCTCGTTGGCGTTCATGTTCGACGACGTGCCGGCACCGCCCTGGACCACGTCCACCACGAACTGGTCGGCAAGCCGGCCGGCCAGGACGTCATGGCAGGCCTGCTCGATCGCATCGGCGCGTTCGGCGTCCAGCAGTCCGAGCTCCCGGTTGGTGCGGGCGGCCGCCAGTTTCACGGCGGCAAGCCCGCGGACCAGGTGCATGTTGGAGGACAGCTTCTGGCCGGTGATGGGGAAGTTCTCTACGGCGCGGAGCGTGTGCACGCCCCAGTACGCCCCGGCGGGGACGTCGCGGTCGCCCAGCAGGTCGTGCTCAGACCGGGTGGTGGGAGCAGACGTGGCGTCCGCTGCGGTGTCGATCATGGTCATGGAGGTCCTCACAGGGCTTCGTTGTCGGGCGTGGACTGGGTGTTTAGGAAATCAGTGGCCTGTAGCTGGCCCAGCTGGTGACCGCCGCCCAGCACGGGTGCGGTGGCGATTCCACCGAGGGGTTCGGTGTCAACGTCCAGCGCCTCCAGCAGGCGGACGGTGGCGGGCATCCGGGCGCGGTCGCCGCCGTCGGAAATCTTCACGGCCACGGCACTGCCGTCACCCAGGCCCACCAGCTGGACGCCCTCAAAGCCGTCCTTGGCCACGGCGCCGGGCAGCAGGCGCATCAGTTCGGTGACGTCGCGGCCTTCCCCGGCCACCATGTGCGGGTGCCGCTGCATGGCGAGCCCGACGGCGGCTTCCGCATTCGTCGAATCGAAGGTGTCGCCGTCGTGCCGTGCGGCCGCCTGGGCGATTCGGCCGAAGGCGCGGGCCATGCCGCGGAGGGTCAGGGCGAACAGCGGGGTCCCGCAGCCATCGGTGCTCACGCCGGCCGGCTCCTCGCCGGTCAGGTCAACGACGGTCCGGGCGACGAGCTGCTGCAGCGGGTGGGAGGGATCCAGGTAGCCCTGCAAGGGCCAGCCGTTGATGGCGCAGGTTGCGGCCATGGCGGCGTGCTTCCCGGAGCAGTTCTGCGTGATCCGGGTGGCGCTGCCGCCGTTGCGCAGCCAGTCCTCGCGCTCGGTGGTGCCGTAAGGCAGGTCGGTGCTGTTTTCCAAGTCTGTGGGGGCGAGCCCGTGCAGTTCCAGGATGCGCAGGGCACCGTCCCGGTGCACTGCCGCGCCCGAATGGCTCGCGGCGGCCAACGCCAGGAGATCCGCGGGGAGTTCCAGGCCGGCGCGGACCATGGCCACAGCCTGGAGGGGCTTGAGCGCGGAGCGTGGATAGAACGGAGTCAGCGGGTCCCCTGCGGCTGCCGCCACTGAACCGTCAGCCGCGAGCGCAATCGCGGAACCATAGTGGACACTTTCCACCAGGCCGTCACGGAGGGCGGCCACCAGGGGGATGTGCTGTGGCAGGGCCAGCTGGTCCGGGGCAGCGGTCTGGGCAGCAGAAAACACGGGGGATGGCATGGTGTCCTTGGAAGGGTTGGTTGGATTCAATTAGCTGTTGAGGATGGATTCCAGGGCTGCGCCCACGGCTTCCAGGTGGTGGGCCATGGCGGCGCGGGCGTTTTCCGCGGAGCCGGCCTCGATGGCGGCAAGGATCTGCTGGTGCTCAAGATCGGAGGCGTGCTGGCGGTCAGCCACCATGTTCAATGTCTCGGACTGGTGGGCCAACGCGTCCCGGATGTCAGCCACGACACTCGCGAACACTTTGTTGCCGCTGGCCCGCGCAATGGTGGCATGGAAGCTGGAATCCAGCGCCACCCAGGATTCCGGATCCGTTTCCGAGGCCATGGCGGCGACCACCCCGCGGAGGATGTCGAGTTCCTCCGGAGTGCGGCGTTCCGCTGCCAGGCCTGCGGCCGGGACCTCGATGTGGGGACGCGCCTCTGTCAGGTCCCGTGCCGAGTATTGCCCCAGGGTGAGGTCATTGGCCACCTTGCTGGCAATGACGAACGTGCCCTTGCCGGTCCTGGTGACCGTGAGGCCCAGGGCCGTGCAGGAGCGGAGGGCTTCCCGGATGACCGAGCGGCTGACTCCGTATTGCTGCGAGAGGGTGGACTCTGAACTGAGCTTGCTTCCCACCGGGATCGTGCCGGATTCGATGTCCCCGCGGATGGCGTTGAACACCGCCTCGGCAGCGCTCAGCCGGGCAAGCGGTCGGTGTGCAGGCTGTCCTGCTGTCCGGCTGTCTGACAGGTTCACGTCCTCAAATATGGCACTGGTCACAGTTGCTGTCAAGCTCTCCCTAGTCCTGCCGCTGGTTGGCGGCCCGCCGCCGCTGCCGCCGCCGTCGTGAACGCACGTGCCAAACGATGAGCGCCGCCACGGCCACGGCAGCGATGACGACGGCGAGATCCCGGCCCACTGCCTTGGCCACGGCCTCGTAGGAGTTGCCTGCGAGGAAGCCAATCAGGACGAAGCCAATGCCCCAGACGATGCCGCCCGCCGCGTTCCAGGCGAGGAACCGGCCGTAGGGCATCCGGGAGGTGCCGGCCAGGGCCGGCATGACAGCCCGGAAGAAGGCTGTGAAGCGACCAAGGAAGACAGCGGAACCGCCTTTCCGGCGGAGGAAATCCTGCGCATTCTCCAACCTCCCGGCGTGGCGGCGGAGCACTTTTGCCTCCAGGATGCGGGAGCCCAGATGCTTGCCCACCTCATAGCCCACGCTGTCGCCAATGACGGCGGCACCCACCACCAGGCCCATCATCATGCCCAGCTGCACCTCGCCCCGGCTGGCCACCACGCCCCCAAGGACGGCTGCTGTTTCGCCTGGGATGACGAAGCCGACAAACAATGCATCCTCGGCAAACACCAGGCAGAAGACGGCGATATACGCCACGATCGGGCTGACGTTCAGGAGGCCGTCGATGAAGCCCGTCATGGCAGCGCCTCAGCCCTGGGGCGTTGGAACGGGGCCGAGTTTTGCCAGGAATGGCATCCGGGCCAGCAGCGACAGCCCGAACCGGTTCCACAGTCCGGTCAGGAACGCCGCTCCCGTGGCTGCGGTGAGGAAGGACGCCGTGACGTCGGTGGGGTAGTGCACGCCGAGATAGACGCGGGAAAATGCCACGGTCATGGCCACAAGGATCCCGAGGATGGCTGCCGGCCGCTGCCACTTGGTGCCGCGGGCCAGCAGATAGACGGCAATGGCCAGCGCGGAAGCCAGGGCCACATGACCGCTGGGGAAGCTGTCCGTTCCCGGCTCCGGGATCAGCGGGTTGTATAGCGCTGTGGAGTCGGGGCGGTGGCGTGCCACCAATAGCTTGAACAGTTCGCTGCTCACCCAGCCGCCTGCAGCAACCAGCCCTGTCGCGATGGCGTTGACGGGGCTGCGGCGCACCAGCAGGAGGTAGAGGCACAGGGCGGCGATCATGAGCACGCCGCCCGCCGGGCTGAACACCACGTTGATGGCCATGGCCAAGGCCGTCAGCGGCGGCGTGTGGTCATGGCTCAGCTCGGCGTCCACTGACATGTCCGCCGATGTCAGGGCGGGGATGAACCTCAGCGCCAGGCCGCCTGCCACGATCAGGAGTGCTGCGAGGATGGGCACGGCGATCCAGTGCCGCAGCTGGGGGAGTGCCGCCATGCGCACAGCCGCGTCCTCCACTGGAGATGCTGGCTTTGGGGAACGGTCGGGGTAGGGCGTCACGGTTCAGCCTGGTTCTCTCGCCGGTCAGGGTACCTACGAGTATGCGCCTGCGCGGCTGAAAGAAGGCTGTGAAATGGGCAGCTAGAGGTGCTGGATACCTGCCCGCTGCATGGCGTCACGGTAGGTGTCCACGCTCTTGGCCAGCAGCTCTTCCTGCTTTGCCTCAGAGACAGCAAAGGCCCTCCCGCCCAGGGCGGAGGCCTTGTAGATCTTGATGCCGGCGTTCTTCAGCGAGGAGTGGTAGGTCTTTTCGAACAGGGTGAGGAATGTGGACGCGTCCGTGCCGTGGGCAATGATGGCCGAAACCCGGGAGTTGATTTTGAGGAACTGCCGGAAAGGACGCAGGCCGTCGGTCTTCTCCTGGACACTCAGGGCCGACGGGCTGCCGCTCTCACGGACCCAAGGGTAGGCGTTCCAGGGCATGACGTAGCGGGGGTCCAGCTCAGCGAGTTCGTAGATTTGGGTAGCGCGGCGGGCTGCTTCGTCGTCGTTGTTGTGGGAGACAAAGCCGGACTCGGTCCCCTTGCCGGGGCTGGCCTGAAGGCTGATGATCCTGCACTCATCTTCGTCGTGGACGGGGTCGATATAGGGGACTGTGGAACCGGGCTTCTTCTCCATCAGTTCATCGCAAAGCTGGGTTACCTTCGCGATGTTCGGTTCCTGTAGCAGGGCCTTTTTTTCGTCCCAATCAATCGTCACGATTTCTCCCTTGGCAGCGAGGCGTCCAGAATCAGGCGTCCTATGTCACTCTACGCTTCTGCGGGGAAGGGTGGGCACATCGAGTTTGTCCCGGCCGGCCAGCAACGGCCAGGGGACATGCTGTTCAATGGATTATGCAGTTCACCAGGAAGGGCCTGAAGGCCGAAGGTTTCGCCGGCTTCCGGCCGATCCAGGACCTCGAGACTATGAGGATCCCGCAAGGAACGGGCCTCTTCACGGTCGTGGCTCCGGAAGGCTTCCAGCCGCGCTTCCTCGCGAAAAGCACCGCGGGCGTCTTCAAGAAGAAGGAACCGTCCCTCCCCGCAGCCGCCCTGACCGCAGAGTGGGTGGACGGCGCCGCGGTTCTCTACATCGGAAAAGCCGGGCCCGGAAGCCAAGGCAACCGGGGGCTCCGGCGCCAAATCCAGGAGTTTGTGGACTTCGGGCAAGGAAAGCCGCCCGGGCATTGGGACGGGCGCGCAATCTGGCAGCTTGCCGACGCCGGATCACTGGCCGTTGCGTGGAAAGAGCTTCCGGCGGAACAACTCAACAGCGCAGAAGCGGCCTATCATTCAGCGTTCGTGGCGGAATTCGGACGGTTGCCGTTCGCCAACCTCGTGCAGGCGCGCACCAGATCCGGCGCTTGACGTCTCCGGCACGCCTTTCACGCTGGGCCCCGTAGCCGCTCCATCTCGCGGCGGTCCTTTTTGGTGGGCCGGCCCGCGCCCCGGTCCCGTTGGGGCAGGCCGAGCGCCGGCAGAACGGGCCGCGGCGGAGTGTGGTCGGTGAAGCAGTGTGAGGCTGCCTCGGCTCCCACACGCTTCGCGATCAGCCGCCGGACCTCGAGGATGCGCTCGTACCCGGACATGCGGACGGTAACGGTGTCGCCTGGAACCAGGGTCGCCGACGCCTTCGACGGACTGCCGTTCAGGCGGACATGCCCTGCCCGGCAGGCGGCAGTGGCGGCGGACCGTGTTTTATAGGCGCGGATGGCCCACAGCCAGGCATCGATGCGGACACTGGCGGGGGAGGCAGGGAGACTGGTCATGGCTGGCACCGAGTATAGCCCCGGGGCCCGTCTCTTCACTCCACCGTCACGCTGACCCGCTGCACCACGTTGTTGCCCATTCCCTGGTAGTTCCAGTTCTGCTCAAGTGGCTGGGTAGCGCCGGTGATGTCCGTGGCACGGCACGCCAGGACGTGCTCGCCCGGGTCGGCCACCCAGGGCAGGCTCCACCGCCGCCAGGCGAAGCCGCCAACGGGCTTGTCCAGGTGCGCCGGCAGCCAGGTGCCGTCAATGCCCACCTCGACGGCGGTCACGGCACCTTCCCCTGACCAGGCCCGGCCTTCCAGCATCACCGGGCCCGGGCGAAGGAACCGCCGCCGCGTGAAGAAGTCCGGAACGCCCGGTGGGACCATCAACGAACGCACCCTGATCCGCGTAACCGGCGTGCCGGCGTCGTCCGCGGTGCTCTGGTAGCGGTAGGCAGGCTGCTGCTGGAACCCGGTGAACGGCGCCCGGACCACGTCGATGGACTGCAGCCACTTCACGCTGGCCATGCCGTACCAGCCCGGCACCACCAGCCGCAGCGGGTAGCCATGCTGCGGCGGCAGGTCGGCGCCGTTCATTTTGTAGGCGAGAACGACGTCGGGACGCAGCGCCTCACGGATCGGCAGGCTCCGTGCGTACTGCTGGGGGACGCCGCCCTGAACCCCCGCGTCGGCCCCGGTGAAGACCACCTCCACCGCATCCGGCAGCACGCCCGCCTTGCCAAGGAGATAGGCAAGCGGCACCCCGGTCCAGTACGCCGTACCCACAGCCTCCAGCACCCAGGGCTGGCTTACGGGCCGCGGCTCCAGGAGCGAGCGGCCGTTGCCCGCGCACTCGAGGGTGACGGGCACGGTGATGGCAGGATCCCTGTGCAGGGCCGCCATGCCCAGCTCCAGGGCGCGCTCCACCGCACCCCCGATCCGCAGGTGCCAGGACGACGCATCGGGATCCGGAATGTCGAAGTGCGTCAGCACATAGTGAAGCCCGGGCGGCGTCACTTCGCGGCGGAGCATCTCGAGCGGCATGGAGTGGTTGCGGGCCGCGAGCTGCAGTTCCTCGCGGGTGAGAGGACCTGATGTTGGCTGCAAGCCGGGCGCTCCAACAAGTGCCTGTTCCGCCGACGGCTCCCGGGTGGGCTGCTGGTTGCTGTAGTTCATGGCGCTGCGATTCTGGTAGCGGAGTTAAGGGACGCCCCCGCCAACAGGTCTACGCCGGGACCACCCGCGCGTCAACGAAATTAAACCCCCTACAGCACCGGCCGGGCCAGGAACCCGGCAAGGCTGATGGGGTCCTGGCCGGTCAGCCCGTGGACGTCAGGCGACAGCCCCGCCATCTCACCCGCTGCCATCGCCGTATAGGTGCTGACCCACGCATCCAGCTGCCACTGCGGAGCACCATAGGACGCCCGTGACGCGTAGGCTTCCTCCACGGTCTCCGGGTGGTAGCTGATGGTGCGCCCGGTCCCGGTGCTCAACACCTCCGCTGCCTGCACCATGGTCAGTTCCTCGGGACCGGTCAGGTTATAGGTCATGCCCTTGTGGATGGCCGGATCCCGCAGCACGGCGTGGGCGCAGCGGGCAACATCCTCCCGTGCCACCCCTGAGAACACACCGTCACCGGCAGGGCCGCGGATCACGCCGTCCTCCCCGGCCAGCAGCGGCAGGAAGTCCAGGTAGAAGTTGTCCCGCAGGAAGGTGTAGTCCATCCCTGACGCCTTGATCCGCTCCTCCGTGGCGTAATGGTCCCGGGCCAGGGTGAAGGTGGCATCCGGCGCGGCCCGGTAAAAGGACGTGTACACCACGTGCTGCACCCCGGCATCCGCGGCGGCATCCACAAACGCATAGTGCTGCTGCAGCCTGTCTTCGGCTTCCGCGGCGGACACCATGAACAGGATTTCCGCGCCGTCAAGGGCCTGGCGTGACGCGGCGCCGTCCCCGTAGGAACACACCACCGGATGGGCGTCCTCCAATTGCGGCGCCCGCGCCGCGTCGCGCACCAGCAGGCGCTGGGCGAAACCGGACGCGGCCAGCTGCCGCGCCAGCATTCCGCCCAGGCCTCCCGTGGACCCGGTGACCGCGAGCTTCGGCAGCTCCGACGGGGACGCCACTTACGCTTCCCGCGTGGCCGGCGACTTGGTTTGGGCGGGGTCCCGCTCAGCAAGGCCGCCGACGGCGTCGTCGATCTTCTTCAGGACCTCCGCCTCCAGCTTCACGCCGGCGGCAGCCACGCTGTCGGCAATCTGCTCCGGCCGGGAGGCGCCCACAATGGCCGAGGCAACGTTGGGGTTCTGCAGGACCCAGGCAACGGCAAGCTGGGGCATGGACAGGCCTGCTTCCTGGGCAATCGGCTTCAGTTCCTGCACGGCGGCCAGGACGTCGTCGCGCATCCAGCGCTCGATCATCTTGGCGCCGCCCTTTTCATCCGTGGCGCGGCTGCCTTCCGGGGCAGGCTGGCCGGGCAGGTACTTGCCGCTGAGAACGCCCTGGGCCATGGGCGACCAGACGATCTGGGACACGCCCAGTTCTTCCGACGCCGGAACCACCTCGGCTTCGATCACGCGCCACAGCATGGAGTACTGCGGCTGGTTGGAGATGAGCTGGAAGCCCAGTTCCTTAGACAGCCTGTGCCCCTCGCGGAGCTGCTCCGCTGTCCACTCGCTCACGCCGATGTACAACGCCTTGCCCTGCCGGACGATGTCCGCGAACGCCTGCATGGTTTCCTCCAGCGGCGTTTCGAAGTCGTAGCGGTGGGCCTGGTACAGGTCCACGTAGTCCGTCTGCAGCCGCCGCAGCGAGCCATTGATGGACTCCATGATGTGCTTGCGGGACAGGCCAAGATCGTTCTTGCCCTTGGGTCCGGTGGGGCCGAAGACTTTGGTGAAGATTTCCAGGGACTCGCGCCGCTCATCCTTCAGGGCCTGGCCCAGGACGGTTTCCGCCGCGGTGTTGGCGTAGACGTCCGCGGTGTCAAAGGTGCTGATGCCGGCGTCGAGGGCAGCCCGCACGCATTGGGTGGCAACGTCGTTTTCCACCTGCGAGCCGTGCGTCAGCCAGTTGCCGAACGTAATTTCCGAGACTTTGAAGCCGCTGTTTCCGAGGTATCTGAATTCCATATGTTCACGCTAACCCAGATGGTTGCTCACGGTAAGGGCTTTGCCGTTCTCCCTTACGGCTGGGGGTGCGCGTCCTGCGCCTGTTCCTTGAGCACCTGCTGCTTGCCGGTCAGGGAAACCAGGGACCCGGTATCCAGCGGCGGCACCGGGTGGGGCGGCTGGGGCTTCTTAAAGGACCGCGGCAGCTCATGCGGCGGCCGGTGGTTGTGAAGGGCGGATTCCACCAGCGGGGCCACCTCGGCCACCTTGTCGGCGGGCACGGCCGGGTCCGGAAGGTCCCGCACCGACAGTTTGATTTCGGGCGCAGCGGCACGTGCCCTGGCCTCGGCGCGCTTATCGGCCTCGGCGACGGCGGAGGCCCAGTCTTCAGCAAGGACCGGCGGTTCGGGGCGGGTGGCGGCAAGTTTTGGATGGCGTACGACGGCGGTGCGCAGCGACTCTTTCAGCTTGTCCGGCTTCAGCGCTGCGGCCTTTGCCGCCAGCGGCTTGCCGTCTTGGGCAGGCTGAGCGGCTGAATCGGCAAACCGGGCCAGTTTCCCCTTCCCGGGGACCCGCCCGAACAAGGCCATCAGAATAATGGCGGCAAGGCGTCCCAGGCCCGCGAGAACCAGGGTGATGACGCCGAGCAGGAAGAGGACGCCGAACATCATGAGGGCCACGCCAACAGTGCCCAGGAAGGTCAGGTTGAGGACGAGAGTGTCCGGGTTCTCCACGTCTTCTCTCCTCTCCAGCCGGCATCCTGGGTCCGCTCCCGGCATCCGGTGCCGGGGGCAAGCTCCTTCTCCACCATACGGATTTTTGTCCGGCCATGCCGCCGCGCGCCCGGCCTGTTCCGAGGTTGTAGCGAAGCTGTTATCCGATGTGACAGCATCACCGGGTGACAGAATCCAATGAGTCCGCAAACTGCATGTGCCTGTCCGGGGAGCCCTACGCCGAATGCTGCGGAAGGTTCCATTCCGGCCAGGCGCTCGCTGCCACGGCCGAACAGCTGATGCGGTCCCGGTACAGCGCGTTCGTCCTGCTGGATGCGGACTACCTGCTGCGGACCCACCATCCATCCACCGCACCGGCCGGCCTTGACCTGGACCCGTCGATGCAGTGGCGCCGCCTGGACATCCTCGGCACGAGCCGAGGCGGACCTTTCGATACCGCCGGCACGGTGGAGTTCAAGGCGTACTACCGGCAGGGCAGGGAACGGGGGGTCCTGCACGAGAACAGCCGGTTCGTCCGGGAGCACGGCCGGTGGCTGTACGTGGACGGCGACATTCTCGCCTGACTATCGCTCGTCGTCGTAAAACTCGCTGTCCGGGGTGAAGCCGGCGCGGTCAACCTTCCGGTGGAACCGCATGCCCGCCAGGCCGCCGAGCACTGCACCAACCAGGGCCACGGCTGCCACCACGATCGCGGCGATGATGCTGGTGGTGGTCAGCTGGCCTTCATTGATGGGGATGCGCGGGAAGCTGTTCAGGTTGGCCAGGACATTGAACTGTTGCCCTGCCACAACGCCCAGGATGGCCACCACAATGGCCGCGATCAACGCCCAGATCCACACCATGAGCCCCTGCTTGGCGCCGTTGAAGCGGGCCATCCGGCCAGCCACGTAGCCGCCGCAGTAGTAGGAGAGGAGCAGGATCACCAGCAGCACGATGATGCCCACCAGGCCCACGGTGCCGGTGTTCTGTGCGGCCTGGTTCACGGCCTCGTTGACGTCGGTGTTGCTGGCAAGGCCCACCGCGGTTCCGGCCGCTGCCACCAGCGCGGTGAGCAGCACGGCCATCCCCGTGGCGGTCAGCCAGCCAAAGAACGCCGAGCCCACCTTGATGCCGCCAAACCGCTCCTTCTGGCGTGCGACTGCGGTTTCCCGGTTCGCCAGGGTGGAGTCTGCCACCGGCTCCACCACGGGCGTCGCCCGGGTGGGGGCGGGGGTGTATTCCCGCTCCGCAGAGGGTGCAGTGGAATAGTCCCTTTCGCGTGGGCGAGTGGGCGCCTGGTCCATTGAGCGGGTGGCGGCATCGTCCGCTGCTGCATCCCGGTAGCTTCCGCTGCGGGTGGTTTCATCCTCCCGGGCACGGCGGGGAGGCAGGTTCTCTGGGTCCGTTGAGCTGCTCATGGTTCAACTCAACCACCCACCCGGAGTGATAGCAAGCGTGCTTACTATTTTGTGACCTGCGGTTCTACCGGTATTTCCGGTGCAGGTCCTCCTTTTTGGACGGCCCCGGCGAGGCATCGGCAATCCACGGGCCGGTCCCCTCGGACGGGTCCAGGACCCCGGCCTCCAGCCACGTGTAGTCGCCGGCAAGGGCCTTGCGCGTCAGTGCCTGGTCGGCGTCGTCGGTGTTTCGCCACAGCTGGTCGAAGTACTCGTCCACCCGCACCCTGGCCTGTTCGCAGTAGGCATCGGCAAGCTCGTAGGCGCTGGCGGCTTTTTCAGGGGCTGTTTTCAGCAGCATCTCCGCGCGGGAGCAGCAGGCGGTCATGGCGAAGAGCTCGGCGCCGATGTCCACCACGCGGCCCAGGAACGCCTGTTTCCGCTCCAGTTTGGCCTGCCAGCGGCCCATCCCATAGAAGGTCTGCCGGGCCAGCCGGCGTGACGAGCGTTCAACGAACCGGAGGTGCTTGGCCAGCCTGCCGAACTCCGCATAGGAGCGGGGGTCCATGCCGGCGCCGGCCACCAGCTTGGGCAGCCATTTGGCATAGAAGCCGGAGGCGCCGACGGCGGCCTTGGCTTTGTCGGCCAGGCTCGCATCCAGCGACGCGAGATCGCCCGCGGCGGCCAGGTGCGCATCCACCGCTTCCCGGGCGATCAGCAGGCGCATGATCTCGGAGGAACCCTCGAAGATCCGGTTGATCCGCAGGTCCCGCAGCTGCTGCTCGGCCGGTACGGCCCGTTCACCGCGTGCGGCCAGCGACTCAGCCGTCTCAAACCCGCGTCCGCCGCGGATCTGGACAAGCTCGTCCGCTATGCGGCAGCTGATTTCCGTGGCCCAGAGCTTGGCGAGCGCGGCCTCGATCCGGACGTCCTTCTGCCCGGCGTCGGCAAGTTCCGCGGACAGCTCGAACACGGCGTCCAGGGCAAAAGCCGACGCTGCGATGAAGGCAATTTTCTTGCCCACGGCCTCGTGTTCGCCCACCGGCCTGCCCCATTGGGTGCGGGCGTTGGACCATTCACGCGCGATCTTCAGGCTCCACCGCCCGGACGCCACGCACAGTGCGGGCAGCGCCAGGCGGCCCGTGTTGAGTGTGGTCAGGGCGATTTTCAGGCCCTGGCCCTCCCGGCCCAGCCGGTTGGCGGCCGGCACCCGTACCTGATGGAAGCGGGTGACCCCGTTCTCGATGCCGCGCAGGCCCATGAAGGCGTTGCGGTTTTCCACGGTGATGCCCGGCGAGTCCATTTCCACCACAAACGCGCTGATGCCGCCCTTGTGCCTGGTGCCGTCCGGATCGGTGTGCGCGGGGACAACGGCCATGACCACCACCAGTTCGGCGATCACCCCGTTGGTGGTCCATAGTTTCACGCCGTCCAAAAGGTACGCGTCGCCGTCGTCCGTGGGCGTTGCCGTGCTGCCCATCCGGGCGGGATCGCTGCCCACGTCCGGTTCGGTGAGGAGGAAGGCGGTGACGGCGCCGGCGGCGCACCGGGGCAGGTACTCCCGCTTTTGTTCGGGCGTGCCGAAGACCTTGACCGGTTCCGGCACGCCGATGGACTGATGTGCTGAGATCAGGGCGCCCAGGCTGGGGTGCACGCTGCCCAGCAGGGCAAGGGCACGGCCGTAATACACCAGGGAGAGCCCCAGGCCCCCGTATTCCTCCGGGATCTTCATCCCGAAGACGCCCAGTTCCGCGAGGTCGTTGATGTATTCGTCGGGGATTTTGGCGTCCCGTTCAATGACCTGCCCGGACATGGTCTTGGCGAACTCCGTGAGGCGGGCCATGAACTCCTCGCCCTTCTCCACGGAAGCGGGGTCCGGGGCCGGCCAGGGATGGACCAGGCCGAGATCGAAACTGCCCAGGTACAGGCCCTTGGCGAAGCTGGGGCGATCCCAGCCGGATTCGCGGGCTGCCTCGGCAACGGCGCGGGCATCTTCGGCGGTTGCCCCGGCGCCGATGTTGCCGGCGGGGACGGGGGTTTCTTCAGCCGGGGCGTCTTTGGCCTGGCTGTCAGTCGCGGAGGTCATGGGTTATCTCCTAGGCCGGATTGGCCGGTGTAGCCATGGATCCGCCGGGTTGGAGAACCCTTCAGCTGTCCCTCAAGATTACCCGCGGGTAGGTTCCCGTGCTAGGGGCGGGCTGGCCCTGGAAATCGCCGGGCAGCTCCACGGCGGAGGCGCGATGGACCAGCCTGTCCCAGCCGGCGTTAATGCCATGGACTACCGCCAGGAGCGTCGTGGACACCACCACCCAGGTGAACTTGCCTGCTCCCAGCACGGCCAGGGCAATAAGCCCGGCGGTGAGCACGAAGGCGGCCAGGATGGCGCCGAATACAAGTGTCCCGATGAAGACCAAGGTGGCTGTTTCCACTGAACTTAGATCGAACTGCATGAATCCCCCTGCTGCGACGTTGCTTTGCATAAGACTGCGGTGGCGAAGACCAGTAGCAGAAGCGTAGGGGGACAGTCCTGCAGCCAGCCAGAGCAGCATGGGGCAGATGTGACTGTTGATACGGGATTGAAACACTACCGGCAGGTAGGTCACGGAGTGGTCGCGGCGGCCTGCGTTAACCTTGTAGTTGGCAGTTTTCCGGCCGGTCCCTTGCGTGCCGCCCTGCCAAGCCCCCGCCCAACAGCCCAAGGAGAGTGCGTGCCCCGCTCCGCCAGGTCATCCGCTGACGCCATCAGCGCCCGGCTCCGGGACCTCGAACTCCTCACCAAGGGACCCGCATGGGCTCTGACGCGTTCGGCGCCATGGGTGATCGCCGTACTCCAGGCTTCCTTCACCCGCACCCGGCCGCAGGTTCCGCTCGAGGAATTCCATGCCGACGTCGACTCCTTCCTTGAGGAGCTCCGGCGCCAGGATCCCGGCCTGGGAGGAGGGGCCAACGGAAAGGCCTTCGGGGACGAGTGGACCCGGCGGCAGTTCCTGACCCGGCGGAACCAGTCAGGCCAGATTGTCTACGAGGCCACGGAGCCAGCGGCGCGTGTGCTCGCCTTCCTGGACAGCCTCTCCAGCGAGCGCTCCACGCTGAACGGTTCACGGCTGGGCACGCTGCTGGGGGACGTGGAAAAGCTCGCCAACGAGACCAACCCCGACCAGAGCGCACGGCTCGAAGCCCTGGAAGAGGAAATCGAAGAGCGGCAGCAGCTGATCCAGGACATCAGCGCGGGCGGGTTCGACGGCCTGCTTGATGACGACGAAGCCGTGGAGGCCGCCGGGAACATCCTGGACCTGGCCGCCAGCCTACCCGCTGACTACAAGAAGATGCGTGACCGGATCGAGGAACTGGTGGGCGGGCTGCGCAACCAGATCATCGAGGAGTCGCTGACCAAGGGCGCGACCATGGCCCAGGTCCTGGAGGCGGACAAGCGGCTCCGCCAAAGCCCGGAGGGCAGGACGTTCCGGTCCTTTACCGCCTTCCTGGAGGACCCGCAGCAGCAGGTGAGGTTCCGGTCGGCCATCGGGGAGGTCCTGAGCCGCCAGTTCGCCGACGACCTCTCGCCGGACGACCGGGAGACGCTCAAGAACCTGGTGGCCGAACTCCGCCAGCAGCACAGCCAGATCCAGCGCATTTACGGCAAGCTCAGCGAGAGCCTCAACACCTACGTCCAGAGCGACGACTTCCGCCAGTCAGTCCGGCTGCGGCAGGTCCTGCGCGAGGCTGAACAGGCCATCCGGTCCCTGCCCTATGAACGCGAACGGCCAGGACTGGTTCCAGGCCCGGTCCTGTACAACGCAGGGTTTGAGTCGCTGTCCATGGTGAAGCTCTTTGACCCGGACGAGTTCGCGGCGCCGCCCCGGCTGGCCGATCCCATCGCCTTCACCGATTCGGACCGGGTGCGCTCGCCGAGGACGGGAAAGGCCAGGCCGGACATAGTCCGGTCCGCGATGGCGGGGGCTGCGACCCTGGCCGATGCCTGGCAGCAGCTGCCGCCGGAAGAGCAGCACATCAACACCATCCGCGCGCTCCTGTCGGAGGCCCTGCACGCCGGGGCGGACTTCAACCGCAGCGCCTGGGATGGCCTGGACTTCGAACAGATCGACGGCTCCACCCGCAGGGCCTACCTGCCCGTGGTTACGCTCGCAAAGGATTCAGATGACTGAGGAAATCACGACGACGGCCGTTGACCCCATCGACAACACGGAAGACAACGCGGTGGTTGAGTCCTTCGAAGCCAGGGCGGGGGCGTCATCGGGTGCCGGGCGCCCCAATCCGGCGGTCATCACTCCCCGCGACACCTTCGTTGACGGCGCCGCCCTCTTCCCCGGCGACACCGGCGTGCTGTCCATGAAAGTGCGCCAGGCCCTGGTGAAGCTCTTGAAGGGCCCGTACATCGATGGCGGCCGGGACGAAAAGCTCTGGACGGTGCTGCTGGACAACCAAGTGATCCTGCGCAGCCGCCTGTCCGAGCTGTTCCTGACCCTCCAACTGGACCACGAGCGGAAGATCGCGGTGCTGCGTCCCGTGGATCCGGACATCATCGGAGGGAGCGCACGGTCCAGCATCCTGCGCCAGCAGCGTGCCCTCAGCCGGGTGGAAACCATCGTGCTGCTCCGGCTCCGACTGCTGCTGGACCGGCACGTCACAGCCCAGACCGACCCCACCATCACCCGCGAGGAAATCACGGACCTCGTGGCGCACTACCAGCCCGCCGGCCAGCAGGACGCCCTCCGCGACTCGGACGTGGTGACCCGTGCCATCACTAAGCTCCTGGCCCGCCAGCTCCTGCTCCCCACCGGCCTGGACGACGTCTACACCATCTCCAACGCCCTGCCCCTGGCCCTGCCATTCGAAAACATCGGCGACATCCCGGCCCACATCGAAGCCCTGGTGGCGGCAAGCAGTGATCCCACCGGTACCGAGGCAATGCTTGACCTGGACGCGGACAGTGGTGCCGAGGACGACGACGCCGATGCCGCCCCGGCTGCGGAGTCAAAGGCGACAAAGACCGAGGTGACCAAGTGACGATCGCAAGCATGCTCCCCTTGGGCGACGTGACTAACCCGGGGCAGATGCGGCTTGCCTTGGTGCAGGTGGTCAACTGGGGCACGTTCCACGGGGCCCACACCATGCATGTGGACCGGAACGGAACCCTGCTGACGGGCAACTCGGGCGTGGGAAAGTCGACGTTGTTTGACGCGATGCTGCGGGTGTTCGATGCCCGGCCGCGGTCCAATGAGGCGGCTGCGCAGCGTTCTGGCGGTGCCGTGGAGGACAAACGGACGACGTTCACCTACATGCGCGGCAAGGTGGGGGACAAGGCCGTGGGGGAGGGCTCGGCGAGTGCTTTCCAGCGCCCGGGGGCCACCTGGTCCGCCGTCGCCCTGACGTTCGACAACGCCGCCGGCACGCGGCTGACGGTGTCCGCGCTGTTCGACCTGCCCAAGAACGGCACGGAGTCGAGCGTGGGGCGGTTCTACCTGATCGACAATGTGCCGCTGGACCTGGAAGCGGTGGAGGGCATCGCGGACAAACGCTTCACCAAGGGCGCGCTCGAGGCCACGTTCCCGCACGCCCAGGTCTTCGACGTGCACAAGGCCTTCGCCGAGCGGTTCCGCCGGCTGCTGGGGATCAGCTCGGACCAGGCCCTGCCCCTGCTGCGCGTGATCCAGGCCGGCAAGGGGCTGGGCGGCAGCGTCAACACCTTCTTCCGGGACCAGGTGCTCGATGCTCCGGCAACCCTGGCCGCCGCCGATGACGTGGTGGAGGAGTTCAGCAACCTGATGTCCATCCGCCAGCGGCTGGAGGATGTCCGGCAGCAGCGCGACCAGTTGGCACCGGTGCCGGGACTGAACCGCGAGTATGCGCAGTCCCTCCTGGATGCGAACCGGCTGCGGGACCTAGTGGGCGAGGAGTTCGAGGCGTACCGGCAGCAGCTCGCCGTTACGGTCCACCAAAAGACGCTGGTCCGTTTCCGTGAGCTGGCGCAGGCGAAGGCCAAGGAGCTCGGCGCCGAGCGTGCGGTCCGCGACAACCTGGCCAAGGAACTGCGGCAGCTCGAAACCGACTACAACAACCAGGGCGGCAACGCGATTTCGGCGATTGAGCAGTCGCTGGAGAACGCCCGCGTTGGCCTCAAGCTGCGGAGGCAGGTTGAGGAGGCGGCCCAGCAGGCACTGGCCGACGCCGGGCTGCAGCTTGAGTGGAGCGCCGCCGGCTGGGAGCAGGCCCACGAACAGGCGGCAGCACGGTCGACCGAGTTGAAGGATGATTCGCAGGCCCTGCAGGAGCTGCGGTTCGAGGCCTTCGACGCCCACGCCGGCCGCAAACGGGAGCTGGCGGCTGCCGAGCAGGAGCTCGTCTCGTTGAAGACGCGCAAGTCCCTGCTGCCGCCGTCGAGCATTGAAAACCGCGCCGCCATCGCCGCCGCAACCGGCGTCCCGGAAGACCGCATGCCCTTCGCCGGCGAACTCATGGACCTTGCCGAAGGCGAGGAACGGTGGCGCCCCGCCGCCGAACGCGCGCTCCGCAGCCTGGCCACCACCCTGCTGGTTCCCGGTGAGCACTTCGGTGCCGTCACCCGCTACCTCAATGACCACAGCGTCCGTGGCGCGCTGCGGGCGGTGGACGTCTCCAAGCCGCTCGCCGGCGGTGCGCTCGCCGTGGAGGACGTGCGCGACGGCGACCTGCTCACCAAGCTGGACATCCTCGCCTCAGGTGCGGCGGCCGAAGCCGGTGAATGGGTCCGCGAGCGGATCGCCCTGGACTTCGCCTATCAGTGCGTGGAGGACCCGGACGAGCTGGCAGCGCTGGACAAAGGCCTGAGCCTGGGCGGCGTGGTCAAGCGCAACCGGCACACCGTGGAGAAGGACGACCGCTTCACAAGCCGCCAGGATTATGTCCTGGGCTTCGACAATGCCGCCAAACTGGAACTCGTGGCCGGCCAGGTGGAGGACCTCCGGCAGGAAGTGGCCAAGGCCGCGGAACTGGCGCAAAGCCGCGAGGATTCACACCAGGGCATGAGCCGCCAGCTCGACGCGCTGCGACGGATTGCGGAAGACGACCGCCCCTGGGAACAGGTGTCTGCCTCGGTGGCGGCGGACGACCTGACCCGGATTGAGCAGCGGCTCAAGGACGCCCTCGCCGCGCAGGCAGACCTGGAGCCGCTGCGGGCCACCATCGAGGAGGTCCGGCAAAAGCACCAGTCCAGCACCGAGTCCGCCGCGGTCCTCCAAAGTGAATACAAGGCACTGGACCGCCAGCTCACGGCTGCGGATTCGCTGCTGGAAGCCGCGCGTGACCGCCTGGCCCAGGCGCCGCCGTCGGACGCTACCGTGACCGCGCTGGAGCCGTACTTCGCGGAGTTCGGCGACGTGACCGAAATGCACGAGCTGGACAACCTGGCCAACCGGGTCCGGACCGCCCTGCTGGGCGAACTGCACGCGGCTGAATCACGTGGGCAGGCCACGGCGGAGCGGCTCACCCGCATCTTCGAAGGCTTCGTGCGGGAGTGGGGCAGCGCCATCTCGGCCGACCACGGCACCAGTATCGGCGCGGCCAGTGAATTCGAGGCCCGCTACCACGCGATCGTGAACGACGGCCTGCCCGCGCAGGAGGCGGAGTTCCGGCTGTTCTTCAACCAGCGCACGCACGAGTCCTTCAGTACCCTGCTGCACCTGCTGGACGAGGAGCGCCGCTCCATCACCAGCCGCATCCTGCCCCTCAACGGCATCCTCTCCCAGGTGAACTTCCATGAGGGCAGCTACCTGGAACTGGATATCAAGCAGACGCTGCCGCCCACCGCCAAGCAGTTCAAGGACGCCATCCAGAACGCTTTGAAGGCGCGTCACACCCGGCCCGCCAGGTCGGACGGATCCAGGGCGGAGGGGCCGGACAGTGATGATGCCGAGCTCACCGCCCGCTACAAAACCCTGGAAACCCTGGTCAAGAGGCTTGGATCGCAGGCGCCCGAGGACCGGCGGTGGCGCGCGGAGGTGCTGGACGTCCGCGGCCACCTGTTCATCCAGTGCAAGGAGCACCGCGAAGCAACCGCCCCGGTTGCAGGAAAAAAGAAGGGCGGCGCCAAAAAGACCGAGGTGTTCATGCACGCGGACACCGGCTCCATGTCCGGCGGCGAGCGGCAGCGGTTCACCGCGTTCATCATGGCCGCGGCCCTGAGCTACCAGCTGGGTATCGCCGAGCAGGGGTTCACCACTTACGGCACCGTGATGATGGACGAGGCCTTTGTGCTTGCCTCCGAGGAGTTCGCCGGTGCCGGCATCAAGGCGCTGCACGAATTCGGCTTCCAGCTGCTGCTGGCTGCCCCCGAAAACGTGATCGACCTTTCCCGGCACCTGGGCTCCGTCACCGAGATCCTGAGGGACCGCCGCACCAACCGCTCGGGTGTTCTGACGGCGCCGGTCATCCGGCCGAGGCCGGGCGAAGAAGGGGCCTGGCGGTCCGAGGCGAACCCGGTGGACATCGTGCTGCGCTGAACGAGAACCAGCTATATAACAAATTGATGGATTTATTGCTCCGGAGCTGTTAGAGGTGCTGTGCGGGTGCCATGCTGGTCGGCATCAATCACTCGCCTTCATCCTCCCGATGGGTAGTTGTGGAACGCTGGGTCCTGCATCTGACGCCCTGTGGAGCGCGACGGCCTTCGCTTGAAAGGCACCACCCATGCGCCCAGCACACCGCGCCACCACACTCATGGCGCTCACCGCGATCGTGGCCCTCAGCCTCACGGGCTGCGGGGAGGGCCCTGCCGCGGACGGGGGTTCCGCTACGGCTCCTGCGGACCGGACGACGGCGGCAAGTCCGCCTGCATCAATCATTCCCGTCGCCACTTCTTCTCCCGCTCCTGCGGGGCAGGTGACCTTCAGGTTCGCAGACGGCCGCCTGTCCTTTGCGTACCCCGAGGGGTGGCGTGTGGAGCATCAACAGGTTTCGGCGTCCCCTGCGGTGGAAACTGCCACAGTCCACGATGCCGGCGGCAAGGAGCAGGTCGCCGTCTACTACAGCCAGGTTGGCGATGCCACTGCCGGCAACGTCTCCAGGTCCATCCTCGAGACGGACCCGGTGCCGGGATTGATCGGAGCGTCGGTTCCCACACCCAGTTCGTCGTTCTTTGTTGACCACGCTTTTGGCACTGCCACTTACCACATGGGGCTGACGCCGGGATCCCCGATCTCGCCGGACGGGCAGGTGCAATACGGGCTCGTGAAGATCGGTGACCGCATTCTGACCGCAGACGTGCTTTTCGAAGGCCGGCAGTTCGCAAACGACCAGGCGGCAAAGGATTGGTACTGGGGTGATGAAGGCCGCACCCTGAAGGCGTTGCTGATGAGCTTCTCCTACCGCTGACCGCCAGCTGACCGCCGGCAAGAGGAACCCTTCCCCGCGGGGAAGGGTTCCTCTTGCCGCTACTTGCCCTGGACGCGGGCCAGGAACTGCGCTGTGCGGTCCTGCAGGCCCTGGATCTGGCGCTGTACGACGACGGCCGGGTCGGGGTTGATCTCGTTGGCCGGTGGTTCCTTGCGGACGTTGCCGCAGCACAGGAAGTCGGCGCAGATCAGGGTTCCCACGGTGTTGCCGTCGCGTCCGGACTGTCCCGCGCGCCTGGCAACCCAGAGAAGTACGTCCTCCTTGGAGAACACGTCCCGGCACAGCTCGCACAGGACGGAGCGGTTCTTCCGGGCTCCCCCTTCGGGTGCCCGGAGCATGATTCCCGTGAGGCCTTTGGATCCCGGGACCACCAGGTAACCGCGCAGCGGCATCTTTCCGTCCCGCCACCCCAGGAAGTCGAGGCTGTCCCAGTCGAGCGAATCAAAGTCCTCGGGCAGCGTGAGCTTGGCTGCTTCCGAGCGGCTGGCGTTGATGAAGGATGAGCGGATTTGTTGGGGCGTGACTGATTGCATGGCTGAACTTTCTTAAAAGGGTGGGCGGCCCAAAGCCGGGCCAGGTAACGGGGAGTCAGTCAGTCTCCGCGGAGCAGGCCCAAACGGCCACCCCGCTCTCCATGGCAGCGGCGGCCGGTGCGGCCTTTTGCATGCGCATTGTTCCCGTTGTCCTGTTCCTGTTCAGCGCGCCCGTTCAGCGCTTCCGGTGAAGCTGCCGCCGGACCGGCAAGGCCATCCTGCCAAATGGGGCGCGTCCTGTCCAAGAAGCTGCTGACGATTGTGGGTTTCGTCACGTGACGGGATTAGGTGACAGAACTGTTGCGTAATCACCTTTTACATAGGTTAGCCTTACTTAAGTTTTCATCAGCCTGACCCAAGGAGCCCCGTGACGTCCCCCCTCTTTCCCGGCCCTGTTTCCACCCGCCGGACACTCTTCTCATCTGTCGGCAAGGCGGCGGCGGTGCTGGCCGCGGCGGCCCTGGCCCTCTCCGGCTGCAGCACGGCCCCGGCGTCGTCCGCAGTTGGCACGGACAACCCCAGCAGCAGCACAGCATTCCCAGTCACCATCGAGCACGTGTACGGCAAAACCACCATTGAGAAGCAGCCCACGCGGGTGGCAACCGTTTCATGGGTGAACGACGACGTCGCCATCGCCCTCGGTGTGGTGCCCGTGGGGGTCCCCAAGAACGAGTGGGGCGGCAATGACAAGGGCTCCACCCCCTGGAAGGACGCGGCGCTCGAAAAGCTTGGCGCCGGATTCGGTTCGGCCAACGCGCCCGTCCAGTACTCGGAGGCGGACGGAATCAACTTCACCGAAATCGCCAAGCTCATCCCGGACGTCATCCTCGCCGCCTACTCAGGCCTCACCGAGGAGGACTACAAAAAGCTCAGCCAGATCGCCCCCGTGGTGGCCCACCCGGAGGTGGCCTACGGAACCTCCTGGCAGGACTCCACCACCATCATCGGCAAGGCCCTGGGCAAGGAAGCGGACGCCGCCAAGCTGGTCTCCGATACCGAGGCAACCCTTAGGGACAAGGTCTCGCAGTACCCGCAGATCCAGGGCAAGAGCTTCATCTACGGCAACCTGGAGCCCGCCAAGGGTGACGGCGTCAACGTCTACACGGCCAACGACAACCGTCCGCGCTTCCTGACTGAAATCGGCATGACCCTCGCCCCGGTGGTCGCGGACAACTCCAAGGGCTCCAAGGAGTTCTACCTGCACTGGTCCGCTGAAAAGGCGAACGAACTGCAGTCGGACATCTTCGTCACCTGGGTTCCCGATGCCTCCACCGCGGACGCCATCAAGGCCGATCCGCTGCTCGGGCAGATCCCGGCCATCAAAAAAGGCGCGCTGGTGGCCGACTCGGACAACACCCTGACCCTGTCCATCTCGGCCTCGTCGCCGCTGAGCCTGCCGTGGTCCCTGGACACGTTCCTGCCGCAGCTGGCCGGCGCAGCGGATGCAGTGAAGTAGGCACCGTTTCATGAGTACGACGACGGCGCGTCCGGCAGCGGGCACAGGCTCGCAGGTGCCGGCCAAGGCAGCCGCTGCCCCCCGCCGCGGTGATGCGTCGGGAACGAAGCGCACCGCCTGGCTGGCGGGCGCCGTCGTCGCGCTGGTGCTGGTGGCCGGCGCCTCGCTGGCAGTGGGGGCACGGGAGGTTCCCCTCGGCACCGTGTGGCAGGCCCTCACCGCGTTCGACCCCACCAACGGTGACCACGCCGTGGTCCAAGCCCGGATCCCGCGCACGGTCCTGGGCGTGCTGGCCGGGGGCGCCCTGGGCCTGGCCGGGGCCGCAATGCAGGGAGTCGCCCGCAATCCGCTGGCCGATCCCGGCATTATTGGCGTCAACGCCGGAGCTGCCCTGGCCGTGGTCACGGGAATCTACGTCTTCGGCGTGGCCAGCTTCTCCGGCTACGTCTGGTTCGCATTTCTCGGCGCTGCCGCTGCCGCCGTCGTGGTGTACCTCATCGCCTCGCTGGGCAGGGATGGGGCCAGTCCGGTCAAACTCGCACTGGCGGGAGCCGCACTCAGCGCCGGACTGTCCTCGCTCATGAATGTCATCCTGGTCTCCAGCCAGGACACCCTGGACAGGTTCCGCTTCTGGCAGGTGGGCGGCATCGCGGGTCGTGACTGGACCGTGCTCCTGCCCGGACTGCCGTTCCTGGCCGCCGGTGCGGTCATCGTGCTGCTGGCGGGCCCGACCCTCAACGGCCTGGCCCTGGGGGACGACGTCGCCCGTGGGCTTGGCCAGCGGGTTGTCCTGTCCCGCGCCGTGGTTGCCCTCGGCATCGTCCTGCTGTGCGGTACGGCCACCGCGCTGGCGGGGCCCATCGGCTTCGTGGGCCTGGTGGTACCGCATGCCGTGCGCTTCCTCACCGGCCCCGACTACCGCTGGATCCTGCCCTTTTCCCTGGTGATGGCCCCCGTCCTGCTCCTGGGTGCCGACATTCTTGGCCGGGTGGTCCTGCTTCCCGGCGAAGTCCCGGCCGGCATCATGACCGCCCTGGTGGGTGCGCCGGTGTTCGTATGGCTGATCCGCCGCGGAAAGGGGGCTGGCCTGTGACGCTCCTCAAACCCGGTGTTGCTCCATCAGATATGGCTGCTAAAACCCCCTCCAAAGGACCACAACTGATGGAGCATCGCCGGGGACGCCTGCGCCTGAACCGGACCGCCCTCCTGGCCACCGCCGTCGTAATCCTGTTTTTCGTGTCAGTCCTGCTGGGCAGCTACACGGTGGCCATCCCGGACTTCTTCACCATCGTGGTCAACCACCTGGGCGGCGGTGCAAAGATTCCGGGCGCCAGCTTCATCGTGATGGAGAACAAGCTTCCCCGGGCCCTCACCGGCACCATGGTCGGAATTGCCTTCGGGCTGGCCGGCGCCCTGTTCCAGACCATGCTGCGGAATCCGCTCGCCAGCCCCGACGTCATCGGCATCAGTTCCGGGGCCAGCGCAGCCGCCGTGACCGCAATTATCATTTTCGGCGCCTCCGGTGCTGCGGTTTCCGGGGCGGCGCTCGTGGGTGCCCTTGCCGTGGCCGCCCTGATTTACGGGATCTCCAGCGGCGGGGCTGTGCGCGGGACCGGGCGGGGGAATGCAGCGGGAAACCGGCTGGTCCTTGCCGGAATCGGGATCGCGGCCGCCCTGCACGCAGTGGTCAGTTTCCTGATGACGCGCGCGGACATCCGCACCGCCGCCGACGTCCTGGTCTGGCTCAACGGATCCCTGAACTCCGCCAACTGGGACCGCGCCGGAGTCCTGTTCCTGGCGCTCGTGGTGCTGGTTCCCGCCACCGCGGTCATCGCCGGTCCGCTGCGCATCCTGGAACTGGGTGACGATGCCGCGGCCGGATTGGGGGTCCGCGTCAATGCGGCCCGCCTGGCACTGGTGCTCATTGCGGTGGCGCTCGCGGCCGTGGCGACGGCCGCCGCCGGGCCGGTCTCATTCGTCGCCTTCCTCGCCGGTCCCATCTCCCGCCGCTTCGCCGGCAAGGCCAGCCTGCCGGCGTCGGCCCTGGTGGGTGCCCTGGTTGTCCTGTCCGCGGACTACGCCGCCGCGAATCTCGCCCCACTGTTCCTGGATGGCACCGTCCTGCCGGTGGGTGTGGTCACCGGCGCGCTGGGTGCCCCGTTCCTGCTGTGGCTCCTGGTCACGGCCAATCGAAAGGATGCCTGACGTGGCTGTTCTCGAAGCCCGGGACCTGACGCTTACCTACGGCCAACGCTGCGTGGTGGACGGGCTCAGCGTCCGGATTCCCGCAGGCAAGGTGACCATGATCGTGGGCGCAAACGCCTGCGGAAAGTCCACCCTGCTCCGCGGACTGTCCCGGCTCCTGAAGCCCTCCGGCGGCGCCGTGACCCTCGACGCCAGGGATATCCACACCCGGCCCGCCCGGGAACTGGCCCAGACCCTCGGCCTGCTTCCCCAGCACCCCACCGCACCGGACGGCATCAGCGTCCGCGACCTGGTGGGGCGCGGGCGCTACCCGCACCAGGGCTTCTTCCGGAGCTGGAGTGAAAAGGACGACGCCGCCGTGCAGCGTGCGCTGGAAGCCACCGGAACGCTGGACCTCGCCGGGCGCGACGTCGACGAACTTTCCGGCGGCCAGCGGCAGCGGGTTTGGATTGCGATGGCCCTCGCCCAGGAAACCGATGTCCTGCTGCTGGACGAACCCACAACCTACCTGGACCTGGCCCACCAGGTGGAGGTCCTGGACCTCGTAACGGACCTGAACCGCAGGCACGGCACCACAGTGGCCATCGTCCTGCACGATCTGAACCTCGCCGCGCGCTACGCGGACAACGTCATCGCCATGAAGGCCGGTGCCGTGGCGGCAGTGGGGTCCCCGCGCGAGGTGGTGACGGAAGAACTGGTCCGCGACGTCTTCGGCCTGGAGAGCCGCGTCATCCCGGACCCCGTTTCGGCCACCCCGCTGATCATTCCAATAGGCCGCCACCACACCCCAGCCAACGAACTGGAGCTCGTCCCATGAAGACCCGCCACGACGCACCTGCCCAGCCTGTGACTGCCCATCCTGTGACCGCCCAGCCGATGAGCCTGGCCTTCGAGGTGACGGTATCCTCCGTCCAGCAGCTCAGCCCCACATTCCGCAGGATCACGTTCGGAGGCTACTCCCTGCGCGATTTCGGCGTCCACGGCCACTCCCTGGACCTCCGGATCAAACTCGTGATTCCGTCCCTGGCCCCGGACGGCTCACAGTTGCCGCTGCCGGCCTTCCACACCAGCCAGGCCGGGTGGTACCGGGACTGGCTGGCCATGGACCCGAACGTGCGCGGCTCCATGCGTACGTACACCGTCCGCGAGGCGCGGCTGGACGGGGTATACCCGGAGATCGACGTCGACTTCGCGATGCACCTCGACGGTCCGGACAACACCGGGCCCGCCGCCAACTGGGCCTTCAACGCCCGGCCCGGCGACGCCCTCACCATCATCGGCCCCAACAACCGCGCCGCCCATTGCATCACCGCGGAGACATACTCCGGGATTGAATGGCGGCCCGGCCTGGCCCAGCGCATCCTGCTTGCCGGCGACGAAACCGCGGTCCCCGCCATCTCCGCCATCCTCGAAACGCTCCCGCCGTACATGAGCGGGCACGCTTTCCTTGAGGTTCCGCAGGCCGGCGACTTCCTGGAGCTCCACTCCCCGGCCGACATCGAAATCACCTGGCTTGCCCGCGGTGCCGCCATCGGCCGCTCCCGGCCCCACGGCCACCTCCTGCAGGAGGCCGTGCGGAAAGCCGTCCCCGAGCCGGGCTGGGTGGGCATCAGAACGGACGACGGCGGCGCCGGGCCCGAGCCCGAGGACGTCAACGTGGATACGGACATCCTGTGGGAGACGCCTGCCCGGTTGGAGACCGCGGACATCAGCGCCACCAAGAACCCTGGGATGCCCGCCGGCGCCATGCCCTTCTACGCTTGGATTGCCGGTGAAGCAGGCGTCATCAAGGACCTGCGGCGCTATTTGGTGCGCGACGTGGGGATGGACCGGAAACAGGTGGCCTTCATGGGTTACTGGCGGAAGGGCAAAGCCGAAGGCTAGCTTCGGCCCATGGTTGAGGCGCCGTAACTGCCGACTTGCCGTCGCTTAGACACCTCCCGGCGCTTCCTTCGGCCGCGGGCGGCCTCACTCAGCTCTGGTCGGCGATGCGCTCCTACGCAAGTCGTCAGTCACGGCTCGTTGTGGCGTCACTTCAGCCTCGCTCCGCGTAACACACGTTTTCAAGAATCTCCAGAGCGGTAATTGCTATGTCACAGGGTGTGACAAGCCGTATGCTTCGGTTATTTCAACTGGAACATTAAGGTCTCATTCCATGAAAACTATCCTGCGGCCGGCTATCTCTGCCCTGACACTTTTAGTCATGCTCGTTTCGCTCGCGGTAGTGGGCAGCGTGGCGAACGCGGTTGGAGCGCTGACATTCGCACCGATCGCCGACAGCTATGTCCAGGCCGACCGGCCGACAGAGAACTTCGGGACCAGCGTCCGATGGTCCACGGAGGGCCGGACAAGCATCTCCCGGAACAGCCTGCTGCGGTTCAACGTCCAGGTCCCGGCCGGGGAGCACATCGTCTCGGCAAAGCTGCGGGCATACTCGGAGGCAGCGGCAACATCGACTGAGTTTGTGGATGTTTACACCACGGGCGGGGCATGGACCGAAACGGGCGTGACCTGGAACAACGCGCCGGCGCGCGGGACCTGGCTGGGCAAGACCGGCGGGTTCTCCAACGGCGCCTGGGTGGAATGGGACGTCACCAAGGGCGTCACCGCCACCGGCGGTGAGCAGAACTTCAGGCTGGAATCCGGCACTCAGAAGTGGCTGGGCTTCAAATCGAACCAGGCCTTGGACGCGGCGCTCCGCCCAAAGCTGGTGGTTACCACCGCGGCTGACGCGGTGGTGGCAAACCCCACCCCGACGCCAACCCCCACCCCCACCCCCACACCTGCGCCCACTGATCCGAGTGGTGTCCAGGCTGCCACCACGCAGAACTGGGGCGCTCCCGTCGCCGGGGACGAGTTCAACTACACGGGAGCCCCGGACGCAACCAAGTGGAGCGTGTACAACAGCGCCGGACACGCCGGCAAGGGCATCCGCAGCCCGCAGCAGGTAAAAGTGGACGGCTCCAAGATGGTCATGAACGGAACACCGGACGGGACCACCGCCGGCATGTCCGCGAAGTTCGCCCGCCAGAAGTACGGGCGGTGGGAGGTCCGCGCCGCCGGGTCGGGCGACAACGAGTACCACATGGTCTCAATCCTGTGGCCGGACAGCGGGAACTGGCCTTGCGACGGTGAAGTCGATTACGCGGAAACATCGGGCGACTGGAACGTCATCAAGTTCTTCCAGCACTTCTCCTGCAGCAACTCCCAGACCAGCGCCAGCAAGACGCTGGACGTTTCCCAGTTCCACAACTACGCAGTGGACTGGTCCCCCGCCGGTATGGTCGGTTACGTGGATGGCGTGAAGTGGTTCGAGGACAAGGACCCCACCCATCAGCCTCCAGGCAGCATGCACCAGACGCTGCAGCTGGACTGGTTCCCGGACTCCACCGCTGACGGTGCCGGGGAGATGCGCGTGGACTGGGTACGTGTGTACCCGGCAGCAGGCGCGGCAAGCCCGACGCCTACCCCCACCCCGACGCCTACCTCGAGCCCGACCCCGACCTCCAGCCCAACCCCGGCGCCGACCACTCCGCCGTCGGGTGATTCTTTCGAGTTCGCCGCAGTTGGCGACATGAACCCTTCAGGTAATACGTCGACGAGCTCGGCGTCCGGCAAGAACGCTGCCAGCATCATCGGCGGCCTCAACGATGGTTCGTTGGATAATTTCCTCGCCATCGGCGACTTCCAGTACGACAAGGGGACCTGCTCGACGCTCGGGGCGTGGAACACGCTGTGGGGCGGGTTGAAGGCCAAGACGTACTGGACCACGGGCCCCAACCACGACCTGGAGCCGGGGGTGAATGATGACGTGGACCGGTTCATGGACGGCCAGTGTGTGAGCTCCACCAAGTCCGCTACCAGCACCACTTTGGGCCGGTTCCAGGATGCGATGGAGTGGTATTCGTTCGATAAGGGCAACTGGCACATTCTGGTGGCGCCTACGGCGACGTGGCGGTACAACGCGTCCCGGTCCCAGGCCATGACCGCGGAAATGGACGCTGACTTGAAAGCGGCCAAGGCCGCCGGGAAGCATCTGGCCGCCGTCTACCATGACCCATATTTCACCTCCAACACGTCCAGCCACACGCGCTTCACCCAGGCGAAGCCTTGGATCGACATGTTCTGGAACAACCGGGTGAAAGTGTTGCTGTCCGGCTCCCAGCACAACTATGAGCGGACTTGCCCGGTGAACAACGCGGACCAGTGCGTGCCGGACGGCATGCAGCAGTTCCAGGTGTCCACTGGGGGTATCGGCCTCCGCTCGTTCGCCAGCGACCCGGCCTACATCCAGCGGAAGTTCAGCGACACCTGGGGCCACCTGAGGATGAGCCTGAAAGCGGACGGCTCCTACACCTGGGAGTTCCGCCCGGTCCACGGAGGGATGCAGACGGACAGCGGTTCACGGACCCCCTGATTCCTGATTACCGGGCCCGTTCCCTATGGCAGGGAACGGGCCCGGGTAATCAGCCGCCTCAATGACGACCCGCGCACTGACTGTTCATCCCGGCGTCGTCCTTGCTTTCCTTTGTGCCGTTAGGTTGGGCCGGTGGCGCGCGAATCCTTGCTTCCTGGCTCCGGGCGGCGGGTGTTTGTTGCCCTTGGCGACTCCTTCACGGAAGGTGTGGGGGACCGGGACGAGCGGCTGCCCAATGGCGTGCGGGGGTGGGCCGACCGGGTGGCCGAGAAACTCGCCAAGGCACAGCCCGGGTGGAAGTACGCCAACCTGGCCATCCGCAGCAAGCGGCTCCGGCACATCATCGACGAGCAGCTGGAAGCTGCGCTGCGGATGAAGCCCACGCTGGTCACCCTTTATGCCGGCGGGAACGACATCCTGGACCTGAAAACGGACATGGTGGCCCTCATGGCGGACTACGAACAGTTTGTTGCCCGGCTCGCCGCCACCGGTGCCACGGTAGTCCTCTTCACCGGATTCGATGTCAAGGTCTCCGCGCTCCTGGAGCCGTTGAAGAAGCGCAACACCTATTACAACCAGCGGGTGCGGGACATTGCGGAGAAGTACGGGGCGGTGCTGGTGGACTACTGGTGCCTGGACGCCTTCCACGACCGCAGGATGTGGGACTCAGACCGGCTCCACATGTCCAAGGCGGGGCACAAATACCTGGCCGGGCAGGTGCTGGACCAGCTGGGCGTGCCGCACAAGATCAAGCCCCGGGACTGGGAGCCGCCGCCCCGGTTGGGCCTTCGCGAATGGGAGCGGCGCCAGCGGCGCTGGGTCCACGACTGGGTGCTGCCGCTCTTTGGCCGCAAGCTCCGCGGCGTAACGCTGGGGGACACGCTCAGCCCGCGCTGGCCGGAGCCGGTGAAGGTCCCGCGGAAAGGCGGGCTGAAGAAGGTGGCCGCGGAATTGTCCGACGGCGGCGGCCCGCCCTAGCTGGTCTGCGCGGGCGGGGTGTCCAACAGGTTTTCAAACCCCGGGGCCACCCGGGCGGCGTGGAACTCCAGCACCTCAAAGTCGGCCACGCCGTTGACGTAGAACGGGTCCTGCGCCAGGCTCGCGTCCAGGGTTTCCCGTTCCGCCTGCGAGAGCAGCAGTCCTCCGGTGCGGGGGATCTTGCGGCCGGCGGCAATGAAGACGCCGTCGTCGAACGCCTTCTGCAGCCAGGCGATGTGGGCGTCGTTGTGGAAGTCCACGATCTCCTGCGGCACGCGGTAGGTGAGGGAGACAACATACATGGGGCCAAGCCTACCGGTGCCGCAGCAAGCTACTTGAAAGATCAATCGTAGAATGGAACCCATGACCGAACCCCGCTGGCTCACTGCTGACGAACGCCGCGCCTGGCTGGCGCTGGTAAGCATCAATACGCTGCTGCCCGCTGCGCTCGACACCAGGCTGCACGCCGCGGGAAAGCTCTCCCTCTTCGACTACACGGTCCTGGCCATGCTGTCGGAGGCCGAGGACCGGTTCCTGCCCATGAGCGAGCTCGCCGCGCGCAGCAGTGCTTCACTGTCCCGCCTGTCGCATGTGGTCACCAAGCTGCAGAAGCGCGGCTGGGTGGAACGGCGTCCCCACCCCCACGATGCAAGGGTCACCACGGCGCACCTCACCGAGGAGGGCATGGCCACGATCGTCGGGCTGGCTCCGGGCCACGTGGAGGACGTCCGCGACCTGTTCCTCGATGCCCTGACGGAGCAGGATGTGCTGGATCTGGCCCGGATCGGCGAAAAAGTGGTGGGACGCCTGGACAAGGACCACTGGATCCTGCGCGAAACGCAGGGCGGCGCCTAATACAGCCCTCAGTATCAAAAACTTTTAAATTGAGTAGAAGGCCCTCCATGGATAACACGCGGTCCAGTGCTGAAATATTTCTTTCTCGAAATAGGACGATAATAGCTGTATTCGCAGCTGTGCACTTCCTTTTCCTAATGCTTTTATTGCCGGACATCACCGCCGGACGCGTATATGGCGATGTTGACCTTTACCGCCAATGGGCTTTCCTGGGAGTTAGAGAGGGCGTGTGGCAGGGGATTGATGTCCCTTGGGTTTATCCAATAGGAGCAATGCTCCCGATGCTGGCCGCTGGTATTTTTGGTTACAACTCATATATGTTCGGCTGGTTCCTCCTGTGCACTTTGTTGAACGCGCTGGCGCTCCTGATGTTGAAGGGCAGCCGGAGGTTACGGTACGGATGGCAGGCTGCGTACTTGTGGGTCTTACTCATCGCAATCCTGGGTCCTCTGGTGTTCTCCCGCGTGGACGGGATTTCAGCCCCCCTCGTTGTTGTCGGCCTCGTGCTGGCGTCAGAGCGCCCTGCGTTAGCGTCGGCTTTGTTGTCACTTGCGACGTGGATCAAGGTATGGCCAGCTGCGGTGATCCTGGCTTTGGTGCTGGCGAGCAAGGCTCGCATGCAGGTCCTCCTGGCTGGAATCACAGTCTCTGCCGCCATGATCGGGGGCGTGCTCGCTGGAGGCGGCGCCAAAAATCTGCTGGGTTTCATCAAGGCCCAGGGTGAGCGTGGAATGCAGCTTGAAGCACCATTCACCACGCCCGGACTTTGGCAGGCCGTCCTTGGCTTAGGTACGAGAGTTCATGCGAATACCGAGATTGTGACAATGGAAATCAAGGGATCCCTCTCCGATTTTGTTGGCACCCTCATGAATCCGCTGCTGTGTCTGAGCCTGGCGCTGGTGAGTCTATTGATTCTGGCGGGAGTCAGGAGAGGCGCGGATCGTCGCGAACTTTTAGTGGTTGGCGCCCTCGCGCTCGTCTCGGCAATGATCGTCTTCAACAAGGTCGGATCGCCCCAGTTCATGATCTGGCTGGTTGCGGTGACCTGTGTCGGAGTAGCCGTGTATGGCCGGCTCTGGGCTGTTCCAGCGGTGGCAATGCTTGTAATTGCGATTTTCACAACACTTGTCTATCCGATTCTTTATGTACAGCTTTATGCCGCCCTTAATCCCGGCGTCGCCTTACTGCTGACTGTGCGAAACGCTCTTGTGCTCACTCTTTTCTGCTGGGCCTTGCTGAAGCTGGTGGGCATCGTCCGGGCGGACAGCCGTTCGCATCACAGCCAAAATGGAGTTTCAATCAGAGGCTGATTGGTTGCTCCCGGCAACGGATGGCAAACTAGCCGCATGGATTTCACTTCCCGGTTCGTGGCTCTGGGCGACTCATTCACCGAAGGCGTCGGAGACGACGACCCGACACGCCCCAACGGTGTCCGCGGCTGGGCGGACCGGGTGGCAGAGCAGCTCTGCGTAGCCGATCCTGGCTTCGGCTACGCCAACCTGGCCATCCGCGGCCGGAAGCTCCGCCAGATCCTGGCTGAGCAGGTGGACGCCGCCGTCGAGCTTAACCCCACGCTGGTGAGCATCTACGCCGGTGCCAACGACATCCTTCGCCCGCGCGTGGACATCGATGACCTCCTCGTGGAGTACAACGACGCCGTGGGGAAGCTGGCTGCCACCGGCGCCACTGTGGTCATGTTCACCGGTTTCGACGCCCGGGGTTCAAAGGTTTTTGGCACCATGCGCGGCCGCACCGCCATCTACAACGAGCTGGTCCGGGGAATCGCGGGCGACCACGGCGCGCTGCTGGTGGATTACTGGCGCTTCAGCGAGTACTACGACTGGGGCATGTGGGCGCACGACCGGATGCACATGTCCGCTGCCGGCCACGCCAACATGGCCAAACGCGTCCTCGAGGTCCTCAAATATGACCACTCCATCGACATCCCGCCGATGTCCCCGGTCCCTGAGTTGAGCGGTGCCGACGCCCTGCGTTCCAACGCCCAGTGGTTCCGCGAGTACGCGGCTCCGTGGGTGGTCCGGCGCGTAACCGGCAAGTCGTCCGGGGACAATCTGCAGTCGAAGTACCCCACGTTCACCCGGCTGTAGGGAGACGCCTCGGCGGTGGCTCACGAGGCGTGGAACGCGGGCGTCGCCAGGATGGAGCCGTCCGTGCGGATCGCCAGCGCGGCAACGTCCCATTGGTCGGTGGCGCGGTTCAGCATGGTGGTTCCGCCGGCAACGATCGCCGTGGCCAGGACGTCGGCGGTGACGATGTCCTCGGCGGCAACAGTGACCTGGACAAACTCGGCGCTCTTGCCCACGCGCCAGATGTGCTCCCCGCGCTCGGCGGAGCCCGAGGTGGCAATCGCAGTGTGCCGGCTCCTGCTGCCAAGTGCGTAGCCGGCAACCAGGGTCCTGCGGTCGGCCGGGTCCACGATGCCCGCTTTCCAAGGCTCGGTGCTGCCCGGGCGGGGAGAGCCGCTGACCAAGACGTCGCCGCCGGCATTGAGGCACCAATCGTGCCGGCCAAGGGCCAGAAGCGAGGTACCTGCCTCGCGGATGGCATGACCCTTGATGATCCCCGAGAGGTCCAGCGCGCCGTCGGGCCGTTCAGGGGTGAAGGCGCCCTCCGTGCGCAGCCGCCATTCATGCGCCTCCGCATACCGCGCGCGCATCTCCTCCGAGGCGCAGCGCAGCGTCAGTTCCCCGCGGGCCAGCCTGGCCGCTTCCGAATCCGGGCGGTACAGGCTGAATTTTTCGTCCAATTCCCGGAAGAGGTGTTCGACGACGGCGGTGGCCGCCGTGAGCTCGTCAAGCCCCGGCTGCCCTTCCGCAGGGGAGCCGACGGGCAGCGTCAGGCCGATGACCGTACCCATGCATTCAAAGGTGCGCGCCTTCAGGATGGCACCGCCGGTTGCCGCGTCGATGGGGTTAGAGGTGGGCTGCATCGATGGCTGCCTGGAGTGAGGTCAGGTACGCGTCGCTGGTGATGGTGGCGCCGCTGACGGTCTGGACATCTGCCGACTGCGCCGCGAGGACCTTGCTGCGGAGCAGGGGTGCCGCGCGGTTGCTGATCTGGATGGACTTGCGGTCGGTGTTGGTCAGCTGGAGTGCGGTGACGTCCGTGATCTTTCCGTTGGCCACGGTGATCTGGACCTGTACGGGACCGAACCGGGTCTGCACGGCGGTTCCCTTGTAGGTTCCGGAGGCGGTCGAGCCGGTTGAGCCGGTTGAGCCGGTCGAGCCGGCGGAACCCGCCGAACCCGTGCCGGACGCACCCGTGCCGGACGCACCAGACCCTGACGTGCCCGTGCCGGACGCACCCGTGCCGGACGCACCAGACCCTGACGCGCCCGTGCCGGACGCACCCGTGGTGCCTGTCGTCGTCGTACTTGTTGCCACCGTGCTGATGCCGCCCACCTGGGTGCCGGCCTGCCATCCAGCCACGAGGATCCCGGCGGAGGCCAGGCCCGCAGCGATTGTTCCGCGTATTTTCACCAGTCAAACCTTTCGTGATGGATCTGTTCTTCGCGGACGCCAGCCTTCCCGGCATCCGCTATGACATTCGCCGCCCACGCGGCCGGACCGCAGACATAGACGTCCGCTTCCGCGCTGTCCGGCACATAGGAGGTGAGGCTGTAGCCGCTCCGCACGGCGTCCTCCGGAAGCCAGGAGGAGCGGCCATGGGCCCGTGGCCCGGTGAGGTGGAAGAGCCGGACCCCGCGGGCCCGGCAGAGCTCAAGGATTTCGCGGCCCAGGTACAGCTCCTGGTCCGTGTGGCCGCGCAGCAGGACAGTCGCCTCGCCGGGAGCGAACGGCGTGGTCTCCAGCAGTGCGCGCAGGGGCGTGATGCCGATGCCCGCGCCGATCATCACCACCTTGTTCCGGGTCCGGGCAGCCGTGCTGAGTAACCCGTAAGGGCCTTCCACGGCCACCTTGGTTCCCTTCCGCAGCCGGAGGAGCTGGGCCGAGCCGTTGCCAAGGTTCCGCACGGTGACCCGCAGTGTCCCCTGGCCGTCAGAACCATGCAGGACGGGCTCGGCGGACAGGCTGAATGGATGGGGATGCCACCACATGCCCGGGGCCAGGAAGCGCCAGATGAAGAAGCGTCCGCCCGTGCCTGCCAGCTGGTCCAGCTTCCGGCCGCTCATGACGATGTTCACCACGCCGGGCGCCACGGCCTCCACGCGGGCCACGGTCAGCCGGTGACGTGCCGTGGCCAGCACCGGCTCCAGCACCCGGAAGTACACCAGGGCCGTGCCCGTGTAGATGCAGATGGCCAGCCAGTACCAGCGTTGCCAGGTGCCTGCCGCAAAGAGGCCGCCCACGCTGAATTGATGGGGAATCGACGTTGCCACGGCGGCATAAGTGAGGAGGTGCACCACATACCAGAACTCGTAGGGGAACCGACGCCGGACAGCCACCAGGGAGGTCACGACGACGGCGATGAACAGCGCCATGGAGACGAACGCCAGCCAGATGTCGGGCACCTGAACCCACAGGTTGACGGACTCAGTGACCGGATCCAGCCCCTCGGCCATGCCGTACCCGGTGGCGAGCAGGATGCCGTGTGCCAGGAGCAGGTAGAGGGAGGGCTTTCCCAGCTTCCCGTGGAACTCCAGGGCGCGGTCGTGGCCGATGGTGCGGTCAATAAATGGAATCCTCGCGGCCAGGAGAAGCATCAGCAGGACCAGGTCCATGCCCGCCAACCCGGCCACAATGCCCGCTGCCGTGAATGCAGCGGCGGGGGAGGTGATGCCGGTGGCCCCGCCGTCGGCAAGCCAAAGGGCAATTGCGGCGGCCACGGAGGTCCAGGCGATGACCGTCAGGAGGTCCCTCCGCAGCATGCGCTGCCGGTACTGGCGGGCGAACCAGCCGCGGGAGGGATTCTTCGGTGCTGGAAGTGAAAGCCCCGGGCGGCCGGAACTGCTTGCGGCCGGTGATGCCGGCAGGAGCTTCGTGTTCATGCATCCACGATGCGCGCGAAAACTATGATCTTGCTGTGAAAAACGGCCAGCCCTGGCTGTGATGTTTCCGCGGCCCTTATACACCCTTTCCGCCCGATTGGTCTTTAATTGCGCCAACTCGTAGACTTGGTAGGCGCTAAGTGCGCGGAGCGTGCGCAATTGCTCCGGTTGCCCGGTAATTTTCTCCAGGGTGGCCGGTAGTTAGGGGCTCAAGTTGCGTGACTAACCGTTGCCCTTCTTCATTTTTGGGTCGCCCTTAGCAGCATGGTCCAGCAGCAGATATGCGGATCATTACTTTCAATTCTTGAGGAGAAGTCATGGCAGCACACTGCCAAGTGACCGGGGCCGAGCCGGGCTTTGGGCACAGCATTTCGCACTCGCACCGCCGCAACAAGCGTCGGTTCGATCCGAACATTCAGAAGAAGCGCTACTGGGTTCCGTCCCTGCGCCGTAACGTCACGCTGCAGGTTTCTGCCCGTGGCATCAAGACCATCGACGTGCGCGGCATCGACGCAGTCGTCGCCGACATTCTTGCTCGTGGGGTGAAGCTCTAGTGGCTAAGGACAAGGACGTACGTCCGATCATCAAGCTCAAGTCGACCGCGGGCACGGGCTACACCTACGTAACCCGCAAGAACCGTCGTAACGACCCGGACCGCATGGTCCTGAAGAAGTACGACCCCAAGATCCGCCAGCACGTCGAATTCCGAGAGGAGCGCTAAACATGGCTAAGAAGTCCAAGATTGCTCGCAACGAGCAGCGCAAGGTCATCGTTGAGCGTTACGCTGCAAAGCGCCTCGAGCTGAAGAAGACCCTGGTTGACGAAAACGCAACCGACGAAGCACGCGAAGCAGCCCGCCTGGGCCTGCAGAAGCTGCCCCGCAACGCGTCCCCGATCCGTCTGCGTAACCGCGACATCATCGACGGCCGCCCCCGCGGTACCTTCCAGAAGTTCGGTATCTCCCGTGTCCGCTTCCGCGACATGGCCCACAAGGGCGAACTCCCGGGCATCACCAAGTCTTCCTGGTAATCCAGCACCGCTGAATCCAGCTGTTTGAGAAGGGCCGGCAACCTTAGGGTTGCCGGCCCTTCTGCTGTCTGCAGCGAAGTACCTCAGGCTGTGCGGCAGCACACATTGGGAAATGACGACGGCGGGAGCCGGTTTGGTGCCTCCATGCCCGCATCTGCCGCTTGATTCCGGGGTTTGAAGCCGGCTGGGTAGCTGGTTTGCAGTGGGGCAAGAGTGCGTGTATTGTTTTCTAAGTCGCCGCGGGGGAGACAGTGAAGAACTGATCACCGCGGGGCCAAAACCCCCAAAATCAAAGCCAGAATCTGGTTGCTCTTTAGGGCGCTGGAAACGGGTGGGGAACGATCTTCCGCCGAAAAAAATCCTGAATGATGGATTTGCTTCGGGGCTGGGGATCGGGTAAGTTTGGAAAGTTGCTCCGGAGCGATCCTGAACGGAATGTTTGGGTGGTGCCGGGTGTGTCTGTTGTTTGA
>NZ_JBPFDM010000018.1:0-37028 GCF_059414945.1 Arthrobacter sp. SAFR-179
GCGCCGGCGGCGAGCAGGAACTTCACCACCACGTCGTCCCGGTCGGCCTGGCTGGCCTGGTCCATACCGGGGGCGAAATGCAGGGCGTAGAACAGCACCGCGGGAATGATCCCGGCCGCCCCGTTGGTCGGGGCGGTGACCACCCGGCCGCCGGAGGCGTTCTCTTCATTCACCGCCAGCGCCACCAAGTTAACCCACTCCTGCCAATACCGGGGGTCGAAGCGGACCGCGTCCCAGTCCCCGTCCTGCTCCTCGTCCCGGATATCGGCGGTTTCCTTCTTCAGCCGTTCGTACCAGTCAGGGGCGCGGCGGCGGACCTTCAACCCGCCCGGCAACACCCCTTCACGCTTCAGCGAGGTGGCCACACAGTTCTCCATCACCGACCAGATATGCAGCAGCCCCGCCCGGATCTGCTCCTCGGTGCGGGAGGCTTTCTCGTTCACGAGCATCACGTCGGCGATGCCCAGCCCGGTCACCGCGCAGTGCTCCAGCAGTTCCGCGGCGGTCCGGAACGGCAGCGGCAGTTCCTGTTTGGACGCGTCCAGTTCCTGCTGCGCCGCGTCCTCCTCACCCTCCCGGACGATGAACCCGCCACCGACCGAGAAGAACGTCGCCGCATGCACCACCGCATCCGCGGCGTCCGTGACGGTGAACGTCATCCCGTTCGTGTGCCGCGGCAACACCGTCAACGGCCGCAACACCATGTCCTTCACCCCATACGGCAACGGCACCGCACCGGCCAGGTTCAGCGTCCCGGTCTCCGCGATCGAGGCCAGCCGCTCCTCCACCTCCTCAGGCAAAATCAGCTCCGGATGGAACCCCTCCAACCCCAACAGCACAGCGGTCATCGTCCCGTGCCCGTGCCCCGTCGCGGCCAACGACCCAAACAAATCCACCCGCAACCCCGCCACCCCAGCCAGCACCCCGGAAGCCTTCAGCTCCTCCGCAAAAACGGCAGCAGCCCGCATCGGCCCCACAGTATGCGAACTGGAGGGCCCAATACCGATCGAAAACAGGTCAAAAACGCCAACAGCCATTATGGGTATTCCTTACTAACAACTCTGGTTCGGCCGGTGGTGGCCGGGTTTGGGTGCGCCTGGCCGAATTCCTCCGCGGGCTCGGTCGCGAAGACGCCCGCTGAGCGGACGTGACGCGGGGCATGGCTTGGGTGCGCCTGGCCGAATTCCTCCGCGGGCTCGGTCGCGAAGACGCCCGCTGAGCGGACGTGACGCTCCCTTAGACGCCCGCCTCCGGAATCCGCCCAGTCGCCAACGCCCGTCACCAAAGCGACAGGGCAAGCATGCAACGCCCACGGGAGGTGTCTGGACTGGAGCAGGAAACACGCCGTCTTCACCCACTTCCTGTACGAGCTGACGATGTCTGCGCACAATCGCAACGTCCGCGCGAGGGGCCGGCGGAGCCGGACTTTTCGAAAGCGTGCGTCAAAGCGACGAAGGAGCAGCACGCGTGAAAATGTCCGGTCCGCCAGTCCCGAAGCCAGCCACGGAGCAGCAGCCTATGGTTCGCGTTTGTAGAACGGGAGGTGGACGACTTCGAACGGTTCGGCCTTGCCGCGGAGGTCGATGTCCAGGGCCGTGCCGGGTGCCGAGTGTTCGACGTCGACGTAGGCCATGGCGATGGGGTAACCCAGGGTGGGCGACGGCTGGCCGGAGGTGACTTCGCCGACGGTGGTGCCCTCCTTGAGGACGGGGTAGTGCGCGCGGCCGGCGCGGCGGCCCTGGCCTTTGAGCCCCACGAGGCGGCGGCCGGAAGTGCTGCCGGCGCCGGCTTCCTTCATGGCTGCCAGGGCGGCTTTGCCCACGAAGTCGCCTTCGTTGGAGAGGGCGACGACGGCGCCCAGGCCGGCGGCGAACGGGTCGCCCTGCAGCGACAGTTCGTTGCCGTACAGGGGCATTCCTGCTTCAAGGCGGAGGGAGTCGCGGGAGGCGAGGCCTGCCGGGATCAGTTCCCCGTCGTCAGCGATGGCGATCAGGGCCTGCCACAGCGCCGGGGCGTCGTGGTTGTCCACGAAGATCTCGAACCCGTCTTCACCGGTGTATCCGGTGCGCGCAAGCAGCAGCTCCTTGCCGGCGCCACCTACCAGGAGCGGAACGGCAGCCGCGGCGTAGTACTTCAGCTCCGTCACCACGGAATGTTGCGCGGCCGGAACCAGGCGCAGCAGGAGTTCCTGGGCTTTGGGACCCTGGACGGCGATCAGGGAAGTGCGGGCCGAGGCATCATCCACCACCACATTGAACCCGGCGGCCCGTTCCTGCAGGGCTGCGGCGACCACGGCGGCGTTGCCCGCGTTGGGGACCACCAGGAAGACGTCGGTGCCATCCGACGCGGCAGGGCGGCGGTAAGTGATGAGGTCGTCGATGATGCCGCCGTCCTCGTTGCAGATCAGCGAGTACTTGGCCTTGCCCACGGCCATGGCAGAGATCTTGCCCACCAGGGCGTAGTCCAGGAAGGCGGCGGCATCCGGGCCGGTCACCCAGACTTCGCCCATGTGGGAGAGGTCGAACAGGCCGGCGGCGTTGCGGACGGCGTGGTGTTCGGCCAGCTCCGAACTGTACTTGAGCGGCATCTGCCACCCGCCGAAGTCCGTGAAGGACGCGCCGAGCTTTTTGTGCTCGTCGTAAAGCGCGGTGTAGTTCTCAGTCATGGTGCCGGTCCTTAGTTTTCGAAGTCTTCCAGCGGCGGGCAGGAGCAGATCAGGTTGCGGTCGCCGGCGGCGCCGTCGATCCTGCCCACGGGCGGGAAGTACTTGTCCTGCTTGTGGTGGGCAGGGAAGGCCGCCTGCTCCCGCGGGTACGCGCGGTCCCAGTCAGAGCTGACGACGGCGGCCGCCGTGTGGGGTGCGCGGCGCAAGGGTGAGTCCGCCACGGCAAAGTCGCCGTTGGCCACCTGGTCGATTTCTTTTCGGATGCTGATCATGGCCTCGATGAAGCGGTCGATCTCCGCCAGGTCCTCCGACTCGGTGGGCTCCACCATCAGGGTGCCCGCCACCGGGAACGAAAGGGTGGGGGCGTGGAAGCCGAAGTCGATGAGGCGCTTGGCAACATCCTCAGCCGTCACCCCGGTCCGGGCGGTGAGTTCGCGCAGGTCCAGGATGCACTCGTGGGCCACCAATCCGCCCTCGCCCGTGTACAGAACCGGGAAGTATTCGTTCAGGCGGGAGGCGACGTAGTTCGCTGCCAGCAGCGCGGACTTGGTGGCCTCGGTCAGGCCCTCACCGCCCATGAGCTTCACGTAGGCCCAGGAAATCGGCAGCACGCCCGCCGAGCCGAACCGGGACGCGGAAATCGCAACCCCATGCCCGTCCTCGTGCGCAGCCTTGTTCGCATCACCCGGCATAAACGGCGCGAGGTGTGCCTTGGCGGCAACAGGACCGACGCCGGGTCCGCCGCCGCCGTGCGGGATGCAGAAGGTCTTGTGCAGGTTCAGGTGCGACACGTCGCCGCCGAACTGGCCCGGCTGCGCAAGCCCCACCAGGGCGTTCAGGTTGGCGCCGTCGATGTAGACCTGTCCTCCGGCGGCATGCACGGCATCGCAGACCTCACGGACGTCCCCGTCATACACCCCATGCGTGGACGGGTAAGTGATCATGATGCAGGACAGGACATCCTTGTGGGCCTCGATCTTGGCCGTGAGGTCATCGTGGTCAATAGTGCCGTCAGAAGCTGTGGCCACGACAACGACCTTCATCCCGGCGAGCACGGCGGAGGCGGCGTTGGTGCCGTGGGCTGATGCGGGAATCAGGCAGACGTTGCGCTGCTGGTCGCCGCGGGAGTGGTGGTAACCGCGGATCGCCAGCAGGCCCGCCAGCTCGCCCTGGGAACCGGCGTTGGGCTGGATGGACACCTGGTCGTACCCGGTGATCTCGGCAAGATCGGTTTCCAGCCCGGAAATCAGTTCACGCCAGCCTTCGGTCTGGGAGTCAGGGGCGAACGGGTGGATGGAGGCGAACTCGGGCCAGGAGATGGCCTCCATCTCCGCGGTGGCGTTCAGCTTCATGGTGCACGAGCCCAGCGGGATCATGGTGCGGTCCAGCGCCAAGTCCCGGTCCGAGAGCTTGCGGATGTAGCGCAGCAGCTGGGTTTCGGAGCGGTGCGTGTTGAACACCGGGTGCTGCAGGAAGTCGGAGGAACGCTCGACGGCGGCCTCCAGCCCGAAGCCCTGGTCCTCACCCTGGCCGTCCGCAACCTTGGCGCCAAAGACATCGGCCACCTGGGCGACGATGGCCGGCGTCGTGGTTTCATCGAGGGCGATGCCGACGGTATCGGCGTCGACGCTGCGCAGGTTGATGCCCCGCGCCTCGGCGTCGGCAATGATGCCGGCAGACCGTCCGGGCACCCGGACGGTCAGGGTATCGAAGAAGCTTTTGTACAGGACGTCGACGCCGGCAGTGGCAAGCGAGGCCGCCAGGGCACGGGCGTGGCCATGCGCCGTTTCGGCGATCGCCTTCAGCCCGTCGGGGCCGTGATAAACCGCGTACATGGAGGCGACGATGGCCAAGAGCGCCTGGGCGGTGCAGATGTTGGACGTGGCCTTCTCGCGGCGGATGTGCTGTTCGCGGGTCTGCAGGGCCAGGCGGTAGGCGGGAACGCCGGCGTCGTCCTTGGACACGCCCACCAGGCGGCCGGGAAGCGAGCGCTCCAGGCCCTTGCGGACGGCCATGTAGGCAGCGTGCGGGCCGCCGAAGAACAGCGGAACACCAAAGCGTTGGGCTGAGCCGACCGCGATGTCCGCGCCCTGCTCACCCGGAGGGGTAATGAGCGTAAGGGCCAGCAGGTCCGCGGCCACGGTCACCAGCGCGCCGCGCTCCTTTGCTGCGGCGATCACGCCGGACTGGTCCCAGACCCGGCCCGAAGCGCCGGGCTGCTGCAGCACCACACCGTTGATGTCACCGTCGGGCAGGCCCTTGGAGAGATCGGCCACCTCCACCTCGAAGCCGAGCGCCTCCGCGCGGCCCTTGACAATGGCGATGGTCTGCGGGAGCACGTCGATGTCCAGGACGGTCTTGCCGTCGGCCGCGGGCTTGGCCTTGTTGGCGCGGCGCATCAGCAGCACGGCCTCAGCCACGGCGGTTGCTTCATCGAGCAGCGACGCGTTGGCAATAGGCAGCCCCACGAGGTCCTGCACCATGGTCTGGAAGTTCAGCAGCGCCTCAAGCCGGCCCTGGGAAATCTCCGGCTGGTACGGGGTGTAGGCGGTGTACCAGGCCGGGGACTCCAGGATGTTGCGGCGGATCACCGGCGGAGTCACGGTATCGGAGTAGCCCTGCCCGATCAGCTGCACGGCCGTCTTGTTCTTTGCGGCAAGCTTCCGCAGTTCGGTGAGGACTTCAACCTCACTGAGCGCGTCCTGCAGGCGAAGCGCGGTGTCTTGGCGGATGACCTTGGGAACGGCGGTATCAACCAGGGAGTCGACCGAGTCGTAGCCTACGGCTTTGAGCATGGTGTCGACGTCGGCCTGGCGGCGCGCGCCGATATGGCGGTCTACGAAAGTGGTGGAGGCTGGGGTAACCGACACGAAGGAACTCCATTTACTCAGGCGGCGAAGGGTACGCCACAGCTATTCGGGTCCCTCCCCGCTCTGTATTGGACCTGAGAGTTTCCGCGTTGCCTGCCTGGGCAGGACCCGCTTGCACCGTCGGTGAGCACAACAGTCCCTGCACTCCCAAAGGGTGGTGGACTGCCTGCTGCTTTCCAGAGGTGCCTCGCCGCGGCGGTACAGGGGCCTGCGAGATTCCTGGGGAGGATTTGCTCCAACGGCGCCTGCCTGTACTTCCGGCAGAACTCTCCCGCCGCAGATCAAAGGCTATTCATTTGTCGAACCATAAGGGCCGGTGACAGCCCTCACAACTCTCTATTGTCCTACGCCGCAGCCCCTCCCGGCAAATGACCCGAACTACCTCCGGAGCCGCTCCAAAGCGGCCAGGAGTTCCTCCACGTCGGCGGCCGCTCCCCCTGCCGGAGCGGGGGCAACGGACAGCATGGCGTTGAAGTACAGGCCGTCCCCCATGTAGAGGACCGCCTTGGCCAGGCCGGGCCCAACGTCGGCAGCGATCTCGTCCAACCAGCGCTGCTGGATGGCCGCGAACCGGCGCCTTGTCTCTTCATGGGCCACCTCTGCAAGCCGGGTGGCGGCCACGATGGCGCGGTCCAGCGGAGTATCGGCCCAGACGGAGGAACGGATGAAGTATGCCGCGGCGCCTTCAGCGGCAGCAGCCATCGCGTCGGCATCCTCCCGGGCGAGGCCCTCCAGCCGGTCAAGCAGCACGGCGATGAGCGCTTCCTTATTGGGAAAGTGGTAGAGGAGGCCGCCTTTGGACACCCCTGCCTTGCGGGCCACGGCATCGAGGGTGGCCGCGCGCTCCCCCACTTCGATCAGCAGGGACTCGAAGGCGTCCAGGACCGCGTCACGGGCAACAGGCTTTCGGGGCATGCCTTCCATCATGCCTGCCACCAGGCAGGAAAACGGAAATCCCTCCATTTCTAAACTGTACCGTCTGGACGGTACAGTTATTTCCATGACCACTTTCATCAAGAGTTCCGCGTCCGCGCAGGCGGCCGCTACCGCCCCGTGCTCCCCCTGGCGGGACTGGCTGGCGCTGGGGCTGCTGATGTTCCCGGTACTGCTGGTGGCGGTGGACAACACGGCGCTGACATTCGCGCTGCCCGCCATCGCAGGGGCCCTGGAACCCACCGGAGTGCAGCTCCTGTGGATCGTTGACGCCTACCCACTGGTACTCGCCGGGCTGCTGGTATCGATGGGAAGCCTGGGCGACCGGATTGGGCGGCGGAGGCTTCTGATCCTTGGCAGCATCGGCTTTGCCGGACTGTCCGTTGCCACCGCCTTTGCACCGGCGCCGGAGTGGCTCATCGCCGGCCGCGCCGCCCTGGGATTCTTCGGTGCCATGCTGATGCCTTCCACCCTGTCGCTGATCCGCAACATCTTCCCGGAGCCCAACCGCCGGAGGCTGGCCGTGGCCATCTGGGCTGCCGGATTCTCCGGCGGCGCGGCGCTGGGCCCAATCGTCGGCGGATGGCTGGTGGAGCACTTCTGGTGGGGCGCCGTATTCCTGGTGGCGGTCCCGCTCATGCTCCCCCTGCTGGCCTTTGGACCGGCCGTGATTCCCGAATCGAAGGATCCGGCGCCCGGCAAGGTGGATATCCCCAGCATCCTGCTCTCCATGCTGGTCATGGTGCCCGTTGTCTACGGAATCAAGGCAGTTGCCACGGAAGGCCCGGGGACAGTAGGCCTGGGGGCAATCGCCTTCGGCCTGGCGATGGGGACCGTGTTCGTGCGGCGGCAGCACCGGCTGAAGCACCCGCTGCTGGACATGTCCCTGTTCCGGAACAGGGTGTTCAGCATGGCCATCAGCGCCAACATCCTTGCCCTGTTCTCCTTCAACGGGTTCATCCTGTTCCTTGCCCAGCACCTCCAGCTCCTCGAAGGCATGACCCCGTCCGCGGCGGGCGTTGCCATGATCCCGGCACTGGCCGCCACGGTGGTGGCCGGACTGGTGGTGGTGCCGCTGGTCCGCAAGGTCCGTCCGGGCTACGTGGTGGCGGCGGGACTGGCCTTCAGCGCTGCGGGCTACACCATGGTGGCATTCGGGAACCATGACGGCGGGCCCTCGCTGCTGCTGGCGGCGCTCCTGGTCCTGGCACTGGGCGTGGGCACGGCCGAAACCATCTCCAACGACTTCATCCTCGGGTCCGCCCCGCCGGAGAAGTCAGGTGCTGCCGCAGCGATCTCGGAGACAGGCTACGAGGTGGGCTCGCTGCTGGGGACCGCGGTGCTGGGCTCCATCCTGACCGCGTCCTACCAGCAGAACCTGCGCCTGCCCGCGGGACTGGACGGCATACTGCCCGGATCCGCCCTGCACAATGCCCGTGAAACGCTCGCCGGCGCAATTGAAGCAGCAAACCTGGTGCCCGAATCACTGTCGGAAGCCGTCCGCGAAGCTGCGGCAGCAGCGTTTGATTCCGGCGTCCACATCACTGCGGCGATTGGGCTGGTACTGATGGCGACGGCGGCAGTCCTCGCCGCCGTCGTGCTGCGGAAAGTGCCGAAAGCGGCCTAGCAGCCGAGGGTGTGCTGTGCTGGCTGCACAAAGGCGCCCGGCGTCGAGGGAATACCTCGGCGCCGGGCGCCCTTTGAAATGGCAGCGGGCTGCGCGCCCGCCGATCCCGCTACTTGGAGTCGGCGGCGGTTACCTTGGCGGTGGGCTTCATGTTCTCGGCCTGCACCATCCACGCAAACTGCTCCAGCCGGGCAATGAACTCATGGAGGAGGTCCGCCGAGGTGGGATCCTCCTCATCCACCTCGTCATGGACTTTGCGCATGGTTCCCACCGCGGCCTCCATGGCGGCGACGATCCGCTCAATGGCATCCGTGGTGCTGATCAGCCCGTCAGGGAACTGGGCCAGGCTGGTGGTTTCGGCAACCGTTGAGCTGCGGCCGTCCGGGAGCGCGTGCAGGGCACGCATGCGCTCGGCAGTGTCGTCCGCGAACTGCCGGGCAGCGTCCACGATTTCATCAAGCTGCAGGTGAAGGTCGCGGAAGTTGGTGCCCACGATGTTCCAGTGCGCCTGCTTCCCCTGAACGTGGAGTTCGATCAGGTCCGCCAGGACAGCCTGCAGGTTGTTGGTCAGTGTCGGTGAAGCTTTCATGCATCCTCCTCAAGTGGTCCAATACGGCCGACGCTACCAGCCGCCCGCCATGCGGCGGCAGGGCCTGCGGCAATTTCTCAGTGAGCTTACTAATTCCAGGCAGGCAGTCATAAACGAATGTGATTCATATTGCGTCTTGCATCGCAGGGCGCGTGCCCCCATACTAAATGAACGCCATTCATATAGTGACCTCCGTCTCACAGCCTTCCAGAAAGTGGTGCCATGACAGAGATAATCCGCACCAGTACCGCCAAACCCGGCCCGCACGCCCACGCACCTTCCGCTGACGGCGTCAGTGCCAAGGGACTCAAGGGCGGGCAACTCGGGCTTCTTGCCGTCGTCGTCCTCGGTATTTCAACCATCGCCCCCGCCTATACCCTCACCAGCGCACTCGGACCCACCGTCAACGAAGCCGGGCTCCAGCTGCCAGTCATCTTCCTGATCGGGTTCATTCCCATGATCCTGGTCTCGCTCGCCTACCGGGAGCTCAACGCCGACTCCCCGGACAGCGGCACCACATTCACCTGGGTGACCAAAGCCTTCGGGCCCTGGATCGGCTGGATGGGCGGGTGGGGCCTGCTGGCCGCAAACATCATCGTGCTCTCCAACCTGGCCGGCGTCGCCGTCGACTTCTTCTACCTCTTCCTGTCCCAGCTCACCGGTTCCCCGGAACTCGCGGACCTGGCCGACAACAAAGCGTTGAACGTCCTCACCTGCTTCGTGTTCGTGGCGCTGGCCGTCTGGGTCAGCTACCGCGGCCTGCACACCACCAAGATGGTGCAGTACAGCCTGGTGGGCTTCCAGCTGCTGGTACTGGGCCTGTTCGTCGCCATGGCCTTCGCCAACTGGTCCACCTCCGACACGGCAATCCCGTTCAGCTGGGACTGGTTCGACGTCACCAAGATTGAGACGTTCGGCCAGATTGCGGCCGGCATCTCCCTGTCGATCTTTGTGTACTGGGGCTGGGACGTCTGCCTCACCGTCAACGAGGAAACGGCCAACGGCAAGAAGACCGCCGGGGTGGCCGGCACCCTGACCGCCGTCATCGTCCTGGCCATCTACCTGCTGGTCAGCATCGCCACCATGATGTTCGCCGGCGTCGGGGATACCGGCAACGGCCTGAACAACGCGGATAACCACGAGAACATCTTCACGGCCCTGGCCTCCCCCATCATGGGCCCCTTCGCCATCCTGATGTCCCTCGCCGTGCTCTCCAGCTCAGCGGCTTCCCTCCAGTCCACGTTCATGTCGCCGTCCCGCAGCCTGCTGGCCATGGCGCACTACGGAGCCCTGCCGGAACCGTTCAGCCGCATCAGCAGGAAGTTCGCCACCCCGGGCTTCGCCACCATCGCCGCCGGTGTAATGTCCGCAGGGTTCTACGCAGTGATGCACGTGGTCAGCGAAAACGTCCTGAATGACACCATCCTGGCCCTGGGCCTGATGATCTGCTTCTACTACGGCCTCACCGCACTGGCCTGCACCTGGTACTTCCGCCACAGCCTGTTCAACAGTATGCGCCACTTCATCCTGCGGCTGGTGTGCCCGGTGGTGGGCGGCGTGGGGCTGTTCGTGGTGTTCGCCCAGACCGCCGTTGACAGCCTGGCACCGGAGTTCGGCAGCGGTTCCGAGATCTTCGGCGTGGGACTGGTGTTCATCCTGGGCATCGGCATCCTGGCCCTGGGCGCCGTGGTCATGCTGGTCATGTCCCGCACGCACCCCGGCTTCTTCCGCGGCGAAACCTTAAAGCAGGACACCCCTGCGCTGGTGGTCCCGGAGTAGTCCGCCAACGCAAAAGGTGCCGTGCCCCAACAGGGGCACGGCATCTTTTTTGTTGACGACGACGGACCGCTCACCAGTAGTGCGCCACGTCGATCACCAGGCGGGAAGCCGGTCCGGGCCCGTCAAGGGTGAACACCCTGAACGGCAGCCGGGCACGGACGCCCAGGCCCATGGTGGTCTGGCCCTCGAAGCTTCCGGCCCAGACCACCTGGCGGAAAGTCTGGTAACCGGACACGTTGGAGAGCTCAGCCTTGTCTCCGGGGGTGTACGTGGGCTGTCCGTTAGTGTCATAGGCCCGGGCCTTGACCACGATCTGCAGCCGGGCGCCGCCCCGGGTGGGCACCACTGCTCCTGAGCCGTCCTGGATTACCTGCCCCACGTAGCGGACGCTGTAGCCGGGTGCGGGCATGCCGCCCAGGTCAACCACCAGCCGGTCAAAGCAGTAGTGCTGCCCGGTCCGGACGTTGGTCACGGGTGCCGCGCTCATGCCGCCGTCCGTTTTCATCAGCGAGCCCCATGTGAGGCCACAGTAGGGCGCCGCAGAGGCAGGCGCCGGGACCGCAATTCCCAGCCCTGCAGCCAACAAAATTGCTGCGAGCCAGGTAAGGAACTTCTTCATAGCAGTGCCATCCATGATTCAAAGCCATTGGATGCTTTCAGCGTAGGAGTGTTGGGTCTGGGAAACGAGTGAGCATTTTGATAACGACGGCGTCCCGGGACAAAGCAGCGCCGGCCACCTCGGGGAGGTGGCCGGCGCCGGGAAAGATTCAGGAAGAAAGTCAGCCTTCGCAGTCGCGGCAGTACTTCAGGCCGTCCTTTTCACGGGCAACCTGGGACCGGTGGCGGACCAGGAAGCACGACGAGCAGGTGAACTCATCGGACTGCTCCGGAACCACAATGACGGTCAGTTCCTCGTTGGACAGGTCGGCGCCGGGCAGGTCGATGCCTTCAGCAGTGTCGTTCTCGTCGACATCGATAACTGCGGTCTGCGCGTTGCCGCTCCGTGACGCCTGGAGGGCCTCGAGAGAGTCGGCGGGCGACTCTTCTTCCTGCTTGCGTGGAGCATCGTAATCGGTAGCCATAGCGTGTTCACTTTCGTTGCTGCACAGCGCCATTTCAGGCACCTCAGTGCAGCAGTTTAGGGCATTCTCCCGCTGCTGGCGCAATAGTGTGGCTAAGCAGACATCGTGCCGCTTCCGCCCGCTGTTCCGGCATGCTCGGACCGGGCCTGGTCCGCGCCTGCGGACACTCCGCTCAGAGCCGGCAGCCAGCCCCACCGGGTTGCGTCCGCCATGGCGCCGGCGGCCGCCGATTCGGAATCATACGTGAACGTATCCAGCAGCCAGTCACGGAGCCGGGTAAGCAGGTCATACATCATGCCCTGAAACCTACGCAGCGATTGTTGTGGCCACGTTTCACGGGGGTCTCCCCCTGATTAAGTCCACTGACGGCCGGACCTCCAACCGGGTTATCCCAGGTGGATTCTTCAGGCCGGCGGCGCCGTGCTGCTGCGCAGGACCAGTTCCGGCTGCACCACCAGCGTCCGTGGTCCGTCTGCGCCATCTAATGCCGTGAGCATCATCTGCATGCACCGCCGGCCCAGTTCTTCAAAGTCCTGCCGTACCACCGTCAGCGGCGGACTGAAGTAGCCGGCTTCGGGCTGGTCGTCGAAGCCCACCACGGACACGTCCTGCGGCACCCTGATGCCGGCCTCGGTCAGGGCGCGCAGCACCCCCAGGGCCATCTGGTCGTTGCCCACGAAGAGGGCGGTGGCGCGGCGCGTGGCCGCAATCCGCCGCCCGATTTCATAGCCGCTGCCGGCGCTCCAGTCACCCTCGATCATCAGGTCCGCATCGAGCCCGGCCGACGCCAGGGTGGACCGCCAGCCGTCGGCGCGGGCCACGGCATCAATCCAGTCCTGCGGCCCCGCGACATGGCCGATCCGGACGTGTCCCTGCCCTATCAGGTGCCACACCGCCAGCTCGGCTCCGCGGCGCTGGTCCACCCTGACGCCGCCAACTGCGTCATTCCCCTCCGGCCCCACGGCCACCACCGGCACGCCGATGGGAAGTTCGGCCAGCGCGGCCAGCGTCTGAAGGTGCGGAACGATCACCACGATGCCGTCCACCGACTGGTCCAGGAAGTGCCTGACGGCGTCCAGGATGGTGTCCCGGCTGACCTCCCGCAACGCAGCGACGCTGACGAAGTACCCTGCGTCCCGCGCAGCGCGTTCCACTCCCAGCAGCGTATTGGCGGGCCCGTACTGCGAAAGTTCGCTGCCCAGGACGCCGATGGTCTGCGAGCGCCGGGTGACCAGGCTCCGGGCGGCGGTGTTGCGGCGGTAGCCCAGCCGGGCAATGGCCGCTTCCACCTTTTCCCGTGTCCCGGCGCTCACGTTGGGGTGGCTGTTGACCACCCGTGACACGGTCTGGTGTGAGACCCCGGCCAGCTCCGCCACGTCTTCAAGCCTCGGCAGCCGTACCGGCTTGCCGGGCGTCACGAGGTTCTCGCCATTGGCGGGGGCCAGGAGCTCAGCCGTGCCACGGAATCAGATCCCGCCGGCGAGTTTGTAGTAGGCGGCGTTCCAGTTCAGGTCCTTCTTGAACTGCCGGATGGTGGTGCCCTCGTCAATGGTGAGCAGTTCGGTTTTGGCAATTTCCGCGAAGTCCTCGAACACGTCCATGCCCACCTGGGTGGAGAGCACGGTGTGGTGGGCGGCGCCGGCGGTGAGCCAGGCGGCGGCGGAGGTGGCGAAGTCCGGCTTGGGCTCCCACAGAGCGCGGGCCACGGGCAGGTTGGGCAGCGGCTGGTCCAGGGGAACCACGTCCACGGCGTTGGCCACCAGGCGGAAACGGTCGCGCATGTCGGACAGGGCGACGACGACGCCCGGGGAGGCGTCGGCGTCGAACACCAGGCGGACCGGGTCCTCCTTGCCGCCGATGCCCAGCGGGTGGATTTCCAGGCGGGGCTTCCATGCCGTGAGGGAGGGGCAGACCTCCAGCATGTGGGCGCCCAGGATCTTCTCGGACCCGGGCTCCAGGTGGTAGGTGTAGTCCTCCATGAGGGAGGCGCCGCCGGGCAGGCCTGCGCCCATCACCTTGGCAGCGCGGACCAGGATGGCGGTCTTCCAGTCGCCTTCGGCGCCGAAGCCGTAGCCGGCGGCCATGAGCCGCTGCACCGCCAGGCCCGGGAGCTGGCGGAGGGCGCCGAGGTCCTCGAAGGAGGTGGTGAACGCGGCGGAGCCGTTGCCCTCCAGGAAGCTGCGCAGGCCCAGTTCGATCCGGGCGCCGTACCGCAGCGAATCGTGCCTGGCCGCACCTGCGCGGAGCTCCGGCACCACGTCATAAAGGTCCTCATATTCGGCCACCAGGGCGTCGACGTCGGACTCTGCCGCGCCGTGCACGGCGTCCGCGAGCTCGTTCACGGACCAGGTGTTGACCGCGACGCCGAAGCGCAGCTCCGCTTCGGTCTTGTCACCTTCGGTGACGGCCACGTTGCGCATGTTGTCGCCGAAGCGGGTCAGCTTCAGGGTCCGCACGGCAGCCCAGCCGGCGGCGGCCCGCTGCCAGGAACCCACCTGGCGTGCCACCTCAGGATTGGAGACGTGCCCCACGACCGTCTTCCGGGCGATGCCCAGGCGGGACTGGATGTACCCGAACTCGCGGTCGCCGTGCGCGGCCTGGTTCAGGTTCATGAAGTCGAAGTCGATGTCCGCCCACGGCAGGTCGCGGTTGGCCTGCGTGTGCAGGTGCAGCAGGGGCTTGCGCAGCAGGTCCAGGCCCTGGATCCACATCTTCGCCGGGCTGAACGTGTGCATCCAGGCGGTGACGCCGATGACGGAATCATCCGAGTTGGCCTCAAGGGCGGTGCGGCGGATGGCGTCAGAATCGGTCAGGACCGGCTTCCAGACAATCTTTACCGGGACGGCGTAACTGGCGTTGAGCTGGTTGGCGATCTCCTGCGACTGGGCGGCAACCTGCTTGAGGACTTCCTCCCCGTACAGGTGCTGGCTGCCGGTGAGGAACCAGACCTCGTAACCGTCGAGGGAGGTGTTTGCTGCGGTGCTCATGGATTCTCCTGGAAAGTTTCCGGGGCCAGTTATTGGCCGTAGACGTTCTGGTAGCGGGCGTAAAGGGAGTCGATGGAGTCCTGGTCGATGGGCAGCGGTTCACCGAGCTGCCGCGAGATGTGCACGGTCCGGGCCACTTCCTCGCACATCACGGCCGCCTTCACGGCAGACCGGGCGTCCTTGCCGATGGTGAACGGGCCGTGGTTCTGCATCAGGACCGCCGGGGAATTGGAGTTCTTGAGCGTCTCCACGATGCCCTGGCCGATCGAGTCGTCCCCGATCAGGGCAAACGGGCCCACCGGGATGGAGCCGCCGAACTCGTCGCCCATCATGGTCAGCACGCACGGGATGGCCTCGCCCCGGGCAGCCCAGGCGGTGGCGTAGGTGGAGTGCGTGTGCACCACTCCACCCACGTCAGGCATGTGGCGGTACACGTAGGCGTGCGCGGCCGTGTCCGACGACGGCGACAGCGGCGGATTGCCCCAATCGACAGTGCCACCGCCACCGACGTTGGTGCCCCGCACTGGAGTGCCGTGCAGGTCGGTCACGATCATCTGCTCCGGTGTCAGGTCCTGGTAGGAGACGCCGGAGGGCTTGATGACCATCAGGTCCGTGCCCGGCACGCGGGCCGAGACGTTGCCCGCGGTCCACACCACCAGTTCGTAGCGGGTCAGTTCCGCATGCAGCGCACACACTTCCTCCCGGACCCGGGCAATGGTCTCCAGGATTCCTGCTTCGGTGCTCATGCGGACACCTCCATGGCCGTTTCGGCTGCAGAACCGGCACCGGTGCCGGGAAGGACGGTCCGGGCAGCTCTGCGCTGGATGGCCTTAAGCCGGTGCATCACGTCATTGCCGCCGCGGCCGAAGTAGTCGTGCAGGGCCTTGTACTCCTGGAACAGCTCGTCGTATGCAGCGACGTTTTCGGGGATCGGGGTGTAGACCTCCCCGGGTTCGGCGCCCATGGCGGCAGAGGCTTCGCGGATGTCAGCGTATTCACCGGCGGCAACGGCGGCGTGAATGGCCGACCCCAGGGCCGGACCCTGCTCCGAGCCAATGGTGGACAACTGCAGGCCGGTGGCGTCAGCGTAAATCTGCATCAGGAGCCTGTTCTTCAGCAGGCCGCCGGCCACGATGAATTCCTTGACCGGAACGCCGGCGCCGCGGAAAGCGTCCACAATGGTCCGGGTACCGAACGCAGTGGCTTCGAGCAGTGCACGGTACGTGTCCTCGGGCCTGGTGGCCAGGGTCTGGCCCACCACGATACCGGACAGCTCGTGGTCCACCAGGACTGAGCGGTTGCCCGAGTGCCAGTCAAGCGCAATCAGGCCGTGCTCCCCGATGGCCTGCTGCGACGCGAGGCCGGTGAGGTACTCGTGGATTCCCACTCCAGCGTCCTTGGCCGCCTGGTGGTATTCCGGCGGGACGCCGTACTTGGTGAACCAGCCGAAGATGTCCCCCACGCCGGACTGCCCTGCCTCGTAACCCCACAGCCCGGGAACGATGCCGCCGTCCACAGCCCCGCACATGCCCGGTACTTCATGCAGTTTGGTGCCGTTCATGACATGGCAGGTGGAGGTGCCCATGATGGCCACCAGCTGGCCGGACTCCACTGCCTTCGCAGCCGGTGCCGTGACATGGGCGTCAACGTTTCCCACGGCCACGGCGATGCCCTCCGGCAGGCCCGTCCAGGCCGCCGCCTCCGCCGTCAGGGTGCCCGCGGCGTCGCCCAGCCGTCCGATGGTGTGCTCGAGTTTGGAGCTGACAAAGCCCTTGAATTCGGGGTTTAGGGCGGCCAGGAACTCCTCCGACGGGTACCGCCCGTCCTGGTAGATCCCCTTGTAGCCGGCGGTGCACGCGTTCCGGACGTAGCGGCCACACAGCTGCCAGACAATCCAGTCGGCCGCCTCCACCCAGTGGTCCATTTCGGCGTAGGCTTCCGGGTCCTCTTCCAGCAGCTGCAGGCCCTTGGCGAATTCCCACTCGGAGGAGATCAGGCCCCCGTACCGGGGAAGCCAGTCTTCACCCCGTTCGGCCGCGAGCCGGTTGATCCGGTCGGCCTGCCCCTGGGCGGCGTGGTGCCGCCAGAGCTTCACATAGGCGTGCGGCCGGTTGGCATAGCCCGGCAGTTCGTTCAGGGGCGTGCCGTCGGCTTTGACCGGCACCATGGTGCAGGCGGTGAAGTCCGTTGCAATGCCGACGACGGCGGCCGGGTCGATCCCCGCGTCCGCCACCGCGGCTGGGACCGCGCTGCGCAGGACGTCCCGGTAGTCGTTGGGCACCTGAAGTGCCCATTCCCCGGGAAGCCGTGCCCCGTCGTCGCCCGCCACGTCCTTGGGCAGGGAATCGGTCACCACTGCATGGGGATACTCGTGGACGGCGCTGCCAAGCTCCTTGCCGTCGCGGACACGTACCACCACGGCACGGCCTGAGAGCGTTCCATAGTCCACCCCGATCACGCAGGGATCATGGCGGGGCTCGGAGTTGGAAGTGAACAACGCATCTGGCATGGGGTTGCCTCCATCCGGGAGGCATGGGCCTCATTACCGGGTTTTGTAGGGTCAGGGTCAAGCTAAGTGCTGCAGCAAGTGTGAACGCTAACAAAGCAGAAGTCAATGAAGTCGAAAGAGTTTCGGGATTTCTGGAAGGAGCCTCTTGTTAGCGTTCACAAATCAGTCTATATTGAACCGACACATCAACAATGTGGCCAGGACCGGGAGCGTCGCCGCTTCCCCGTCCAACAACACTTCGCGGCAATGCTGCCGCGGAAGGAGATAATGGTGAGAATCAAAAAACTCATGGGCGCGGTGGCCCTTGTCCTCGCCCTGACCGTGGGCGCTACCGGTTGTGGCTCCCGTGGTGGAACCAGTGAATCCAGTGGCGCGGCGAAGCCCGCCGACTCGCTGGTTGGCATCTCGATGCCCACCCAGACATCCGAACGGTGGATCGCCGACGGCGCCAACGTTGAGAAGTCCCTGAAAGACCTCGGCTACAAGACGGACCTCCAGTTCGCCAATGACGACATTCCAACCCAGGTCTCGCAGATCGAAAACATGCTGACCAAGGGCGCCAAGGCCCTGATCATCGCTGCCATTGACGGCACCACCCTGACCGACGTCCTGGCAAAGGCCAAGGAACAGAACGTGAAGGTGGTCGCCTATGACCGCCTGATCAACGGCACCGCAAACGTGGACTACTACACCACCTTCGACAACTACACGGTGGGTGTCCAGCAGGCCACCTCGCTGCTGACCGGCCTGGGCCTGGTGGATGCGAGCGGCAAGAAGGTGGAGGGCAAGGGCCCCTTCAACATCGAACTTTTCGCCGGAAGCCCGGACGACAACAACGCCAACTTCTTCTGGACCGGCGCCATGGACACCCTCAAGCCGTACATGGACGCCGGCACCCTGAAAGTTCCCAGCGGCCAGACCAAGTTTGAGCAGGCCGCCATCCTTCGCTGGCAGGCACCCGTGGCGCAGAAGCGCATGGAGGACATCATCACCTCCGCCTACAGCTCCGGCACCAAGCTGAACGGCGTCCTTTCGCCGTACGACGGCCTGTCCATCGGCATCATCTCCGCCCTCACCAGCACCGGCGGCTACGCCAAGGGAAGCCTGCCGGTGGTCACCGGGCAGGACGCCGAAAAGGGCTCCGTGAAGTCGATCATCGCCGGCGAGCAGTACTCCACCATCTTCAAGGACACCCGCCAGCTCGGCGCGCAGGCCGTCAAGATGGTGGACGCCGTCCTCAAGGGCCAGGAACCGGAAACCAACGACACCAAGACCTACAACAACAAGGTCAAGGTTGTCCCGGCATTCCTGCTGAAGTCCGTGATCATCACCAAGGACAACTACAAGAAGGAACTGATCGACTCGGGTTACTACAAGGACTCCGACGTCAAGTAGTCAACGTCCGGGGGCTGTGGCCGGACCTCCATCCGGCCACGGCCCCGCCCGCAGCCTCCTGCACCAGCAGAAGGCCAAGCTTCGACCAGTCAGTGGGAATTGACGATGAACACACCCATTCTTCAAATGCGAGGAATCACCAAGACGTTCCCGGGCGTGAAAGCGCTGCAGGACGTCACCCTGGATGTGAACCGTGGAGAGGTCCACGCCATCTGCGGTGAGAACGGAGCCGGCAAATCAACGCTCATGAAAGTGTTGTCCGGCGTCTATCCACACAACAGCTTCGACGGGGAAATCCTCTTCGAAAACGAACCCTGCAATTTCTCCAGCATCTCGGACAGCGAGAAGCGGGGCATTGTGATCATCCACCAGGAACTGGCGCTCAGCCCGTTCCTCTCCATCGCCGAGAACATCTACCTTGGCAACGAACAGGCCACCAACGGCTGGGTGGACTGGCGCAAGACCAACCTGGAGGCCGCAAAGCTGCTGGCCCGCGTGGGCCTCGACGAAAACCCTGTCACCCCCGTGCAGCACATCAGCGTGGGCAAGCAGCAGCTCGTGGAAATCGCCAAGGCCCTGTCCAAGGAAGTGAAGCTGCTCATCCTGGACGAGCCCACGGCCGCCCTCAACGACGAGGATTCCGGCCACCTGCTGGACCTGATCCTCCATTTGAAGGGCCAAGGGGTCACCAGCATCATCATCAGCCACAAACTCAATGAAATCCGCAAGGTGGCCGATGCCGTCACCATCATCCGCGACGGCAAGACCATTGAGACCCTCCGGCTCGATGAAGGCCAGATCACCCAGGAACGGATCATCCGCGGCATGGTGGGCCGTGACCTGGAGAGCCTGTACCCGGACCGCGAGCCGAACATCGGCGAAGAGGTCCTCCGGATCGAAGACTGGTCCGTCCGGCACCCCCAGGACCACAGCCGCATGGTGGTCAGGAACGCCAACCTGCATGTCAGGAAGGGCGAGGTGGTGGGACTTGCCGGGCTGATGGGTGCCGGGCGCACCGAACTTGCCATGAGCGTCTTCGGCCGCACCTACGGCACCGCCACGTCCGGCAAGGTCTATAAGTACGGCGAGGAAATCAACACCGCCACGGTCTCAGACGCCATCAGGCATGGCATTGCCTACGCCACCGAGGACCGGAAGCACTACGGCCTGAACCTCATCGAGGACATCAAGCGCAACATCTCCCTGGCAGCACTGCGCAAGCTCGCCAAACGCGGCTTCGTGGACAAGAACCAGGAGACCGTTGTAGCCAACGGTTACCGGAAGAGCATGAACATCAAGGCGCCCTCGGTGGCCGCCATCACCGGGAAGCTCTCCGGCGGAAACCAGCAGAAGGTGGTGCTGAGCAAGTGGATGTTCTCGGACCCCGACGTGCTTATCCTCGATGAACCCACCCGCGGCATCGACGTCGGCGCCAAGTACGAGATCTACACGATCATCGCCAAACTCGCGGCCGAAGGAAAAGCCGTGATCGTCATTTCCTCGGAACTTCCCGAACTCCTGGGCATCTGCGACCGCATCTACACCCTCGCCGCCGGCCATATCACCGGTGAAGTGCCCATTGCCGAGGCCACCCAGGAAACCCTGATGCACTACATGACCAAAGAGAAGGAATAGCGAAATGTCCGCCTTACGAGAATCGCTCGGATTCCTCACAAGCCGCCTCCGCCAGGTTGGCATCTTCGTTGCCCTGATCCTGATCGTCCTGCTGTTCCAGGGGCTGACCGGCGGAATCCTGCTGGAACCGCAGAACGTCACCAACCTGGTGGTCCAGAACAGCTACATCCTCATCCTGGCCATCGGCATGGTGATGGTGATCATCGCCGGGCACATCGACCTTTCCGTCGGCTCCGTCGCCGGGTTCATTGGCGCCGTGGCCGGCGTCATGATCGTGCACTGGGGCTGGCCCTGGTGGGCCGCAATCCCTGCCTGCCTGCTGGTCGGCGCCCTTGTAGGCGCCTGGCAGGGGTACTGGATCGCCTATGTGGGGATCCCCGCCTTCATCGTCACGCTGGCGGGCATGCTGATCTTCCGCGGACTGACACTTATCACGCTCAAGAACCAGCAGATCACCCCCTTCCCCGCCGAGCTGCGGGCCCTGGGCGGCGGTTTCCTTCCCGACATCTCCGGCGGCACGTCCGTCCTGGAGTGGCTCACCGTCATCCTGGGCGTCGGTGCTACCGCGGCCCTGCTGATCCAGGCCTTCAAGGAGCGCAGGATCCGCAGGAAGTTCGACCTCGAAAGCGAACCCCTGGTCTGGTTCATCATCAAGACCACCTTCACGGCCCTGCTCATGCTCATCATCACGTTCCTGCTGGCCTCCTACCGCGGCACACCGATCGTCCTGGTGGTCCTGGCCGCGCTGGTGATCGCCTACACGGCCCTGATGAACAACAGCGTCTTTGGCCGGCATACGTACGCCATCGGCGGCAACCTCCATGCGGCTGAACTGTCGGGCATCAAGACCAAGGCCGTCACGTTCCGGCTCTTCGTGAACATGGGCGTGCTCTCCGCACTGGCGGGCCTTGTCTTCACCGCCCGGCTCAACTCGGCGCAGCCCGCCGGTGGTACGGGCTTCGAACTGGACTCCATCGCCGCGGCCTTCATCGGCGGCGCCGCCGTCACCGGCGGCATCGGAACGGTGGCGGGAGCCATGATCGGTGGCCTGATCATGGGCGTGCTCAACAACGGCATGTCCATCCTGGGCCTGGGTACCGATTACCAGCAGCTCATCAAGGGCCTGGTCCTCCTTGTCGCCGTCGGGTTCGATATCTTCAACAAGAACCGCAGCGGAGGCGGCGGTGACCTTGGCAAGCGGTTCAAGCTGAAGACCACACCTCCGCCCGCAGAGGAAAAGCCGACGCCGGCTGCCAGCGAAACGGTGGAGGCAGGCGTTAAGTAGCAGTGCACTAAGCAGCACTCCACTGTGAGGGCCCCTGGCCCCGGATTTAGTCCGGAGCCAGGGGCCCCTTTACGTGTGTCCGGCGCGTGCAGGACGGTCATTCCGGCGCATGCACACGCCCGCTCTTTACGGCGCTGCCGCCAGTCCCGTGGCAACGTCTGCCGGCGAGCGCCGGCGCCTGCTGAGGAGGATGAAGGGTGCCGCCAGCAGCTGCACCGCGCCGCCCAATGCCAGTGACGCGGGATATCCGAAGACGTCGGCGGACCTCCCGAGCAGCGGCTGCACCACCACTCCCCCGCTGGATCCCATCAATGAGGCAAAACTCAGGACTGTTGCCCGCTGCTTCGAGCCGATCATGTCATTCAGGTAGGCCTGGCGCACCGGGGTGCCGGCGGAGGCCACCACGGCCCAAAGTGCCAGGAGCACCAGTGCCAGCCAGAAGATGCTGGTGGCCAGGAGCACCACCAGGACCATGGAGCTGGTGACGGTGGAAGCGATCAGGACGGTGGTCCGGCGGCGGACCAGTTTGCGGACCACCGGGGCCAACCAGCCGCCGACGATGTCCGCGCCGGCAACGATGGCGGCTGCCAGGCCTGCGATGGCGTAGGCCCTGGGGTCTCCGAACAGCTGCAGCAGGTAGGGCTGGAGGGCATAGAAGACATAGAACCCCACGCCTTCGGTGAACGGTGCCGCCAGCATCATGTACCTCACCGGCGGGTTCCGAAGGCCGCCGTCCAGCGACGCCTTGAGGACCGCCCGGGTGGCCTGCACGGGGTGGGCCGAACGTTCCGGTGTGAAGCCGACGTCGTGCATGAGCAGGAAGGCCACCGCGAACATGGCCACCAGCACCCCAACGCGCAGCAGGAACGGTACGCCCAGGTTTGTTGCCTGCGCGATCACGCCGCCGGCCACTGAACCGGCCAGCATGGCGATGCCGGAGACCATCTGGCCGCGGCCCAGGACCGCTTCCAGCCCGCCGTCGTACCCGGAAAAGTGCAGGGCGTCCACCAGCCAGGCTTCCACTGCCCCCGAGAAAAAGGTGAAGCCAAGTCCCAGCAGCGCCGACACCGCGGCCCACCACCAGAACGGCGCGGACAACTGCCACAACAGGTAATAGAGGTAGGTGGAGGCGGCCAGGGTCACGGTCCCCAGCAGGAATGATGCGCGCCGCCCCCAGCTGTCCGCCACCACCCCGGTGGGTACCTCGAAAAGCACCATCCCTGCCGTGAAGAAGGCGTTCGCGGCGAAGGCCTCAAGGTTGGTCAGCCCGGCGTCGAGCAGGAACAACGTATTGATCCCCCAAATGAACGATGCCGCAAGGGTGTTGCCCAACGTCAGCGTCAGGTAGACGGTCTGGATCTTCCGTGCTGCGGCGTTCACCGGCGGACGGCGCTCTTGATGCCTGTTCGTGCCACGGTGGACTCAGGCCGGGCTGTAGTTCGGGGGCACGGGGTCATGGCGCAGGTACTGGCGGCGGAAGCGCCCGGTGCCGGCCGTCAGGGCCCGCAGTTCAACTGCGTACCGCAGGAGTTCCTGGTCCGGGACTTCGGCGCTGATTTCCGTCAGTCCCTCGCCGGAGGAGGTGGTGCCGGTGAGGCGTCCCCGCCGGCCGGACAAGTCGCTCATCACCGTCCCCACGTGTTCGTCGGCCACGGTGATGGAGACCGAGGACACCGGTTCCAGCAGCTGGATCTTCCCCGCCGCCGCGGCCTCCCGGAGTGCCAGGGCCCCGGCCGCCTGGAACGCCGCGTCCGACGAATCCACGCTGTGGGCCTTGCCGCCCACCAGGGTCACCCGCAGGTCAACTACCGGGAAGCCGGCAGAAACGCCTTTGTCCATTTGTGCCCGGACCCCCTTCTCGATGGACGGGATGAACGTACCCGGGATGACACCGCCCACCGTCTTGTCCACGAACTCGAACCCGGCGCCGCGCTCCAGCGGTTCCACCTCGATGTCGCACACAGCGTACTGGCCGTGGCCGCCGGACTGTTTGACGTGGCGGCCGTGGCCGGAGGCGGCAGCCGCGAAGGTTTCCCGCAGCGGCGTCACCACCTCCACGGTGTGCAGTTTCACGCCCTGGTCGCGCAGCCTGTCCAGGACCACCTCGGCGTGCGCTTCGCCCATGCACCACAGCACCAGCTGGTGTGTTTCGGCGTTCCTGTCCACCCGCAGGGTGGGATCCCCTGCCGCTATCCGGCCCAGGCTGCGGGCCAGTGCGTCCTCATCGCTGCGGGAATCGGCTTCCACGGCAACCGGCAGCAGCGGCTCCGGCATCTCCCAGGTGGCGAGCAGCAACGGGTTTTCCCGCGCGGAAATGGTGTCCCCCGTTTCGGCGCTGCCCAGCTTTGCCAGGGCGCACATGTCCCCTGCCACGCAGAAGGGAACGGGCCGAAGGGCGGCACCCAACGGTGAATAGATGTGGGTGACCCGTTCATCGGTGTCATGGTCCTGGTGGCCCCGGTCCGCCAGGCCGTGTCCACCCACATGGACGGGAGCGTCTTCCCGGAGCGTCCCGGAGAAGACCCGCACCAGACAGATGCGGCCCAGGAAGGGATCGTTGGAAGTGCGCACCACTTCGGCGGCGAGCGGGCCGGACGGATCGCAGGAGAGGCTTCCGGCCGGTTCCCCCGCCAGATCGGTGGTGTCCGGCAGGCTGCGATCCCCGGGCGGTGGAAAGGCGCGCACCAGCAGGTCAAGCAGTTCAGCGGTGCCCAGCCCGGTGACGGCGGATGTGGGCAGCACGGGAAAGAACGAGCCACGGGCGACGGCGGTTTCCAGATCGGCTGCCAGCACCGCTGTGTCGATGTCTTCGCCTTCCAGGTACCGGTCCATCAGTGTCTCGTCTTCGCTTTCGGCGATGATGCCCTCAATGAGGTCACCCCTGGCCGGACCGGCAGCCGCACGTTCATCCGGCGTTGCCGGCCGGACCTCAGGGGTTGTATCTCCGGAGGCATAGTCCGTCACTTCCTGCGGCAGCAGGTCCAGCAGGGCCAGCGGGCCGGCGGTCTCCTCCCCTGTGCGCACCGGGACGCACAGCGGCAGCACGCCGTCGCCGAACGCTTTGCGGCAGGCGGCCAGGGCGCCGTCGTAATCTGCGCGCGGGTGGTCCATCCGGGTGATGACGACGGCGCGTGGCAGCTGCATGTGCCCGCACTCGCCCCAGAGTGCGGTGGTGGTGGCGTCGATTCCGTCCACGGCGGAGACGACAAAGAGCGCGGCATCGGAGGCGCGCAGGCCTGCGCGCAGCTCGCCAATGAAGTCGGGGTAGCCGGGCGTATCCAGGAGGTTCACCTTGACGTCATCCACCATCAGGGGCACCAGGGACAGCGTGACGGACCGCTGCTGATGCACCGCGGCGGGGTCCGAGTCGCTGACCGTGGATCCGTCGGCGATGGAGCCTTTTCGGGTGATCATGCCGTTGGCCGCCAGCAAGGCCTCGATCAGCATTGTTTTCCCGGCGCCGGAGTGCCCCACCAAGGCCACGTTCCGGACCCGCGCCGGGTCCAGTGCTGCGATGCCGGTGGCTTGGTCGACCCGTTTTGATTCAGGCCCGTTCCTGCCGCCCGCCGCCCGCGCTGACTCCTTGGTGCTTTTCACCGACATTGGAACCTCCTGGCATCATCGCCGACCCGACCGGACGTGTCCTCTGATTCGACACCCTGGACGGCGGGACGGCAAGAGCGCAGGCTATTTGCTGCGGGCTTTGCGGGTGGCTGCGTCGTTGGCCTTCTGGATGGCCTTCACCAGCTCATCCTTGTCCATCTTCGAGCGGCCCTTGACGTCCAGTTCCCGGGCCAGTTTGTAGAGGTGGTCCTTGGACGCGTTGGCATCGACACCACCCGCGGTGGGTTCGGAGGAGCGGAGGCCCTGTTCCGCCCGCTTGTCAGACGGTCCGCGTTTTTCCTTGGGCTCCCAGTGGTCGCCCACCTTCTCGTAGCTGTGCTTCAGGGAAGCGTAGGCTGCGCGGGCGGCCCGCTGCTCGTCCTGGTCGTAGGATTCAAGGGCGGAATCGTAGGTCTTGGCGAAGGTGTCCTGCGCCTTTTGCTCAGAACGCTGCAGGGTGGAAGGAAGTTCTTCCTTGCGGGCGTGGTCATTCTTGCCGGTCTTGGGCATGGCACCCATCCTCCTTTAGTCAGCACGCTGATTATTTGGATGGATCCAGCTTAAGCCCGGACGTTCTCTGGAGCCCCCTGTCGGATTCGAACCGACGACCCCCGCTTTACAAGAGCGGTGCTCTGGCCAACTGAGCTAAGGAGGCGCGCCCCTGAGGGCATGCACCGTGAAGGCGCTAGATAAGGTTAGCCCAACTCCCGCCGGGCGTAAAAACGCGGCGGTACGGGCCGTGGGCGCGGGAGGGGCCCGCCCCGGAAACGCTCCGGAACGGGCCCTGCCCCGCCTGGTACTACTAGCCCTTGGCGGCGATGGCTGCCTGCAGGAAGTCCGGGAACGGCGTCTGGGCGCTGTCCCCCTTGCCCCACTGCTTGCCATCCACGAACACGGTGGGCGTACCGGTGACCCCGATGGCCGACGCTTCCTTCGTGGTGAACTTCACGAACGGGCGGTAGGTCTTGTCGTCCACGCAGGAGTCGATCTTGACGCCCATGTCGGACGCCATCTTTTTCAGGTCGTTATCGGAAAGACCCGCGGTGCCCTCCGCCGGCTGCTTTTCAAACAGTGCGTTGACGAAGTCGGAGTACTTTTCCGGGGACTCGTTGACCACGCACGCTGCTGCGTTGGCGGCCCGGGAGGAGTAGTTGGTGGTGGACCGGCTGTCCAGGAAGCCGAGTGCCCGGTACTCAACGGTGATCTTGCCTTCGTTGCGCAGCGACGTGAGCTGCTCGTTGTACTGGGTCTCGAAGTTCTTGCAGACGGGGCAGATGAAGTCGATGTAAAGGACTACCTTGACCGGCTTGCCGGCCTCCGCTTCCGCCCCGGGCGCCACGACCTCGGCCGGCGGCGTCTTCGGGGCCTCACCGAGGGAGGCAGCGTCCACAGTGGCCGGCTCCGACTTGGCCACGTCCGTGTTGGCCAGCAGGGTGACACCGCCATGCACGTTGGCGTTGGCCGGAGTAGGACCCTGGTCCGCAATCGGGGCGTTCTGCTTGAGGCTGTTCGTCACCACCAGCGCCACCACCACCAGGATGGCCACAACTGCCGCCACGATGCCCCAGCCGATCAGCAGCTTGTTGCGCTTGTCCTTTTTTAGCTGCGCTTCGCGGATCAGGCGCGCCTTTTCGCGCGCCTCCGCGGTTCGCTCAGCCTTGGACTTACGTACTTCGTTTGCGGGGCTCATGAGTTCCTTGGGTCGGTCGACGTAGGGGGACCACTTCGTGGCACCTCCAACATTTTAGGGGAGAAAGCTGAGAGCTTGCGGTTTCAACCATTCCTTCGGGTTGACCAACGGACGAATAGCCCCGATGATTCCGTCCGGCTAGGGTGGCTTAGAGGCACAAGCAACCCAGGGGGCAGCAATGCAAACACCCGTCCAGGAAAAACCCGCAGGCAAAGCAACAGCCGGCAGCTCCGGTTCCGGCCACGCGGGCCACACCAAGTATGACTTCATGGTGGTCTCCAACAGGCTGCCCGTCGACAGGGTTGCAGCAGGCGACGGCCCTGACGACGAATCAGGCTGGCGCAGGTCCCCCGGCGGCCTGGTAACCGCGCTGGCGCCGATGATGACCAAGACCGACGGCGCGTGGGTTGGCTGGCACGGGGCACCGGACGAGACCGTGAAGCCGTTCAGCCATGGCGGAATGGACCTTGTCCCCGTCCAGCTCAGCACAGACGACGTGGAGCTGTACTACGAGGGCTTCTCCAATGCCACTCTGTGGCCGCTGTACCACGATGTCATCGCTCCCCCGGAGTTCCACCGGACCTGGTGGGACGCCTACCGCAAGGTCAACCGCAGGTTCGCCGACGCCGTCGCGCACCACGCGGACCAGGGCGCCACGGTCTGGGTCCAGGACTACCAGCTGCAGCTGGTCCCCCGGATGCTCCGCGAGGCCCGGCCGGACCTACGGATCGGGTTCTTCAACCACATCCCGTTCCCGCCGCCGGAGATTTTTGCCCAGCTCCCCTGGCGCCAGGCCATCATCGACGGCCTTCTCGGCGCAGACCTGGTGGGCTTCCAGCGGCCCAGCGACGCGGGAAACTTCATGCGTTCCGCGCGCCGGTTCCTGGGCGCCAGCGTCAAGCAGCAGCAGGTGCATGTCAAGGGCCATGACGGCCGGATCACGCACATCGCACGGGCGCAGGCCTTCCCCATCTCGATCGACGTCAAGCAGATCAGCGAACTTGCGGCCAGGCCGGAGATTATCGAACGCGCCCGGCAGATCCGGCAGGACCTCGGCAATCCCAAGACCATCCTGCTCGGCGTGGACCGGCTTGATTACACCAAGGGCATCCGCCACCGGCTGAAGGCTTTCGAGGAGCTCCTCGCGGATGGCCGCCTCACAGTGGGCGATGCCACCCTCATCCAGGTGGCCTCCCCCAGCCGTGAACGGGTGGAGCAGTACCGGCTCCTGCGCGAGGAGGTGGAAGGAACCGTGGGCCACATCAACGGCACCTACGACACCCTGGAAAACACCGCCGTCCGCTACCTGCACCACAGCTACCCGGTGGAGGAGATGGTGGCGCTGTACCTGGCCGCGGACGTCATGCTGGTAACGGCCCTCCGTGACGGGATGAACCTGGTGGCCAAGGAGTATGTCACCGCGCGCAACAACAACGATGGCGCCCTGGTCCTGAGCGAATTCGCGGGCGCGGCTGACCAGCTCAAACAGGCCCTCCTGATCAACCCTCACGACATCGCGGGCCTCAAGAACGCCATCATGACCGCCGTCGAACTCACCCCGCGCGAAGCGTCCCGGCGCATGCGGTCCATGCGCCGGCAGATCCTGGACCACGACGTGGACCACTGGTCCGCCGACTTCCTGCGGGCCCTGAACGAGAAGGTGGTCCGCGATGACTCCTGACGGCCGCACCAAGGCGGCGCTGGCGCTTACCCCGGAACTCCGGGAAGCGCTGCGGCGGATTGCCGCGACAGAGCACCTGCTCGTGGCGATGGACTTTGACGGGACCATGGCACCTATCGTGGACCGCGCCCAGGATGCGCGGCCGCTTCCGCGTTCAGCGGCGGCGTTCGCAGGGCTCGCGGTGCTTCCCCGCACGACGACGGCGCTCATCTCAGGCCGTGCCCTCGCCAGCTTGCGGGAGGTTGCTTCCCCGCCGGTGGACACGCTGCTGATTGGCAGCCACGGCGCCGAGGCCTGGCTGGGGCCGGGTTCCACGGAACTTGCCCTGGATGAGGGCCAAAAAGCGCTCCTTGAAGAGGTGCGCGCCGAGTTGGCGGCGATTGTGGCGGAGGCACCGGGCACGTCTCTGGAATACAAGCCCGCCGGCGTCGTCCTGCACACCCGCCAGGCTGACGACGACGTGGCCGAGGACGCGGTGTCAGCGGCAAGGTCAGTGCTCCAGGACCGCAAGGGTGTCTTCCTGAAGGAGGGCAAGCGTGTCCTGGAGACCTCGGTGGTCAACGCGTCCAAGGGCGAAGGTGTCACCTTCCTGCGGCAGGCCACCGGGGCCACCGCCGTGCTGTTCGCCGGGGACGACGTCACGGACGAGGACGCGTTTGGCCGGCTTGAACCAGGCGATGTAGGGGTTAAGGTGGGCCTGGACTTCACCCAGGCCCAATACCGGGTGGAGGCACCTGTCCACATCGCCGAGTTGCTTGAGGCGCTGCTCCAGGAGCGGAGTGTCGCCGTCGCCGAGGAAGACCCCCAAGCCGCTTCCGGATAGGCCGTGGCCGGCAGCACATGTGACATTCGTAACATTTGCGATAAAAGAAGCAACTTCTGGCATACTCTTGGGTGTGATGTGGCGCACAGCAACCGTGCGGCGTCACGTGGTGCTCCGCGCTTAGCCGCGGAGCATTTTGTGGGAACACAACTGAATAAACATGAACCATTCACAACGGATCGTCCGGCACGTACCTGCCGGTGAAGGGATTGATAACTGTGGCTACAGTTACTTTTGATAACGCTACGCGTCTGTACCCGGGCACAGATAAGCCCGCCGTCGATAAGCTCAACATCGACATCGCCGATGGCGAATTCCTGGTCCTCGTTGGACCCTCCGGTTGCGGCAAGTCCACCTCGCTGCGCATGCTCGCAGGCCTTGAGGACGTCAACGCAGGCCGGATCCTGATCGGCGACCGCGACGTCACCGATGTTCCGCCGAAGGATCGTGACATCGCGATGGTTTTCCAGAACTACGCGTTGTACCCGCACATGACTGTGGCCGACAACATGGGCTTCGCCCTGAAGATCGCCGGCGTCTCCAAGGAAGAGCGCGCCGAGCGCGTCCGCGAAGCCGCAAAGCTCCTGGACCTCGAGCAGTACCTGGACCGCAAGCCGAAGGCACTCTCCGGCGGCCAGCGCCAGCGTGTTGCCATGGGCCGCGCAATCGTCCGTAACCCGCAGGTCTTCCTCATGGATGAGCCGCTGTCCAACCTGGACGCCAAGCTCCGTGTCCAGACCCGCACCCAGATCGCATCCCTGACCCGCCGCCTGGGCGTCACCACCGTTTACGTGACGCACGACCAGGTCGAGGCCATGACCATGGGCGACCGCGTAGCCGTGCTGAAGGACGGCCTGCTGCAGCAGGTTGACACCCCGCGCAACCTCTACGACCGCCCGAAGAACGTCTTCGTTGCCGGCTTCATCGGCTCCCCCGCCATGAACCTGCTGGAACTTCCCGTCGTCGACGGCGGCGTCCAGTTCGGCGGTACCGTCTACCCGGTGCCGCGCGACGTCCTCGAAGAGGCACACGGCTCCACCGTCACGCTGGGCAGCCGCCCGGAAGACCTGGAAACCGCTCCGCACGGTGAAGGCCTGAAGGTTGAGGTTGACGTCGTCGAAGAACTGGGCGCCGACGCCTACGTCTACGGTCACACCACCCTGGACGGCAAGGACCACGACATCGTGGCACGCGTCGACGGCCGCCGCCCCCCGATGAAGGGTGAGGTCATCTACGTCCGTCCGCAGTCGGGCCACGTGCACCTGTTCGACACCAAGACCGGCCTGCGCCTGGGCGACTGATCGCCACCGGCACCCCAACCGCAGTACCGACGGCGGCCTTCCTTACTGGATGGCCGCCGTCGGCGTTTAACCGTGCCTGCAGAAGAATTAGCTGGCCGCGTCCATCTACGGAAGAATTGAGCCCATGACCGAGGAACACAGCGCCCAGTGGCATGACGAACCCACCGACTACGCCCAGGTGGGTAAGCTGCCGCGGTTCGTGGCCGCCAGTGCCGATGACAACAAGGCAGCCTCGGTAGCCTCATCGCTGAGCATCACGGCCGCAGCGGCGGATCCCGAGCTGCTGGACCTGCCCTGGCACATTGCGCTCGAAGAGTGGCCGGCCCAGTACCTGGCGGCACTCCCCCGCGGTATCTCCCGGCACATCGTGCGCTTCGCCCACCTTGGCGGCTCGGTCATCGCCATCAAGGAAACCTCCGAGCATGTGGCCCGCCACGAGTACCACATGCTGCGCAAGCTGGCACGGCTGGATGTGCCCTGCGTGGAGCCCGTGGCCGTGATCACCGGCCGTACCACCCCGGACGGACGCCCGCTGAACCCCGTTTTGGTAACCCGGCACCTGAAATTCTCCATGCCGTACCGCGCGCTCTTTTCGCAGATGCTGCGCAAGGATACCCTCACCCGCCTCATCGACGCCCAGGCGCTGCTCATGGTGCGGCTGCACCTGATCGGGTTCTACTGGGGCGATGTCTCGCTGTCCAACACCCTGTTCCGCCGTGACGCCGGCGCGTTCGCCGCCTACCTGGTGGATGCCGAAACGGGCGAGCTCTACCCGGACCTCTCCACCGGTCAGCGCGAATACGACCTGGAAATTGCCCGCGTGAACATCGCCGGTGAGCTGATGGACCTCCTGGACGGCGGGCTCATCGAGGAAAAGGTGGACCCGGTGGCCACCAGCGAGCTGATCATGGACAGCTACCGGCGGCTGTGGGCTGAGCTGACAGAGAAGGAATCCTTCGAACTGGGCGAACGCTGGCGGGTGAGTGCCCGTATCCGCCGCCTGAACGAACTCGGCTTCGACGTCGAGGAATACGCCATCAAGACCACGCAGAACGGCTCCACCATCCAGCTCCAGCCCAAGGTGGTGGACGCTGGGCACCACCAGCGGCGGCTGCTGCGGCTCACGGGCCTGGACGCCCAGGAGAACCAGGCGCGCCGCCTCCTGAACGACATGGACTCCTTCCGCGCGGACAACAACCCGGAAATGGATGAGGAATACAGTGCCCACCTGTGGGTCAGCCAGATCTTCGAACCAATCGTGCGCGCCATCCCCCGCGACTTGTCCGGCAAGCTGGAACACGCAGAGGTGGTCCACGAGGTCCTTGAACACCGCTGGTACATGTCCGAGAAGCAGGAACGCCACATTCCGCTGGCGGAGGCCGTGCAGTCCTACATCGACTCGATCCTGCGGCACCGGCGGGATGAAGCCGCCATCATGCTGAACCCGGACACCGAATTGCTGAAGATCCTTGAGGTGGAGAACGAGGAGTCCCGCTACGGTGCTGATGAATCCGTGGACGAGTATCCGGACTCGGACGACTAAGTCCTAGATCGCCTTACCGGGGTTGAGGATTCCCGCAGGATCAAACAGGTCCTTGATTTTGCGCTGGAGTTCCCGGACCGGTTCCGGCTGCTCCTGCCCCAGCCACCGGAGTTTGTACTGGCCCACACCGTGCTCGCCGGTGATGGTGCCGCCCATGGCCAATGCGGCCGTAATCGACTCGTCCAGCGCCACCTGAAGCCGCTGCATCGCCGCGGAGTCCACGCTTGCCCCCTGCCGGTCGATCCAGAAGGTGGGGTGGAGGTTGCCGTCACCGGCGTGGGCCACCACCTTCAGGTGCACCTGCTGCCTGGCGGCCATGGCTTCCAGCTCTGCGACGTAGTCCACCAGCCGGGACCGGGGAACAGCCACATCTTCGCCGACGCGGTACTCGTCGTCCACCTCCGTCCCCCTGCTGTGCCGGCGGAGTTCCACCAGCCGCTCCGCTTCGGCGCTTGCCTCCGTGCTGACAGTCGCCCCGCCTGACCGGAGGACCTGGCGCACCACCTCCGCCTCGGCGGCGGCCCCGAACCCGTCCGTCTGGATCAGCAGCAGTGATTTTCCGCGGGCGGTGAGGTCGGAGCCGTGGATGTCATCGAGCTGGGCGAGGGTGCCGCCGTCGAGCAGTTCCATGATGGCGGGCTGGACGCGTGCCTTGCCTACGGCCAGGACCCCTGCAGCGGCACTCCTGAAGTCCGGATAGAAGGCGGCCACGGTGTGGACTTCCCGGGGCAGGTACTTCAGCCGCACAGTAATTCCGACGACGACGCCCAGGGTTCCTTCAGACCCCACGAACAGGCCCGTGAGGTCGTAGCCCGCCACGCCTTTGAAGGTTTGGTGGCCTGTGTGGATGAGGGATCCGTCGGCCAGGACGACGTCCAGCGCCAGGACCGAATCCCTGGTGACCCCATATTTGGCGCAGCGCAGGCCGCCGGCGTTGGTGGCGACGTTGCCGCCGATGGTGGAGCTTCGGAAACTGGCCGGATCGGGGGCGTACATGAGCCCATGTGCCGCAACGGCCTCGTTCAGGACGGCATTGACCACTCCGGGCTCCACCACGGCAGTCTCATCATCGGGGTTCACGGCGAGGATCCGGTTCATCCGCTCCAGCGAGAGGATGATGCAGTTCCTGGTGGCATGGGCACCGCCGGATACTCCAGTGCCTGCGCCCCTGGGGACAATGTCCACGCCACTGCCGGCACAGGCCGTTACCACTGCCTGTACGTCGGCAACTGATTCCGGGAACACCACCGCCAGGGGAAGCTGGAAATCGATGACGGGCGCCTGGTCAATGGCATACCGCCGGAGCGAGACCTCGCTGACATCCACCTGCCCCTGCACCAGGATCGCATCCAGCTCGTCAACGATGCTTCCCACAAAGCCTCCACCCGTCGTCGGACATGTCTCCCCAGTTTAGGCCGTCCTGCACGCCCGATTCCCGGCCCGATTTTCCTGCAACCGCTTCCAGTTCCATCGCTTGGGAGATGAGGAGAGTGGCGGAGTACCTCTCGTAACGAGGAATGGAAGCGTTTTCATTAAGGCCCCGCCGCCGCTATGCTGACTCTCATGTCTGTCGATACTGTGACCCAGGACACCTCCGCTGTTGCTGGTCCCCTGACGCTCATCCATGCTGCCGACACCGCTCCCGGCTGGTGGCGCTCCGCCGTGATCTACCAGGTGTACCCCCGGTCGTTCCGGGACCTTAACGGCGACGGCGTCGGAGACCTTGCGGGAATCACTGAGGAACTGCCGCACCTCGCAGACCTGGGCGTCGATGCCGTGTGGCTCTCACCCTTTTACCGCTCCCCGCAGCGCGACGCCGGATACGACGTCAGCGACTACTGCGACGTGGACCCGATCTTCGGCACGCTCGGTGACTTCGACGTCATGATGGCTGAATCCCACCGGCTGGGCCTGAGGGTGATTGTGGACCTGGTGCCCAACCACTGCTCCGACCAGCACCGGGCGTTCCAGGCAGCCCTTGCTGCGCCGGCCGGAAGCCCCGAGCGGGACATGTTCATCTTCCGCGACGGAACGGGCCCCGACGGACAGGAACCGCCGAACAACTGGCAGTCCCACTTCGGCGGACCCGCCTGGACGCGGGTAGAAGGCACGGCTGGTCAGCCGGGCCAGTGGTACCTGCACCTCTTCGATTCCTCGCAGCCGGACTTCAACTGGGACAACCCGGCCGTCCATGCCGAGTTCGAGCGTGTGCTTCGTTTCTGGCTGGACCGGGGCGTCTCCGGTTTCCGGGTGGATGTTGCCCATGCCCTGGTGAAGGCGCCGGGGCTGCCTGCTTGGGGCGGTCGCGCGGACGGCGGCAGCAGTGACGGCTACCCGGGCCACGAGGCACCCATGTTCGGCCAGCCCGCGGTCCATGACATTTACCGTAACTGGCGGCTGATCCTGGACGAGTACGGCCCGGACCGCATCCTCTGCGCCGAGGCAAGCGTGGACCTCCACCGGTTGGCGCATTGGGTCCGGCCGGACGAGATGCACCAGGCGTTCAACTTTCCCTACCTTCATGCCGGCCTGGACGTCTACCGGCTGCGCTCGGTCATCACGGACTCCCTGACCGTCCTGGACGGCGTGGGCGCTCCGAGCACCTGGGTTCTCTCGAACCATGACGTGGTCCGCCACTCCACCCGGTTTGGCTACAACGGCCATGGTCCCCGCGACGGTGACGGCATCGGGGTGGCCGATCCCCAGCCGGATGAGGAACTGGGCCGGCGCCGCGCGGCTGCCGCTTCACTGTTCATGCTGGGCCTGCCCGGCGCCGCCTATCTCTACCAGGGCGAGGAGCTGGGGCTGCCGGATGGCATCGACATCCCCGGCCACCTGCGCCAGGATCCGACATTCGCGCGTACCGGGGGTCAGCGGCTTGGTCGTGACGGCTGCCGGGTGCCGCTGCCCTGGCGGGCCGGGGACAAGCACCTGGGCTTCAGCTCGGGCAGCGATCCCTGGCTGCCCATTCCTGCCTCGTTCGGCGGGCTGGCGCGGGACCTGCAGGCGGAGTCGCCGTCGTCGCACCTGTCCCTCTACCGCTCCGCTCTTGCCTGCCGCAGGGACCTGGACCTGGGCAGGGGTTCCCTGTCCTGGGCCGAGAACTGGTGCACCGGGTCCTCGCTGGGGTATGTGAACGGCACTACGCTGGTGCTTATGAACCTGAACCACGAGCCGCTGGAGATGCCCGCGGGCCGCGTCCTTGTCCGCAGTGACCTGTCAGGCACGGAAAGACTCCTGGCCTCGGGCGAGACAGCCTGGATCAGCATTCCTGCTGCAGACTGACAATGGCGGGCATCAAAGAAGTTGCCAGCCGGGCCGGTCTGTCCGTCGCCACCGTCTCCCGGGCGCTGAGCGGCAAGTCCAACGTCTCATCCCGGAGCCGCCGCCTTGCACAGGAGGCGGCGCGGGAACTCGGGTTCGTCCCGTCGTACCACGCGTCCAGCCTCGCGTCCGGACGGAACCACAACATTGGGCTGGTGGTACCAAACGTCCACCGATGGTACTTCTCCTCGGTCCTGGAGGGTGTTTCGGAAACCCTGCTGGACGCGGGCTATGACCTGACGCTGTACAACGTGGGCGAGCAGCCGGAGCACCGCAGCAGCATCCTGAATGACTTCCTGCTGCGGAAACGACTGGATGCCGTCATCGCGGTGGCACTGGTGCTCAGCGACGAGGAAATCGGCCAGTTGCTCGCCGTGCACCGTCCCATTGTGGGCATCGGAGGGGCGCTGCGTGGCGCCTCGACCATCAGAATCGACGACGAGGGCCTGGCCATGATGGCCACACGGCACCTGATCGGGCTGGGCCATACCCGGATCGCCCATGTCACAGGGGACGCGGCCCTGAACCGCGACTTCAAGCTTCCGCAGCTCCGGCAAAAGGGGTTTGCTGCGGCAATGGCAGCCGCGGGACTGCCGCTGCGGCAGGAGTGGCAGGCGACGGCCGACTTCACCATTCAGGGCGCATATGCAGCGGGCCGCCGGCTGCTGGGAACTTCCACTGAACGCCCCACCGCAGTTTTTGCGGCGTCGGATGAGATGGCAGTGGGCATCATGCTCGCCGCGAGGGACTTCGGCCTTCAGGTCCCGCGGGATCTGTCCGTCGTGGGCATTGACGGGCACGAACTTGCAGAGACGTTCGGCCTGACCACCATCAGCCAGGATCCGAAGGGCCAGGGCAGGCTGGCGGCTGCCACCGCATTGGCTTTGCTGGACGGCCCCGGAGGACAGTCCGACGGCGGCCCGGCCGGGGATGGAGCGCCGGACCAGGAATACCCAACAGAATTTGTGGTCAGGAGCAGCACCGCGGTGCCGCCGGACACAGCCGAGCACCGGGGTTAGGCAACGAGTTACCCCAGGGAGTCATCCGGGGCGTCCTCCGCTCCCATGAAGCGGGCATACCTGTCCAGGATCAGCGGCCAGGCCTCCGCGTACTCCTGGCGCGCGGCGGCAGGATCCTCAGCGCCCTCCCACCCTTCATGGAAGACCCGGACCTCAGTTCCGGCGTCGACGGCGCGGAATACCACCAGGAGCTCAGTGGACCACAGCGCCGTGGTCCCGGGATGCCAGCTGGCGTGGAACGAGAGCGGCGGCTGCCACTCATCAAGGGTTCCCCAGATACTGGTGCGGCCGTCGTCTGCGGTTTCGAGGATCAGGTTCTCTTCAAACTCGACGTATGAGCCTGCACCATAGACACCATGCTGGTCCAAGGGCCACCACAAGTGGGTGTGGTCGGTAAAGCCAGCGAAAGCCCGGGCAACGGGGCCAGGGACAACGACGGTGTTCATCACCGGTTCCAGGGGATCAGTTGCCCGCTGTCCAGCGTCGTCAAAAGGATCCTGTGCGTGGCTGAAGATGCTGCTCATGGGGAAATACTTTACCGGCGTAATCCTGCGGAGGCGGCACGCAGCCAGGAGGAGGGGCTGGGTGCGCGCAGCTGAGTAATTAAACGAGTGCTTAAAGCAGTAGGACCCTGACGTTCCGTTGTCAGGGTCCTACTTAATGTGTGTCCGGCGGTGACCTACTCTCC
>NZ_JBPFDM010000019.1:0-28580 GCF_059414945.1 Arthrobacter sp. SAFR-179
AGTCTCTTCCGGATCACGATCAGGCAGCTGGTTAGTCAACCCGCTGAGGATATGGGAGGTATCTTCTCCTGCAGCCATGTCAGCCTCTTTTCATCTTTGAACGCATCAGGCTTCATGTTTTCGTATTGTGAGAAAACATTATTGCTAGACGAGATTAGTAAGAGTCTTAGCTTGGGTCAACGTGGCGGCGGGCACTCCAGTGAAGAAGCAGGCGGAAGAGGCAAGCCAGCCATTTATGACTGGACTTCACTGATGCTGCCGCTTGACCGCCCGTGACGCAGGTCATACTCTTATTTCACTATTCAATATCTCGATTCCGCAATGTGGAATAACAGAAACGACCCAAGGGTCGGCCTCACCACCCGGAATCCTCCAAAGAATTGAGACCTTATGCAAACCCCTCCTACGGCGGGCGTTGCTGCTGACCAGGGACTGACAGCGCCGTCGGCCCCTGCAGCACATACCCCCGGCAGCGTTGAAGCCCTGTGCGAATCAGCAAGCGCAGCCTCGGGCACCAGCATCAGCCCTTCCCTGTACAACTCCGATCTTGCGCCCACCAGGCGCGCCGGCCGCAGCTGGACCAGCTACAGCATCTTCACCCTGTGGGCCAACGACGTGCACAGCTTGGGCAACTACGCCTTCGCCATCGGCCTGTTCGCCTTGGGGCTGGGCGGGTGGCAGATCCTCATGGCCCTCGGCATCGGCGCTGCGCTGCTGTTCGGCCTCCTGACGCTGTCCGGATTCATGGGTGTCAAGACCGGTGTTCCCTTCCCGGTCATGAGCCGCATCAGCTTCGGCATCAGGGGCGCCCAGATCGCCAGCCTCCTCCGCGGCGCCGTGGCCGTGGCATGGTTCGGCATCCAGACCTACCTCGCCTCGGTCGTCTTCCGCGTCATGCTCGTAGCCATGTTCCCGGCCCTCGGTGACCTGGACCAGGACTCAATCCTGGGACTGTCCACGCTGGGATGGATGGCATTCGTGGCCCTATGGGTGGTGCAGCTGGTCATCGTCAGCTTCGGCATGGAAATGATCCGTAAGTACGAGGCATTCGCCGGCCCTGTCATTCTGGCCACCATGGCCGCAATGGCCGTCTGGATCTTCGTGGAAGCCGGCGGAAGCATTGCCTGGTCCTCCAATAAGGCCTTGGAAGGGCCGGAAATGTGGCTCACCATCTTCGCCGGCGGCGCCCTCTGGGTCTCGATCTACGGCACGTTCGTCCTGAACTTCTGCGACTTCACCCGCTCAGCGGTCTCCAAGAAGGCCGTGGTCCGGGGCAACTTCTGGGGCATCCCCATCAACATGCTCGTGTTCGGCGCCATCGTGGTAGTGATGGCCGGCGGCCAGTTCAAAATCAACGGCACCATCATCAAGAGCCCTTCCGATATCGTCCAAACCATCCCCAACACGCTGTTCCTGGTCCTCGCATGCCTTGCCCTGCTGATTCTGACCATCGCAGTGAACCTGATGGCCAACTTCGTCGCCCCTGTGTACGCCCTGACCAATCTGTTCCCCAAGCGGCTGAACTTCCGCAGGGCGGCAATGGTCTCAGGCACCATCGGGCTGGTCATCCTGCCCTGGAACCTCTACAACAACCCTCTGGTGATCGTGTACTTCCTGGGCGGCCTCGGTGCGCTGCTTGGTCCGCTGTTCGGCGTCGTTATGGCTGACTACTGGCTGATCCGCCGCGGCAAGGTCAACGTCGCCGAGCTCTATACGGCCTCACCGGAAGGCGCGTACTTCTACCGGAAGGGCGTCAATCCGCGGGCCATCATCGCCATGGTTCCGGCGGCCGTCCTGGCCCTGCTGATCGCCTTCGTGCCGGGGCTGGCTGCCGCGGCACCCTTCGCCTGGTTCTTCGCAGCGGGCATAGCAGCGGCACTGTACTTCTTCATCGCCGACCGCAACCAAAGGCTGGACGACCGCGACGGCGAGGCCATCGCCGTCGTCAGCACCCACTAAGCCCCACCGCTGACCCGGCCCAAGAAGGGCCGCCCGACCAAGGATCCTCCCCATGCGCATACTCGTCGCAAACGTCAACACCACGCAGTCAATGACCGACTCGATCGCGGCCTCCGCGCGCAGCGTGGCCGCCTCGGGCACCGAAATCATCGGCATCACCCCCAGGTTCGGCGCCGACTCCTGCGAAGGCAACTTCGAAAGCTACCTGGCGGCCATCGCCGTCATGGACGCCGTCACCTCCTACCAGGAGCCCTTCGACGCCGTCATCCAGGCCGGGTACGGCGAACATGGCCGCGAGGGGCTGCAGGAGCTGCTGGACGTCCCGGTCGTCGACATCACCGAGGCCGCCGCCAGCACGGCCATGTTCCTGGGCCACAAGTATTCGGTGGTCACCACCCTGGACCGGACGGTTCCCCTCATCGAGGACCGGCTGAAGCTGGCCGGACTGGACGCCAGGTGTGCCTCCGTGCGTGCCAGCGGCATGGCAGTCCTGGAACTCGAGGAGGAACCGGAGCGGGCCGTCGAGGCCATCATCAACCAGGCGATGCTGGCCGTAACCCAGGACAGGGCCGAGGTGATTGTCCTCGGCTGCGGCGGGATGGCCGGCCTGGACGAGCAGATACGGCAACGGGCGGGTGTTCCCGTGGTGGACGGCGTCGCCTCTGCCGTGACCATTGCCGAATCACTCGTCCGCATGCGGCTGACCACCTCCAAGGTGCGGACGTTCGCTGCGCCGCGGCCCAAGACCGTCATAGGCTGGCCGCTGAACAAGCCGGCCGTGCCGGCGCAGCTTTAGCCCAGGAGAGCGCATGGACACTTCCCCTTCCACAGCACGCGTCGCCGTCGTCACAGGCGCAGGCTCCGGCATCGGCCGGGAGGTTGCCCGGCAGATGCTGGCCGACGGCTACCGCGTGGTCCTGGCCGGCCGCCGGGAGGCGCAGCTGAAGGAAACAGCGGACGGCAGCCCGGACGCGCTGGTGGTTCCCTGCGACGTGACCCGGCCCGACGACGTCGAGCGGCTTTTCGAGGCAGCACACCAACAGTGGGGACGGGTGGACGTGCTGTTCAACAACGCCGGGGTGTTCGGCCCGGCGGCCGGGGTGGACGAGATCAGCCTGGCGGACTGGAACGCCACCCTGGCCGTGAACCTTACCGGGTCCATGCTGTGTGCCGCCGCAGCGGTCCGGACCATGAAGGCGCAGGAACCTCAGGGCGGAAGGATCATCAACAACGGCTCCATCTCCGCGCATTCACCGCGGCCGCGGACCGTGGCCTATACCGTGACCAAGCACGCCATGACCGGCCTGACCAAGAGCATCGAGCTGGACGGCCGCGGCTACGGCATCACCTGCGGGCAGATCGATATCGGCAACACTGCCACCGAGATCATGGACACCATCGGCGTCGGCTCGGGTGCGCTCCAGGCGGACGGCAGCCGCAAGGTGGAGCCGATGTTTCCGGCGGCGGACGCGGCGCGGGCAGTGCTGATGATGGCCAACATGCCGGCCTCGGCCAGCGTGGGCTCAGTGGTGGTCACCGCGGCGGGGATGCCCTTCATCGGCCGCGGGTAGCCGAACCCGAAGGGTTACAGCGGCAGCAGGGCCGACAGGTCCGCGCGCAGGCCGGACGCGGCCACCTTGCCGGCCCCGACTGCCTCCGCCCAGCCCAGCTGGCCGGTCACCATAGCAAGCCAGGTGGCGGCGTCGCACTCAATTACGTTGGGTGGGGTTCCGCGCGTGTGCCGCGGACCCTCAACACACTGGGTGACGCCAAACGGCGGGACGCGCACCTCCACGGAGTTCCCCGGCGCGCGCGCCGTCACCTCCTCCAACGAGTACCTGACGGCAGTGGCCAGGACCGCCCGCGGCAGGGGAGCGTCCGACGCCGGCTGCGAAGCTTCCAGCCACGCCTTCAGTGCTGCTTTGCCTTCCTGGACGTCAATACGACGGCGGGCTACGGCCATGCTTCCAGTCTTTCCTTTTGCGTCGATTGGGGAATGGGACGTCAGTCCAGGAGCGCGGAAACTGCCGGACCCAGCCTGATCTTGCCCACCGGGCGGCCGCCGCCGAGCACCGGTTCCACCACGCGCTCCAGGGCGCTGGCAACTCCCGGGATCTCCACGGCCCCTGCCGCGGCGAGGAGGGTGAGGGCAACCAGCGAGGTGGCGCGGACATTCCCGTCCAGGATCTTGACTGTCACGGAGACCCCTTGGGGCGTTGCCATGGCCAGGACGCCCTCAGCCCCGATTTTGGCAATGACCTCCAACTCATCCATCACCAGGGTGTTGGCTTCGCCGCGGCCCTGCACCGCCCAGGGGTAGTCAAGCATCGAAGTGGCGATGGTGGCGGCCCTGGCGCTGAAGCTCTGGTCGCCGGGGGCCTTGGCCAGGTGGGAGTAGGCCCTGGCAAGGCCCTTCAGGGAAACAGCCGCCACGGGGGCGCCGCAGCCGTCGATCCCCAGGTGCGCAATCTTCTCGCCCGTATATTCCTCGACGACGGTACGCACCCGCTGCTGCAGCGGGTGGTTCGGCTCCAGGTAGCTGTGGGTGTCCCACCCGTTTTCGGTGCAGGCCCACAGGAAGGCTGCGTGCTTCCCGGAGCAGTTGTACGCCAGCCGCGACTTCCCCTTTTCCGAGCGCACCAGCCAGTTCCGGGCCGTTTCGTCCTGCGGCCACGCCTCCGGGCATTGCAGCTGGTCTTCACGGATTCCGGCCGCCTTGAGCATGCCCGCCACCACATCCATGTGGTCCAGTGATCCGGTATGGCTTCCGCACGCGATGGCCACCTGGGCGCCCCGCAGCGGAACCCCTGACTGCATGGACGCCAGGGCCTGGAACGGCTTGAGTGTAGACCGGGCGTAGATGGGGGTGTTGATGTCCCCGAGTTCAGTGACCACTGAACCGTCCGCGGACAGGAGCACGGCGGAACCAACGTGCCTCGACTCCACAAAGCCGCTGCGTTCGATCACGGCCAGTTCGACGGCGGAGTCAACAGTGAAGGTGGCATGCGGATTGTGCGGCATACAGCCAGTCTATGGGCCAGCCCCGCAGATGCCCGGGACTGCTGCCCGGTGACTACTGCACGGTGACCATCACCGACTGCCAGCCCGATGCGCCGTCCGGGACGGGATCGGCGCGCTGGTCTGTCTGGACCTCCCCGGTCCCGTCCGTGGCCCGGACCTTGATGTAGTGCGGGCCGGGCGTGGCGTCCCATTCGTAGGACCACTGGCGCCAAGTGACCGTGGACGCTTCGGTGGAAAGGGTGGCCTCCGTCCAGTCGCCGTTGTCGATCTGGATTTCCACTTTGGTGATGCCGCGTGTCTGGGCCCAGGCGGTCCCGCCCACGGCGACTTTCCCGGCCGGTACTTTCGCAAAGGATTTCGGCACGTCGACGCGCGCCATCGTCTTGATGGGCCCGCGCTCTGACCATCCGCGCTCGGTCCAGTAGGCCTTGCTGTCAGCGAACCGGGTGACCTCCAGGTCCACCACCCACTTGGTGGCGGAGACGAACCCGTACAGCCCGGGAACCACCATCCGTACCGGGTAGCCGTGCTCCAGCGGAAGCGGCTCCCCGTTCATGCCGATGGCCAGCATGGCGTCCCTGTCGTCCTGCAGGACCTCCAAGGGAGTGGAGGCGCTGAAGCCGTCGATCGACGTCGACAGCACCATGTCCGCCCCGTCCTTGGGTTTGGCGCGGGCCAGGACCTCGCGAATGGGCAGGCCCAGCCACTTGGCGTTGCCGGCCAGGTTGCCGCCCACGGGATTGGAGACGCAGGTGAGCGTGACATGCGACTCGATCAGTTCGGCGTCGAGCAGGTCCTGGAAGGTCAGCGTGACTTCCTGTTCCACGAGCCCGTGCACGCGCAGTTCCCAGTCGTCGACGTTGATTTCCGGCACGCTCAGCGCCGTATCGATCCGGTAGAACTCGCCGTTGGGAGTCAGCCACGGCGTAACTCCGGGCACGGGGGACTGGACCCCGGCCGGTATGGCGGCTGCGGCCTTTGCCGGCGACGGCAGCGTCAGTGCTTCCCTTGCCTTGGCCACGTTGCTGCGGGCGGCAGCCAGCACCCGCCCACCGGTGGCGGCAATGCCCGCGGCCAGCGCGGTGACCCCGGCAGCGGCGAAGAACCGGCGCCGGCTGGTGCCGTTGCTCCCAACCGGTTCCCCGCCGTCGGCCGCTGTATCCGCCGGCGCTTCCGGCCACGCCTTCATCCCCCACAGCGGTACCATCAGGCGGCGCAGGACCACCAGCCCGGCAATGGTTCCCAGCACGGAAGGGATGGCATCCGCGGCGCCCACCCCCGCGCGGGTCACCACACTGGCCACGATCACGGCACCCATGAAGAGCACGCCCAGGACGCCCAGCGCCCATTTCCGGTAGGCCACCACGCCCAGGATGCAGGCAAGCGCCGCGATGGTCAGGCCCATGCCCACGAACAGGGCCGCCTTGTCGTTGGTGCCGAAGGTGGCGATCGCAAAGTCCTTCAGGGCGGGCGGCGTGAAGTCGATGAAGGTGGACCCCAGGGCAAACAGGGGGGTAGCCCTGGCGGTAAAGAACGCCCCGGTCAGCTCCGCAACAGCAAGTACGACGGCGGCTGCCACCACGCCTGCCAATGCGGCCATGGTTGCGGGACCTGTAATCCTGTTTCGCAGCTTTGTCATGTCTATGGTTCGGAGCGGGCGGGTATCCGGATTGACCGCAAGGGGGGAGGACACAGCTTAGGAGCGGGGAGGGTGCACAAAGTACCCTTGGACACTGTGAAGGTACTCGTCATTGGCCCCGGAGGCCGCGAACACGCCATTGTCCGCTCCCTGCTTGCCGACCCCAACGTGTCCGAGGTCCACGCGGCGCCTGGCAATGCCGGCATCAGCAAGCTGGTCCCCACCTACAACATCAACGGCAACGATCCCGAGGCAGTTGCGGCACTGGCCACGCGGCTCGGCGTGGACCTCGTGGTGGTGGGCCCGGAGGCTCCGCTGGCCGCAGGCGTATCGGACGCCGTCCGTGAAGCCGGGATTCCCGTGTTCGGGCCCAGCAAGGCAGCAGCCCAGCTTGAGGCCTCAAAGGCTTTCGCCAAGGAAGTCATGGCGGAAGCCGGCGTCCCCACGGCGATGGCCATGGTGGCCACCAACGCCGAGGAAGCAGCCTCCGCACTGGACACCTTCGGCGCCCCGTACGTCGTAAAGGACGATGGGCTCGCCGCCGGCAAGGGCGTGGTGGTCACCCGCAACCGCGACGAAGCCCTGGCGCACGCCCAGTCCTGCTTCGACGCCGGCGGTTCGGTGGTCATCGAGGAGTTCCTGGACGGCCCTGAAGTTTCCCTGTTTGTCCTTTGCGATGGGCAGAACACCGTGGCGCTGTCGCCCGCACAGGATTTCAAGCGCATCTTCGACAACGACGAGGGGCCCAACACCGGCGGCATGGGCGCCTACACGCCGCTCGAATGGGCTCCGGAGGGTCTGGTCCAGGAAGTCCTTGACCGCGTGGCCCAGCCCACCGTCAAGGAGATGGCCCGCCGCGGCACCCCGTTCGTCGGCGTACTGTTCGTCGGCCTCGCCCTCACCTCGCGCGGCACCCGCGTGATCGAGTTCAACGTCCGCTTCGGCGACCCCGAAACCCAGGCGGTCCTCGCCCGGCTCAAGACCCCCCTCGGCGCGCTGCTGATGGCGGCCGCCAAGGGCGAGCTGGACAAGGCGGAGGAGCTGCGGTGGGCCAGGGAAACTGCCGTCGCCGTCGTCATCGCCTCGGAGAACTACCCGGACAAGCCCCGTACCGGTGACCGCATCCGCGGGCTCAAGAAGGTTGAGGAACTCGACGGCGTGCACGTCATCCACGCTGGAACTGCCCTGGATGAGGAAGGCAAGGTGGTGTCCGCCGGCGGGCGGGTCCTCGCCGTCGTCGCCCTGGGCAGCGACCTGGTGGAGGCACGCGAAAAAGCGTACGACGGCGTCGAGTTGGTGAAGCTGGACGGCTCGCAGTTCCGCACCGACATCGGACGCAAAGCTGCCCGCGGGGAGATCAAGGTGCCCTATGGTGCCACGGGCTCCATGCCCATCGTGAAAGCAAAGGCCTGACCCATGACTGCAACTCCTGAGAACCGCGGCTACGCCACCCAGACCCTTGACTTGCCCGGCTGGACGCACGTCTACTCCGGCAAGGTGCGCGATCTCTACGAGCCCGCTGACGAGTCCATCCTGCAGCGCGTTGGCCAGGAATGCGTGCTGGTGGTGGCCAGCGACCGTATCAGCGCCTACGACCATGTGCTGTCCAGCGAAATCCCCGACAAGGGACGCATCCTGACCCAGTTGAGCCTCTGGTGGTTTGACCAGTTGGGCGTGGAACACCATGTGCTCGGCTCCACCGTGGAGGACGGCGTGCCGGCCCAGGTGGAAGGCCGCGCCATGATCTGCAAGAAGCTGGACATGTTCCCGGTGGAGTGCATCGCCCGCGGCTACCTCACGGGGTCCGGCCTGCAGGAGTACAAGGCCGCCGGAACGGTATGCAACATCCCGCTGCCCGAAGGCCTGGTGGACGGGTCCCGGCTCGAGCACCCGATTTTCACGCCGTCGGCCAAGGCACTGATCGGTGAGCACGACGAGAACATCACCTACGACGCCGTGGTTGCCCTGGTTGGCGACGACATCGCCGCCCGCCTCAGCGAGTTGACGCTGAAGATCTATACGACGGCGGAAAAGGTCGCCCGTGAGCGCGGCATCATCCTGGCGGATACCAAGGTGGAGTTCGGCTACGACGCGGTCTCCGGGTCCATCACGCTGGGTGACGAGGTGCTGACCCCGGATTCCTCGCGCTTCTGGGATGCCGCCACCTACAAGCCGGGCCAGGCCCAGCCTTCCTACGACAAGCAGTATGTGCGCGACTGGCTCACTTCTGCCGAGTCCGGTTGGGACAAATCGTCGGACACCCCGCCGCCGGCGCTTCCCGCTGAAGTAGTGGAGCGTACCCGCGGCCGTTATGTCGAAGCGTACGAGAAGATCACGGGAAAGACCTTCTCTTAGCCGAGCCTCGAAGCCAGGTAAGCCCGCGTTCGCGGGTTTGCCTGGCTTCGCTTAACTGGCGTTGGCGGCAGCGGCTGCGCGTTTCTGCGCCAGCTTGATCTCGAGGATTGCGTCCAGTGCCTGCTGAACCCGGTCCTGTGCGCCGGCAGCGGCGAAGGCCTTTTGGGCGTCCTCAAGATGGACGAGTGCTTCGTCGGTTTCTCCCGAGGCTTTGAGCGACTTGCCCAGCAGCAGTGAGACCTCGCCAGCAGTGTGCTTGCCCAGTGCGTCGCGCTCCGCGTGGATCTCGCGCAGTTTTTCGACGGCGGCAACGATGTCCCCGGTCAGGTACAGCCAGCGGGCACGGATGAAGGCGACTTCCAGTTCATCGCTCTTGGTTCCGCCAACGATCGAGAAGGCCAGTTCCGCCCGCTCGATCGCTGAAAGCGTCTCAGGCTCCACGATCCCCGAGGAAAGCCGAACAGCAGCAGACGCCTTATTGAACCGGGCCCACAACTCGATGTCATTGGCGGGGGAGAGCAGGCGCGCCGCCCGCTCGTGGTGCTTGACGCCTTCCGTGTAGTCGTGCCGCATGAAGGCCACGTTGCCGATCACCCAGGCGACCTCGCCCGCGAGCTGGGACATGGCGTGCTCATCCACTTGGTCCAGCAGCGCCTGGCAGTATTTCCAGGCTTCGTCCAAGCGGCCACTTTCGGCTAAGGCGCCGATCAGGATCCTGTGGGCACCGATAAGCACGGTTGAACCACGGGGCAAATTAACGGAGAGCCTGACAGCCTCCAACGCATGCTCCACGGCGATGGGCAGCTGGCCCTGGCCGTGGCACACGGCGGCGAGCATTTGGCGGGCACGCACGCCAAGACCCACAGACTCTGTTGCCATTGGATGCTCAAGGAGACGCTCGACGATTTTGCGGCACTCCTGCAGGTCACCCTGCTTCATGAGGCACTCGGCCTGCATGTATGTCATGTTCCACCAGGCACTCGTGTTTTTACCGTCGAGCGCGATCTGCGCTGCCGTGGCAGCGTGGGTGGCGGCCAATGGATAGTCACGTAAATCCCATGCCTGACGGGCATAAAGCCCTGCCAGCACGTACTCGGCGTCACTCAGGGAAATCGGTTGGCTCCAAGCCTCCAATGCCTTCGGTGCAAGCTCCAGCCGACGGGCCAGTTCCTCGATTACCTCCGCTGTCGGTTCCCTACGGCCCGTCTCCAACAGTGAGATATAGCTGGGTGAATACAGGTCCTTGCCCAGTTCGGCCTGTGTCAGTCCACGCTCAAGGCGCTCCGCCCGGAGCTTTTCTCCGAATCCGTTGCCCACGCGTTTCCTCCTTCTGGACAGCCAAGGCTGCGCGAATGCTTGACAGCCCCTGTGGAAAATATTTTACAATGTGTGTCAACAAGGACAGTGCTGGCTTTGTAACGAATCCGACTCGTATTGAGGAACTTATATGTTGAAGAAGATCGCAACCGCGGCCGCCTTGGCTGGGGCCCTGGCTTTCTCCGCGGCGGCTCCGGCCGTCCTGTCTGCAGGTTCCATCGCCGATAACTCGGGTACGTCGGTAGCCATCGGTAACTGGCCTGACCCTGCTTCCACGAAGGTGAAGAAGGACAAGAAGACCACTACCACTGACACCTCCGTCGTCACCTACATTGGCAACTGGCCTGACCCTGCGTAAATTGCTTCCTCACAACAGGAGGCGATGAGACAGCCCCGGAGCAACCGCTCCGGGGCTGTTTCTGTTAGGCGATCAGTGATGGCCGTGACCACATCGAGATGAAAAAAGAGGGCCTCCGCAAGGAGACCCTCTTTTCGTTATGGTCGGGATGACAGGATTTGAACCTGCGACCTCTTCGTCCCGAACGAAGCGCGCTACCAAGCTGCGCTACATCCCGATCCGCTGCAAAAGCAACTTTACAAGGATAGCCGATTCAGGCCCTGGATGCGAAATCACGGCCCACCGAAGAAGCGGGTCAGACCAGTGAGTCTTTCCATGCCCCGTGCAGGTCGGCGAAGCGTCCGCCGCCGCCGATCAGTTCCTGCGGCGTGCCATCCTCCACGATCCGGCCGTCGTGCACCACCAGGACACGGTCCGCCGTCTCCACCGTGGACAGGCGGTGCGCGATGATCAGGGCCGTCCTGCGTGCCGCTTCCGTCCCGGCGAGCAGGCGGGCCAGCCCAGCCTGCACCAGCCGCTCGGAAGGGATGTCCAGCGAGGAGGTGGCCTCGTCCAGGATCAGCACCGCCGGCTGTGCCAGGAAGGCCCTGGCAAAGCTGATCAGCTGCCGCTGGCCGGAGGAGACCCTGCCGCCGCGCTTGTTGACGTCGGTGTCGTAGCCTTCCGGAAGCTCCAGGATGAACTCGTGGGCGCCCACCGCCTTGGCGGCCTCTTCGATCTCGGACCGGGACGCTTCAGGCCGGCCCAGCGCAATGTTGTCCGCCACCGAGCCACTGAACAGGAACGCCTCCTGGGTGACCATGACAATGTTCCGGCGGAGGTCGGTGGTGGCCAGGTCGCGGAGGTCCACGCCGTCCAGGGTGAGGGTTCCGGAGGTGACGTCATAGAAGCGTGCGATGAGTTTGGCCAGGGTGGACTTTCCGGCCCCTGTCTGTCCCACCAGGGCAACGGTCTGTCCGGCCGGGATGTGCAGGTCCAGGCGGGGTACCACCACCGGGCCGTCGCCGTAGCGGAATTCCACACCGTTGAAGTCGATGCGCCCGGTGGCACTGCGAAGGGGCACCGGGTTTTTTGGCGGCCGGACCGTGGGCACCTCCTCAAGCAGTCCGGACACCTTTTCCAGGGCTGCCTGGGCGCTCTGAAACGAGTTGTAGAACATGGCCATCTGGTCCACCGGCTGGAAGAACCGCTTGGTGGAGAGGATGAGGGCCAGGAGCACACCCACTGCCAGGCCGCCGCCCAGGACCCGGAATCCGCCGAACAGCAGGACCACGGCCACGCAGACATTGCCGATCAGCACCAGGCCTGGCTGGAAAATGCCGTTGAGGTTGATGGACCGGACGGTGACCAGGCGGTAGTCCTCGGCAAGCTTGCCGTAGCGCTCCGAGTTCTCCTTCTCCTTGCGGAAGGCCTTGACGGCGCGGATGCCGGTCATGGTTTCCACGAAATGCACGATCAGCCGGGCCGAGACCACGCGGGACTCCCGGAACGCGATCTGCGAGTGCTTCTGGTACCAGCGGGACAGGAAGAACATCGGCACGCCGGCAGCGAGCACCAGCAAGCCGCTCCGCCAGTCCAGGGCAAAGATGGTGACGGCGGTAAAGGCCATGAAGAGCATGCCGGAAGCGAGGGAGCTGACGCCAGAGTCAAGGAGTTCGCGCAGCGCCTCCAGGTCCGAGGTCTGCCGGGCGATGATCCTGCCCGAAGTGTACTTTTCGTGGAACTCCAGGCTGAGCCGCTGTGTGTGGCGGAAGACGCGCAACCGCAGGTCCAGCAGCATCGCCTGGCTGAGCCGTGCAGTGGAGGTGACATAGAGGGCGGTGAGTCCCGCCGTCGCAATGGCTGCCGAAAGGTAAGCGACGCCGGTGAGCACCAACGGGAGGTTGTCGCCGGCTTGCAGGGCGGGCAGGGCGTGGTCGATACCGAACGCGATCAGTGCGGGGCCGGCCACCCGCGCGGCCTGGGACAGGACCACCATGGCGATAGTCAGCCAGAACCGCGCCCGCACCGGACGGATCAGCGACCGCAGCAGGGCGAGCGACCGCCGTCGTACTGCCCGGCTGTCGCTCTTGCTGAGGTGGGCGTTGTCTTCATTGGCGGTGCCGAACGTTGCGGTGCTCATCGGGTCACTTCCTCAGCCTGGTCTTCGAGGGCCGACAGTTCGGAGTCCAGGTCCCGCGGCTCCCGGTCAAGGCTGGCGATGACGTAGCGGTAGTGCTGGTTGGAGGCCAGCAGTTCGGTGTGGGTCCCCACGGCGGTGATGCGCCCGTCCTCCAGCAGCGCCACCCGGTCTGCGAGGGCCACGGTGGAAGGACGGTGGGCCACAATTAGGGTGGTGGTCTCCCTCAGGACCTCGCGGAGGCGGGCCTCCACCAGTTCTTCGGTGTGCACGTCCAGGGCGGACAGCGGATCGTCCAGGACCAGCACCCGCGGACGCGCGGCGATGGCACGTGCCAACGCGATGCGCTGCCGCTGGCCGCCCGAGAGACTCAGGCCCTCCTCGCCGATCAGCGTGTCCACGCCCTCCGGCAGGGAATACGCGAAGTGTGCCTGGGCCACGTCAAGGGCCTCGTCCAGGACACCCTCCGTGCGGACCGGGGCGCCAAGCAGGACGTTGTCCCGGACTGAATTGGAGAAGAGCGTAGTGTCCTCGAAAGCCACCCCGACGATCCTGCGCAGTTCCTCAACATCGAAGTCCCGGAGGTCGACGCCGTCGATGGTGATGGCGCCGCCGCTGACGTCGTACAGCCGGGGCACCAGCTGGATCAGCGCACTCTTGCCGCTGCCGGTAATGCCCACCAGGGCCATGGTTTCACCGGGCAGGATATCCAGGTTGATGTCCTTGAGGATCGGCTTGTCCGGTGCGTCCTCGAAGGCGAAGGTGGCGTGGTTGAAGCGGAGCGCCCCCGCCAGTTGGCCCGGGCTGCTGGGCTGGGCAGGGCTGGTGATGGCGTTCTGCGTGTCCATCACTTCGTAGTGGCGGTCGACGGCGGTCTTGGCCGTGAGTGCCATGGCCAGCAGCATGCCGGAAAATTCCACGGGGGAGGCGATGACTGCGGCCGTGGCGAAGAACGCCACCAGGGCGCCGATGCTCAACTCACCGCTGGCGCACAGCATTACGCCCACCACCAGGCCGGCTCCCAGGGCGAGTTCGGGAAGCAGGGTGACCACCATGGTGAACGTTGCCTGGTGCCGTGCCTTCGCGATCTCCGTCTGGCGCAGTTCCTCCGCCTGCTGGTTGAAGTTTTCCAAGGCTTCCCGGCTGCGGCCAAAGGCCTTGAGCACCCGGATGCCGTGGACCGATTCCTCTACCGTCGTGGCAAGGTCCCCGGCCTGGTCCTGGCCTTGGCGGGCAACCTTGCTGAACCGGGTGCGGAACCGGAAGCTGTTGATGGTGATGGGAACGGCGGCGGCCAGGAAGATCAGGGCCAGCTGCCAGCTCATGGCGAACATGGCCACGATGCCGATGATCACGGTCAGGGTGGTGACCACCAGCATGATGGCGCCAAAAGCCATCCAGCGGCGCAGGAAGTTCAGGTCCGTCATGGCCCGCGACAGCAGCTGGCCGGAGCCCCACCGGTCATGGAAGGAGACGGTCAGTTGCTGCAGGTGGTCGTAGAGGGACACCCGCATCCGGGTTTCCACCGAGGTGGCGGGGTTGATGACGAACTGCCGGCGGAGGGCCACCAGTCCCGCCTCGGCGATGCCCAGTACCAGGATGACGGCGGCCGAAACCCAGACCGCCTCCGGCGAACCTCCAGGCTGCAGTGCCGTGTTCACCAGGACCCGCAGCACCTGCGGGATGGTCAGGGCCACCACGCTGGCCAGGAGAGCACAGAGGAGTCCCAGCAGGAGCCTGGGGATGATGGGCCGGACGTGCGGATAAAGACGGCTGATGGATCGGAAAAAGGGAGTCTGCTTGGCCATGCCCGCTTCTCAAGCTCTAAAACGAATGTAGTTTCCTCTAGCAACTACCCTATGCCATTGGCGTGAGGCGGTTCACACCGATTTTGAGGGACGCGTGCTGCTTGACCAGTTATTGCAGATCGTAATGCCGTTGCCCTATCAGTTACGGTCCTCATAACCCCATTTTGGGGACCGTATCTGATGGAGCAACAGGTCAAGTGCGGGAGGTGAGGGTCAGCAGGACCGCTTCAGGTTTGCAGGCGATCCTTACCGGGGCGAAGCGCGAGGTGCCGATGCCGCCCGAGACGTTGACCGGCGTCGTGCTTCCGTTGCTTGACCAGTCGTTGAGGCCCTTTGCGCGCCAGGTGGGAAGGTCGCAGTTGGACACGATGGCTCCGTAACCGGGGATGCACAGCTGGCCGCCGTGGGTGTGTCCGGCCAACAGGAGGTCCGCTCCGCTTTCGGTGAAGTGGTCCAGGACCCGCTGGTACGGCGCGTGGATGACCGCTACCCGGAGGTGGTCATTCGCATCCTGGCTGACAGTTCCGCGGGGCCAGCCGGCGTACCGTTCCCGCTTCAGGTGCGGATCATCAACGCCCGAGAAATCGAAGCGCATGCCTTTGAGGACCAGGGACTGGCTGCGGTTGGTGAGGTCAACCCAGCCGCTCATGCCAAAACCTGAACGCAGGCGCGGCCAGTCGAGCACGATCGGCTTTGGCTTCACCTTGGAGGGCCCCAACAGGTACGCCGCCGGATTCTTCGGACTTGGCGCGAAGTAGTCGTTGGAGCCGGGGACGAAGACGCCGGGGAACTGCAGCAGCGGCTTCAAGGCATCCAGCAGCGGGTCCACGGCCTTGACATGGCTGAGGTTGTCGCCCGTGTTCACCACGAGGTCCGGCCGAAGGTCCGCCAATGACCCCAGCCAGTCAGCCTTCTTGTTCTGTCCGGGCACGAAATGGATGTCACTGAGGTGCAGGATCCGGAATGGTTCGCGGCCGGGAGGCAGGATGGCAAGGGTTTCTTCGCGGAGGACGAACTGGTTCTTCTCCCACAGTCCGTAGCCAAAGGCGGCCATTCCGGCCGCGGCGCCGGCGCCTGCAGTGACGGCAAAGCCGCGCCCGATTGCACGGGCGCGGCTTGCCAGGGTGTCGATGTTCATGGGTGCTTAGCCGTTCTTATTTCCGTTGCCGTTCCCATTGCCATTGCTCGTGGGTGCCGGTGCCGGGGCCTGGGTGGCGGGAGCCTGCGGAGCCGGTGCCGACGGAACGGGAGCCTGGGTGGCCTGCGGCGTGGTCCTTGCCGGCGGAGAGCTGGTGGTGGTCCCGCTGATCATGTTGCTCGGCGGTGCCGGGAACGGGTTGGTCCCGTACGCCGGGGCGATCTTGGCCATGTAGCTGGAGAACATGGGGCCGGCGATCATGTAGCCGTCGATGCCCTTGTAGAACTTGCCGTTGACCGTGATGTTCTGTCCGGCACGGTCCTGTGCTCCCAGCGGGTCACCGAACCAGGCAGCGGTGGCCAGGCCAGTGGTGTGGCCCACAACCCAGGTGGAGCCGTTGTTGTTGGACGTACCGGTCTTGGCGCCGATGGGGAAGCTGGTCTTGGTGGAGATGCGGGGCTGGATCAACGCACCGGAACCCCGGTTCAGGACTTCCTGCAGCGCATAGTTCACGCCACGTGCAACCTCAGGCTTGATGGCATCACGGCAGCTGCTGGACTGCGCCGGGAGCTGCTTGCCGGTGGCGTCAGTGACCGCGGTGATGGCGATGGGTTCGCAGTACTTGCCGTCGTTCGCGAAGGTGGCAAAGGCACTCGCCATGGTCAGCGGGGAGGTCTGCGTGGAACCCAGGAGGTTGCCAAGGGTCATCATGTTCACCTTGGGGTTCGGCTCGTCAGCTGAGGGCAAGCCACTGTGCAGTCCCACGGCGTCCACGATCTTCTGGATGCCGCAGAAGTCCAGCTGGGCGGCCGAAGCAAACGTCACGGTGTTGATGGAGTTGTAGAGGCCCTCAAGGACCGTCAACGGCCGGTACCACTGGGGCTCGGCGTTCTGGAGGTCGTCCGCGGCGTCCAGGCCGGCGTTTTTCTGCGCAGTGCTGTAGGCGCCCTGGATCTTGCCGCAGGTGTTCTTCCACGGGTAGCCAATCGGATAGACGCGCTGGGCAGCATTGACCGTGGTGTTCATGGTCTTGCCCTCGTTGAGCCACTCGGCAAACGTGAACGGCTTCATGGTGGACCCCGGCTGGGCGCCGCCCATGCCGTTGAGGTCGTTGCCGTCCTTGTCCAGCTTGTCTACGTTGAAGTTCAATTGGGAGTCGAAGCCCTGGCCGGGCAGGAACGTTGTGTTCTGGGCCATCGATATGATCTTGCCGGTGCCGGGCTGAACGGACACCATGGCCGCGCCCCACTTATCAGGGTTGGCGCCGGCGGCTGCGTTTGCCTGCTCCTGGGCCGTGGCCTGGGCGTTGGGATCCAGCGTGGTGGTGATGGTGAGGCCGCCGCCGTAGATCAACCGCTGGCGCTCCTTCACGTCCGCACCGTAGGCGGGGTTGTTTTCCAGCAAGTGCAGGATGTAGTCGCAGAAGTAGGGGGCAGAGGCCGCATAGGCGCAGCCCTGCTTGGGCTGGGTCACCTTGGGCTCCACCGGGGTTGCCACGGCGGCGTCATGTTCGGCCTGGGTGATCTTGTTCTGGTTCAGCATGAGTCCCAGCACCAGGTCGCGGCGCTGCTTGGACTTCTCCGGGTTCGTGATGGGGTCGAAGGCGGAGGGGCTGTTCACCAGGCCGGCCAGGAGCGCTGCCTGCGGCAGGGTCAGGTCCTTGGCGGTGGTGCTGAAGAAGTACCGGGAAGCGGCCTCAATGCCGTATGCGTCACGGTTGAAGAACACGATGTTCAGGTAGCCCTCAAGGATCTGGTCCTTGCTGAACTCCTTCTCCAGAGCGATGGCGAGCTTCATTTCGCGGAGCTTGTCACCCACGCCCTTGTTGACGCCGTTGAGCTTGATCTGGTCCTCTTCGCCGGCGGCGGCGAGGTTCGCGTTCAGCACGTTGTTGACGTACTGCTGCGTGATGGTGGACGCACCCTGCTTGTTGCCGCGGGCGGTGCTCACCAGCGCGCGGAGGATGCCAGTGGTGTCCACGCCGCCGTGATCGTAGAACCGGCTGTCCTCGACGGCGATGATGGCGTTCTTCATGTTCGGTGAAATCTGGTCCAGCGGAACCTTGGTGCGGTTCTCGGTGTAGACGCTGGCGATCTCGCTGCCGTCCGCAGCCAGGATCCTGGTGGTCTGGCTGGGGGGATCAACCTTCAGCTCTGCCGGAAGGGAATCGAAGAAGTCGATGGAACCGCTTGCCGCGCTGCCTGAGACGGCCGCGGCAGGGACCAGCAGGCCTGCCACGAGGACACCGCAAATCGCGCTCACACCAAGGAAAAGAAGGATCTTACCCAGTGTGGTGGCAGTGTCGAATAAGGGGTTCTTGCGAGTCGCCATGTTTTCCACTTTACCGGCAAGGGCTACGCTTTCTTTCATGACCAAATGGGAGTACGCGACGATTCCGCTCATTATCCACGCCACAAAGCAGATCCTGGACCAGTGGGGAGAGGACGGCTGGGAGCTCGTCCAGGTGGTCCCCGGACCTGACGGCAACGGCCTGGTCGCCTACCTCAAGAGGGAGAAGCAGTAGCATGAGCACCCCCGCAGAAGCCCAGTCCAGCGCCGCAACGGCGCCCGTTTCCGCCGTCGAACAGCGCCTTGCCGAACTTGGCATCACCCTCCCCGAGGTGGCCGCCCCGGTAGCCTCCTACGTTCCAGCCGTAGTCTCCGGCAGCCACGTCTACACCTCGGGCCAGCTCCCGTTTATTAACGGCAAACTCGAAGCTACGGGCAAGGTGTCCGCCGGTACGGAAGGGTACGCCGACGAACCCACCGTTTCCCCCGAGGACGCGCAGCGCTACGCAGCCGTCTGCGCCGTCAACGCCCTGGCTGCCGTCAAGAGCGTCATCGGCGACCTCGACCGGATCACCCGGATCGTGAAAGTTGTGGGATTCGTTGCCTCGGATCCCTCATTCACCGGCCAGCCCGCCGTCGTCAACGGCGCATCGGAACTGCTGGGCCGCGTCCTTGGTGAGGCCGGGCAGCACGCACGTTCCGCCGTCGGCGTTGCCGTTCTTCCGCTCGACTCTCCCGTAGAGGTCGAGCTGATCGCCGAATTCAGCTAAGACCGGACACTTCCCTTGCCACACCTCGCACGACGCCTTTTTGCACTTCCCCAGGACCTTGAAGGGGCAGCGCAAAGCTGGCTCGAACACGGCGAGCGCACCCCCCGGGCCGCGCGCTTCGCCTCATCCGTTGTCCTCCTGCGTGATTCGCCCAATGGCCTGGAGACGTGGCTGGGTTACCGGCCCGGCTCCTCGCCGCTGGGGGTCCTCGCCTTCCCCGGCGGGTCCCTTGACCCGGCCGACGACGACGCCATGGGGTGGCTGGGCCCGTCACCGCAGCATTGGGCTGAGCAGATGGGAACGGACGACGTCGGGCTGGCGCGGCGCCACGTGGTGGGCGCCATCCGCGAGCTCTTTGAAGAAACCGGCGTGCTGCTGGCCGGCCCGGACATGTCCAGCACGGTCGAGGCCACCTCCACCCCCGAGTGGATGCGGGCACGCATTGCGGTGGCGGACCAGGAGAAAACCCTTGCGCAGGTGCTGGGCAAGCGTGGCCTCTCCCTCCGGACGGATCTGCTCAAGTCCCTCGTCAACTGGCGCAGCCCCGACTTTGCGCACCGCCGGTTCGACACCCGCTACTTCGCCGCCACCGTTCCGCTTGGCCAGGAACCATCGCTGCTTGAAGGCAAGGGCGTGTGGGGCAGGTGGGTCAATGCCGCACACGTGGTCCAGGAGCGGAACACCAGCGCCCTGGGCGATGAGGCGGGCCAGGAGAACACTGTGGGCCGCCCCTTGGGTGAGCTGCTGGTCCCCGGCTCCGAGATCATGCTCGAGAAGATGGCCGCTGCCAACGGCTGCATCGCCTACCTGAGCTACAAGCGCAAGCCGCACGTGTACCAGCCAACGCTGGTTGAAGAAGACGGCAAGCTCATGCTCGAAGTCGAGGCCGCCAAGACCGTGGCCGGGGACCACCAGCGCGAACGCTGATGCTCCGCCTCCATGCAGCTGGGGATGGCGGGCCGGAGTAAAATCGTCACCAAAGCCATACCGGGAATAAGGGGGCGCCGTTGCGCGCAACGGTCAAGGACGTAGCGCGCCTCGCAGGGGTTTCGCCCAAGACGGTCTCGAACGTCATGAACGGCATCGTCCCGGTCAGCGGTCCCACCAGGGCCAAGGTGGAGCAGGCCATGGCGGAATTGGATTACGTGCCCAATCTCTCGGCCCGGGGACTGCGCAACGGCAGGTCGGGGGTCATTGCCCTGGCCTTGCCCGACCTGGGCACGCCCTATTCTGCCGAGATCGCGCACAGCGTGGTGGAAGTAGCCCACGAGCAGGGGTGGAGCGTACAGATCGAGGAGACGGGGTCCGATCCCACCCGTGAATACGAGCTCATGTCGCGGGCGCGGTCCAACCTGATCGACGGGCTCATCCTCAACCCCGTGGTCCTGGACGAGAGTGCCGTCAAAGTGGGCGTTGCCTTGCCTCCGGTGGTGCTGTTGGGTGAGGTGTCCCAGAAACTGGCCGACCGTGTATGGGTGGACAGTGTTGCGGCTGCCCGTGACATGACCCTGGCGCTCGGCAGGACCGGCAGGCGGCGTATCGCAGTGTTGGGAGCCGCGGAAGGCCGCGGCTCGGCGGCGGCCGTCCTCCGCACGCGTGGGTACCACGCGGCACTCAAAGAACTGGGCATTGCCCGGGATGACTCCCTAATCATCCCCTGCGAAAAGTGGAGCCCGGATGCGGCAGCGAAAGCGCTGTCCGCCCATCTGGACTCCCATCCGCTCCCGGAGGCCTTGTTCTGCTTCACGGACTCCATGGCCATCGGCGCACTCAGCGTGCTGTGGAAGCGCGGCATCAGGGTTCCCGACGATGTGGCCGTTGCCGGCTTCGACGACATTGCCGACGCACAGTTTGCAGTGCCGTCACTGACCACCGTTTCCTTCGATAAGCGCCAGGTTGCCCGTGAAGCGTTGCGCCTCCTCACGGAACGCATGGTTGACCGGCAGGGCCCTCAAAAGGTCGTAGCCATTGATTACAGAATTGTGGAGCGGCAAAGCACCTCCTCCTAGGCTTTCTGCGCCCCAGTCAAAAACCTTCGGGAAACCGGGTAATCGAGAGCGGCACGTCACTTTGGGAACGCTAACAAATTTTCGTTGCGCCTCACATTACATCGATGTAATGTGAGGCCTGCGTCACACCGTCGGCTCGTCGGCACTCAGCCGAGGGGTATGCAGCAACAACGGTTCGTGGCACGGAAATGACTTTCAGCGGACCCATCCAAAGGAGTGACGGGTGAAGCAGTTTGATTCTTTCGCAGGCAGGCAGCTGTCAAGGCGGCAGCTCTTATCGGGAACCGCAGCAATGGGAAGCGTGTTTGCTGCGGCCGCCCTGGCAGGGTGCGGTGGGAACGCCTCCGCCGCGGCTGTCAGGGACATCCAGTTCTGGCATCTGTTGTCCGGCGGCGACGGCATCAAGATGCAGAACATGATCAGCAAGGCGAATGACGGCAACTCCGGGTTCAAGGTTCATCCGACGGTTCTTGCCTGGGGGCCGCCCTACTACACCAAGCTCGCCATGGCCTCCGCGGGCGGCCGTCCGCCCCAGTTGGCCATCATGCACGCCAGCAGGGTTCCAGGCTATGCGCCGGGAGGACTGATTGACCCATGGGACCTGGACCAGCTGGCAGAATTTGGCGTCACGCCCCAAAGCTTTGCCCCGCGGATCTGGGACAAGAGCCAGAACAACGGCAAGATCTTTTCCATCGCCCTGGATTCACATCCCTTTGTGATGTTCTACAACCGCGATGTGGCCGGGAAAGCCGGCCTCCTGGCCGGGAACGGGCTGTTGCAGGAAGTGAATTCCCCGCAGGACTTCCTTGCCATGGCCCGGGAAATGCAGAAGGTGACGAAAGCCCACGGTTTGTCCTTTGGGTACCTCGGCAGCGGGTCCCAGATGTGGCGCCTCTTCTACACCCTCTACAAGCAGCACGGGGCAGATATGGAGCTGACTCCCGGAAAGCCAATGGTTGCTGACAACGAGGCGGCGATCGAGTCCCTGGAGTTCATGGCATCGCTCTTCGATGACACCATTGCGGCGCAGAGTGGTGACATCAGTACAGGGATCGCGGAGTTCGCCCGCGGCGCCTCGGGGATGCTCTTCAGCGGCGTCTGGGAACTGCCAACGATGAAGAAGGCAGGCATCCCGGTAGACGCAGCAACCATTCCAACGCTTTACGGGACGCCGGCAGCCTACGCCGACTCGCATTCCTTCGTCCTGCCACGGCAATTGAATGTCGACGACGTGAAGCGCCGCGATGTCTACAAGTTCGTGAGTGACATCCTCAAGGGCTCGCTGTCCTGGGCCGAAGCAGGCCACATCCCCGCCTACCAGCCGGTGGTCCAGTCACAGGCCTACCGCGAGCTCACGCCCCAGATCCACTACGCCAACGCCGCGGACATCATCGCCTACGACCCGGAGGCATGGTTCAGCGGATCCGGCTCAGACTGGCAAACCTACTTTGCGGAGACCGTGCAGAACGTGCTCCTCGGCCGCGACAAGGCAACTGATGGCTGGGATGCCTTCGTGCGGCGCACCAACACCCTGCTTTCCCGTCCCAACCCGGTTTGAACCGCCAAGCGACATAGGAGTCCAAATGAGTTCCGTAGCAACATCACACGACAGGGAGGGGCAGCGGGGTTCGTTGCCCGGCCTGTCCCGGCACAGAGTATCCAACCAGGCGGGGTCCAAGCCCGCGAAGTCCCGTTCCCAGGGAAGCAGGGACAACATCAGCGGCTGGGCGTTCGCCGCGCCGTTCCTGGCGTTCTTCCTGGTCTTCCTCGTCTGGCCCCTCCTCTACGGGCTGTACATGAGCCTGACCGGCAAATCGCTTACCGGCGCGAACGACAGCCTCATTGGCTTCGCGAACTACGCCGAGGCCCTCGCCGATTCCGACATGTGGCGTTCCCTGGGCAACACCCTTTACTTCACCGTCATCAGCACCGTCCCGCTGGTGGTCGTTGCCCTGGTCATGGCGGCATTGGTTAATGTCGGACTGCCCGCACAGTGGTTGTGGCGCCTTTCCTACTTTGCCCCGTACCTGCTGGCCTCCACCGTGGTATCCCTGTTCTTCACCTGGATGTACAACCCCCAGCTGGGCCTCATCAACAACGCATTGGTCAGTGTTGGACTGCCGAAAGTGGCGTGGCTGAACGATCCCGGCGTAGCGATGTGGGCCATCGTCATTGCCACGCTGTGGTGGACGGTGGGCTTCAACTTCCTGCTGTACCTGGCAGCCATGCAGAACATCCCGGCCCAGCACTACGAAGCAGCATCGCTTGACGGTGCCGGCGCCTGGCGGCAGTTCTTTTCCATCACCTTGCCGCAGCTGGCACCCACCACGGTGATGATCGTGCTCCTCCAGATCCTTGCCTCGCTGAAGATTTTCGACCAGGTCTACCAGATGACCGCCGGCGGGCCCGGCGGCGCAACCAGGCCAGTGGTGCAGTACATCTTCGAAACCGGCTTCACCGGGTACCGGCTGGGGTATTCGGCAGCCATCTCCTACATCTTCTTTGGATTGATCGTGGCTGTATCGGTCATCCAGTTCTTCATCACCCGCCGCAGGAGTGCATAGCCATGGCAACCGAAACCCTCACCCGCCCCGCCACCTCCACTGCCAGGCCGTCCGCCAGGCGCAGGACCGGCAGCAGGATGACCCCCGGCCGGGCCGCAGTCCTGGCAGTCGCCGCTCTGCTGGCCGTCCTTTGGCTGGTGCCTTTCGCCTGGGCAACCGTTACGGCTTTCAAGAGTGAGACGGACGCCGCCGCTCCGAAGATCAGCTGGATCCCGCCGTCGGGCTTCACCGCCGACGCGTTCGTCAAGGTGTTCCAGGACGGCAACATCCCGCTGTGGACCTGGAATTCCCTCTACACCTCGGCGGCCATCACGGCTATCACCCTGGTGATCTCCGCACTGGTGGCCTACGCCCTGTCCCGGATCGATTTCCGCGGCAAGAAGGTCCTCATGGTGGTGATCATTGCGTCCATCATCATCCCGCCGCCGGTCCTGATCATTCCGCTGTTCTACCAAATGGTGGCGCTGCACATGATCGATACGTCGTGGGCCATCATCCTGCCGCAGGTCATCCACCCCGCCATGGTGTTCGTGCTCAAGAAGTTCTTCGACCAGATTCCCCGCGAACTCGAGGAAGCCGCTGTGATGGACGGCGCCAGCCGGATGCGGATCTTCCTCCAGGTGGTCCTGCCGCTGTCCCGTCCCATCCTGGCCGCCGTCGCGATCTTTGTTTTCATCGGCGCCTGGAACAACTTCCTCTGGCCGTTCATCGCCACCAACGACGGCTCCATCCTGACCCTCCCCGTGGGGCTGCAGACCATCAAGAGTGCGTACGGCATCCAGTACGCCCAGAACATGGCATCGGCCCTGCTTGCAGCCCTGCCGCTGATTCTGGTGTTCCTGTTCTTCCAGCGCCAGATCATCAAGGGCGTTGCGACGACGGGACTCGCCGGCACCTGATTCCCACCTTCGCTTCTACATCACAGACCCCGAGCACACCCAAGGAGATTTGCACATGTCCCGCGCCAGGATCACCCTCGACCGCGACTTCACCATCGCCGACGTGCCCCGCCGGCTGTTTGGCTCATTCGTCGAACACATGGGCCGCTGCGTCTACACCGGTATTTACGAACCCGGCCACCCGGAGGCTGACGACAACGGCTTCCGCCAGGACGTCCTGAAGCTCGTCAAGGAGCTCGGCGCCACCGTCATCCGCTATCCGGGCGGCAACTTCGTCTCCGGCTACGACTGGGAGGACGGGATCGGCCCCCGCGAAGACCGGCCGCGCAGGCTGGACGGCGCCTGGCACACGCTGGAGACCAACGCCTTCGGCCTCCACGAATTCGTGGATTGGTCCCGGCAGGCCGGCACCGAAATCATGGAAGCAATCAACCTCGGCACCAGGGGAGTGGACGCTGCCCGTGCCATTGTCGAATACGCCAACCACCCCGGCGGCACCCGCCTGTCCGACCTGCGGGCAAAGAACGGCCACAAGGATCCGTTCAACATCAAACTGTGGTGCCTTGGCAACGAGATGGACGGTCCGTGGCAGATCGGCCACAAGACGGCCGAAGAGTACGGCCGGCTGGCCCAGGAAGCGGCCAAGGCCATGAGATTCGTGGACCCGGACATCGAACTGGTGGCCTGCGGAAGCTCGAATTCCGGAATGCCCACCTTCGGTGCATGGGAGCAGACGGTCCTGACCCAGGCATACGACCAAGTGGACTACGTCTCGCTGCACGCCTACTACCAGGAGCGCGACGGCGACGTTGGCAGCTTCCTCGCCAGCGCAGTGGACACGGACTACTTCATCGAATCAGTCATCGCCACTGCTGACGCCGTCCGGGCCAAGGGCAAACACAAGAAGCACATTAATTTGTCCTTCGACGAGTGGAACGTTTGGTACCAGCGGGGCCTGGATACCGAGGACCAGCCGCACAACGTCTCCAAGGCCGGGTGGCGCGAGCACCCCCGGGTCATCGAGGACAAGTACAACGTGACGGACGCCGTCGTCGTCGGTACGTTGCTCAACTCGCTGCTCCGCCACGGGGACAGGGTCAAGATCGCCAACCAGGCACAGCTGGTCAACGTCATTGCCCCCATCTTCAGCGAGGAGAATGGCCCTGCCTGGCGCCAGACCATCTTCCACCCCTTCGCACGCATGGCCGAACTGGCGAAGGGCCGGATCCTGCGGCTGTCCGTGGACTCGGACAAATATGACAACGCCCGGTTCGGCGACACGGACCTGGTGGATGTCAGCGCCACCTGGAACGAGGAAACAGGCCGGGTGGCCCTGTTCCTGGCCAACCGCGGGCTGGAGGAGGCCGCGGAGGTGGAGGTCAGCCTGCGTGGCTTCGATGCGCAGCGGGTGGTCAGGGCCGAGGTACTCGAAATTCCCGAGGGCGGTGACCGCTTCACCATCAACAACCAGGAGAACCCGGACCGCGTGGGCCTCAAGCCGCTCCAGGGAGCCAAGGCAGACGGGTCCGAGCTCCGTCTCAGCCTCCCCGCCTTGTCGTGGGCCGTCGTCGAACTGGACGTGGTCAAGAACTGACCCACTCCCAGGCACAGAAAAGGCCGCCCCTCGGGGCGGCCTTTTTCGTGGGGGTTTAGCGGGAGCGCTGGCGGAGCCGCTGCATGTCCAGGATGACCACGGCGCGGGCTTCGAGCCGGAGCCAGCCGCGCTGGACGAACTCCGCCAGGGCCTTGTTGACCGTCTCGCGGGAGGCGCCCACCAGCTGCGCCAGTTCTTCCTGGGTCAGCTCGTGTGCCACCAGGACGCCATCGGTGGCGGGCCGGCCGAATCGGTCCGCCAGGTCCAGCAGCGCCTTGGCCACACGGCCGGGGACGTCGGAGAAGACGAGGTCGGAGAGGGAGTCGTTAGTGCGGCGGAGGCGGCGGGCCAGGGCCTGCAGCAGCTGGGCCGACACCTCGGGGCGCGTGCGCAGCAGGGTGTTCAGGCTCTCGTTCTTGAGCCCGGCAAGCCGGGTTTCGGACACCGCGGTGGCGGTGGCCGTTCGGGGGCTGGGATCGAACAGCGCCATCTCGCCGAAGAGCTCACCGGGGCCCAGGATGGCCAGGAGCGATTCGCGGCCGTCGGGGGAGGTGCGTCCGAGCTTCACCTTGCCGGAGACGATGAAGTACAGCTGGTCACCCTGGTCACCTTCGCGGAACACGGACGCGCCGCGGGACAGGTCCACCTCGGTCAGCTCATCCGTCAGAAGGCGGAATGCGTCGTCGTCGAGCGTGGCGAAAAGGGGTGCTCGGCGCAGTACCTCGATGTCCATGAAATCTCCTGAGTAAAAGTATCGGCTGTGGCGGCTTGTGCCATTGTTTCAGAATTTTCAACGTTCTGTGACGAACTTGGCAGCCGAAACGCCTGCAGGCAGTTGAACGCGGGTTTGCCGGACGGCGGGGCAGGCCGCGGAAGTTTGTCAGTGTGCGCCACTAGAATGGGGATTCAACTGTTAATAAGGAGCCTTTGTGGTCGGCCTGACTGTCCTGGACATCGTCCTGATCCTGGCGCTGCTGTCATACCTGATCTACGGCCTTCGCAACGGGTTCCTGGTCACCGCAGGTGGCCTTGCCGGTTTTGCTGCGGGCGCCATTGCCGCCTTCTTTGCCGTCCCCCTCGTCAGCACCTTTGTCGAGGACTCCGGATGGAGGCTCACCGCCATCATTGCTGCCGCCGTCGTCCTGATGGCCCTGGGGCATGGGCTGGGCACCATGGTGGGGCGCCAGCTACGCGGCGTGGTGCGGATCCGGCCGCTGCGCGCGGTGGACCGGCTGGTGGGCGGTGCGCTGAACCTGGTGGTCTCGGCTCTGGTGATGTCCATGCTGGCCTTCAGTGTCAGCTCCCTCGGCGTGCCGGTGGTGTCCCAGCAGCTGGCCGAGTCCAAGGTGATCCGCTTTATCGACGGGCTCACCCCCACTCCCGTGAAGGCCACCATGGCGCAGCTGCGCTCCACGGTGATCGGCAACGGTATCCCTACGCTGATCGAAGGCCTGGACCAGGGCCAGGCAGTCCAGGTACCCAACACCAGCACCAATACGCCCGCGCTTAACAAAGCGGCACAGTCCGTCCTCAGGATCGCCGGCACGGCGTACGAATGCGGACAGAACCAGACCGGCAGCGGCTTCGTGGTTTCCCAGGACCGCGTGGTGACCAACGCACACGTGGTTGCGGGTGTGTCGCAGCCGGTGGTGGAGATGCCCGACGGCGGTGCGATGCCAGGGCGCGTGGTCTACTTCGATACCAAGCGGGACCTGGCGGTCCTTGCCGTGGACAGTCTGCCGTCCCGGCCGTTGCCGCTGAGCCGCGACCTTCCCGGCGGCAGCCAGGCCGCATTTGCCGGATATCCGCACGGCGGACCTTTCCAGTCCAAGCCCGCCACGGTGCAGGACATCGCCACGGTCCTGGTCCCGGACATCTATGGAAACAACCCCTCGCCGGAGGACATCTACCGCCTGGCCGGGGATGTGCAGCCGGGAAACTCGGGCGGCCCGCTGCTCACCACCGACGGCCAGGTGGCCGGCGTGGTCTTCGCCAAGGCAACCTCCGATGCCGAGGTGGGGTTCGCCATCACCATGAGCGACCTTGACCCCGTGGCAGAGCAGGCGCCGGCGCTGTCCACTCCCGTTTCTTCCGGGCAGTGCATCCAGAAGTAGCGGCCTGCGGCTAAAGGACCTCGGCGAGGTAGTCGATGGCCAGCTTGTAGCCGAACACTCCGGCGCCAACAATCACCGCGGCGCAGACCGGCGACAGGTAGGAGTGGTGCCGGAATTCCTCCCGCTGGTGCACGTTGGTGATGTGAACCTCGACGGCGGGCAGCTGCACAGCCGCCAGGGCGTCACGAAGTGCCACGGACGTGTGCGTGAAGGCGCCGGCGTTGAGGACAATCCCGACGGCGTTCTGCCGGGCGGCGTGGATGGTGTCCAGCAGGACGCCTTCATGGTTGGACTGGACGCACTCCACCGCGAATCCGTGGTTCTTCCCGGCGGCCGCAGCCAGCTGCTCCACGTCGGCAAGGGTTGAGGTGCCGTATTTCTCGGGCTCACGGGTGCCCAGCAAGTTCAGGTTGGGGCCGTTGATGACCAGGATGGTGCCGCGGCCGGCTTCGTCAGTGGAGGTGGCTTCAGTCATGGTTGCCAATCTATCGCCCGGGTAGTTCGGGGCGTGCATTCTTACGCCCACCCACCCCATCGACTGCTCCGTAGATGACCCTTCTATAGTTCGTCAAACCGTGCAGGGGTCCAGTTTTGCCGCGTTGAGGGTTCGGTAGATGCGCCGGGCGA
>NZ_JBPFDM010000020.1:0-14297 GCF_059414945.1 Arthrobacter sp. SAFR-179
ACCGAAGGCCAAATGGCCGCCGCCGACGTCAAGGACCGCGCCACCGACGCCAAAGACAACGTCCAAAACACCTAAACAGCCCATCGCGGCTCGCAAGGCAACAGTTCTGATCGACAGGCCGGCACCGCCACCCGCGGGCCGGCCTGTTCGCTTCGCCCCTGATTGAGAGGACGCCCCATGGCCACTCACGACAACTCCGAGACCAGCACCGCCAAGGCGGGCCAGGCTCCGGATCCGAATGACTCAAGGAAACCCGGCAGCCCTAGGGACCTGGACAAGCCAAACTGGAAATACATCCTCAAGAGGACTCTCCGGGAGTTCAGCAAGGACCAGTGCCCCGATCTGGCAGCAGCCCTGACGTATTACGCGGTCCTGTCGCTGTTCCCGGCCATCCTGGCGCTCGTGTCCCTGATAGGGCTCTTTGGTGACCCGCAGAAGACCACCGACGCGCTCCTGAAAATCGTCAGCGGTTTTGTCCCGGCCGAGACTGTTGGCACCATAGGCGGGGTGGTGCAGGACCTGGCAAGCGCCCCAGCGGCAGGATTCACCCTGGTCATCGGCCTTGCCACCGCGCTCTGGTCCGCCTCCGGGTACGTGGGCGCTTTTGGGCGGGCCATGAACCGGGTCTACGAGGTGGATGAAGGCCGTGCGTTCGTCAAGCTCCGCGGGACCATGCTGGCCGTCACCCTCCTGGCCGTGGTCATTGTTGCCATCCTCGCCGGCATGCTCGTCCTCAGCGGCCCCGTTGCTGAGGCGGTTGGGGGACTGATCGGGCTTAGTGGCGTCTTCCTCACCATCTGGAACATCGCCAAGTGGCCGGTCATGATCGTGCTTATCATCGCGATTATCGCGGTCCTCTACTACGCAACCCCCAACGTCAAGCAGCCCAAGTTCAAGTGGATGAGCATGGGGTCGGGCATCGCACTGTTCGTCTTCCTGCTGGCCTCAGTGGGTTTCGGGTTCTACGTGGGCAACTTCGGAAACTACAACAAGACGTACGGCACCCTGGGTGGTGTCATCGTCATGCTGCTGTGGCTCTGGATCCTGAACATGTCGCTGCTCTTTGGTGCTGAGTTCGACGCCGAAGTGGAGCGCGGCCGTCAACTCCAGGCGGGTATCGAGGCGGAAGAAACCATCCAGCTGCCGCCGCGGGACACCAAGAAGAGCGAGAAGCTGCAGAAGCAGATCGAGGAAGACGTCAAGCACGGCCGGGAGCTGCGTGAGAAGTACAGCGCGGAGAACGGCCAGGACGACGGCGAAAGCCAGGACGGGCAGAGCAGTGAGGATCACCGTGAGCCGCACCGCGACCGTGTCCGCGAGAAGGTGCAGCACCGTGCGGCCAACGGAGAGTCCGACGACGGCGGCCGGCCAAGCGCGAGGGCTTAGCCGGGGCTGCAGGCTTTGAGTTAAGTGGGACTAGGCAGGACCTTCAAGATGGAGGAAAATTCATCTTGAAGGTCCTGTTGAAGTTTCCCGGGTTGTTCACATTCCCGGGGCAATGCGGGGTCGGCGGTGAGATGGCCTCTTCTGAGACCGAGGCCAGTCCCCCCAGTCGCCGTCGGCCCCCCTCAAACTCCCCCATTCTTGGCCGTAACTGGACAAAATGCGGAGAACTGCAATACTTTCTTGAATACCTCGCCGGGATCCGTTGGAGACCGGCAGGTCCGCTGAAGCAGACGGCGGCATCACGGTCGACCCTTATGAGCGGACATGCCTGCTACCCATTTTGAACAGTTTCTTGCCGAAGCAGTTGTCCCGGACAGGGAGCCCGGACTGGGCCTCGGACGCGACGAGCTGTACGGTCTCTACACCAGTTGGTGCCTCCTGCACAAGGCAGAACTCCAGCAACCGGCCGCCCTCTGGGAAGCCATGCAGGACGCTGGAATCAACCCGGACAGCAATAACCTCTCCATGACCGGACCTGCCGCGGCGGATTACATCGTGGCCAGCGCCCCGGACTTGGTATAAGAGCGCCGGACCCAAAGGGCTGTTGCCGAAAGGCAGCAGCCCTTTTTGCTTCCCCCGTACGGTGCCCGGCCCGGCCCCGCGTCCGCGTCTACGGTGCAGCGAGGGCCAGGAGGTATGCGGCGAACCCCCGCGGTGCCCGGCCCACAGTCCTTCCGGAGGTGATGACCCGGGCAGTGTCGGTGGCCACCAGCCGTGCCCCGCTGCTGCGCAGTCCGTCCACCAGCGCCCGGTCTTCATCAAATTCAAGTCCGGGGAAGCCGCCTGCCGCAATGTAGGACGAGGCGCGGACCCCGAGATTGGCACCATACACATGGGGGTGGTTCTCGGCTGGAACATGCCGGGCATGCCATCGGGCGCGGAGTTGGTGGTGCATCCCGTGGGCATCTGGTTCCACCGAGCCAAGAACAGCATCGGCGCCGCCGTCGGCCAGTGCCAGTTGGCGGACCAGCCAGTTTTCGGGAACGCGGGAATCGGCGTCCGTGTTGGCCACCCAGACATGCCGCATCGGAACTATTGCGGCCGCTTCGCCGTCACACAAGGACTCCGTGGCGTTCTTCAGGGCGGCCCGGACCCCCGCCTGCCTGCTCTTACCCACACTCCGGAAACTGAGGGGCAGCACCAGGCACCGCGGGTCCTCCCCCGCGACGGCCGCAGCCACCGCTGCCGAACTATCGGTGCAGCTGTCCAGCACAAGCACGATCTGCACGCCAACACCGGGCCGCTCCCCCCGCACGCGATCCGCCGCGACGCGGACTGCCCCGAGCGCATCTTCCAGGTGCTGCTCCTCGTTGTGCGCGGGAATCACCACGGCAACGTGTTGAATACCGTCCGCACCCGCCACCGGAACAGGATCCTTAGGTGCCCCTGAAGCTGGCGGTGTCATCACGCCGCCGCCTTATGGCCGGGTGCCACCAGGAGTTCCAAAACGAAGTCACGTTCCTGGTACAGCCCCGCGGTACGCCAGCCCAGACGTTGCCGGGCCAGCGCGTGAACCGTGTCGCCGTCGAGTTCCCATCCGGCAATCGGATGCCGCCAGTGGCACAGGACCAGGGTTCCGCCCGGCTCCAGGGATGCCTCGATCCGGTCCCAAAGGCGGGCCAGCTCCTCCCGGGACAGGTAGTAACCAATCTCGGACACCACCACCAGGTCAAAAGCTCCGCCCGGCCAGGCGTCGGGGACGACGCATTGATCAACCCGGACCCCGGGAACGCCTTCAAGGTGCTGCCTGGCCTGGCGGACCGCGGTTCCGCTGGCGTCAACTGCCAGCAGGTTGCGGCACTTGGCAGCCAACTCCGCTGTCAACGTCCCGATGGAGCAGCCCACCTCCAGGCCGCGTTCGTAGGATTCCTCCGGGAGGGCAGCAAGGGTCAGGGCACGCTTGCGCTGCTCGTACCAGCTCCCCGTGTAGTTCCAGGGATCTGTGGATCCGCCGTGCACGCGGTCAAAGACCAGTTCGGCATCACCGCTTGAATGCAGCCTGCCGGATGCACTGCGAGCGGGCGTCCAGGCGAAGACCTCATAGGGGCGCGAGAAGTGCGCCAGGAATGGGACGCTGAGCAGCGCCTCGTCGCCCGGAAGGGGTGAGAGCGGCCGCACCTGGGTCGCGTGCTCTGCCATGGCCCGTTCTTTGGCGCTGCGGGCCGGTTCATCCAGGTGGAACCGCAGCCACGAACGCCAGTGCAGGTCCTGGGGCGTGGCCCAGTGCCAGAACCAGATGGGGTATTCCAGCAGTGCGTGGCCGTCCTGCCGTGCAACCTCTGCCGCGGCCGCACCCAGTGCCTCATGGTCACCGTGCCCGTCAGCCCGGTACGGCGCAACGAGGACCAGCCGGTCCGGATCGCCGGAAAGCCTTCGGGCCGCCTCCCGGACAGCCCGGGAAATGGCTTCTGTATGCCCTCCAAGTGCGCGGTCCGGCAAGCCAAGGAACGTCCAGCAGTCTGCCAGGCCCAGGGCGGCCAAGGCCGCTGAAAACTCGGCGACCCGGGTTTGGGCCAACTGCTCAGGGGTGGTGGTGGTCGATTCGGGGTGCGAGCCCTCCCCTGCTGTGCAGAGCAGGACTTCCACCTCCGCTCCCAGCGCCACCAGGGCGGCCATCAGCCCACCGGCCCCGAGAGTTTCGTCGTCCGGATGCGCTGCCAGGACCACAAAGCGCATGCCCGCCAGTTCGGCGGGATCGAGCGGCAGCTCGGGTGCAGCAGCCAGTCCGCTGCCGGCCCAGGCAGCCTCACCTGTCCCCTGGTCGGCGTGCGAAAAGGTCACCACGGGCAGTCCCCTTTGAGCGCCAGGCGGCCCAATTGGGCATCGTCCCGTGCGCCATGGTACTGCCGGACGTAGAGTGCCAGGTCGGCCATCCGCTTGGCGTATGGCCCGTCAAAGGCAAGCGGCCCCGGACCTCGGTTGGAACCCACCAGGGAAAGGACGCGTTCGACGGCGGCTGCAACCGTTCCGCGGACCCGCTGGGCTTCGCTCCACGTACTATGGGTGCCGGCGGAGCCCAGGGTGCCATCATCGATGCCCGCTGCGGTCCGGGCGAGATACTGCAGGGCGGCGGTGAGTGTCCGGTCCACCTCTCCGAGCGCCGCAAGTGCCACTTGGTCGGGCTGCCGTCCGGCGTCGGCCCCCGCCAGCAGGCCGCTTCGGAAGTCCCGCGCCACCCCCACTGCTCCGCCCAGCCAGCAGGCAGCCACACCCATTCCACCCCAGGCGAAGCCTGGCCGGCTGTGGTACCAACCGGTTCCACCCAACGGGATCGCCGGGACCTGGTCGAAGTGGACTGTACCGCTGGGGATCTCCTGGAGCCCCCGCGCAATCCATTCCGGATCCTCACAAGCCACTCCGGAGTGGCGCAGGCTGACCGCAAAAGCCGCCCTGCCGCCGTCGTCCGTGTGGGCGGTGACCACGGCGCAGTCCAGGGCCCCGGCCAATGAACACCATGGCTTGGACCCGCTGAGGGTCACTCCTGCGGCGGAGGCTTTCGCCTCAAGCCTGGCACCGGGCCCCTCGGCGGCGAACACTCCCCACGCTGCTTCCCCCGTCCCGTCCGGCGCGGATTGGCCGGCGGGAAACGCTTGGGCTGCCTGGGCAAGAATCGCGACGGCGTCGAGGTGCGGCTCAAGTACGCGGGCTGCGGCCACGTCGGTGGCGGCCACAGAAGCCAGGAGCTCCCATAGGAGGGCGGTGCGGCCTTCGCCGGGGCGCGGCCACGTCCGCCCGGCCTCAAGGGCCAGTGCAAGCAGGGCGGGGACGTCACCGGCCGCCGCGGCTACCGCTTCCGGGAACGGCACCCATGGGGAGAAATCTGCGGGAGTGGAGTCAAGGAGTACGGGGGCAAAGGCCGCTGGCAAAAAATCCTCCATCCGCGATGCCCGGCCTGTCACCGGACGCATCTACACAGCTTACTTAGTGTTTATGCGGAAAGGATGCGCGCCAGTGCGAACCCGTCCCAGCCCTTGGCGCCGACGGTCTGGATAACGGTGGCGTCCAGCCGCGGGTGGTCGCCGAGCAGCTTGAGGGCGTCGATAATGCCCGGCGCGTTGACCGGATCCATGTCCGGATCCAGGATGGCGCCTTCCCAGATCGTGTTGTCCAGGACCACCACGGCGCCGGGCCTGCCCAGCCTGACGGCCCAGTCAAGGTAGCGGCTGTTGTTTTGCTTGTCGGCGTCGATGAAGATGAAGTCGAACGGTTCCCTTTCCTCCTCCGCGAGGGCCGCCAGGGTATCCAGCGCAGGACCCAGCCGGATCTCCACCCTTTCACCCAGGCCGGCGGCGTCGATGTTGGCCCACGCCACCTCTGCGTGCTGGGGAAGGAATTCGCACGTGACAAGCTTGCCGTTGTGGGGAAGGCCGCGGCCCATCCAGATGGTGCTGTAGCCCGCAAGGGTACCGATCTCCAGGATGCGGCGGGCGCCGGACAGCTGGACCAGCAGCTTCAGGAGCTTGCCGGCGTTCGGCGCCACCTCGATGGCCGGCATCCCGGCGTCAGCCGCAGTGTGGATGGCCTGCTGGACGGCTTCGTCCGGGTGCACCACAGTGCGGGACAAAAACTCCTCAGTGGCAATCCACTCCGGCCGGGGTTTGTGCTCGAACATGGGCACAGTTTGGCATGCGGCGTTCCGGGGGTCCAGACACTTTCGGCCCCTTCTTCAGCCACTCCGCGCAGGCTAGGAATCCTGCGCCAATGCACTCTCGAGGCGATCCACTTTTGCCGTCAGCTCGCCGCTGTATCCCGGCCTGATGTCGGCCTTGATCACCAGTGAGACCCGGCTGCCGTAGCGGCCCACTGCCTCGGTGGCGCGCTTTACGACGTCGAACACCTCATCCCACTCACCCTCAATGGTGGTGAACATGGAATCCGTCTGGTTGGGCAGCCCCGACTCACGGACGATCTTGACGGCGGCTGCAACGGCGTCGTGGACGGACGCATCGTTCGGCGTGGAACCTTCGCTGGGAACGCCAGAGGGAGCAACAGAAAATGCAAGCAACATGCAACCCAGTTTCGCATGCGGCCTGGGACGTCCCGCAGACGCACGGACGTCCTGCCCGCCGTCACATAACCCCCTACCCTGCAGTAACCGTGTTGGCCCGGGGCTCCGTTGCTAACCTTTTGGGCATGAGCCTCGCAGTCGCCCGAAAGCCCCTCCGTGCAGACGCAGCGCGGAACGTGGACAAGATCATCACGGCGGCGCGCCAGTGTTTCCGGGAGTTCGGTCCGGAAGTGCCGCTCCAGACCATCGCCACCACCGCGGGTGTGGGCCCGGCAACGCTGTTCCGTAACTTCGCGGACAAGGAAGAATTGGTCCTGGCAGCACTGAACCGGCAGCTCCGGCTGACCGTGGACCCCGTCATGGACGGCGCCCTGGCCGATATCGACGCCGCCGCCGGCCTCCTGCGCGTTCTCGAGGCCCTGATGGCTGCCGCAAGCGACGACGCCAACCTGCTGTGCGCCGTGGCTGGCCGGCGCGAACTCCTCACGGGAATCACCGGATCCCTGATGGATTCCATCAGCGTTCTTTTGGTACGCGGGCAAGGCCAGGGAAGCCTGCGCGCGGACATCTCCATGACGGACATGTTCCGGCTGCTCGCCATGCTGATTGGCGTAGTGGACACGATGGAACCGGGATCTGACGCGTGGCGCCGCCCGCTGGCGCTGGTCGAGGACGCCATCCGAACGGTCCGTCCTTCACGCCCGCTTCCCGTACTGGTGCCCGTCCCGGCTGCAGCAGCCGGCACACCGGCCGGCACCATTGTCGGCACACAGCAGGTGCAATAAACTCAGAGCGGGGTTAGGCAGCCAGCCTCGAATATTCCGAGATGGAGCCGAACCATGCAAAATTTCGTGCGTATCCGCCCTGTAACGGGCACGCTGCGATGAACAGCTCGAAACTACTCCAGTACCTCAACGATCCCCGGGGGCCTGAAGAAGTCCTGCCGACGCTGACAACCGGGGAGCTCGTCCAATTGCTTGACGCCCTGTACCAGAACCTTGATACCCCTGAGCCCGAGTTCGGCGCGCAGGTGTGGTACGAGATGGGTGTGGAAGAAAGCTGCCGCAGGACCGTCGCGCCCGGCAGCGCCGCCCACGGGGTGGCTTAGCCAGCTCCTATCGAACCCCTGCTCTTATCGAACCCCTGACAGCCGGCCGACGCTGCCCGGCTGTCAGGAGTTTTCTCCGGTTTCTTGAGCCTGGTTCCCGCCATGGGTGCCAGGCTGGGCCTGTTCAGTTGCCTGCTGCCCATGTCCCTGATGTTCGTGGCCCGGCTCTTCATGGCCCTGCTCTTCGTGGCCGTGGTGCTCATGGAACTCGTTGGGGACGTGGTGCTTGGCCTCCATCAAGTGCTGCTGGAGTTTCTCCTCGGCATCCCGGCGCCGGCGTGCGGTGTCCCGCAGTTCACGCGTTGATTCGGAGCCCCGGGGGTCCAGGTAGGCGATCCGCTGCTTCCCGGTCTGCTCTGCAGCAGGTACTCCAGCGCCATGCGCTTCGCTGGCGCGCTCTCCGGTCTCCTCGGTGCCTCGGCCGTCCTGCGGCTCGACAGGCCGCGATTGTTCGTCCATCTCGATTTCTCCTTTGGTGGCCGCCTGGTGTGGGCTGCATCTCCTCCAGTCCACCACACATGGCACCCTGGATGCTGGGCGCTAGGCGTTGCCTGCGTCTGCCCGCTTGCGGATTTCCTGGCGCACCAGGGCCTGCAGGGCTGGAACGGACGACGACGGGTCCAGGTCAAATGCCTCCCGGAGCCTTTGGGAAAGAACATCCAGGTCCTCTTCCGGTACGTCCGAAAGGCCGGAAAAGCGTTTGAAAAAGCGTTTGGCTGGGAGGCCGGCCCGTCGTCGGGCGTCCTTGTGGCGGGGCTTGCCCACCAAGCCTTTAGCAGGATGCAGCTGATTTTCCATGGTCGCCGTTCATAGGAATGCCATGGCCAACTGCATAAGCCGATTTCATAGTACAACCGCCGTACGGCCAGAGACGTGACTTACGTCACCAATTTATGCAGTTGCCTGCTACATTAGCTCCAGCCCAGCGCCCTCAGCAGGGCCGCGGTGCCGGCGCCGGCTATGACCACCACCAGGAAAGGTGCGCGGAATATCAGTGCGATTGCGGCCGCAGCAAGCGCCCCCAGCCTTGCGTCCGCGGCGAGCCCCTGGCCTGACACCACAGCGTTCACCACGGTGAGGGAGGCGAGCAGTCCGATGGTCATGGTCCCTGCAATCCGGGATGTGCGGGGGTCCTCGAGGAACCTGGCGGGCACAAAGTACCCCACGATTTTCCAGCCGTAGGCCAGTGCGCAGGCAAGGAGCAACCAGAACCACAGGCTCATGCGCCTGCCCCCGGGTCCTTGCCTTCTGCCCGTTCCGCACCGGAACGCGCGCCGGTTTCGTCCTGGTGACGGCCCGAATGACCGCCGGAGTGGTGCCCGCCGTAGGGCTCGATGTCCGGCTCAAGGCCTTCATCGCTGCGGCCGTGGCTGAACCAGCCCACCAGCGCGGCCACCAGGGCGGCTACCAGGATGGGCACTCCGGCAGGCACGAAGGGAACGGCCACAACCGTGGCCAGGGCACACACCACCGCGATGGCGATGGGCTCCCTGCCCTTGAGGCGCGGCCAGAGCAATGCCAGGAACGCGGCCACGGCGGCGCCGTCGAGCCCCCACTGCTTGGGATCGCCCAATCCGCTCCCCGCGAGTGCACCCACGGCGGTGAAGAGGTTCCACAGCACGTAGACACCAACCCCGGCAGTCCAGAATCCGCGCCGCTGCTCTGCCGGGTCTGTCTGGCCGGTGCTGGTGGCAGTCGATTCGTCGATGGTCAGCTGCGCGCCGACGTATTTGCGCCATCCGGTGGGCCGCAGCAGGGCGTTCAGCTGCATGCCGTAGATGCCGTTGCGCATGCCCAGGAGGGTTGCGGCGCTCATGGCGGCAATGCCGGAACCGCCGCCTGCCACCACTCCGATGAACGCGAACTGCGAGCCCCCGCTGAAGAGGAGCAGGCTCAGTGCCATGGTCTGCCAGATGTCGAGCCCTGAGGTTACTGCGAGCGCCCCGAAGGACACCCCGTAAAGGCCGGTGGCGATGCTGATGGAGATGCCCACCCTGACCGCCGGCGAAGCCAGCAGTTTCACCCCACGCCTCCCGGTTGAGGTGCGCGCTGCACGGGCTTCCGCAGGCTCCAGGCCCACAGGATCAGCGGTGCCTGGAGGGGCAGCCGGATGGTGTGGATCTTTCGCCGTCCGGGTGTCCCCTGCGGGCCGTAAGCCTTCACCAGGGCGTCGACGTGCCCGGCCAGGAATGCGGTGAACATCGCGGTGAGGGCGGTGGCGGTCAGTTTCCGGGTAGGCGGGAGGAGGATGCCGACGGCGGCTGCCAGCTCCAGCAGGCCGCTCACGGCGATCCATTCGTCCCGGGACAGGATGGCCAGTGAATGATTGGCGCCCGCGCTTTGATTCGCGCCGGGTTCCGGATCCCGGCGGCACAGGTATCCCGGAACTACGTCACGGTAAAAGCCGGGATCCCTGAAATGCTTGCCCGCACTGGCCAGCAGCAGGGCTCCCATGGCGGCTGCGGACAGGTTCTGAACGGCCGGGCCGTGCAGGGACAAGACCGGCGCGGACAGGCCGTTTCCAGCAGGGCCGGACCAGGGAAAAGACATGGAACCACTCAATCACAGCCGCGGCGGTGGCTGGAAACCGCCGTTAGAGGCAAAACGGGCCACGACGGGAGGCGGCTGGTTGCGTTCCCCCGCGCAGAGGTCCCTCCTTCCGACGTCCTTCACGCCCGGCTCCGTTCAGAGCCAGGCGGGCGTGGAACTTGCATACGGCGGCGGCGGGGACAGGTAGTCCACCGGCCGGCCACCTGCCAGCAACGGCGGGCCTACATAACGAAGCTCCCCGTAGGTGCTGTCCATGGACTTGTAGTGGGGCTCGGGCAGTTGTGCCGGGCTTTTTGTGTTGCTTGGCTCATTTTTCGAGGTAAGCGAAAACAGTTCCTCGGCAGTGCGGGCCAGGGACAGATGCGCGGACCCACCCATCCCCGTCTCCCGCCGTCCGTCCAGGAGCCGGACGGCAGCCGCAGCCACCCCGTACCCTGTGGCATGGTCCAGCGCCTGGACAGGCAGGGCACCCGGGCGCCACCCGCCGTCGTCATTGTCCTTCCCGTACAGGTGTGCGATTCCGCAGGCTGCCTGGACGATGCTGTCAAAACCCCGCAGGCCGCTCCAAGGCCCGGCACTCCCCCAGCTGTCCAGGGTGACCACCACCAGCCTTGGATGCGATGCCAGCAGTTCGCGCGGATTGAGGCCGAAACGGTCCAGGGCGCCGTGCCGGTAGCCGGTGACCAGGACATCGGCACCCGCAAGGAGCTGCCGGAGGCTGCGCTGGTTCTGCGGAAGCCCCAGATCGGCCTCCGCGCTGCGCTTGCCAAAGGCCGTGTCCACGAACTGGTCTTCGATTTCAGGAAAGGCCGGCGGATCGATCCGGAGGACGTCAGCTCCGAGTGCCGCCAGCAGTCGGGTGGCCACGGGCCCTGCGATCACCCGGGTCAGGTCCAGGATCCGGATTCCCTCGAGCGGCAGGCCGTCGCCGCCGTCGTCATCCTTGCGTTCTTTGCCGTTGCCTCCGTCCTTGCCGTTGGCTGTCCTGCCGGTTGCCGCTGCAAAATCCTGCAGCCCCCAACCCGCTCTGGTGCCGTCGGCGAATTCCACTGCCGCCCATGGTGCCGCGCCCGCCGCCCGCCCCACCTCCGAGCCCAGCCATTCGCCGCGGGTCCTGACGGCGGCAGCAATCCCGCCCTGGCCTTGGATGGCGGCCTCGGCCTCCAGCGCGGTCATGGAAAGAAGGGCCTGTTCAGCCCCTTCCGCAGAGCTGGTGCCGAGCGCCTGCAGCAGCCGCTGCCCGTGGTGCGGGTAGTTGGCGTGGAGCCTGATCCAGCCATCGCTGGTTTGCCGGAAGCCCGACAGGGGTGCGAAGCCCTGCGGTTTGCGTCCGGCAATCCGTAGGGCTCCGAACGAATCAAAGGCTGCCGCGGTGAGCCCGGGGGTGGTGCTGAAGCGGCCAGGCGTGCGCGCGTACTGATTCAGCGCCTCCGCGGCGGCTGCCACGGAGTGGAGGGCAAGGCCTTCGACGTCGAGCGGCCCGGCCCACCAGCGGCGCGGGGAATATGCGCCCGGCACATGCGGGCGGGACGACTGCGGCCCTGGCCGATGCCGGCCGGCGGCGTCCATGTCCGCGCTACTTTCCCTGCGTCGAGGCCGCGTGGAGCTGGTCCAGGACACGGCCCGGTACGTTGGTGGTGATCTCATGGATGCCCAATCCCTGGCAGAGCGCCACGTCCTCCGGGGAATCCACCGTCCACACCCGGAAGCGCCGGCCGGAGTCCAGCCAGCGGCGGACTGTCGCCGGGCGCTCCCTGACGTAGTCGATCCCGGGGCCGGCCATGCCTACCTCCCGGTCATCCAGGATCCGCTCACCCTCCAGCTGCGTGGCTTTCATCAGGTTGGCCACGGCGCTGCCCGTGATGGGGCCCAAGCCCAGTCCGCCGCGGATTTCATGGATGGTGAGGTCGTCCACCAGCTGGCAGATGTATTGGGGCGGCACGAAACGGAGCAGGTGGCGGATGGAGTCCGGGCTGAAACTCATGAAGGTGACGGCCACGTTGTCCACGGTGGAGTTTTGCGGGTCCCAGCCCTCGCCGCGGAGCACCTCCAGCACCCGGTCCTCCAGTTTGAGCTGGTAGGCGCTGGGATGCTTGAGCTCGATGGCAAGTTGTACCGGGCGGCCCGCGCCGCGGAGGATGTCCAGCAGTTCCGGGAGGGTGAGGAGCTGCTCCGAACGCGCCCCGTACGCTTCGGGGATGCGGACGCCCTTCCAGGAGGAGAAATCCAGCTGGTGCAGCTCGCGCAGGGTCCGATCGGCAACCGGCCCGGTCCCGTCCGAGGTCCGGTCCAGGTTGGCGTCGTGGAGCAGGACCACGTGCTGGTCCCGGGTGAGGTGGACATCGCACTCCACCCCGTCGGCCCCGTCGGCCAACGCCTGCAGGTAGGCGGCTCTGGTGTGTTCGGCGTAGGCGCCGCTTGCCCCACGATGGGCAAAGACCAGCGGCCGCTGGGGCACTGACTCGTCAGTTGTCATGGACACACGGTAGCCGACCGGCTCCCGCCTTCGGGGCTAGGCTTGGCACATGCAGGTGAACTCTGAGGCAACTACTGGGCCAACCACGCAGGAAGCCCCCACCCACGCTTCGCAGCAGGTGGGGCAGGACACCAAGGCGGCAGACGCCGTCGTACGCCGCCAACCCGGTGCCGGCGACGCCGAAAAGGCGGCAGCGCTGCGGAAGATGAAGCTGCTGGCGCTGAGCCTGTTGATTGCCATGGCCGTGGTCTTTATTTTTGCGTTCGCTCTGCAAAAGGAATATCCGTGGCTGCAGTATGTGCGAGCGGCGGCCGAGGGCGGCATGGTGGGCGCGCTGGCGGACTGGTTCGCCGTGACGGCCCTGTTCAAATACCCCATGGGCATCAAGATCCCCCACACCGCCATCATCCCCCGCCGGAAGGACCAGATCGGCGCCTCGCTGGGCGAGTTCGTGGAGACCAATTTCCTCTCTGAGCAGGTGGTCCAGGACAAGCTGGCGAGCGTCAACATCGCACGCCGGGCAGGTGAGTGGCTTGCCGCCCCCGGCGGCGCCGACCGGGTGGCCAAGGAGGGCGCTGCCGTCATCCGCGGCGCTTTCAAGGTGCTGAATGACGACGACGTTCAGGCCGTCATCGAAGGCATGGTGCGCAAGCATCTGCTCACGCCGCCGTGGGGGCCTCCGGTGGGCAGGCTTGCGGAGCGCATCTTCCATGACGGGCACCACCACACGCTGGTGGACCTGCTGGTGGACCGGGCGGCGGACTGGGTGGACGACAACCACGATACGGTCACCCACCTGGTGTCCGACCGCTCCCCCACGTGGGTTCCGCAGTTCGTGGACGGGCTGGTGGGCGACAAGGTGTACATCGAGATCCTGAAGTTTGTGCGGGCCGTCCAGGCTGATCCCCGGCACCAGGTGCGGCAGTCGATCGACAAGTACCTCAACGACCTGGCCCAGGACCTCCAGCATGATCCCGCGATGATTGCGCGCGCCGAAGACATCAAGGCGCAGGTCTTGGGTGACCCGGAAGTACGCGAACTCGCCTCCCGGACGTGGGGCACGGTCAAGAACGCCCTGCTGGGCGCCGTGGATGATCCGGACAGCGAACTCACCATCAAATTCAAGGCAGCGGTGCGCGATTTCGGCTCGCGGCTGGTCGAGGACCCGGAACTGGCCGGGAAGGTCAATGCCTGGATCGGCGACGCTGCGGGCTACCTCGTCCGGACCTACCGTTCGGACATCGCCGGAGTCATCACGGACACCGTGGCGCGCTGGGATGCCGAGGAAACGTCCCAGAAGATCGAGCTCCAGGTAGGCAAGGACCTGCAGTTCATCCGCATCAACGGCACCGTGGTGGGGTCCTTGGCCGGACTGGCGATCTTTACGGTGGCGCACCTGCTCTTTGGGTAATTCGTAGACATTTGCCGCTGCGCCTGCGGGCTTTTCGCAGCGGATAGTTGCGGCGCGAAAAATAACTTTTCACAGCGAAAAGACGGACGACGGCGGGACGGGCTTGGGATGCTCGCGGCGCCTGGGCTGAGGCCTGGCTGGGGCGGTTAGTCTCCAGGTTTGAATGTCAGTGCCTCGATGGATGATGTTCGTATGGAAATCAGCAGCGGTGGTGGGGTGGCTTTGGAGGGTGTTCACTCCTCTGTTGCTGCCCTCGATGCGCTGGACTGCGAGGATGCTTTCCTGGCGGCCGGGGTTG
>NZ_JBPFDM010000021.1:0-10801 GCF_059414945.1 Arthrobacter sp. SAFR-179
GCAAAAACGGCAGCAGCCCGCATCGGCCCCACAGTATGCGAACTGGAGGGCCCAATACCGATCGAAAACAGGTCAAAGACTCCGACTGCCATAACTAAATCCTTACTGAAAACTCTGATGGGGTGCGTGGCCGGGTTTGGGTGCGCCTGGCCGAATTCCTCCGCGGGCTCGGTCACGTAGACGCCCGCTGAGCGGACGTGACGCTCCCTTAGACGCCCGCCTCCGGAATCCGCCCAGTCGCGAACGCCCGTCACCCAGGCGACAGGGCAAGCATGCAACGCACACGGACGCGTCCGGACGGGAGCAGGAAAGACGCACGTAGTCCGCGTCCACTCACTTCCTGTATGCCCGGCCCCATGCATCGTGGCCACGTGGGCACGAGGGGCCGGCGGAGCCGGACTTTTCGAAAGCGTGCGTCAAAGCGAGGAACGAGCAGCACGCGTGAAAATGTCCGGTCCGCCGGTCCCGGACCCAGCCACGCTCAGGACAGTGGTGAGATCCCCGCGTAGAGCGGGTGGGACTTTGCCAGGGCTTCGACGCGGTGACGGAGCCCGGACAGGTCCGTGCCGACGTCGGCAATCAATGCCTCGGCGATGATGTCCGCCACCTCGCGGAAGGCATCCTCGCCGAAGCCACGGGTGGCCAGGGCGGGGGTGCCGATGCGCAGGCCGGAGGTGACCATCGGTGGGCGGGGGTCGAACGGGACGGCGTTGCGGTTGACGGTGATGTCGATGGCGGCGAGCCGGTCTTCGGCCTGCTGCCCGTCGAGGTCGCAGTTGCGCAGGTCAACGAGGACCAGGTGCACATCCGTACCGCCGGACACAACGCTGATGCCCTTGGCCGTGACGTCGGGCTGGACCAGCCGTTCTGCCAGGATACGGGCACCGGTCAGGACGCGTTCCTGCCGTTCGCGGAACTCTTCGGACGCGGCGATCTTGAACGCCACGGCCTTGCCCGCGATCACGTGTTCCAGCGGGCCGCCCTGCTGGCCGGGGAACACAGCCGAGTTGATCTTCTTGGCGATGTCGGCGTCGTTGGTCAGGATGATGCCGCCGCGCGGACCGGCGAGGGTCTTGTGCGTGGTGGATGTGGTGACGTGCGCGTGCGGGACAGGAGACGGGTGCAGGCCCGCGGCCACCAGGCCGGCAAAGTGCGCCATGTCCACCATGAGGTAGGCGCCCACGGAATCGGCGATGCGGCGGAACTCGGCAAAGTCGAGCTGGCGGGCATAGGCGGACCAGCCGGCAACGATCAGCTGCGGCTTGTGCTCCTGGGCCAGGCGCTCCACCTCGGCCATGTCCACCGTGTGGGTGTCCTCGCGGACGCCGTACGGCACCACGTTGTAGAGCTTGCCGGAGAAGTTGATCCGCATGCCGTGGGTCAGGTGGCCGCCGTGGGCCAGATTGAGGCCCATGATGGTGTCGCCCGGCTTGATCAGTGCGTGCATGACCGAGGCGTTGGCCTGCGCGCCGGAGTGCGGCTGGACATTCGCAAACCCGGCTCCGAACAGGGCCTTCAACCGGTCAATGGCCAGCTGCTCGATCACGTCGACGTGCTCACAGCCGCCGTAGTAACGCTTGCCCGGGTAGCCTTCGGCGTATTTGTTGGTCAAGACGGAGCCCTGCGCCTGCATCACTGCTGCGGCAGTGTGGTTCTCGGAAGCGATCATCTCCAGGCCGTCGCGCTGGCGGCCCAGTTCGTCGTCGATCTTTGCTGCAATCTCCGGATCCAGATCGGCGAGGTGGGCGTTCAGGCTGGGGGAGACTACCTGCTCAAAGGCGACGGTCCCTGCCGATGCAGCCCCGCTCACAGCTCGCCGCCGTTCGCTGCTGCGTACTCCTCGGCCGACATGAGCGGGCCTTCCTCGGTAACGGCCACCTTGAAGAGCCAGCCGGCGCCATAGGGATCGCTGTTGATCAGGGCGGGATCCGAGACCACACCGTCATTGATCTCGATGACCTCACCGGTCACGGGGGCGTAGAGGTCGGAGACGGACTTGGTGGATTCCACCTCGCCGCAGGTTTCGCCGGCCGTCACGGTGGAGCCCACCTCGGGCAGGTCAACATACACGATGTCACCCAGGGCATCGGCAGCCACGGCGGAAATCCCGATCCCCGCAGGGCCGGATCCGTCAACGGCAACCCACTCGTGCTCGGCGGAGTACTTCAGTTCAGAAACAACTTTGCTCATGACTTTTCCTTACGTTTGAAAACTGCGGTGGATTACTTTTGGCGCTTGTAGAACGGGAGGTTGACCACTTCGAAGCGCTCGGGCTTGCCGCGGAGGTCGATGTCCAGGACGGTGCCGGCTTCAGCGAATTCGACATCGACGTAGGCCATCGCCACGGGGTATCCGAGGGTGGGGGAGGGCTGGCCGGAGGTCACTTCGCCCACCAGGCTGCCGTCCTTGAGGACGGGGTAGTGGGCACGGGCGGCGCGGCGTCCGGTGCCCTTGAGGCCCACCAGCTTCTGCCCGATGGTTGAACCGACTCCGGCAGCCTTGATGGCGGCCAGGGCCTCCTTCCCCACGAAGTCGCTTTCCTTGGCCAGCGACACCACGGGACCCAGGCCGGCCGCGTAGGCGTTCACGTGCCGGGAGAGTTCGTTGCCGTAGAGCGGCATGCCTGCTTCGAGGCGGAGGGAGTCGCGGGCGGCGAGGCCGGCGGGGATGAGCCCGTGGTCGGCGCCAACTTCAAGCAGCGCTTCCCACAGGCCGGCGGCGTCCTCGTTGGGAACGTAGATTTCGAACCCGTCCTCGCCCGTGTAGCCGGTGCGGGCCAACAGCAGGTCCTGGCCGTTGATGTCCACCTCGACGGCGGCGTAGTACTTCAACTCCCGGACCAGTGCGTGCCGTTCGGCCGGGACCAGCTTCAGGAGGATCTCCTCGGAATTCGGTCCCTGCACGGCGATCAGCGAGGTCTTCGCGGAGGCGTCCTTCACGGTGACGTCGAAGTTGGCGGAGCGCTCCAGGAGTTCCTTGGCCACAACCGCGGCGTTGCCCGCGTTGGGGACCACCAGGTACTTGTCCACGCCTTCTTCGGGGGACGGGCGGCGGTAGGTGATGAGGTCGTCGATGATGCCGCCGTCGGCATCGCAGATCAGCGAGTACTTCGCTTTTCCGACGGCGACCGCGGACAGTTTGCCGGCCAGGGCGTAGTCCAGGAACGCGGCGGCATCGGGGCCGGTCACCCAGACTTCGCCCATGTGGGAGAGGTCGAACAGGCCGGCGGCGTTGCGGACGGCGTGGTGCTCGGCGAGCTCGGACTCGTACTTGAGCGGCATCTGCCAGCCGCCGAAGTCCGTGAAGGAGGCCCCGGCTTTCTTGTGCTGATCATAGAGCGCGGTGTAGTTCTCAGTCATTGGAAGTCCTCAGTTTTCAAAATCGGCTGTGCTGTCCTCGAACGCTTCGAGGGGCGGGCAGGAGCAGATCAGGTTCCGGTCGCCGGCGGCGCCGTCGATCCTGCCCACGGGCGGGAAGTACTTGTCCTGGCGCAGGGAGGCAACGGGGAAGACTGCCTGCTCGCGCGGGTATGCGCGGTCCCAGTCGGAGCTGACGACGGCGGCCGCCGTGTGGGGGGCGTTGCGCACCGGTGATGCCTCCAGGGTGAAGTCACCGTTGGCTACCTGCTGGATCTCGCCGTGGATGGTGATCATGGCCTCTATGAAGCGGTCGATCTCGGCCAGGTCCTCGGACTCGGTGGGCTCCACCATCAGGGTTCCGGCGACGGGAAAGGCCAGGGTGGGGGCGTGGAAGCCGAAGTCGATGAGCCGCTTGGCCACATCTTCGGCGGTCACACCGGTCCTGGCGGTGAGTTCGCGCAGGTCCAGGATGCACTCGTGCGCCACCAGCCCGCCTTCACCCGTGTACAGGACGGGGTAGAACTCGTTCAGGCGTGAGGCGACGTAGTTAGCTGCCAGCAGCGCGGATTTGGTGGCCTCGGTCAGGCCTTCGCCGCCCATGAGCTTCACGTAGGCCCAGGAAATGGGCAACACGCCTGCCGAGCCGAATCGGGACGCGGAGATCGCAACCCCGTGCCCGTCCTCGTGGGCGGCCTTGTTCGCATCGCCGGGCATGAACGGCGCGAGGTGCGCCTTGGCGGCAACCGGCCCAACACCGGGGCCGCCGCCGCCGTGCGGGATGCAGAAGGTCTTGTGCAGGTTCAGGTGGGACACGTCGCCGCCGAACTGGCCCGGCTGGGCCAGGCCAACGAGGGCGTTCAGGTTGGCGCCGTCAACGTAGACCTGGCCGCCGGCGGCGTGGACGGCGTCGCAGACCTCGCGGACGTCGGCGTCGTACACGCCGTGGGTGGACGGGTAGGTGATCATGATGGCCGAAAGGACGTCCTTGTTGGCCTCGATCTTCGCCGTGAGGTCGTCGTGGTCGATTGTCCCGTCCGCGGCGGTGGCGACGACGACGACCTTCATCCCGGCCAGCACGGCGGACGCAGCGTTGGTGCCGTGCGCCGATGCGGGAATCAGGCAGACGTTGCGCTGCTGGTCCCCACGGGAATGGTGGTAACCGCGGATCGCCAGCAGGCCCGCGAGCTCACCCTGGGAGCCGGCGTTGGGCTGGATGGACACTTGGTCGTAGCCGGTGATCTCGGCGAGGTCGGCTTCCAGCCCGGAAATCAGTTCACGCCAGCCGGCAGTCTGGGAATCGGGCGCGAACGGGTGGATCGATGCGAATTCAGGCCAGGAGATGGCCTCCATCTCGGCGGTGGCGTTCAGCTTCATGGTGCAGGAGCCCAGCGGGATCATGGTGCGGTCCAGCGCCAGGTCCCGATCCGACAGGCGGCGGATGTAGCGCAGCAGCTGGGTTTCGGACCGGTGGGTGTTGAACACAGGGTGCTGCAGGTAGTCGGAGGTGCGCAGCACTGACTCGGGCAGCTCGAACCCCTGGGCGTCACTCACAGGACCGGCACCAAAGGCGACGGCGACGGCCGACAGTGTTGCCGCCGTCGTCGTCTCATCAACGGAGACGCCCACGGTGTCCGCGTCGATGAAGCGCAGGTTGATGCCGCGGGCTTCGGCTGCGGTGATGACCTTGGCGGCCTTGCCCGGAACGTGGACTGTGAGCGTGTCGAAGAAGGAATCGCTGACCAGTTCGCGGCCCATGGAGCTGAGGGTTGTGGCCAGTACCCGGGCCTTGCGGTGGACGCTTTCGGCGATTGCCTTCAGCCCGTCCGGCCCGTGGTACACGGCGTAGAAGGAGGACACGATGGCAAGCAGCGCCTGGGCGGTGCAGATGTTGGACGTGGCCTTCTCGCGGCGGATGTGCTGCTCGCGGGTCTGCAGGGCCAGGCGGTAGGCGGGCGCGCCGGCGTTGTCCTTTGAAACACCCACGATCCTGCCGGGCAGGGTCCGTTCCATGCCCTTGCGGACTGCCATGTAGGCGGCGTGCGGCCCCCCAAAGAACAACGGCACGCCAAAACGCTGGGTGGAGCCGACGGCGATGTCGGCACCCTGTTCACCGGGAGGGGTGATGAGGGTGAGGGCCAGCAGGTCAGCGGCCACGGTCACCAGCGCGCCACGCTCCTTGGCCTCGGCGATGACGGCGGACTGGTCCCAGACCCGGCCGGAGACACCCGGCTGCTGCAGCACCACGCCGTTGATGTCACCCTCGGGCAGGCCCCTGGAGAGATCGGCGACCTGCACCTCGAAGCCGAGCGCCTCCGCGCGGCCCAGCACGATGGCGATGGTCTGCGGGAGGCAATCGGCGTCGAGCACCGTCTTGCCGTCCTTGGCATCCTTGTTCTTGTTCGCCCGGCGCATCAGCAGCACGGCTTCAGCCACCGCCATAGCCTCGTCGAGGAGGGAGGCGTTGGCCACGGGAAGGGCCGTCAGGTCCTGCACCATGGTCTGGAAGTTCAGCAGCGCCTCCAGCCGGCCCTGGGAAATCTCCGGCTGGTACGGGGTGTAGGCGGTGTACCAGGCCGGGGACTCAAGGATGTTGCGGCGGATCACCGGCGGAGTCACGGTGTCGTAGTAGCCTTGGCCGATCATCTGGACCGCGGTCTTGTTCCTGGCGGCGATCCGGCGGAGTTCGGCCAGGACCTCCACCTCGCTGAGGGCGTCGGTCAGCCTGAGCGCAGTTTCCTGACGGATGGACGCGGGGATGGCCATGTCAACGAGGCCGTCCACGCTGTCGTAGCCCACGGCCTTGAGCATGGTGTCGACGTCGGCCTGGCGGCGCGCGCCGATATGGCGGTCAACAAACGATGTTGGATGCGATTGAATCGTCATGAGGAACTCCAGTTCTGGCCGGCCAAAGGTGGCACGGCGTGGGATGGGTTCCTCCCCGCTCTGTATTGGACCTGAGAGATTCCGCGTTGCCTGCTCTTGGCAGGGGGCCGCTTGCACCGTCGGTGAACCAGGCAGAAGCCCGGTTGCTTTCCAGAGTCGCCTCGCCGTGACGGTACGTGGGCCTGAGAGATTCCTGGGGAGGATTTGCTCCTACGGCGCCTGCCCGGTGTTTTGCCGGGAGGACTCTCCCGTCACAGCTCGAAAGGCTTATTCAAATGTGGGTGATTCGGCTCACAAGGTATCGGGATTAGCGGCTCGTGGCAAATCGGGCGGCCGCCGCTGCGGGTGGATCCGGCCCTGTAAGGCCATTCTGTCCCGCTTGTGTCACGGCAGGTTTGACTTTCGATCGTGACCGACACCACACTGAACCCCGGGATTGGTGCTGCCGGTGGCCGGCTCAACCTATCCGGAGCGGCCCACCGGCCGGCGCCCATCCCAAATGCAGGACCCGCCGCGGCCCCCGGGGCTGCGGCTTCCAACTGAACATGCCTTCGACCTGCGGCGGGAGAGCCCTGCCGGTACATTCAGCAGGCGCCGTAGGAGCAAATCCTCCCCAGGAAACTCTCAGGCCCACGTACCGCCGCGGACAGGCAACTCTGGAAAGCAGCCAGGCAAGTTCCTGGCTCACCGACGGTGCAAGCGGCCCTTGGCTGCGGAAACTCTCAGGTTCACTACAGAGCGGGGAGGAACCAAATCTTTTGCGGTACCCAAATGCCGCTTTATCGATGGAGTTCCTCATGGCGATTCATCCCCCCACGTCCAACGGCGAACCTGCGCGCAACGAAGCCGCAAACACGCCCGCCCGCAGCGAGCCACCCCACCTTGAACGGCAGCTCACCAACCGCCACATCCAGCTCATCGCCATCGGCGGAGCGATCGGCACCGGCCTTTTCATGGGCTCCGGCAAGACCATCTCCGCGGCCGGCCCGTCTGTGATCTTCGTGTACATGATCATCGGCTTCATGCTGTTCTTCGTCATGCGGGCCATGGGTGAACTGCTGTTGAGCAACCTGAACTACAAGTCCTTCAGTGACTTCGCGGCCGACCTCCTGGGGCCGTGGGCAGGTTTCTTCACAGGCTGGACGTACTGGTTCTGTTGGGTGATCACCGGAATTGCTGACGTGATCGCGATTGCCGGCTACTCCAAGGAACTCTGGCCGGGGCTTCCGCTTTGGATCCCGGGCCTGGCCACGGTGGGCATCCTGCTCCTGTTGAACCTCGCCACGGTCAAGGCTTTCGGCGAGACCGAGTTCTGGTTCGCCCTCATCAAGATCATCGCCATCGCTGCCCTCATCATCGTGGGCCTTTTCATGATCTTCACCGGCTTCCAGAGCGACGCGGGCACGGCAAGCTTCACCAACCTTTGGAGCCATGGCGGCTTCTTCCCCAACGAGTTCATGGGCTTCGTGGCCGGATTCCAGATCGCCGTGTTCGCCTTCGTGGGGATCGAACTGGTGGGCACCACCGCCGCCGAGGCCAAGAATCCCGAGCGCACGCTGCCCAAGGCCATCAACGCCATCCCAGTTCGCGTGCTGCTGTTCTACGTCGGCGCCCTGGTCATCCTGATGGCCGTCACCCCGTGGACCCAGTTCGCCGCAGGCCACAGCCCCTTCATCGGCATGTTCTCCCTGGCCGGCCTCGGCGCCGCGGCCACAGTGGTCAATCTGGTGGTCCTCACCTCGGCCATGTCCTCCGCGAACTCCGGCATCTACTCCACGTCCCGCATGGTCTTCGGCCTGGCCCAGGAAGGGGACGCTCCAGGCATGTTCGGCCGCCTGTCCACGAGGAAGGTGCCCAGCAACGCCCTGTTCCTGTCCTGCGTCCTGCTGCTGTCCGGCGTCGTACTCATGTATGCCGGCCAGGACGTTGGCAAGGCCTTTGAAATGGTGACCACCGTGTCAGCCGTCTGCTTCGTCTTCGTCTGGTCGATCATCCTGGCCAGCTACATCTCTTTCCGCCGCCGCCGGCCGCACTTGCATGCGGCATCAAAGTTCAAGATGCCCGGTGGCATCCCGGCCGTGTGGGTGGTCTACGCGTTCTTCGCCTTCGTCCTGTGGGCCCTGACCACCCAGCCCGACACCCTCGTTGCACTGCTGGTAACACCCATCTGGTTCGTCATCCTTGGCGTGGCGTGGGCCATCCTCCGCCGCCGTCCGGCGCACCTTGCCCGCTTCGAGGTCTTCCGGGCTGAACTCCGGGCCGATGAAGCTGCCGCCGGGCGCTCCGCAGGCCAGGACTCCGCTCCGGCCGCGCGCGGGGTTGAGCGGGCCAGGAAATGACAGTCGGCGGTTCAGCAGCTGTGCTGGGTTGATCAAGACGCCCTGGCGGCCATGACTTCCCGCTTTGATGCTGCGGCAGGAACTGCATGATTCTGCCGCAGCATCAGCCCGGTCCGGTCCGGAGCTGGAGCTGCGGAGCCGTGGACCTGCGGCCAGGAAAGTTAAGCATGCTTAGTGTTTGTCCACATAGGATGGAATGAGCACGGCAGCTTACCGCTGCAGGTCGATTTGAATGAAGGTGACCATGGCCCGGCGCAGCAACCCAGCAGTACGCATCGCACAGGAAACCGCCCACAATGCAATGTTCGATTCCGAGGGCAAGCCAAAGCCCGGGGTCCACAACATGCTCATGAAGGCAGTGCAGATCCAACGGCCCCTGGTGGTTGGCTACATCCGCCGGCTCCAGAAGAAGCATCCACGTGCCACCGCTGCCCAGCTGGCGGAGATCGCAGAGCGCGACTACCTGCGGGCCGTGGCCGGCGGGGGTGCCCTGGTGGGTGCCACCGCCGTCGTCCCCGGTGTTGGAACCGTGGCGTCGCTGGGACTTTCGGCCGCCGCCACCGTTGGTTTCCTGGAAGCAACAGCCCTTTACGCCACCTCGCTGGCTGAACTCCACGGCATCCGCCTGACCAATCCGGAAAAGGCCGGCACCATGGTCATGGCCATCATGCTTGGCGAGGAGGGCACGGCCCTGCTGGGCACACTCAGTGGCCAGGCATCCGGAGGGCCCACCAACACCTGGGGCAACGCGCTTTCAAAGTCAATGGTGGGGCCGGGATTCGGCAGCGTGCGGAAGCGGATCCAGCATGCCTTCCTCAAAAACCTGCTTAAGCGCCAGGGAACTGCACTGTTCGGCAGGGCCCTCCCGTTCGGCATAGGGGCGGTTGTCGGCGGAGCCGGTAACCTCGTGATGGGCCGTGCGGTGGCCAAGAACGCCCGGGAGGCGTTCGGGCCGATGCCGGACACCATCCCCGGGGAGCTGAATGCCGCCGCCGGGCCGGACAACCTGACGCTGGAAGGCAACACATTTGGATCTCAACGCTGACGTAGGCCAATCATTCGGCTCCTGGACCGCGGGCGGCGATCCGGCGATGTTCCAGCTGGCCACCAGCGCCAACGTAGCCTGTGGCCTCCACGCAGGCGACCCCGTCACCATGCTCGACAGCTGCAGGGCGGCATACGAACTTGATGTCACCGTCGGCGCGCACCTGGGCTACCGGGATCTGGCCGGCTACGGGCGCCGCATGCTGGGGATGAGCTTCGACGAGCTTTTCGGTGACGTGCTGTACCAACTTGGCGCGCTCGACGGCGTGGCGCACGCCGTGGGTGCCTCCGTGGACTACGTGAAGCTGCACGGAGCGCTGTACGAGACCACGGTCCACGACGCCGAGCAGGCCTCGGCCGTTGTCGCGGCAGTAAACGCCTACGATCCAGGCCTTCCGTTCCTGGGCTTCCCGGGCTCGGAGCTGCTGAAGCAGGCCAAAGAAGCAGGGCACCCGGTCTTCGTCGAGGCCTTCGCCGACCGCGCCTACCTCCCTGACGGCAGCCTGGTGCCGCTCTCCGACGAAAATGCAGTCCTTCCTGACGTCGACGCCGTGGTTGAGCGGGCCGTCCGCCTGGCCACGCAAGGTGAACTGGTGGCTGCGGACGGCACGGTGGTAGCCCTCCGGCCGGACTCACTGCGTCTTCAGGGCGGGAGCCCCGCGGCGGTAGAGATGGCAGCCAGGATCAGGTCAGGACTCGAAGCTGCAGGGGTAGTACTGGAGCCCTTCGCGTAGGACCGCGATGACAGGCCGGCATCAACCTGACAGCACGAACGGTTTGGTGAAGAATTCCGCCCACACCGGATCCTCTGGTGACAGGTCGTTGAGGTCAATGAGTTGGTCGTCGTCCGGTTCCCACTGCGGGAGGTCGTCCGGGCAGGCTTCCATGCAAGGGGTCCCGGCGGACACCGGCATGATGCCCGGTGGCCACTGGGTTGGTTCGTGGTCGGGGTGTTCGGGTTTGTAGTGTCGGCCGGTGGGTGAGGTCCAGCCTGGCGGTCCGTTGTGGGTGGCGGGGTCGGGGATCCATGGCCGGGCGTGTTTGAGCCGGTGGTGTTTTGGGCAGAGCTGCGCTAGGTTTCGGACGTCTGTTCGGCCGGCGTGTTCCCAGGCGGTGAGGTGGTCGGTGTCGTTGTCCGGGGTGTGGTTGCTGCAGCCGGGGAAGGTGCATTTGCCG
>NZ_JBPFDM010000022.1:0-5458 GCF_059414945.1 Arthrobacter sp. SAFR-179
TTAATGTGTGTCCGGCGGTGACCTACTCTCCCACACCCTCCCGGGTGCAGTACCATCGGCGCTGTGGGTCTTAGCTTCCGGGTTCGGAATGGGACCGGGCGTTTCCCCCACGCTATGACCGCCGTAACCCTTGTACCCGTCACCAACCCGTTCGGGTGGTGTGGGAAAACTGTGGTTACAACATTGTGGTGTTGTTATTCAGTTGTGTTGGTTCCGTTCAACCATCCCCGGTGTTGGGGGTTGTTGGTTGGGAACCACATAGTGGACGCAAGCAGAGTTTTGTATGTATCTGTGTGGTGTAAGTTGTTGGCCTATTAGTACCGGTCAGCTTCACGAGTCGTTAGTCCTCGCTTCCACATCCGGCCTATCAACCCAGTGGTCTGGCTGGGGGCCTCTCACACATAAATGTGTATGGAAATCTCATCTTGAAGCGAGCTTCCCGCTTAGATGCTTTCAGCGGTTATCCCATCCGAACGTAGCTAATCAGCGGTGCACTTGGCAGTACAACTGACACACCAGAGGTTCGTCCGTCCCGGTCCTCTCGTACTAAGGACAGCCCTTCTCAAATTTCCTGCGCGCGCAGCGGATAGGGACCGAACTGTCTCACGACGTTCTAAACCCAGCTCGCGTACCGCTTTAATGGGCGAACAGCCCAACCCTTGGGACCTACTCCAGCCCCAGGATGCGACGAGCCGACATCGAGGTGCCAAACCATGCCGTCGATATGGACTCTTGGGCAAGATCAGCCTGTTATCCCCGAGGTACCTTTTATCCGTTGAGCGACGGCCATTCCACAATGTACCGCCGGATCACTAGTCCCGACTTTCGTCCCTGCTCGAGATGTCTCTCTCACAGTCAAGCTCCCTTGTGCACTTACACTCGACACCTGATTGCCAACCAGGCTGAGGGAACCTTTGGGCGCCTCCGTTACTTTTTAGGAGGCAACCGCCCCAGTTAAACTACCCATCAGGCACTGTCCCTGACCCGGATTACGGGCCGAAGTTAGATGTCCAAAGTGACCAGAGTGGTATTTCAACGATGACTCCACCCGAACTGGCGTCCGGGCTTCAACGTCTCCCACCTATCCTACACAAGCCACTCCGAACACCAATACCAAACTATAGTAAAGGTCTCGGGGTCTTTCCGTCCTGCTGCGCGTAACGAGCATCTTTACTCGTACTGCAATTTCGCCGAGTTTATGGTTGAGACAGCGGGGAAGTCGTTACTCCATTCGTGCAGGTCGGAACTTACCCGACAAGGAATTTCGCTACCTTAGGATGGTTATAGTTACCACCGCCGTTTACTGGGGCTTAAATTCTCAGCTTCGCCGTGAGGCTAACCGGTCCTCTTAACCTTCCAGCACCGGGCAGGAGTCAGTCCGTATACATCGTCTTGCGACTTCGCACGGACCTGTGTTTTTAGTAAACAGTCGCTTCCCCCTGGTCTCTGCGGCCCCGATCCCCTCCCCACCGCAAGGGTGGTTCAAGGTTGGGGCCCCCCTTCTCCCGAAGTTACGGGGGCATTTTGCCGAGTTCCTTAACCATAATTCTCTCGATCGCCTTGGTATTCTCTACCTGATCACCTGTGTCGGTTTGGGGTACGGGCGGCTAAAACCTCGCGTCGATGCTTTTCTCGGCAGCATAGGATCACCAAATCCCCCCAAACGGGGGTCCCATCAGATCTCAGGCTATGTGAGTGGCGGATTTGCCTACCACTCGCCCTACATCCTTAGACCGGGACAACCATCGCCCGGCTCGGCTACCTTCCTGCGTCACACCTGTTAATACGCTTGCCTCCCGGGATCAGGTCCTGCGCTCCACCAAAACCCTTCCGTCCAAAGGACGGTCGGGCAGGTTTCGGGCAGTTAGTATCCCCCGCTCAGCATGGGCGGTTTTTCGCCGGTACGGGAATATCAACCCGTTGTCCATCGACTACGCCTGTCGGCCTCGCCTTAGGTCCCGACTTACCCAGGGCAGATTAGCTTGACCCTGGAACCCTTGATCATTCGGCGGACGGGTTTCTCACCCGTCTTTCGCTACTCATGCCTGCATTCTCACTCGTGTAGGCTCCACCGCTGGTTTACACCGCGACTTCACCGCCCACACGACGCTCCCCTACCCATCCACACGCCTGAACCACAAGGGCTTAGCTAAAATGTGAATGCCACAACTTCGGCGGTGTACTTGAGCCCCGCTACATTGTCGGCGCGGAATCACTTGACCAGTGAGCTATTACGCACTCTTTTAAGGGTGGCTGCTTCTAAGCCAACCTCCTGGTTGTCTGGGCAACTCCACATCCTTTCCCACTTAGCACACGCTTAGGGGCCTTAGTTGGTGGTCTGGGCTGTTTCCCTCTCGACTATGAAGCTTATCCCCCACAGTCTCACTGCTGCGCTCTCACTTACCGGCATTCGGAGTTTGGCTGACGTCAGTAACCTTGTAGGGCCCATTAGCCATCCAGTAGCTCTACCTCCAGCAAGAAACACGCAACGCTGCACCTAAATGCATTTCGGGGAGAACCAGCTATCACGAAGTTTGATTGGCCTTTCACCCCTACCCACAGCTCATCCCCTCCATTTTCAACTGAAGTGGGTTCGGTCCTCCACGACGTCTTACCGTCGCTTCAACCTGGCCATGGGTAGATCACTTCGCTTCGGGTCTAGATCACGCCACTGCAACGCCCTATTCAGACTCGCTTTCGCTACGGCTGCCCCACACGGGTTAACCTCGCGACGTAACACTAACTCGCAGGCTCATTCTTCAAAAGGCACGCCGTCACAACTACTAAGGTTGCTCCGACGGATTGTAAGCACACGGTTTCAGGTACTGTTTCACTCCCCTCCCGGGGTACTTTTCACCTTTCCCTCACGGTACTGGTCCGCTATCGGTCATTAGGGAGTATTTAGGCTTATCAGGTGGTCCTGACAGATTCGCACGGGATTTCTCGGGCCCCGTACTACTTGGGATACTCTCACAGGCGGTACAAACACATTACGGTTACGGGACTAACACCCTCTCTGGCCGGCCTTTCAAAACCGTTCACCTATGCGCGCACATCACACCCCACTGTCCCGGCAGAGACAGTATGGAAAGTCCCACAACCCCGACCATGCAACGCCCGCCGGCTATCACACATGGAACGGTTTAGCCTGATCCGCGTTCGCTCGCCACTACTAACGGAATCACTATTGTTTTCTCTTCCTGCGGGTACTGAGATGTTTCACTTCCCCGCGTTCCCCCCACGCACCCTATGTGTTCAGGTACGGGTCACCAAGTCACTCGCGCGCTTGACGGGGTTTCCCCATTCGGACACCCTGGGATCACAGTCCGGTTATCGACTCCCCCAGGCTTATCGCAGATTCCTACGTCCTTCTTCGGCTCCTAATGCCAAGGCATCCACCGTGTGCTCTTAAAAACTTGACCACAAAGATCAAAAACAAATTTTCGAGAGAACCACGAAAACCAACCACACCCCAACACCCCAAAGGGCATCAACAGCGCAGCCAGATCCAGGTTCATTAATCTTGGAAATTGCTTCTTATACAAGATGCTCGCGTCCACTATGTAGTTCTCAAACAACAACCCCACACCACACACCCCACACACAAAGTGCGCGAAGGCGTCATGGCAGGGAAACCAGAAACAAAGCACCACAAGCCAAAAGCCCATGGTCCTGTTGCCTCAGGACCCAACAGTGTGCCAAACACTAAACCACCCCGCACCCCACCCACCGTTCCAAAACCATCACTGGTCCGTACTAGACACGAAGAGAACAACGCGGCCGCTATTTGTTGATATTCCACCCATGAGCACCCGCCGCAGAACAATCGCCTGCGCAACGGGCTTGCTTCCTGACAACACCACCACCAGCATGCGCCGGCAATGGACGTTGGAGGTGCTCCTTAGAAAGGAGGTGATCCAGCCGCACCTTCCGGTACGGCTACCTTGTTACGACTTAGTCCCAATCGCCAGTCCCACCTTCGACAGCTCCCTCCCACAAGGGGTTAGGCCACCGGCTTCGGGTGTTACCAACTTTCGTGACTTGACGGGCGGTGTGTACAAGGCCCGGGAACGTATTCACCGCAGCGTTGCTGATCTGCGATTACTAGCGACTCCGACTTCATGGGGTCGAGTTGCAGACCCCAATCCGAACTGAGACCGGCTTTTTGGGATTAGCTCCACCTCACAGTATCGCAACCCTTTGTACCGGCCATTGTAGCATGCGTGAAGCCCAAGACATAAGGGGCATGATGATTTGACGTCGTCCCCACCTTCCTCCGAGTTGACCCCGGCAGTCTCCTATGAGTCCCCACCATCACGTGCTGGCAACATAGAACGAGGGTTGCGCTCGTTGCGGGACTTAACCCAACATCTCACGACACGAGCTGACGACAACCATGCACCACCTGTAAACCGACCGCAAGCGGGGCACCTGTTTCCAGGCGTTACCGGTTCATGTCAAGCCTTGGTAAGGTTCTTCGCGTTGCATCGAATTAATCCGCATGCTCCGCCGCTTGTGCGGGCCCCCGTCAATTCCTTTGAGTTTTAGCCTTGCGGCCGTACTCCCCAGGCGGGGCACTTAATGCGTTAGCTACGGCGCGGAAAACGTGGAATGTCCCCCACACCTAGTGCCCAACGTTTACGGCATGGACTACCAGGGTATCTAATCCTGTTCGCTCCCCATGCTTTCGCTCCTCAGCGTCAGTTAATGCCCAGAGACCTGCCTTCGCCATCGGTGTTCCTCCTGATATCTGCGCATTTCACCGCTACACCAGGAATTCCAGTCTCCCCTACATCACTCTAGTCTGCCCGTACCCACCGCAGATCCGGAGTTGAGCCCCGGACTTTCACGGCAGACGCGACAAACCGCCTACGAGCTCTTTACGCCCAATAATTCCGGATAACGCTTGCGCCCTACGTATTACCGCGGCTGCTGGCACGTAGTTAGCCGGCGCTTCTTCTGCAGGTACCGTCACCTTACGGCTTCTTCCCTACTGAAAGAGGTTTACAACCCGAAGGCCGTCATCCCTCACGCGGCGTCGCTGCATCAGGCTTGCGCCCATTGTGCAATATTCCCCACTGCTGCCTCCCGTAGGAGTCTGGGCCGTGTCTCAGTCCCAGTGTGGCCGGTCACCCTCTCAGGCCGGCTACCCGTCGTCGCCTTGGTAGGCCATTACCCCACCAACAAGCTGATAGGCCGCGAGTCCATCCAAAACCACAAAAGCTTTCCACCAACCACCATGCGATAGTCAGTCATATCCGGTATTAGACCCAGTTTCCCAGGCTTATCCCAGAGTCAAGGGCAGGTTACTCACGTGTTACTCACCCGTTCGCCACTAATCCCCCCACAAGTGAGGTTCATCGTTCGACTTGCATGTGTTAAGCACGCCGCCAGCGTTCATCCTGAGCCAGGATCAAACTCTCCGTTGAAGTAAAACAAAAACAGACACAACCACAAC
>NZ_JBPFDM010000023.1:0-4487 GCF_059414945.1 Arthrobacter sp. SAFR-179
TGGCCGCTATCTTTCCGCTTCAGCGGCGGCGACTCAGAAAACAATACCCGCACACAACCCCCACCGCAAATCGACCCACCAAAGGCTCCCATACCCCCAAGAACCCCGGAAATCCGCGGTTCTTGGGGGTACCGTCAGGCCACATCCGCCTGCCAGGAGGGGTTTACTGCTTCTATGGAGTGGCTCACATCTGACAAGGAGCCAAATGAGGCTATGCCAGCACCGTCAGGGCAACTTCGAAGTCAGCCTGCCGGGGCTTGAGCCAGTATGGCTCCAGCACGCCGGGCCCGCATGCCGCAGTGCCAACACCCCTCATGGCATGGTCCACGTAGATGTAGCTCCGTCCGTCGGGCACCAGATCCGGCCTGTGGGTGGCGGCATTCAGAGCCTGCAAGCTGTAGGGCCTTACCGTCAGGGCAAAGGGCTCGCCGGAAATGTGCAGTTCCCTGCCGGCGGTCTGGAGGACAGCGGACCGTACGCCGGACCGGGCTCCCGACTCCTGGGGACGGACGTACTCGACATCCAGTCCGCCGAGGGGAAGCTCAAACCACCCCGTACGCGCACCCTGGCCGGTGTCCGGGTAACTCTGGTGGGGGCCCTGACCAAACCACTGCACGCTGGTGGTCTGTGAGTCCAGCACCAGCTCCAGTCCGATCCGCGCCCATTCCACCTCGAAGCCCGCGTTGACCCATTCCCCCACCGGCCTGACCTGTGTCCGAAGAGCGAGGGAGCCGGAGCTGCTGGTCCACACATAGTCCACCAGCAGACCGAACTGTTTGTCGGCGGCACCCAGGCGCGTGCTGACGCGGAGGTGCTCGCCGCCGTCGGGAGAAGACTCCGCACGGATGCCCAGCAGCCGGGTGTGCAGCCGGTCGAGTCCCGCGTCCCTCCACTGGGTTGCAAGGGGCCGTTCGTCCGGGCCTCCCCACTCCCGGCCAAGGTCGTTGTCGGTCGGGGGCCACCAAAGGATCAGGCCGAACTTTTCCACGGAAAGCCCGCCAATAGACGTTGGCATCCCGGTGGCCCGGTTGAACACCGCGGTCCCCAGCCGGAGTTCGTCATCCCCGGCCTCCACCAGGTCCTCAGCCTGCACTCCCGCGCCTGGAGAAGCGAACCTGACAGCCTGCCCCCAGGAAACCTCGTGGCCGGCAGCCGCCCAGCCGGTGTCCGTGGCCAGCACAGCGCTCACGGTGAGCACCGCGGTCCGGTCCTGCGGCTGCCCCGCTACGTACCCGGCAACCTCCGCCGGCAGTTCCGCGGCAGCCGTCGACTGCGCCGCCAGCGGCGCAAGCGCCACCGTTCCCTCCAGCCGCGTGCCGCCGTCGTCCGCCACCTTGTACTGAAAGCGGAAGGCAGAGGTATCCGCGAAGTCCTGCCCGTTCCGAAGGGTGAAACTGTCCCATGACGGCGAAATGTCGATGCGCAGCGGCTCGATGACCTTCTTGAAATCCAACAGCCCGGGGCGGGGTTTCCGGTTGGCGTCCACCAGCCCGTCCGTGACGAAGTTGCCGTCGTGGACTTCCTCGCCAAAGTCCCCGCCGTAGGCGAAGTGCTCGCCGCCGCCCGGCGAGGGAACAAGGATCCCGTGCTCCAGCCACTCCCAGACGAAGCCGCCCATCAGGCGCGGATACTTGTTGAAGAGGTCCTGGTATTCACTCATGCCGCCCGGTCCGTTCCCCATCGCGTGGACGTATTCGCACAACACGAACGGCATGGCACGGCGCCGCGCATCCAGTCCCGCGTCCTCAAGCGGCGGCTCAATGCCCTGGCCGATGAGTGCCGTCTCGGCCTGGCTGGCATACATCCGGGAGTAGACGTCCACGTCCGGTGAGGACCAGTCGCCCTCGTAGTGGATGGGGCGGGAGGGGTCACGGTCCTTGGTCCAGCGCGACATCGCCGCAAGGTTCCGGCCGGTGCCGGCCTCGTTGCCCAGGGACCACATGGTCACCGATGGATGGTTCTTGTCGCGCTCAACGGTGCGCCGCATCCGGTCCAGCAGGGCCTCTTCCCACTGCGGATCATCGCTGGGGTTCTGTGCCCAGCCGGCGCTGTGGAAGCCGTGCGTCTCGAGGTCGCATTCAAGGACCACGTAAAAGCCGAGCCGGTCTGCCAGTGCCAGGAATTCCGGGTGCGGCGGGTAGTGCGATGTCCGGATGGCATTGATGTTGTGCTGCTTCATCAGGCGCAGCTCCGCCTCCACCACGTCCCGCGGCACCACACGGCCCAGCCTGGGATGGTGCTCGTGGCGGTTCACTCCCCGGAGCAGGATCCGGCGGCCGTTGACCTTGAACTGGGCGTCCTCGATGACGATGCTGCGGAAACCCAGCTGCAGGGCAATAGTCTCCCCGGGGGTGCTCACCGTCGCGTTGTAGAGTCGCGGGATCTCGGCAGACCATGGCTCCACGGCGGGGATATGGTGTTCCACGCCCGCAGGCAGTTCAAGGCCAAGGTCCGGGACACGCACGACGGCGTCAATCGCCTTCCCCGCCCGGCTCACCTCCACACGGAGCGTGCCTTCGCCCGTTGCGGGGTCATATCCGGCGTGGGCAAAGACATCATCGATCCCGTCCTCCGGCCGGGCCTGCAGGGTGACGTCCCGGAAGATGCCCGGCAGCCACCACATGTCCTGGTCCTCTACATAGCTCGCGGCAGAGAACTGGGCCACCCGCACGGCCAGTGTATTGGCTCCCTCCGCCAGGATGCCGGAGACGTCGAATTCGTGGGCCAGCCGGCTCCCGCGGGTGGTCCCGAGCTCCACTCCGTTCAGCCAGACGGTCCCGGCCGAGTCGATTCCATCGAAGCGCAGCAGGGCCCTCGGGAAGAACTCCGGGCCGGCGTCAAAGGTCACCAGGTGGTCCCCAATGGGATTGGCGTCCGGAGCATAGGGCGGTTCCACCGCGAACGGGAACTGGACGTTGGTGTAGGCCGGCGAGCCGTGCCCATGCATGTTCCAGCTGGAGGGAACCGGCAGGGGGGTGAAACCGGAGAGGCCCCTGCCGTCCTGCCACCCGTCGTTGGGGGCCGTCCGGATTCCCGGGCTCAGGCGGAACTGCCATTCCCCGTTGAGTGAGAGCCGGGGTGCATCTGAGTCCAGGTACGCCCGCGCCGGAAGTGCTCCCCGGCCGGGACCGAGGGAGGCCAGTTCAGCGGCATCGGCCGCGGCGAGATCGAGGCTGCGGAAGGAATTTGTGGCGGCCGGAGCGGACTGGGGGCCGCCAGTTGCGGCGGGGGTGTGGGCTGGCATGGATTTTCCTAGCGGGGAGACTATATTGAGGAGCTGCGTGAACGTTCACGCGCTAGCCTTAAAGCCTAGGCGCTGACTCCCGCTTTGGGTAGGGGTCAGGCGGATTGCCTGAGGATCAGCTGGTGCCGCAGGGTCAGGTGGGCCTCGGGGCTGCGGTCCTGGATGGCGCCCGTGAGCAAACCATCCAGGAGGCCGACGGCGGCGCGGCCCACTGCGCGCAGGTCCAGCGAAAGGGTGCTCAGCTCAGGCGTAAGGAGCTCTCCGAGCGGTATTCCGTCCATGCCGATGACGGCACAGTCGCCGGGGACCGGGATGCCTGACTCCTGCAATGCCTTCAACGCGCCGGCTGCCATCAGGTCATTGAAGGCCAGAATGCCATCAGGACGTTCATTCCCCGCGAAGAGGAGAGCCACAGCCGACGTCGCCGCCGCCGCGGATGGGTGCGCCTGTAAGCGGGCAAGGTGGATGCCTGCCTCCGCCGCCACGGCAGCTGCAGCGGCGCCCCGGCTGTCGGACGGGCCACCCTGGTCCGAGTCCAGGAAGACAATGCTGCGGCACCCGCGGGAAACAAGATGGGTGAGGGCGAGCCGGGCTGCATGGTGGTAGTCAAAGGAGATCCCGCCGGCGGTGCCGGCGACCGGGGAGTCCAGGGCGACGACGGGGCGCCGGCCCATCAGTGCCTGCGCCTCATCCGGGTGGGGAGCCAGGTATCCGATCAGCGCATCGACCTGGGGCGCAAGCCGGGCCGCGGCGTCCACCGCGCTGCCTGTTCCGTGCCCGTAGTCGTCCACCACAACGTTCCAGCCCCGCTCCGTGGCAGCCTCCACAACACTCGAGGCAAAGGCGGGGAAGTAGGGGTTGGTCAGGTCAGGGATGGCGAGGCCCACAGAGATCCGTGCACCTTGGACAAGGCCTTTCGCGAATCGGCTGGGGCTGTAACCCATCTCGGCAGCGAGCTTCTGGACCCGCTCCCGCGTCCCGGCGCTGATGCCTGCCATGTCATTCATGGCCCGGGTAACAGTCTGGCGTGACACGCCTGCGGCGGCAGCCACATCCAGGATGGTGGCACGACGGCCCCTGGGGCTGGGGGTTCGGGGAGTCATAAACCGTAAGTCTAGGCGGTGTTAAATCTAGGTGCTTTGTTAAATGTGGGAGGCCCCAACCAGGTGCTGGTTGGGGCCTCGACCATTAATGTGTGTCCGGCGGTGACCTACTCTCCCACACCCTCCCGGGTGCAGTACCA
>NZ_JBPFDM010000024.1:0-1517 GCF_059414945.1 Arthrobacter sp. SAFR-179
CCGCAGATTGTCAAGCTGTGTGGAGTCATTGGGTCGGCTGTTTGGCTGTTTTCGCTGCGGGGAGGTTGATTCCGGTGTGGCGGGCCGGGGCTGGTGTGCTGGGTCGCTGCCGGAATCGTTCGGGATTTTTGTCGTAATAGCGCTGTAGTGCTTCGTCTCGTGTTTTCCAGAGGTCTTTCCACGAGCCGTCGTGCACTTCAGCCGGTGAGAAGAGTGCGATGCCTGAGTGTTTGTGTTGTGTGTTGTACCAGGGTACGTAGCCGGCGAGGTAAGCTCTGGCGGTCTCGACTTCTTTGAAGACTCGTGGGTAGCCAGGCCGGTACTTCATGGTCCGGAACCCGGACTCACTGAAGGGGTTGTCGTTCGATACGTAGGGCCGGTTGTGTGAGAGCTGTACGCCGTGGGTGGTGAGGGCAACGCGGAGCAGGTTTGATCGCATTGCCGGGCCCGAGTCGGCGTGGACGGTGTGTGGGGCGCCATGACGGGCGATGGCGGTTTCGAACATATCCACGGCGAGGTGGTCGGCTTCTCGTTCCTCGACCCGCCAGGCAACCATCTTGCGGGAGTAGATATCAAGAACCGAGTAAGCCTTGAACGTCTTTCCCCGCCACGGCGAATACAGATCGGTGATATCCCACGACCAGACCTGTCCCGGGCCGGTAGCCATCACGACCGGTTTCTCCCGTGGCAGCCGCTTGTTCCCGGTCCTGGTCGGGATGGTCGGACGGAGCATCTGGTCCTCGATCTGCGACGCGATACGCCACCACGTCCGGCGTGACGCGAGCATCACCCCGGCATCCCACGCCGCTGCGAAGGAGTGGTCAACGGAAACTTGATCGGCCCAGCCTTCTATGATGTATTCCGAAATCCTGTCGCGGTCCCGGGTACTGATGCGTGACTGATAAGCCCGCTCAGACTGCCCGAGCGGGTCCTGGACTCGCTCGCGAGGGTTCTGCCGGTAATGCCAGGTCGAGCGCGAGACGCCGGAAAGCTCGAGTGCCTGCCGCTGCGAGCCCGTGAGCTTCGTCAGGGACCGCACAAGGCGGTTCTCGGCATCTATGAACTTTTCGGATCGTTCGTCTGGGCCGTATCGGGCTCGGGCACGCTCAACTCGTGCAAGAGCCCGATAGCTTTTCCCAACGCTGTATTCGTACCCTCGAGCTCACGGATACGGCCCTTGAGCTGTTCGACTTCGGACTGGTGTTCAGCGATTTCTTTGGCGCGCGCTTTTTCAAACGCGGACAACTCGCCATTCGTACGGGCCATACCCCCATGCTCTCGCGGAAGCAGATTCCGGTCGAGATCACCCTCGAACACCAACTTCCGCCACCGCCGAAACGTCCACTCCGTCATCGACTGTTTGGCAAGCCAGGTCTTCTTCGTGCCATACGGCTGAAGATGGTACTCGTGGACCAATTCCCGAATCTCATCACGGGTAAAACCCTGGCTTACAAATGTCACGGTCGGCTCCTTCAATCAAGACTTGAATGACTCACAACCAGCCTGACTTAGAGGGG
>NZ_JBPFDM010000025.1:0-1403 GCF_059414945.1 Arthrobacter sp. SAFR-179
TGACCCTTCTATAGTTCGTCAAACCGTGCAGGGGTCCAGTTTTGCCGCGTTGAGGGTTCGGTAGATGCGCCGGGCGAGATAGCGTTTCACGCATCGGCGAATCTCCCTTTTGGTTCGTCCTTGGGCTTGTCGTTTCTCGACGTAGGCAGTGGTTTCGGCGTCGAATGTCATTCTGCTGACGGCGGCCATGTGAAGAGCCCTGTTCAAGGTTCTGTCGCCGCCGCGGTTGAGTCTGTGCCGGACAGTGTTTCCGGAGGATGCCGGGATTGGGCTGACTCCAGCCAGGGAGGCGAAGGCGGCCTCCGAGCGGACCCGCCCCTGGTGGGACCAGGCAGTGAGGCAGATGGCGGCCGTGACGGGGCCGAAGCCGTTTTCCTGGAGCAGTGGCGCGGCTTCGCTGATTTGGACCAGTTCGGTGATCTGGCCGTTGTTGGTTTTGATCTCCGCGTCGAGCTTGCTGATGTGGTTGGCGAGCCGGACCACTTCGGAGCGGGCAATCGAGATGGCTAGTGGTTCGTCCCGTGCCCGCCACCGGGATACCTCGGTGATCTGGGAGCCGGTGAGGGGTTTGCGGGCGTCAAGGCCAAGATCGTTCACTCTGAGGAGCGCGGTGAGCGCATTCACGGCCCGGGTGCGGTCCGTGGTCATGGACTCACGGGCGCTGATAAGAATGCGCAGGCCTGCGCGTACGCCTTCATTGAGTCGGGGCCGGCGCAGCTGCTGCTCATCCAGTGGCAGGCCGGCGGCGGCGATCCGGTGCGCGTCCAATGAATCGGACTTGCCGACCCCGTGGTGGGTCCGGGCATCCATGCGTGCGGCTTCGACGACGGGATAGCCGGCGGCGCCGACGGCTCCGGCCAGCAGCGCGCCGTAGGACGCGGCGCCCTCGATCACCCACAGGGCAGCCAGGTCAGCGCAGGTGAGGCGGGCCACCCAGGCGATGGCCCGGTTGATGCCGGCGCCCGTAGTGGGGAAATCCCGGCTCTGAAGCAGCGAGCCGGTGGCGGTATTGATGATGGCGAAGACATGTTTTTTCGCGTGGGTATCGACTCCCACGACAAATGGGTAGGAATGAGCAACGATAGACATAGCGGTTCTGGCACTTCCTCTACTTCGTGGATATGGTCAGGGCCGCGCGCGGCCGGTACCAGCCCGGGTAGAGGTCACTTCGGAACAGCACTGTGACGAGCCACGCCCTCTAGGGGCGGACAACCTTCTGATCAAGTCACCAAAGTGGGCCGGGAAGGTACCGGCCGGCCCACGCCATAGACGGACAAGTCACTTACAGGACACCCCAACCGGGGGCCAATCGTTTTGTGAGTCACGACCACAGCGCGGAACGGCCAGTACCAACTCTGCCAGCCAGTCCCAGACCAGCCACTCCAATCCTCACAGTCGTTTTG
>NZ_JBPFDM010000026.1:0-1393 GCF_059414945.1 Arthrobacter sp. SAFR-179
TTATTGATGGTGGTCACGCGCATGCGTCCGAGACCTCCCTGCACGCGGAGGACAAGGGTTACCACAAGAACCTCAAGCCCCGGCAGATCCAGATGATCGCGATCGGCGGCGCGATCGGCACCGGCCTGTTCCTGGGCGCCGGCGGCCGGCTCAACGCCGCCGGCCCGTCCCTGGTCATCGCGTACGCGGTCTGCGGGTTCTTCGCGTTCCTGATCCTGCGCGCCCTGGGCGAACTGGTCCTGCACCGGCCCTCCTCCGGCTCGTTCGTCTCCTACGCCCGCGAATTCTTCGGTGAAAAAGCCGCGTTCGTCTCCGGCTGGTTCTACTGGATCAACTGGGCCACCACCACCATCGTGGACATCACCGCCGCCGCCCTCTACATGCACTTCTTCGGCAACTACATCCCCTGGATGGCCGACGTCCCGCAGTGGGCCTGGGCACTGACCGCCCTCATCGTGGTCCTGGCCCTGAACCTGGTCTCCGTGAAAGTCTTCGGCGAAATGGAATTCTGGTTCGCCCTGATCAAAGTCGCAGCCCTCGTCGCGTTCCTCATCATCGGCACCTACTTCGTCGTCTTCGGCACCCCCGTGGACGGCCAACAGGTCGGCATCAGCCTCCTGAACGACAACGGCGGGATCTTCCCCAACGGCCTGCTGCCCATGATCATCCTCATGCAGGGCGTCCTGTTCGCCTACGCCTCCATCGAACTCGTCGGCACCGCCGCCGGCGAAACCGAAAACCCCGAAAAAATCATGCCCAAAGCCATCAACTCCGTGGTCTTCCGCATCGCCGTGTTCTACGTCGGCTCCGTCATCCTCCTGGCCCTGCTGCTGCCCTTCACCTCCTACCAAAAAGGCGTCAGCCCCTTCGTGACCTTCTTCGGCTCCATCGGCGTCCAGGGCGTAGACGTCATCATGAACCTCGTGGTCCTCACCGCCGCCCTGTCCTCCCTGAACGCCGGGCTCTACTCCACCGGCCGGATCCTGCGCTCCATGTCCGTCAACGGCTCCGCCCCCAAATTCGCCTCCCGCATGAACAAGGCAGGCGTCCCCTACGGCGGCATCGCCATCACCGCCGTCGTCTCCCTCCTCGGGGTCCCCCTGAACTACCTCGTCCCCGCCGAAGCCTTCGAAATCGTCCTGAACATCGCCTCCGTCGGCATCATCATGACCTGGGCCACCATCGTCCTGTGCCAGATCCAGCTCAAGCGCTGGGCAGACAAGGGCTGGGTGGAACGCCCCTCCTTCCGCATGTTCGGCGCACCCTACACCGGCTACCTCTCCCTGCTCTTCCTCATCAGCGTCCTCATCATGGTCTTCATCGACTCACCCCTGACCATGCTCGTCACCGCCATCGCCTCCATCCTCATGGTCATCGGCTGGTACGCCTGCCG
>NZ_JBPFDM010000027.1:0-1358 GCF_059414945.1 Arthrobacter sp. SAFR-179
CCTGTTGCCTCATTGCAATACCTCCGGGAAGCGTAATACGTTGCCTCAATTGAAAACCTCCGCCTTCGCGTGATCGTTGCCTCAGTTCAAGAGCTTCGGATGTCTACGGGTTCCAGGCCCGGTTTACGGGTTTGATGGGAGCTGGTTTCTTGGCCAGGGCGAGGGTTTCCAGTTCGGCTGTCAGGGCCAGGATCTGGCGGAAGAGAGCTCCGGGTTTGATGCGTTTGAAGGCTGCGTTCATTCCTATGACCGGGCTTTTGCGCATCCGTGGATGGCGCACGGCTCGTTGGTGGGGCGTGGTCGGCGCGTCGTGTTTCTTGGTGACTTTCGCGCCGTGGCGTTGCTTTGACACGAGCTTTTGCTGGGGCAGCAGGTAGTTGGTGAACACCCGGTCCAGTTCCCAGATCTCGTTGAGTTTCTCGAGCTCCGAGGGTGTGTCGTAGCGCAGGTAGCCGACCAGTTCACGGACCCGCGCCCAGTTCTTTTGCTCGACGTGGGCGCCGTCATTTTTGTTGCCCGGCCGGGAGCGGGTGAAGGTGATCTGCCGGGCGTGGCAGTAGGCCAGCAGGTGATCGTTGATGAACTCCGAGCCGTTGTCCGAGTCAATCCCGAGGATGGGAAACGGGAAGACGGCGGTGACGTGTTCGAGGGCTTCGAAGACCCATTTGGCGGCCTTGTTCCGCACGGACCTGTTGACCGTCCATCCGGTGCAAATGTCAGTGACGGTGTGAGCGTGAAGCAGAACTCTCCGAAGCTGTTGCCGCCCTCGTGGCCGACGAGGTCAATCTCGACAAAGCCGGGCACTGCGTCGTCCCAGTCCGTCCAGGTCCGGACCGGGATCTGGGACTTGAGCAGTGTGCCCGGCTTTGTGTGGGACCGTCCCCGCAGGGTCAGCTTGGCCCGTTCACCGGCGAGTTTCCGGTCGATCGTTGCCGCGCTCATCCGCATCAGCAACGCTGCTTGTTCGTCAGTGACCTCGAGTTCACCATCACGGCGCAGCAACGGCACCAGCACCGGCAGCATCGGGGCCAGCAGCCTGCCGGCAGGAGCCCGGAGTACCGCCCAGCACTTGACGAGCGCCGGCAGCAGATCAGGCCCGTACACCGGGGTCCTGCCCGGCCGCGGTCTGACGACTTTCAATTCCAGCGCTTCCCGCAACGCGGCCCGGGCATAGTCGCGGTGCCAGCCGGTCAACTCGACCAGTTCGTCCAGGATCCGGGACTTTCCTGCACGATCAGCACCCCGATAAGCGAGGGCCTTCTTCTTCGTCACAGCTTGCCGCTGGGCCATCGTTAGCTCCATGAAAACGGGCATAGCCCGCGTCCATCGCCGCACCCGAACACCACGCCGCCGAAGCG
>NZ_JBPFDM010000028.1:0-1094 GCF_059414945.1 Arthrobacter sp. SAFR-179
TCCGAGGAGGACCTGGACGGGTTCCGGCAGGAAAAGTCCCGTGAAGGCCATGCCCTGTCCTCCTACCCGCACCCGCGGCTGATGCCGCACTTCTGGGAATTCCCCACCGTGTCCATGGGCATCGGCCCGATGAACGCGATCTACCAGGCCCAGAACAACCGGTACCTGCACAACCGCGGCCTGAAGGACACGTCCGACCAGCAGGTCTGGGCGTTCCTGGGCGACGGCGAAATGGACGAGCCCGAGTCCCGCGGCCTGCTCCAGCTCGCCGCGAACGAGAACCTGGACAACCTGAACTTCGTGATCAACTGCAACCTCCAGCGCCTGGACGGCCCGGTGCGGGGCAACGGCAAGATCATGCAGGAACTCGAAGCGTTCTTCCGCGGCGCGGGCTGGAACGTGATCAAGGTCGTCTGGGGCCGGGAGTGGGATGACCTGCTCACCCGCGACACCGACGGGTCCCTGGTGAAGATCATGAACGAGACCGTCGACGGGGACTACCAGACCTACAAAGCCGAGTCCGGCGGGTTCGTCCGCGAACACTTCTTCGGCAAAACCCCGCAAACCAAAGACCTCGTCGCGGACCTGACCGATGACCAGATCTGGAACCTCAAACGCGGCGGCCACGACTACCGCAAGGTCTACGCCGCCTACAAGGCAGCCACCGAATTCAAGGGCAAACCCACCGTCATCCTCGCCCACACCGTCAAGGGCTACGGCCTGGGCCCGAGGTTTGAAGGAAGGAATGCCACGCACCAAATGAAGAAACTGACGGTCGAGGACCTCAAGGACTTCAGGGATTACCTGCGCATTCCCATTTCGGACGAACAACTGGACGCAGATCCATACCGGCCGCCCTATTACCACCCGGGCCTGGATTCGCCCGAGATCGCCTATCTCCTCGAAAGGAGAAGGGCGTTGGGTGGCTCCGTGCCGGAGCGCCGGAACACCCACGCCGAAATTGCCTTGCCGGACGCGAAGTCCTACGAGGTGGCCAAGCGCGGATCCGGCAAGCAGCAGGCCGCCACCACCATGGCCTTCGTCCGCCTGCTCAAGGACCTGATGCGGGATAAGAACTTCGGCAAGCACATCGC
>NZ_JBPFDM010000029.1:0-1046 GCF_059414945.1 Arthrobacter sp. SAFR-179
GCGCGGGTGTCGGAGAAGCCGAAGCCGTCGGCGCCGAGGGTGGCGAATTCGTTGGGGACGAATTGGCGGATCTGGTCCGGGATGGCTTTCATGTAGTCGGACACGGCGACGATGGGGCCGGTGGCGCCTTCGAGTTGTTGGGTGACGAAGGGGGTGCGGGCGGGTTGGCCGGGGTTGAGGAAGGCTTCTTCTTCGGCGGCGAGTCCGTCGCGGCGGAGTTCGTTCCAGGAGGTGACGGACCAGACGTCGGCGGAGACGTTCCAGTCATCGGCCAGGATGCGTTGGGCGTCGATGGCCCAGGGCACGGAGACGCCGGAGGCGAGGATCTGGGTGCGGGGACCGTCGATCTTTGCCGGGGCGAGCAGGTAGATGCCCTTGATGACGCCTTCGATGTCGAGGTTTTCCGGTTCGGCGGGCTGGACGATGGGTTCGTTGTACACGGTGAGGTAGTACATGACGTTCTTGTCGTCCGAGTCCGGCCCGTACATGCGTTCCAGGCCCGAGCGCATGATGTGGCCGATTTCGTAGCCGTAGGCGGGGTCGTAGGTGATGACGGCGGGGTTGGTGGAGGCCAGCAGGGGGGAGTGGCCGTCGGCGTGCTGGAGGCCTTCGCCGGTGAGGGTGGTCCGTCCTGCGGTGGCGCCGATGATGAAGCCGCGGGTCATTTGGTCCGCTGCTGCCCAGAAGGCGTCGCCGGTGCGTTGGAAGCCGAACATGGAGTAGAACACGTAGACGGGGACCAGGGGCACGCCGTGGGTGGCGTAGGAGGTCCCGGCGGCGGTGAAGGCTGCCACGGCGCCGGCTTCGTTGATGCCGGGGTGGATCAGTTGCCCGGCGGGGGATTCCTTGTAGGCCAGGACCAGGTCGCGGTCCACGGAGAGGTAGTTCTGGCCCTTGGGGTTGTAGATCTTCGCGGTGGGGAAGAACGCGTCCATGCCGAACGTGCGGGCTTCGTCGGGGATGATCGGGGCGATGTGCTTGCCGAAGTTCTTATCCCGCATCAGGTCCTTGAGCAGGCGGACGAAGGCCATGGTGGTGGCGGCCTG
>NZ_JBPFDM010000030.1:0-796 GCF_059414945.1 Arthrobacter sp. SAFR-179
ATCTGGGGCATCATCGCCGCGGTCCTGGCCTCCATCGGCCGCAAGGAACTCAAGCAGATCAAGGGCCTGCCCCAAACCGGGGAAACCCTCTCAGAAATTCCCCCAACCCTAAAACCAGGTGAGGTAAACCGATGAGCGAAAACCCTGACGTCATCCGCGCAGACATAGAAGCCACCCGGGCCCGGCTGGGCACCAACGTGGACGCCGTGGCAGACAAGGTCACCCCGTCCAACATCGTCCACCGCCAAACCGACAAAGTGAAGGACGCCGTGACCGGGGTGAAGGAGAAAATCATGGGAGCAGCAGACACCGCCACCACCAAGGTCCACGACACCACCTCCACCGGCGCCGGGCACACCACCAACGCCATGCACTCCGCCGGCGACAGCCTGCACCAGGCACAGGACAGCGTCTCGGCCAAACTCAGCGACGCCGGCCACGCCGTCTCCGCCGCCCCGGACCAGGTCAAAGCCAAAACCGCCGGGAACCCCCTGGCCGCCGGGCTGATCGCGTTCGGCGCCGGTATGCTGGTCTCCTCGCTGATCCCGGCAAGCCAGAAGGAACGCGAAGCCGCGGACCAGCTCAAAACGGCAGCCCAGCCCCTGGCCACCCAGGTCACCGACGCCGCCAAATCCATGGCCCAGGACCTGAAGGAACCAGCCCAGGAAGCCATGGAAAACGTCAAGGCAACCGCCACCGACGCCGCCCAAAACGTCAAAACCGAAGGCCAAATGGCCGCCGCCGACGTCAAGGACCGCGCCACCGACGCCAAAGACAACGTCCAAAACACCTAAAC
>NZ_JBPFDM010000031.1:0-583 GCF_059414945.1 Arthrobacter sp. SAFR-179
CGCGGGTGCGGGTAGGAGGACAGGGCATGGCCTTCACGGGACTTTTCCTGCCGGAACCCGTCCAGGTCCTCCTCGGACAGGCGTCCTTCCATGAACGCCCTCGCGTACATGCCGGGGGAGGCGTGGCCCTGGAAGAAGACCTGGTCCCCGCCGCCGGGGTGGTCCTTGCCGCGGAAGAAGTGGTTGAACCCGACCTCGTACAGGGTCGCGGCGCCGGCGTAGGTGGAGATGTGCCCGCCGACCCCGATATCGGGCCGCTGCGCCCGGTGGACCATGACCGCGGCGTTCCACCGCATGTACGCCCGGTACCGGCGCTCGTATTCCTCGTTGCCCGGGAACTCGGCTTCCTGGTCCACCGGGATGGTGTTCACGTAATCGGTGGTGGTCACCATCGGCACCCCGACGCTCTGCGCGCCCGCGCGCTGCAGCAGGCTCCGCATGATGTATTGGGCACGCTCGGTGCCCTGTTCCCTGATCAACGCGTCCAGGGACTCAACCCACTCGGCAGTCTCTTCCGGATCACGATCAGGCAGCTGGTTAGTCAACCCGCTGAGGATATGGGAGGTATCTTCTCCTGCAGCCA
>NZ_JBPFDM010000032.1:0-512 GCF_059414945.1 Arthrobacter sp. SAFR-179
GACCTGACCGATGACCAGATCTGGAACCTCAAACGCGGCGGCCACGACTACCGCAAGGTCTACGCCGCCTACAAGGCCGCCACCGAATTCAAGGGCAAACCCACCGTCATCCTCGCCCACACCGTCAAGGGCTACGGCCTCGGCCCGCACTTCGAGGGCCGCAACGCGACCCACCAGATGAAGAAACTGACCCAGGATGACCTGAAGAAGTTCCGCGACCACCTCCGGATCCCCGTCACCGACGAACAGATCGAGAACGACGCGTACCGGCCGCCGTACTACCACCCCGGTAACGACGCCCCGGAAATCAAGTACATGATGGAACGCCGCGCCGCCCTCGGCGGGTCCGTCCCGGAGCGCCGGAACACCCACGCCGAAATCGCCTTGCCGGACGCGAAGTCCTACGAGGTGGCCAAGCGCGGATCCGGCAAGCAACAGGCCGCCACCACCATGGCCTTCGTCCGCCTGCTCAAGGACCTGATGCGGGATAAGAACTTCGGCAAGCACATCGC